>NZ_JBFAAB010000003.1:0-413795 GCF_040639505.1 Nocardia sp. NPDC023852
CCGACGAACCATTTCGCCACCGGCGCGGCACTCCAGTCCAGTACCCGGTCGAACGGTCGATGCCACTGCAGCCGATCAGCCTGCTCACCCCAGAACGCATCGCGATCGGCCGTCGCCCGCTGGTAGAGCGTGGCATCGGCGTTCGCCGCGGCGGCGAACGCCGCGGTCGGCGGGTACGAGTCCCTGTGGTCGGCGGTTTCGGTCATGTCGTCTCTTCTTTCCACGTAGCCTGAGCGCACGAATCGACGCAGCCAAGTTCGACAGTAATCAACTGTGACCTGAGCCGCGTCCGGTCTGTGCATCGGGTTTCGATACCATCACGCAGTACGCGATCGGCACCGCGGCGGCGGGTCCGCGGTCCATGGATGGCCTCGACGGAGGCGATGTTGCGGCGAATAGGTCAATTTCCCGTGAGTTTTGGTGTGTTTCGGTGATGTTGCCGGATCGGTAGCAAGTGGAATGAACTCGGGTCGATCCGATGACAGTGTCTGCCGGGGTGGATACTCTGCGAACACCCAAGGCGGATCGTGGTGGCGTGCCTGATGGACCTCGCGCGCCTGTCGTTAGTGTCCCCCTTCACGCACCGGGAGAATGCGTTGAGATTCCACAGAGCGATGGCGCTGACCGCGGCTGTGCTTCTGGCCACAAGCCTCGGACTGGCCGCCTGTTCGTCAGACAGCGGTGCCGACGCCGACATCGTCACCGTGAACGGCGGCGAGCCACAGAATCCGTTGGTACCTACCAACACCAACGAGAACATGGGTGGCCGTGTGGTGAACCGACTGTTCGCGGGCCTGAAATATTACGACGCCGACGGCACAGCGCACGACGAAATGGCGGAGTCGATCCAGACCACGGATCGGAAGAACTATCGGGTCACCATCAAGCCGAACTGGAAGTTCACCGATGGCACTCCGGTGACTGCGAAGTCGTTCGTCGACGCGTGGAACTACGGGGCGCTCGGTACCAACGCGCAGTTGCAGAGCTATGTGTTTACTCCCATTCTCGGCTTCGATGAGGTATCGGCGAAAAACCCGACGGCACAGACCATGACTGGCCTGAAGGTGATCGATGACCGCACTTTCACCATCGAGCTGAAGGCGCCGTCGATCGATTTCGAGACCGAGCTCGGGTACGCGCCGTTCTCTCCGCTGCCGGAGGTCGCGTTCAAGGACATCAAGGCATTCGGGGAGAACCCGATCGGCAACGGTCCGTACAAGTTCGCCGGTACCGGAGCGTGGGAGCACAACGTCAAGATCGATCTGGTGCCCGATCCGGACTACCCGGGCCGTCGCCCGGCCAAGAACAAGGGCCTGCGGTTCGTGATGTACCAGTCCTTCGACACCGCCTACGCGGATCTGCAGGCGGGCAACCTCGACGCGCTGGACACCGTGCCCGACAGCGCGCTCACGTCCTACAAGCAGGATCTCGGCGACCGCGCGATCACGAAGCCGACCGCGCAGAACCAGCACATCGGCATCCAGTCCGGTGTCGCGCACTTCGCGGGTGCGGAAGGGCTGTTGCGGCGCAGAGCGATTTCGCTGGCGATCAATCGAGAACAAATCTGCGAGAACATCTTCCACGGCACCCGGATTCCGGCCCGCGACTTCACCGCAAGCACGCTGCCCGGGTTCGATGGAAACCTGCCCGGCGTGGAGATGCTGAAGTACAACCCCGACGAGGCCAAGAAGCTGTGGGCGCAAGCCGACGCGATCTCGCCCTGGTCGGGTCGCTATGAGATCGCCTACAACTCCGACGGCGGCCATCAGGCCTGGGTCGAGGCCGTGGCGAACAGCGTGAAGAACACCCTCGGCATCGACGCCATCGGCACGCCGTACCCGACGTTCAAGAATATTCGCGACGAGGTGAACGCGCGCACGATCAACAAGGCGTTCCGGTACGGCTGGCAAGGTGACTACCCCACCATGCTGCAGTTCCTCACCTCGCAGTTCTACAGCTACTCCGACACCAACAACGTCGACTACAAGAGCCCCGAGTTCGACCGTCTGCTCGACGCCGCTCAGGCCGCCCCGACCCAGGAGGAGTCCTACAAGATCGTCGCGCGGGCGCAGGCGCTGCTGCTCGCGGACATGGCCGACATCCCGGTGCTCGACTACGTCGCCGCAGCGGGCCGCTCGGACAAGGTGCGGAAGGCCGAACTCGCCTGGAACGGTCTGTTCGACTTCGAGAACATCGAGAAATAGCCGCTCGGCGATTCGCGTCGTCTCGGGTGGGCGGCGCGAATCGCCGCTCACCCAGGAGGCGTAATGGCCTGGTATGTCTTGCGGCGTCTGCTCCAGATGATCCCCGTGTTCCTCGGGGCGACGTTGCTCATCTATGCCCTGGTGTTCCTTGTCCCCGGCGACCCGATCCATGCGTTGGCCGGCGACAAGCCGATGACGCCCGCGGTGGAGGCCCAGCTTCGGGCGCGCTATCACCTCGACCAGCCCTTCATCGTGCAGTACCTGCTGTACCTGAAGGGCATCGTCACGTTCGACTTCGGCACGGCCTTCTCCGGCAGGCCGGTGCGTGACGAGCTCGTGCGCGCCTTTCCGATCACTATCAGGCTGGCGTTCATGGCCTTGGTCATCGAGGCCGTGTTCGGCGTCGTGTTCGGGCTGGTCGCCGGGCTGCGCAAAGGCAAGCTGTTCGACTCGACGATGCTGGTGATCAGCCTGATCGTCATCGCGGTGCCGGTTTTCGTGGTCGGCTTCCTCGCGCAGTTCCTGCTGGGGGTGAAATGGGGGATCGCACCGGTGACCGTCACCGGGAAGGCCGGCGTCGGCGAGCTGCTGGTTCCGGCGTTCGTGCTGGGCTCGCTGTCGTTCGCCTACGTGCTGCGGCTGACGCGAAACTCGGTTGCGGAGAATATGTCCGCCGACTACGTGCGCACCGCGACGGCGAAGGGGCTCAGCAGACCGCGTGTGGTGACCGTGCACATCCTGCGCAATTCGATGATCCCGGTGATCACCTTCCTCGGCGCCGATCTCGGCGCGCTGATGGGCGGGGCGATCGTCACCGAGGGCATCTTCAACATCCCCGGTGTAGGCGGCACGCTCTACCAGGCGATCACCAGAGGCGAACCGCCGACGGTGGTCTCCTTCGTCACGGTGCTCATCGTCATCTTCCTGATCTCCAATCTGGTTGTCGACCTGCTCTACGCCGCACTCGACCCAAGGATTCGCTATGCCTGACCCGAACAAAGGCTCCGGCCCGGAGCGCGTTGGGCAGGAACACTTCGTCGCTCCGCCCGACGAGGTCGAGGTGCTCGCCACCGACGTGGTGGTGGATTCGGGCGCGCCGAGCAGTATCTGGCGCGACGCGTGGCGGCAGCTGCGGCGCAATCCGATCTTCGTCATCGCGGCACTGCTGATCGTGTTCGTTCTGATCGTTGTGATCTGGCCGGGTTTGTTCACCGGCCAGGACCCCCGATACTGCAACGGCGACTTCAGTATGGACCCGAGCGGCGCGGGACACCCATTCGGCTTCGACAAGCAGGGATGCGACATCTATGCCCGAACCGTTTACGGCGCACGGGCTTCCGTGCTGGCAGGTTTCGGTGCGACCGTGCTGTTCGTGCTGATCGGCGGCACGCTCGGGGCGCTCACGGGCTTCTACGGTGGGCTGCTCGACTCGATCGTGTCTCGCGTCGCGGAGATCTTCTACGCGATCCCGCTGATGCTGGCCGCCATCGTCATCATGCAGCTACTGGATTCGCGCACGATCTGGACGGTGGTCGTCATCCTCGCGTCGTTCACCTGGCCACAGGCGGCACGGATTGCCCGCAGCGCCGTGATTCAGGCGAAGAACAGTGATTACGTCACGGCAGCAAAGGCTTTGGGCGTCTCCCGAATGCAGACGCTGGCGCGTCACGTGCTGCCGAACGCGGCGGGACCGCTGATCGTGGTCACTACGCTGTGGCTCGGCGTCTTCATCGTCACCGAGGCAACGCTGTCCTACCTCGGTGTCGGATTGCCGCGCACGGTCGTGTCCTGGGGCGCGGACATCGCCTCCGGGCAGAAGGAGATCCGCACGTCGGCGATCCTGTTCTACCCGGCGACGGCTCTTGCGCTCACCGTGCTGAGCTTCATCATGCTGGGCGACGCCGTGCGGGACGCCCTCGACCCGAAGGCGAGGAAGCGATGAGCGACGCCACGCAGACGCCGCTGCTCGAGATCACCGGGCTCAACGTGAGTTTCACCGCGGAGGGCAAGCAGGTGCCGGCGGTCCGCGACGTCAGCCTGTCGGTGTATCCGGGCCAGACCGTAGCCATCGTCGGCGAATCGGGCTCCGGGAAGTCGACGACAGCGCATGCCATCATCGATCTGCTGCCCGGAACGGGGCGGATCACCTCCGGCGAGATCAGGTTCGACGGCAAAAACCTCACCACGGCCTCGAAGCGGGATATCGTCGCCGTGCGCGGCAGCGGCATCGGTCTGGTGCCCCAAGACCCGATGTCGAATCTGAACCCGGTTTGGAAGATCGGGTTTCAGATCCGGGAGGCACTCGAGGCCAACGGCATAGCGAAAGGTAAGGCGGCTAGGAGACGGGTCATCGAGCTGCTCGAGGAAGCAGGCATGTCCGATGCCGAGCGCAGAGTCAACCAGTACCCGCACGAGTTCTCCGGCGGCATGCGCCAGCGCGCGCTGGTCGCGATCGCGCTTGCCTGCCGTCCCAAGCTGCTGATCGCGGACGAGCCGACCTCGGCGCTGGATGTCACCGTGCAGCGGCAGATCCTCGATCACCTCGACGGGCTGACGGCAGAACTCGGCACCGCGGTTCTACTGATCACCCACGACCTCGGCCTCGCCGCCGAACGAGCGGAACATGTGGTGGTCATGTACCGCGGCCGAGTGGTGGAATCCGGTCCGGCCCTGCGGATTCTGCGGGAACCGCGGCACCTGTACACCAAGCGGCTGGTGGACTCGGCGCCTTCGCTCGCCTCGCAGCGGCTGTCATCGGTGCGGCAGCGGGTCGAGATCCGTGCGCAGGCAATGCAAGTTGCCGAACAGGTCGTCACTGCCGAGGGCGAGCCAACGGCCGTTCCCGACAACGTGGTTGTGGCCGAACACCTCACCAAGGTGTTTCCGATTCGCGGCGGCACGCCGTGGAAGTCGACCGACTTTGTCGCGGTGGATGACGTGTCGTTCCGGTTGCGGCGTGGTATGACGACCGCCATCGTGGGCGAGTCCGGATCGGGTAAGTCGACGGTCGCGCAGATGGTGCTCGGTTTGCTCGAGCCGACCTCCGGATCGGTCACCTTCGACGGCAAGAAGGTGGCGAAGCTGGATCGCAGGGGCGCCTTCGCGTTCCGGCGCAGGGTGCAGCCGATATTCCAGGACCCCTACGGCTCGCTCGACCCGATGTACTCGATCTACCGCAGCATCGAGGAGCCGCTGCGTACGCACAAGATCGGCACGCCCGAGCAGCGTGCGGCGACGATCCGGGAACTGCTGGACAAGGTGTCGCTGCCGTCCACTGTGCTGCGGCGCTATCCGCACGAGCTGTCCGGCGGGCAGCGGCAGCGCGTTGCCGTCGCGCGGGCGCTCGCGCTGCAGCCCGAGGTCGTGGTGTGCGACGAAGCGGTCTCCGCGCTCGACGTGCTGGTACAGGCGCAGATCCTGCGGCTGCTCAATGATCTGCAGGCCGAACTCGGGCTGTCGTACTTGTTCATCACCCACGACTTGGCCGTCGTCCGGCAGATCGCGGACGACGTGCTGGTCATGCAGCGCGGGAAGGTGGTCGAGGCGGCGACGACGAACGAGGTGTTCGACGCTCCGAAGCAGGAGTACACCCGCAGGCTGCTCGATGCCATCCCGGGGCGCGACCTGCTGGCCGGATAGGGCAGGCCGGATCGGTTTACACGACCGGAAGTAGCCTCGTATGCCGTGACCGATCCGCTACAACCCCTCATCGATCTGCCCGGTGTCCGGGACGCGGCCGACCGGGCCCGTACCGCCCTGGCCGAGGTACACCGGCACAAAGCCAACCGGCGCGGGTGGCCCACTACGGCGGCCGAGGCCGCGGTGCGTGCGGCCCGATCCTCGGCTGCGATCGACGGCGGCAGCACCGAGCTGCCCGCCGACGGCCGGGTGGCCGATCCGATTCTGGCCGGGGCGCTGCGGGTGGGACAGGCGTTGGACGGGGACGCGCTGCGAAATCTGGTCGGCACCTGGCAGCGGGCACCGCTGCAGGCGCTGGCGCGGCTGCATCTGCTCGCCGCCGCTGATCTGGTGCCGAAGGAGGAGTTGCTCGGCAGGCCGCGCGGCGACGTGGGGGTGGCGGAGCGCCTGGATCTGCTGGTGCAGACGGTGCTCGGATCGGGTGCGCCCGCGCCGGTGCTCGCCGCGGTGGTGCACGGTGAGCTACTGGCCCTGCGACCGTTCGGAACGGCGGACGGTGTAGTGGCGCGGGCCGCCTCGCGCCTGGTCGCGGTGTCGAGTGGGCTGGACCCGCACAATCTCGGCGTGCCGGAGGTGTTCTGGTTGCGCAGGCGCCAGGCATACCGGGATGCGGCCGCCGCATTCGGAACCGGGGATCCGGATGCTGTGGGCAGCTGGGTGATCCTGTGCTGCGGGGCGCTCGAGGACGGGGCGCGGGAGGCCACGTCGATCGCCGATTCGGCGGCGGGATAACGGTCCGTATACGTCAAAGCGGGCGGCGTGTCTTTCGACCTCACCGCCCGCTAGCACGGACGCCCGGTTACCAAGCGTGCTATATGGGTTGTGTTCTGCGGCCTCGGCGATAATCCGGACATCGCCGGTTCATCCCCACAACCTGTGCGAGGCCCTCGCCGTCGAATACCCGTATTTCGCAGGCCCACAACGCTTCTGCCCTTGTCGCGGCGCGCTCCGCGTGGGTTCCTGGTGTCCGTGCTGGGAAGGGTGGGATGGGAGACAGTACCTTCTCTTCCGGTGCTGCCTTGGCCTTCCGTCCTCCCGTAGCTACATTTCTACACTGTGACCGCCCCCACATCAAGGGATCGGAAAACATTCAATAAGCGGCGTGTTATCCGGTGTTTCATGGTTAAATGCCTGGTCGCCCCGCCCCTCCTGCGATGTCGCTCAGATGCCTGGGAGTTCGCCACGTGACCATCGGCGCGCAGGCTCGCGGGCAGTCCGAACTCAGCGTCGGCGCCGCAGGAGCCGGTAGCTGATGGCTCCGGCCAGCACCGCGCTCAGGCCGACCGCGGCCGTCGCCGCAAGAGTGGTGGACGACGGCGCCTGGAAGCGCGCCCACAGAGACACCGGATTGGAGAAGGTGAGGATCGGCCAGCCACGCGCCATGGCCTCGCGGCGCAGATTGCGATCCGGATTGACCGCGGTCGGATGGCCCACCGCACCGAGCAGCGGCAGATCCGTGATCGAGTCGGAGTAGGCGTAGCAGCGCGACAGGTCATACCCCTCGCTGGCGGCGAGCTTTTCGATCGCGGCGACCTTACCCTCGCCGTAGCAGTAGAACTCGACCTCGCCGGTGTACTTGCCCTCCGCGACGACCATGCGGGTAGCCGCGGTATGTGAGGCGCCGAGCGCTTCCGCGATCGGGCCGACGATCTCCTCTCCGGAGGCCGAGACGATCACCACGTCGTGGCCCCGGATCTTGTGGTCGGCGATGAGATCGGCCGCCTCCGCGTAGATCAGCGGGTCGACCAGCTCGTGCAGAGTCTCGGCGACAATGGATTTCACCTGTTCGACATCCCAGCCCGCGCACATATTCGTCAGATGGGCGCGCATCCGCTCCATCTGGTCGTGGTCGGCGCCCGACAGCAGAAACAGGAAGTGGGCGTAGCTGCTCTCCAGGACGGCGCGGCGGTTCAGCAGTCCTTGTGCGTAGAAGGGTTTGCTGAACACGAACGTGCTCGACTTCGCGATCACTGTCTTGTCGAGATCGAAGAAGGCGGCGACGCGGCCGCCCGCGGTGGCTGGGTTATCCACCCGACCAGAATAGGCGGCTGCCTCGCCTTCGCTCGGCCCGGCGCAGGTTGGGGGCAAACAGGGTCCGGCTGCGCCCCTAGGCATGTGCGCCCCCAGGGGGAGCGCGCGACGTTACCGGTGAGTTTGCCCCGTAGACGCCGGGGGCACGACGGTTGCAAAGTTCTCCGGCGACAGACTTGCATTGTGTCCGGGGCTTGGGTGTAGTATTTGTGGCACCTGGACATAGTCCAGGCGCGTTCAGCCCGACCCCCCGGGGCTGAACCCCGACGGCCCCAGCCTCCTCCCCCCCCGGCTGGGGCCGTCCTCTATTTCGGGGACGGTTTCGCGATTCACATGCCCCGCGAATTCTCCACAGCCCGCGAGTTGTCCACATTCGGCACTTCGCCCCTTCTCTCCTCGGGCAAATTCGGCGACGCTGACCTGCATGAACCTCGAAGCGCCGCCGGCCGGTGGCCCGCCACCGGCTCTCGTGCTCATCCACGACGACCGTCTCAGCGACGAAGTCCGGCGTGTCGCGGCCGCCGCTCAGCGGGGACTCGACGAGCGGCCACACCCCGTCGGCCGGCACGCGTGGACCGGCGCTCCTCTGGTGGTCCTGGACACAAACGCCGCACGAGACGCGGCAGCGGCCGGCTATCTGCGCCGAGCCGGTGTGGTCGTGGTAACCGACGGTGAGCCGGGATTGCTCGATTGGCAGGCGGCGGCGTCGGTCGGCGCGGAGCGAGTTATCGCCCTCCCCGGTGCCGCGGTGGGGCTCATCGAAATGTTTGCTCAGTACGGCGAGCACCGTGCGGGCGACGGTGTCGTGGTCGCTCTCGTCGGTGCGGGCGGTGGCGCGGGCGCGTCCACCTTGGCCGCCGCGCTCGCGCTGCGCGCCGCCGCCGAGGGGTTCCGGCACGAAACGTTGCTGGTCGACGGCGCGCCGTTCGGTGGTGGCCTCGACCTGCTGCTCGGCATCGAGACCACGGCGGGCCCGCGCTGGCCTGACCTGGTCGTGGAGGACGGACGTGTGTCCGCCGCCGCGCTGCACGGCGCGCTGCCCAACGCCGCACCCGGCCTGGCGGTGCTGTCCTGCGGCCGCCACAGTGCGGGTCGATTGCCACGTGAGCTCGGGTCGGCCGCCGTCCGTGCGGTCATCGAAGCGGGCCGCCGTGCAGGCGATTTGGTAGTTTGCGACATTTCGGGCGAGCGGGGCGCGCATGCCGACCAGATGCTCGACTCGGCGGATCTCGTCGTTCTGGTCGTCCCGGCGCGGCTGCGGGCTGTCGCCGCCGCCGAGGCTGTGTCCGCCCATGTCGCGCGTCGAAACCCGAACCGAGGCTTAGTTGTCCGAGGCCCGGCGCCCGGTGGCCTGCGCGGAGCCGAGGTCGCCGAAGTGCTCGATCTACCGCTGCTCGCCGCCGTCCGCGCGCAGACCGGGCTCGCGCACCGCGTGGAGCGCGGCGGGGTCTCGGTGCGCCGCCGTGGACCACTGCGCGATGCCGCCGATGCCGTGCTCGGGGTGCTGAGCGCACCGGCGGGGCAGCGATGAGGAGGCGGCGATGAGTGCGTTGGTGACTTCCGAGCTGCTGGATCGGGTGCGGGAGCGCCTAGCCGGAGCCACGGGCGATCCGGATCCGGCGCAGGTCGCCGCCGCTATCCGGGCGGAGGCAGGCGGGGTGCTCGGCGACACCGACCTGCTGCGGGCACTGCGGTTGTTGCAGACGGAAATGACCGGGGCCGGCGCGCTGGAGCCGTTGCTGCACGATCCACACGTAGCGGACGTCTTGGTAACGGGGCCCGACGCGGTGTGGATCGATCGGGGCCACGGATTGGAGAAGACGTCCATCACGTTCCCGGACGAGGCAGCGATCCGACGACTCGCGCAGCGGTTGGCGCTGTCGGCGGGTCGGCGACTCGATGACGCGCAACCGTGGGTGGACGGCAGGCTATCCGGAACTGGTGCGGCCCTGGGGGATTCATTCGGGGTTCGTCTGCATGCGGTGCTCGCGCCGGTGGCCCACGGCGGCACCTGTCTCTCGTTGCGCGTCCTTCGTCCCGCAACCCAGGGGCTGGACGAGCTCGCCGCGGCGGGTGCGGTGCCCGCTGACGCACAGCTGCTGCTACAGCGGATCGTGCAGGCCCGGTTGGCATTTCTCGTGATCGGCGGCACCGGCGCGGGCAAGACGACGCTCCTGTCCGGTCTGCTCGCCACGGTGCGGCCGGCCGAGCGGATCGTCTGCGTCGAGGACGCGGCCGAGCTGGCACCGCCGCATCCGCATGTGGTCCGCTTGGTGGCCAGAACCGCGAACGTGGAGGGCGTCGGTGAGGTCACCGTCCGCGACTTGGTCCGGCAGGCGCTGCGCATGCGGCCCGACCGCATCGTGGTCGGGGAGGTCAGGGGAGCCGAGGTGGTCGACCTCCTGACCGCATTGAACACGGGCCACGACGGCGGCGCCGGCACCGTGCACGCCAACTCGCCGCGGGAGCTTCCCGCTCGGCTGGAAGCCCTTGCGGCCCTCGGCGGAATGGACCGCGCGGCACTGCACAGCCAACTCGCCGCAGCCGTCCAGGTCGTCCTGCATGTGCACCGCCGGTCCGACGGATCGCGCGGCCTCCGCGAGATCGGCCTTGTGCACCGCGACGACGGTGGGCGGGTGCTGATCACTCCCGCCTGGCACGCTGCTGCAGACGCCCCTGCGGCCGAGAAACTGTCCCGAATGCTCGCCGAACGGCTCAACCGATGAGCGCCGCGATTGTGTGTCTGGCGCTCGCATTACTTATGGGCCCGGCGTCGGCCTCACGGTCCCGGTTCGCGCAGGTATTCACCGCATCGAGTGGGCGTAAAAAGCCTCCGCGGAACGGTATTTTCCGAGCATGCGCTCTGGTGGGCGTCGCGGCCCTGCTTGCTTGCGGGCCGGGCCCGTTCCTGGCGGCCGGCCTGGTCGCCGGGACCGTAGGACTTCGGGTCCGCAGGGCTACGCGGGACCGGCGCAGGCACGCCGAGTGCGGGTACCTGCTCGACGCACTGGAGGCCGTGATCGGCGAGTTGCGGGTTGGCGCACATCCGAGTGCCGCCGCCGAGGTCGCGGCACGCGAGTCAGGGGGTGACGCGGCTCGCGCGTTCACCGTCGGTGCCGCGCGTAGCAGGCTCGGCGGCCCCACGTCGGCGGGCCTGCGCCAGCCGGATTCGATTATCGCGGTGGAGCTGTCCAGGATCGCGGATGCCTGGCAGGTCGCCGAGCAGCACGGCCTTGCCCTCGCGGAGTTGCTGTCGGCGGCGCGCGCCGATCTCGCCGGCCGCATCCGGTTTCACGGCCGCACCACGGCGGCGCTCGCGGGTGCCCGTGCGACCGCCGTGGTGTTGGCGGGCCTGCCATTCCTGGGGATCGTTCTCGGACAGATGATGGGCGCTTCGCCCTTGCGCGTCCTCTTCGCCTCGTCCATCGGTGTGGTCCTGCTGCCACTCGGTGCCGGTCTGGCCTGTGCTGGTCTGCTGTGGACCGACGCGATCACACGAAGGGTTCTGGTATGACGCGGTTTTCAGTATTCAGGGCGCATCGGTCAACTGATGCGGGTCGAACAGGTTCCCTTCGGCGAACCGGTCATCACGGATTTCGCACGCCGCGATCGGCGAGCGGCAGCAGGTCGAGATCGACGCGCGGGTTATCGACCATGCCTGGTTTCGGATCGAGCTGCCCGGCCCTGGCAGGTCAGTCGACGGTACCGAACCCACCGGCAGTCCATCGCTCGGTTCGGTGGCCGGTTGTGCTGTGTGCGCGGCATTTTCACACATCAGTTCTCGTGACGAGAGTTGGGGATGGAGTTCATCACGGAGAGTTCGATAGTGCCGCTGCTGTTGCTGGCGGTCGGGTTGGCACTGTTCCCCGGGCGGGTGGCGGTAAGTCGGCGGCTGCGTGCCCTCCGGCAGTCGGGCACCGGACTGGTCGAGTCGTCGCGCGGAGCAGACCGGAAGGCCGATCCGCTTGCCGTAGCTTCGGTCTTCGACCTGCTGGCCGCCTGCCTACGGGCCGGGCTCCCCATGGCGGGTGCGGCACGGGCCGTGGCGCCCGGCGCGCCGGAACCGCTGGGGGATGCTCTGCGGCGGGCAGCGGATTTGCTCGCACTCGGCGCAGACGCGGCCACAGCGTGGGAGCGGGTTGCGCGCGACGGGGCCGGGCGTGCGGGTGCGGAGGAGATCGGGTCGCTTGCCCGTATGGCGCGGCGCTCGGCGCGGTCCGGTGCGTCGCTGGCGGTCGCGGTCGGGGAGTTGGCCGAACAGCGCAGGGGCGCGCTCGAAGACGAGGCCGCCGCGAAGGCAGAGCGTGCCGGGGTACTGATCGGAGGCCCTCTCGGGTTGTGTTTCCTTCCCGCCTTCGTCTGCCTCGGCATCGTGCCCGTGGTGATCGGACTGGCGGGACGAGTGCTCGGCGGTGGGCTGCTGTGACGCCGCGCACCCGACCGACGAGAACATGCTCGCGCGGATGGGCCGCACGGGCAGGAGTGAGAGGGGAATCAGGTGCGAATCGAGCGGTTGACGAGGTCTGCGGGTCAGGGCCTGCGGGCTGTGTATATGACACTGCGTTCGCGAATGGTGCAAGCGATGGTCGCGGACGATGGCATGAGCACGGCCGAGTACGCGATCGGCACGATCGCGGCGGCGGCCTTCGGTGCTGTGCTCTATGGCGTCGTGACGGGCGACAGCATCGTGAACGCGTTGACGAAGATCATCGATCGGGCGCTCAACACCACGGTGTAGCGGCCCGTGCCGGCGCGGAAGAGCGTCGCGGTGCACCGGTCCTCGTCGGTGACCGTGGTGCCGTGACGATCGAGGCCGCGATCGGGCTCACTGCGGTCGTCGCGACGATCGTGTTGTGCCTCGGTGCCCTGCTTGCGGCGTCGACGCAGGTCCGCTGTGTCGACGCCGCTCGAGAGGCGGCCCGCCTGGCCGCCCGAGGTGATGACTCGAACGCTGTCCGCGCGGCAGCAAGTGTCGCTCCGCCAGATGCCGACATCACTGTCCGCATCGACGGCACCCGCGCTTCGGCGGTGGTCTCCTCCCGTACTCCGCTCCTGCCGCTGCTCACTCTCCGCGCCGAAGCGGTCGCCACTCTCGAGCCGGCCGCGGCCTCGTGAACCCGGGATGCGGGGTTGTTCATGCGAGGGTGAACCGAGGAACAGTGCCGCGCTCGGGTGGGGAACCGAAGTCGATGGTCAACGCTGTAATGGGTGCGTCCGCGGCTCCACCGGACCCCGAGGTCGACGACGGCGCGGGCCAGCGTGCGCGACGTTCCGCGGCGGAAG
Source organism: Nocardia sp. NPDC023852 (assembly GCF_040639505.1). Lineage (NCBI taxonomy): Bacteria > Bacillati > Actinomycetota > Actinomycetes > Mycobacteriales > Nocardiaceae > Nocardia > Nocardia sp. NPDC023852. Next base: position 13,218 of record NZ_JBFAAB010000003.1, read on the forward strand.
TTCGTCATGGGTCCGCGGAGGAGGGCGTAGCGACCGTGTTCGCGTGCTTGGGGCTGGTGGCACTGATCGGCGCCACGCTGCTGATCGGCCAGATGGGGGTCGTCGTGGTGGCGCGACATCGGGCGCAGGCGGCGGCGGATCTTGCGTCGCTCGCCGCGGCAGGCGTATTGGCGGAGGGGCTGGAGGCCGCGTGTGTCGAGGCGGAACAGGTGGCGCGGCGGATGGGCTCGCGGCTCGAAGGCTGCGCGGCCGCGAAGTGGGATGTGACGGTCACTGTCGAAAGAAAAGTACCAATAGGTCTGTTTGGAGATCGGATAGTTTCCGCGGTCGCCCGCGCCGGTCCGGTTGAAGAGTGAGGCAGTGCCGCGCGCGTTCAGTCGGTCGTTGTCGGGAGTAGCGGAAATCGGTAATTCTGCTGGCGGGATTAATGCGGACTAGCGAATTCTCCGTGCGGAGGCAGATAGCCGGAACGAATGAATGCGCATGTTCGCAAATGGCAGTGTGGCAATAGTGTAGTTAACATGAATCTATTCCTTTTTATTCGGAGAGGGGTGAAGCGGATCCATTCCACTCGGACGCGCCGGGTGATCCCGGAGAGCTCCCGGGCGGGCGGGCAACCGGTTATATGCTCGGCTCGACGTCGTCGTGAAATCGAGCGCGGCGGCTTTCACATGGCGGGCAGCTCGGCCAGCACCGCCGTGAGCAGCCGTGCCGCACCCACCTTATTCAGCGGATGGTTCCCGTTGCCACACTTGGGCGATTGGACGCAGGACGGGCACCCGCCCGTGCATCCGCACAGCTCGATGGCCGCGAGGGTCGCGGAAAGCCAGTGCCGCAGTCGGGCGAATCCCCGCTCGGCAAAGCCCGCCCCTCCCGGCTGGCCGTCGTGAACGAAGACGGTGGGCAGGCCGGTGTCCGGGTGCTCGGCGGTGGAGACACCGCCGATATCCCAGCGGTCGCAGGTCGCCACCAGGGGCAACAGGGCGATTGCCGCGTGCTCGGCCGCGTGCAGTGCTCCGGGAACGTCCTGAGGTTCGATTCCGGCCTGCGTCAATAACTCCGGCGTCACGGTGTACATAACCGCCCTGGTCGGCAGCGTCTGCGCGGGCAGATCGAGTTCGACCAGGTCGAGCACTTCGCCGGTGACCAGTGTGCGCAGGTAGCCGACCACCTGACTGGTGACGCGCACCTGGGCGAGTCCGGTCGTCACGTGACCGTGGCGGTGATGCTCGGTCACTGTGTCGATGGCGATCGAAGTGACCTGCCGCGCGCTGGTGGTCCATCCAGGTTCGGACGCGTGCACGAAGGCGACGCCGCCTTCGAGGTCCAGCTCGTCGACTACGTAGGTGTCACCCTGGTGTAGGTGCACGGCACCCTCGTGCAGGGTCGCTGGTGCTCGGCCTGCGTCGGCAGTGCCGAGCAGCCTGCCGGTCTCGCCGTCCACGATGGCCACCGGATTCCCGATTCCACCGCGTACGTCGACCGCGTCGTGTGGCTGTGTATCGGCAGTCACGTACCACCGCGCGCCTTCCCGCACCGCGCGCCGCTTGATCAAACCCTTCTCGGCCAGATCGTCCAGCACTTCGCGCGCGCCGAGTTCCGCTACCTCGGTATCGGTGAGCGGCAGTTCCAGCGCGGCACAGAGCAGTTGCGGACCGAGCACGTAGGGATTGTGCGGATCGGTGATGGTGGCCTCGACCGGCTTGTCCAGCAGCGCTTCCGGGTGGTGGACCAGGTAGGTGTCCAGCGGATCGTCCCTGGCCACGAGCAGGACCAGTGATCCATGGGTGCGCCGTCCGGCACGTCCGGCTTGCTGCCAGAAGGATGCGACGGTGCCGGGAAATCCGGAGATCACCACGGCGTCCAGCCCCACGATATCGACCCCGAGTTCTAACGCGTTGGTGGTTGCCGCGCCGAGCAGCGACCCATCCGACAGCGCCGACTCCAGGTCACGCCGATCCTCCGCGAGATATCCCGCGCGATAGGACGCGACCCGCTCGGCCAGGGCCGGATCGACCTCGGTCAACCGCCTCCTTGCGTCCATCGCGGTCAGTTCGGCGGCCCGGCGCGAGCGGACGAACGCCAAGGTACGTGCCCCTTCCGTCACCAAGTCGGCCAGGATCCGCGCCGCCTCCGCGGTGGCTGCCCGGCGTACCGGCGCGCCATTTTCGCCGGTCACCGTGGTGAGCAGGGGCGGCTCCCACAGTGCGATGGTCCGCGGCCCCTGGGGGGAGCCGTCCTCGGTGACCGCGGCACAGGGCGCGCCGATCAGCCTGGACGCGGTCGCCGCCGGTTCGGCCGTGGTCGCCGAGCACAGCACGAACACCGGATCGGCGCCGTACCGTGCCGCGATCCGCCGAAGCCTGCGCAGCACCAACGCCACGTGCGAGCCGAAAACCCCACGATAGGCATGGCATTCGTCGACGACCACATAGCGCAACCTGCGCAGCACCCGGGCCCAGCGCTGGTGCGACCGCAGAATTCCCAGGTGGAGCATGTCCGGGTTGGTGAAAATCCACCGTGCGTTGGCGCGCACCCACTGTCGGATCTCGGCCGGGGTGTCGCCGTCGTAGGTGGCCGGATGGACGTCGCGCAGGGAACTCTCGTGGGTCAGCGCGCCGACGGCGCGAAGCTGATCGGCGCCCAACGCCTTGGTGGGCGCCAGATACAACGCGGTGGCCTTCGGATCCTCTTGCAGCGCGGTGAGCACCGGAAGCTGATACCCGAGCGACTTACCCGACGCGGTTCCGGTGCTGATGACCACATGTTCTCCCTGGTACGCGAGATCCGCCGTCCTGATTTGGTGAGTCCACGGCGTGTCGACGCCTGTGTCGTGTAATGCCGTAATCACTTCCGGCGACGCCCATGTCGGCCAAGTGGTGACATCGGCGGCCCGCGCGGAGAGCTCGACGACATGGGTCAGCCGAGGATCGTTATCCGGAACGCCGATCAGGACACGATTCAGCAACGATGCGCCGTAGCTGAGGCCGGTTCGAGGCTCCGAACGGCCTGCCGACTCCGCCGGATTCATCAGACAGGCTCCGCAACACGCATGAATAGTGTGAAACGTGTGCGCTTGGGAAGGCCTACCTGCCATTTCGATACCCAATAGCGACCTGGGTCACAGCCCGTTTGCCGAACGATGACTCGGTTATCGAGGAGCAAACGAACTTCAGGTCCAGATTCGGCCATTGTGTCCCTTACCTGCGCATTCGCAAGATCAACTTTTTTGCAAATTGTCGCTAACTCGACTGTTGAATTGCTCGAAGACATGGTTCACTGGTTCCTGGTCGCAAGCTTCTGTGTTCGAGGGACGGATCCAAAGTCCAAACCGTCAGCAGGATCGATGTTGCGAACGGTGTGCTAGGTGCTTTCCTGCAGGGGGAACCAACAGTACAGCGGTCGGAACGGACCCGGTGGACGAACCCAGTTGTCCGCCGTTCCGGTAAGAAAAGAGAAGGAACAGAATGGCACAGGGAACTGTGAAGTGGTTCAACGCGGAGAAGGGGTTCGGCTTCATCGCGCCCGAGGACGGCTCCGCTGACGTCTTCGTCCACTACTCCGAGATCCAGGGTTCGGGCTTCCGCACCCTCGAGGAGAACCAGAAGGTCGAGTTCGAGGTCGGCCAGGGCACTAAGGGCCCACAGGCCACCGGAGTTCGCGCGCTCAGCTGAGTGCCGAAAGGATCCACCGCTCGTCCCTCACCGCCGATATCGGAGGTGGGGGACGAGCTATATCTGGGGTTGGACACGGCCCGCGCGAACGGTGGAAGGCCCGCCGGAGCACGCCGCGGCGCAGGTGTGGCGAAAAGACAAGGCATACTGATCCGCACTGACGCGCGTACGCTCAGTGGTTCGAGTCGCAAGCACTCGACCGCATGCGGCGTCAAGGTATAAACGTGTCTGGTGGCAACGTCCAGCTGTCGCCGCCGCTTGCCCCAGCCGCGCACAGCGCGAAACAACGCAGCGCGGGTCGATAAGGAAAGGTGTATTCGCCGGTGGCAACACGAGACCGCGGTGCAGCCGACCAGGGCCGTCCCCTGCGTCGTCTCGTGATCGTCGAGTCCCCGACCAAGGCCCGCAAGATCGCGCCCTACCTCGGTCGCAACTACATGGTCGAGGCGTCGGTCGGTCATATCCGGGATCTGCCGCGTGGCGCGGCGGATGTTCCCGCCAAGTACAAAGGGCAGTCCTGGGCGCGCCTCGGCGTAGACGTGGACAACGACTTCGAGCCCATCTATGTCGTCAGCCCGGATAAGAAGGCCAAGGTCACCGAGCTGAAGAGCTTGCTGAAGGACGCCGACGAACTCTATCTGGCCACCGACCCCGACCGCGAGGGCGAGGCCATCGCCTGGCACCTGCTCGAGACGCTCAAGCCCAAGGTGCCGGTCCGGCGAATGGTGTTCCATGAGATCACCGAGCCCGCCATCCAGGCCGCCGCCGCGGACACCCGCGAACTCGACAGCGACCTGGTCGACGCTCAGGAGACCCGTCGCATCCTGGACCGGCTCTACGGCTACGAGGTCAGCCCGGTGCTGTGGAAGAAGGTCATGCCCCGGCTATCGGCAGGCCGTGTGCAGTCGGTCGCCACCCGGGTAATCGTGCGACGTGAGCGCGAGCGGATGGCGTTCCGCTCGGCCGACTACTGGGACATCGCCGCCAAGCTGGACGCGGGCACCGGTGAGGAAGCCGATGCCGCCAACCCGAGGACCTTCGGCGCGCGACTGGTCGCGGTCGACGGCGCGAGGGTCGCATCCGGCCGGGATTTCGGCTCGGACGGACAACTCAAGGCCACCAATGGCGTCATCGTGCTGGACGAGGGCTACGCGCGGCGTCTCGCCGAGGGGCTGGACGGCGCCGACCTGGTGGTCTCCTCCGCGGAGGCCAAGCCGTACACCCGCAAGCCGTACCCGCCGTTCATGACCTCGACGCTGCAGCAGGAGGCCGGGCGAAAGCTGCGCTTCACGTCCGAGCGGACCATGCGGGTCGCGCAGCGGCTGTATGAGAACGGCTACATCACCTATATGCGTACCGACTCGACCACGCTGTCGGAGTCGGCGATCGCCGCGGCTCGCTCCCAGGCGACGCAACTGTACGGCGCCGAGTACGTGCACTCGACTGCGCGGCAGTACAACCGCAAGGTGAAGAACGCGCAGGAGGCGCACGAGGCGATCCGGCCCGCCGGCGATACGTTCGCTACGCCTGGCCAGCTGCACTCGCGGCTGGACAACGACGAGTTCCGGCTGTACGAACTCATCTGGCAGCGCACCGTCGCCTCGCAGATGACCGACGCCAGGGGCACCACGCTGACGCTGCGTATCACCGGCGTCGCGGGCACGGGCGAGGAATGCGTGTTCTCCGCCTCCGGCCGCACCATCACCTTCCCCGGCTTCTTGAAGGCCTACGTGGAGAGCGTGGACGAGGAGGCGGGTGGTCAGTCCGACGACGCCGAATCGCGCCTGCCCGCGCTGGAGGAGGGGCAGGGCGTCACCGCGGTCGAGCTGAATCCTGATGGGCACAGCACGAATCCGCCCGCGCGCTACACCGAGGCGTCGCTGATCAAGACGCTCGAAGAACTCGGTATCGGTCGTCCGTCGACGTATTCGTCGATCATCAAGACGATCCTGGACCGCGGGTATGTGTACAAGCGCGGCAGCGCGCTGGTGCCATCCTGGGTCGCGTTCGCCGTGATCGGCCTGCTGGAGGAACATTTCGGTCGGCTGGTCGACTTCGATTTCACCGCCGCCATGGAGGACGATCTCGACGCCATCGCGGGCGGACGTGAGCAGCGCGGAAACTGGTTGTCCAGCTTCTACTTCGGTGGCGATCACGGCGTCGAGGGTTCGGTCGCGCGGTCGGGCGGGCTGAAGAAGATGGTCGGCGAGCGGCTCGACGACATCGACGCACGAGAGATCAACTCCATCAAGCTTTTCAGCGATTCCGAGGGACGTGACGTCGTCGTCCGAGTGGGCAAGTATGGGCCGTACTTGGAGCGGGTGGTCGCCAACCCCGATGACCCCGAAGGTGATTCGGTTTCGCAGCGGGCCAACCTGCCCGACGATCTTCCGCCGGATGAGCTGACGCCCGAGGTTGCCGAGAAGCTCTTCGCTACACCGCAGGAAGGACGTTCGCTCGGTATCGATCCCGAGTCGGGGCACGAGATCGTCGCCAAGGAAGGGCGTTTCGGTCCGTATGTCACCGAGATCCTGCCGGAGGACGGCCAGGTGCCCGCCAAGAAGACCGCGAAGAAGGCCGCCGCGCCGAAACCGCGCACCGGTTCCCTGTTCAAGTCGATGGACCTGGCGACCATCACGCTCGACGACGCGCTCGAGCTGCTGTCATTGCCGCGTGTGGTCGGCACCGACCCGGCCACCGGTGAGGAGATCACCGCCCAGAACGGGCGGTACGGGCCGTATCTGAGGAAGGGCACCGACTCGCGGTCGCTGAACACCGAGGGGCAGATCTTCACCGTGTCGCTGGAAGAGGCGCTGAAGATCTACTCCGAGCCCAAGCGGCGCGGGCGGCAGGCCTCTACCGCGGCACCGCTGCGTGAGTTGGGGGACGACTCGGCCACCGGAAAGCCGATGGTGATCAAGGACGGCCGTTTCGGTCCGTACGTCACCGACGGTGAGACCAACGCGACGCTGCGCAAGGGCGACGAGATCGAGTCGATCACCCCGGAGCGAGCGATGGAGCTGCTCGCTGATCGGCGGGCGCGCGGACCGGTGAAGAAGGCGGCCAAGAAGACCGCGGCGAAGAAGACCCCGCCCAAGACAGCTGCCAAGAAGACCGCCGCCAAGAAGACCGCCGCCGAGAAGGCGACGACCACCAAGACGGTGGCCAAGAAGACCGCGGCGCAGAAGGCGACGGCGAAGAAGACCGGCACCGGAAGGTCGTGAATTCGCGCCGCGGGGTATCGGCCGTAGCCTGAGCGCCATGAGTACAGAACAGGAACGCGAGGATCTCGTGGCGATGCTCGCCGATCAGCGCGAGCTTTTCCGGATCACCTTGCGCGGCATCGACGACGAGCAGGCGCGGCGGGCGACCACGGTGAGCGAGTTGACCCTCGGCGGTCTGCTGCATCACCTGATCAGCTGTGAACAGCACTGGACCACGGTGATCGTGGAGCGCGATGAGCATGCGGAAATGGACCTCGCGAAGTTCGCGGGCGAGTACGTCATGGCGGCCGACGAGACCGTCGCCGGGCTGCTGGCTACTTGGGACGAGGTCGCCGCGGCGACGGCGGAGCTGATCCGTTCGGTGGACAGCCTGGACACCTCGATCCCCACACCGACCACGCCGTGGACGCCGGACCGAATCTGGCAGTCGGTGCGCTACACAGTGCTGCACATCCTGCGGGAGATCGCGCATCATTCCGGGCACGCCGATATCATCCGTGAGGCGCTGGACGGCGCGAACAGCACGCATCAGCGCGCCTCTTAGCCAGCGCGTACGGCGACCGATGTCCGGACAGATGTGTCGGTGTGGGCGGCTATGGTGTACGACGTGGCGGGTGTCTTCGATCGGTTGGTCGGCCAGGATACGGTCGAGTCCGAGCTGACGGCCGCTGCGATCGCGGCTCGTGGGGGCGTAGTCGCGGGGGCGATGACTCATTCGTGGCTGTTCACCGGACCGCCGGGATCGGGCAGATCCGTTGCGGCGCTGTGCTTCGCGGCCGCATTGCAGTGCACCGACCCAGAGATCCCTGGGTGTGGCAGGTGTCATGCCTGCACGACGACCATGGCGGGCACGCACGGCGACGTTCGTCGAGTGGTGCCCGAGGGGCTGAGCATCAGCACCAAGGAGATGCGCGCGATCGTGCAGATCGCCTCGCGCAGGCCGAGCACGGGGCGTTGGCAGGTGGTCGTCATCGAGGACGGCGACCGGTTGACCGAGGCCGCGGGCAACGTGCTGTTGAAAGTGGTCGAGGAGCCGCCGGCACGGACGGTGTTTCTGCTCTGCGCGCCGTCGGTCGATCCCGAGGACATTTCCGTGACGCTGCGTTCTCGCTGCAGGCACGTGCACTTGGTGACGCCGTCGGTACCTGCTATCGCGCGGGTGCTTCAGGAGCGCGACAAGCTGGACGAGAAGACCGCGACCTGGGCCGCCTCGATCAGCGGCGGACACGTTGGTCGCGCCCGACGACTGGCCACCGACGAGGAAGCGCGCGCCCGACGTCAGCGCGCTTTGGCCCTGGTTGCCGCGGTGGGCCAGCCCGGCGCGGCTTACGCCGCCGCCGACGAGTTGGTGCGCGCGGCCGACGACGAAGCCAAGCAGATGAGCGGCGCCCGCGACGAACGCGAACGCGAGGAACTCGCCACCGCGCTGGGCGCGGGAGGCACCGGTAAGGGCGCGGCCGGTGCCACCCGCGGGTCCGCGGGTGTACTCAAAGACCTGGAACGGCGACAGAAATCCCGTGCCACCCGCACCGGACGCGATGCCCTCGACCGCGCGCTGATCGACGTAGCGGGCGTCTACCGCGATGCACTGGCCGTCCGGTTCGGCGCCGCTGGCAATGGTTTCGGCGTCGCCCTCACCCATCCGGACCTGTCCGACCAGATCCGCGACCTCGCCGCGCGGGTGCGTCCCGAGGGCCTGCTCAGTTCCATCGAGGCTGTCCTCGCTTGCCGCGAAGCTCTCGACTTGAACGTGAAACCCCGCTTCGCCCTCGCCGCCATGGCCGCCGCCCTGATCGCGGCCCAATGACCGTGACCACCGGTTTTCGCGATCCGGGCCGGAGACGATAGACTCGCGTGGCCGAGAGGCACGCCGCCTTAGCTCAGTCGGTAGAGCGCTTCACTCGTAATGAAAAGGTCGGGGGTTCGATTCCCCCAGGCGGCTCCATCAAATCTCACCAAGCAGGTAAGGCATATTTCCAAAGGGTGCCTGACCCATTCGAGGGTGCAGTTCGGCCGGTTTCCGGGAGGGGCGGCGAGTTCGCAGCGCCTGGCCGGAACCGTCCGAGCGCTCGAGCTTGTTCGGCGAGCGGGGTCGAACTCACGGTCAGCACCCCGACGGTCGCGGTCGCGGAGGTCGATTTCTCGGGTGATGAGCGCGAATGCGACGATCTCGAATAAACGGAACACCTGGCCGTCGGTGGCAACCAGGCTATGTCACCCACGTGCGCACCCACACGGTCCAGCCCATTTTCGTCAGTTGCACGGAGCGCAGGGGCTGATCGAGCGATCTCAGAGCTCAGTCCAGGTCGAGTTCGTAGTACAGCGACAGCGGACCTTGCCCACGGCCCTCGTGGCAATCGAAGCCGTGTTTTTCGTAGACGCGGCGCGCGGCATGATCGGCCTCGGTGGTGGTCAGATCGATATAGGTCGCACCGCGTTGTCGGGCGTGGTCCAGGATCATCGAGAGGAACGCCGAGCCGATTCCGCGCCCACGGAGCTGGGGAACCACGTAGAACTCGGCAAGATACGCTTCTGCGGCCGTCGACCAAGTACTCGTCCGGAATCTGAGTACCGCCACCCCGACGGCGGGTTCACCGACGAGCAGCACACTCGTATCTCCGCCGGCGATCAGGGCGGACAGGTGCCCTGCCAGCCAGGTCGGCTCAGGCGCCGGGTCGTCATATTCCCGATTGAAGTCCACCAGCAACTGGGCGGCGGCGACCAAGTCGCCGGCCTCGGCCAGTTTCACCGGAGGTGTCGTGTCGCTCGGGTCGGTTGCGCGGGTGGCGTTCATTCGTTTCCTTCTATGACTCGGCACCGTTGGCGCCGTCATGTATGCCATTAGAGCCCGTAGATTCATGACCCCATGACTCCGTACCCCGGCGGGCTCCGACCGGGTGGGCGAGGCAGGACTCACGAGTCTCGCGACCAGACGGGAGTCCAGCGATGCGGCACCGGCACCGGTCCATATCCGGACGGGATCTGAACTCGGTCAGCAGTGCCCCCTGATCTGCGGGGAGAGTGCGGATTCCGGTCGGCGGTCGAGCGCGACGATGGCAGTCCGCAGTTGATCGAGGTCGTCCCTGGCTCGTAGCTTGGCTGCCGGATCCACGTCGGCCGTAATCTCCGGTTTGCGCATCCGTTCCTCTACTGCCGGTACCACGCGACTGGGCGAGCATGGCGCGATCGGCCGCCATCTACGGTACGAGGAGGTCTCTGATCATCGGGATCGCGGCTCAGTATCGCATCGGCCCGTGACAAAGGCGTCCACCGGCCAGACGCCGATGGCCTGCGCCCGAGTGCTGGGGGGCGGCTGGGCCGACAATCATTCGTCATCGCGGGCGACGGCGCGGATCGCGGGGCAATCACGGTACCGACAGTCGTGTCGGCGTGCCGATCTACAGATCGCTTTCAACTCAGCTACAGTATGCCTTGACAGTTATATAACTGGAAGGGAATGATAGACGCGTGACCACGTTGACCGCTTTCCATGTCTTGGCGGAGCCGAACCGGCGGGCAATTCTGGATGTGCTGCGGGATGGGGAGCGGCCGGTGGGGGCGCTGGTGGAGCGGCTGCGGATGAGTCAGCCCGCAGTGTCCAAGCATCTGCGGGTGCTGAAGGAGGCCGGGCTGGTGGAGGTTCGGTCCGACGCCCAGCGCCGGTTCTATCGGATCCGGCCCGAGCCACTGGTCGAGCTCGATGACTGGCTGGAGCCATATCGCCGACTGTGGGCCACGCATCTCGATCGACTGGAAGAACATCTCGACCGACGGAGGAAGCAATGACCGACGCAATACTTCTCACCGATGGCGCGCGACCAGCCGTGCGACTCGAACGTGACCTTCCCGACCCGCCGTTGGTGGTGTGGCAGGCGATTACCGATCGCGCCGAGCTCCGGGCGTGGTTTCCCTGCGACGTGATCGTGGAAGATGGGGCATGGCGCGTCGGCGCATCGATCACCTTCCGTTTCTCGCCTGAGGACGCCGAGATTGCGCTCACCGGCGAAGTGCTCGCGGTCGATGAGCCGAAGTATCTGGCATACACCTGGGGAGACGAGCGGCTGCGGTTCGAGTTGTCACCGCAGAATGGTGGAACCCGACTTGTGCTGATCAACGAGCTGGCACCGGATGCTGCAGCCCGCAATGCCGCCGGCTGGGATACCTGCTTGGACCAGCTCGCCGGTCTCGCGCCTGCACCGGAGGCATGGCGTCCGCGCTTCGAGGTATATTCGGCCGAATTCGAACCCGTCATCGGCCCGCAGCAGGGCCCGCCTCTGGAAGACCGGGGTGACGAGACGTCGGTATCCGAGAGTGCGTGATATTCCGCTGCGGGACGAGCGGGGGAAAGTCGCGGGATCGACTGGCAGAATCTCCGCTTTACTGCCCACTGTGGTGCGACTCGCTACGCAGTACGCATGCCCGAACCGGGGCTCAGGACGCCCATGGTCCGATGCCACCGATATTTTCGATTCGGATGCGGGTGAGCAGGCCGGGCGGGGCGTCGGCGGGTGGGAAATCGGCGTTCGTGCCGGCCAGCGTCTTGGCCATCAGGAGTTCGGGTGCGCCGCCTTCGACGATGCGAGCGGTCCCGGTGACCGACAGGTCCGTTGACCGGCCAACGCAACGTTCCCGAGGTCAGCCCGCTGCGGCGGAGCGTACGTGGGCGCGTTGGGCGATGCTCGCCAATTCCTTGTTGAAGCGGTCGGCGGCCTCGATGTTGCCCAGGTGGCCGGTGGGCCACACGTGGTACGCGGCCAGATGGCCGGTGTCGGTGAGGATGTCGGCGATGCGGCGCGACATCCGCTCGGGCAGCAGACGGTCGTGCGCGCCCGCGATCACGGTGGTGGGGACGGTGAGGTGCGCGGCGGCGCCGGTGAGATCCATATCGGCGAGCGCGGCGGCATGCCTGCCGCGGGTGAGCGGGCGACAGGACCGCACGATGCCGAGCGCGAAGACCACCTCGTCCACGGTCGCGTTCCTGGACATCACGCGCGCCTTGAGCAGTGCGGCAACGGGCCAGCCGCCGGGCAACGGCACCGGGGCGGTGAGAAGGGTCTCGGCGACGATGCTCGGAATGCGTACGCTGGCGCCGAGTACCGTGACCGGTCGGTTTGCCAGGGTCAGCGGCTTGTTCAGCAGCGGGAGCAGGTCGGTGTCGTAGCGGATATTACCTGGGGAGGTGTTCAGCAGAACGACCGCGGCGGCCCGCTGGCGCACCTGCTCGGGATAGCGACCGGCCCACGCCTGCAGGGTGATTCCGCCCATGCTGTGGCCCACGAGCACCGCCCGCTGCCCGGGGCGGAGCGTGGCGTCCAGGACGGACGACAAGTCGTCGGCCAGCGTCTCTTTGCAGGGCAGGACGGGGCCGGGTTCGCTCTCGCCGTGGCCGCGCTGGTCGTAGCAGATCACGCGATAGCGATCGGCGAAGGCGTTGATCTGCGGATTCCAGTACTCGATGCTGCAGCTCCAGCCGTGGATCAGGACGATGACGTCGCCGTCCGCGGGACCATAGGCGTGCACTCGCAGGCGGGCGCCGTCCTTCGTGGTGACCGGGATGACCGCACGCGCAGCGGTAGGGGGATTCAGTGCCGCGGTCCGATAGGTGCGAGATCGCAGTCCCGCCCGGTAAGCGGCGGTCAGCGCGCCATTGCGCGCGTCCGCCAGCGTCCTCATCGACTTCACCAGCATCGAGCACTCCTTTGTGTCCACCGCCACAGTACAACGCAAGCAAGGTGCTTGCTACTGCAAGCACGCCGTGGCGGAATTCCTGGCTTGTGTCATGGAGTACCCCGAATTCCGTCCGGCCAAAGCTTTCACCGGAAAGAAAACATCGGCAGCGAGCCAGTTCACCCGAGCGGGCGGACAAGAGCTACCACTATGCCGATTTGGCCTGCTGGGCAGACAGTCCGGATGGGCCCCGGGATTCGCAGGGCCCGACCCGTCCGGCAACGTGCTGCGGTTTCACGCAGCCGAGATAGCGGGCGCTTGGCGGCTGAAGCGAAACCGCCGCGCGCGAAAGGCTTTCCGACACCCGCGTGGAGCGCCGAGGTAGCGAACCATTCCTGCGCTATGGCGGCACGGACCGGACCGCGGTTACGGTTGGTCCTGTGGATATCGCGCACACTGCTCCCGAGCTCGCGACGGACTCGACAACGCAGCCGAGGTCCGGTTGGCGCGGGGTGGCGGTTCCGCTGCTGGTGGCGAGCGTCGGCGTGGGTGCAGGCGTACTGCTGCACCTGCGGGATCCGCACGTCGAAGGCTCGTACGGCACCTGCCCGGTCTATGCGCTGACCGGTTGGTACTGCCCGGGCTGTGGCGGCATGCGCGCCGTGCACAACCTCACCGATGGGCAGGTGTTGGATGCGCTGCACAGCAACCTGTTGGCGATTCCGCTGATCCTCGCGTTCGTGCTGTGGGTGGGGGACTGGACCGTCCGGGCCTGGCGCGGTCAGCGGATGCGGTTGCCCTCGATCAGCCGCGCCACGATGTGGACGTTCTTCGCGCTGCTGGCGGTCTACACAGTGCTGCGCAATACACCGTGGGGAACTTTGTTCACACCGGTCTAGGGGTGGGCGCGAATCCGCTACTTTTCCAGCTCTTTTCGCTGGCGTTGCTGCTCGGATCGCGGCCGCCGTGATCCCCGATGGCCGGCAGGCGTTCCGCCGGTTCGAGCGCGAAGACTCTGACGACCGCTGGCCGAATTCGTCCAGGCCAGGGCGATTCCCCTGGCGCGGACCGGGCAAGCTGCAATTATGAGTGATTCACTGAAGGACCGGGTGCGAGCGAAGTTGCTGCGCCAGCTCGAAGAGGACGGCCCCCCGGACATGGAGCACGACGACCCGCGGCAGATCTCCGTCGAAACCGATCTCGACGCGCTGGCGAACGTCGCCGATGACGACCCGCTTGTCGAAGAGCTTGCCGGGCGCTACCTGGTGTTCTGATCAGGCCGTCGACATACCGCCGTACGGCGGAAGCTGAGGCAGTGGTTCGGCGAACAGCCAGGTGTCCCAGAGCGGGCGCAGCGGCACCAGGCTGTAGTGCCCGGCCAGGTCGGTGAACTCCTCCGTGGTCACCGAGGAGTGGCGGTAGCGGATCGTCCATTCCCGCAGCAGTTCGAAGAACGTCGCGCCGCCGAGTTCCAGGCGCAGCGCGTGCAGGGTCAGTGCGCCACGCTTGTACACCCGGTCGTCGAACATCCGCTGCGGTGTTGGGTCGCCGACCACGATGTCCTGCGGCTCACGTGACAGGTTGTGTCGCGCGGCGCGGGCCATCTGGTCTGCGGTCGGCCCGCCTGCTTCCTCCGACCAGATCCACTCCGCATAACAGGCGAAGCCTTCGTGCAGCCAGATGTCGCGCCACTGCCGGATGGTGAGGCTGTTGCCGAACCACTGGTGCGCCAGCTCATGCGCGACCAGCCGCTCGGCGCCGCGGCGGCCGTCGCAGTGGTTGGCGCCGAAGATGGAGATGCCCTGCGCCTCGATCGGGATTTCCAGCTCGTCGTCGGTGACCACCACCGTGTACCCCTCGAACGGATAGGGGCCGAACTTGTCGTTGAAGACTTCCAGCATCCGCGGCTGACGGGCGAAGTCGTGCTCGAAGTTGGCGCGCAGCCGAGGCGGGACTACGGCCTGCATCGGCACCAGGCCGTGCGAGGAGCCGACGCGATGCTTGCGATAGGGGCCGATCTGGATGGTCGCAAGGTAGCTCGACATCGGCTCGGATTGCTCGTACACCCAGGTGGTCTGGCTGGCCTTGGTCTGCTTGCGCAGCAGTGTGCCGTTGGCCAGCGCGAAGTACGGCGAGTCCGTGGTGATCGAAATCCGGTAGGTCGCTTTGGAACTCGGGTGGTCGTCACAGGGAAACCAGGAGGCGGCGCCGTTGGGCTGGCTCGCCACGAGCGCGCCCTCGGCAAGTTCCTCCCAGCCGACCTCCCCCCACGGTCCGCGCACCGGTTTCGGGGTGCCGCCGTACTGCACCACCAGCGACAGCACGCCGCCCGCCGGAATCCGCTCCGGCGGCGTGATCACCAATTTGCTGTGCTGGTGGGTGAATTTGACGGCCTTGGTCCCGTTGACGAGCACCTTCGAGACGGTGAGCGCCTGGGAAAGGTCGAGCGCGAACCGCGGGCGCACGGCGGTGGTTACCGCGATGATCGCGGCCCGGCCGGTCAGCCGGTTGCTGGGCACCTTGTAGGCCAGCTCGAGTTCGTACCGCGATACGCGATAGCCCCGATTGCCGTTCTGCGGTAGGTACTCGTCGACGGGGGCCTCGTAGAACTTGCCCGGCATCAGCGCGCTCCGGGGTCGCCCGTGAACCAGGGCGCGATCGGGTTGCCCCACCAGCGCGTCGAGGCCGGCACCGTGTCGCCGCGCATGACCAGGGAGGCCGGACCGATGGTCGCGCCGTCGCCGAGGGCGGACGCGGGCAGCGCGACGCAGTGTGGACCGAGCGTGGCACCCGCGCCGAGAGCGACGGTGTCCATGGCCATGATTCGATCATGGAACAGGTGGGTCTGCACCACGCAGCCTCGTTCCACGGTCGCGCCGTCGCCGAGAGTCACCAGGTCCGCCTCCGGTAGCCAGTAGGACTCGCACCATACCCCGCGGCCGATCGTCGCGCCGAGGCCGCGAAGCCAGAGGTTCAGCACCGGTGTCCCGGTCGCGGCGCGCGCGAACCACGGCGCGGCAACGGTTTCCACGAAGGCGTCGGAGACCTCGTTGCGCCACACGAACGAACTCCACAGGGGATGCTCCTCGGCGCGGATCCGCCCAACCAGCAACCATTTGGCGACCACCGCGCTGATCCCCGCGACCGCGCCCGCGCCCAGCAGCACGAGGCCGCTGAGCAGCCCGGCGGCCAGGTGGCCGAAGGTCTGTGCGAGCCACGCGAGAGTGAACAGCACGCCGAGGCCGATGGCGAAGGTCACCAGGACCGGGATCAAGCGGCAGGTTTCGACGATGCCGCGAGCGACGCGCAATCGCGCAGGCGGGTCGAAGGTGCGCGCGGTGTCGGTGCTCTCCGCCGCGCGCCGCAGCCGGACCGGTGGGCTGCCCAACCAGGATGAGCCGGCCTTGGCCTTGGACGGCGCTGCCGACAGCACCGCGACCAGGCCGTTCTTCGGGACTCGGCGGCCAGGCGCCGTCATACCGGAGTTGCCGAGGAACGCGCGCTTGCCAACCTTGGCCTCGCCGATGCGCAGCCAACCGCCACCGAGTTCGTAGCCGGCGATCATGGTGTCGTCGGCGAGGAACGCACCGTCGGCGACGGTGGTGAACTTCGGCAGCAGCAGCACCGTTGACACCTCGACGCTCTTGCCGATCTTCGCACCGAGCAGGCGCAGCCACAGCGGCGTGAGCAGGCTCGCGTACAGGGGAAACAGGAAGGTTCGCGCGGAATCCAACAGTCGCTCGGTGGCCCAGGCCTGCCAACCGACCCGGCTGCGCACCGGGTGGTAGCCCTCGGTCAGGCCGATACTGAGCAGGCGGACGGCGATGATGGTCGCCGTCGCGTACACGCCGAGGCTGAGCAGGGTCGCGACCGGCAGGATCGCGAAGGCGCGGCCTACACCGCCCCCCAACGTGCGGGTGTCGCGGATGAACCAGGCGATGAACGCGCCGCCGGCGCTGAGGCCGAGGATCGGTACAGCGGCCAGCACGACCGACGTGACGCCGAAGATGCCGACCCAATGTCGGGCCCGGCCCGGCGTGTGTTGTGGCCAGCGGTGCTGTGCCTTGCCGATTTTCACGGCAGGCGAGCCCGCCCACTCCTGCTCGGCCTTCACCTTGCCCGACACCGCGGAGCCGGGCGCGATCTCGGCGTTCTTACCGATTTTGCTGCCGGGCAACAGGATCGAACGAGAACCGACGACCGCGCCTGGGCCGATGGTGATCGGGCCGAGATGTACCGCGTCGCCGTCGATCCAGTACCCGGACAGGTCGACCTCCGGTTCCACGCTGCACCCGTCGCCGAGTTCGAGCATGCCGGTGACCGGAGGAAGCGTGTGCAGGTCGACGCCCTTGCCGATCTTCGCGCCGAGCGCACGCGCGAACGGCACCATCCACGGCGCGCCGGAGAGGTTCTCGGCGCCGCTGGCCTCCGACAGCCGGACCGCCGCCCACAGGCGCAGGTGCACCGAGCCGCCCCGCGGATAGCGGCCTGGCCGGACGCCGCGCAGCAGCAGTCTGGCGCCGGCCACACAGATCATCATGCGGCCGGGCGGGGAGATGAACAGCAGAAAAGCGGCCAGCGTCCACCACCAAGACAGATGTGGCAACCACGGCAGCGAGCCGGACCACCCCGCGATATTGCCGACGATCGCGAGCCAGGTGAGCCACTGCAGGCCGGTCAGGGTGGTCAGCGGGATGGTGGCGAGTACCTGCGCCGCTTGGGCAGGCAGCGGTGTCGGGCGCACCACCCGGTCCGCGACGGCGACCGCGGGAGCGGTCTGTTCGAGCAGTTCCACCAGCGCGCCGAGGCGGGGATGGTCGTAGAGGTCGGCGACAGCGATCCGCGGATACCGCTCGCGCAGGGCGGTGACCAGCTGCGCCGCCGCGAGTGAGCCGCCACCCAGGTCGAAGAAGTCGGCATCGAGGTCGCCGATCTGCGCGCCGAGGGTCGCACTCCACAGTTCGGCAGCCCATTGCGCGGTGCCGGTCAGGTCGTTGTCGTCATCGTCGTCGGCGGAGTTGGGCAGCGGCCAGGGTAGTGCGTCGCGGTCGACCTTGCCGGACGTGCGAGTGGGCAGCTCGTCGACCACCGCGAGTCTGGGGACCAACGGGGAGGGAAGTTGTTCGGTGAGAAGGGCCCTCGCGGCTTTGGCGTCGAAGTCCTGCGTCGGACCGGTCAGATAGCCGACCAGGAGCTTGTTGCCTGCCTCGGTGGTTCGGATCGCGGCGGCGGCACCCGTGACACCGGGAAGACGCTGGAGCGCGTTGTCGATCTCGCCGAGCTCGATGCGGCGGCCGCCGAGCTTGATCTGATCGTCTGCGCGGCCGAGGAAGACCAACCCGGTGCTGTCGTTGCGGACCAGGTCGCCGCTGCGGTAGGCGCGGTCCCAGCCGACCGAGGGCAGAGGGGCGTACTTCTCGGCGTCTTTGGCCGGATCGAGATAGCGCGCGAGGCCGACCCCGCCGATGACCAGTTCGCCGGATTCGCCCTCAGCCACGGGGTTTCCCGCCTGGTCCACCACGACGAGGTCCCAGCCGTTGAGCGGAAGCCCGATCCGGATCGGCCATTGACCGTTCAGCAGCGCGGCGCAGGCGACGACTGTCGCCTCGGTGGGGCCGTAGGTATTCCACACTTCGCGATTCGAATCACCGTTTCCGGCAAGACGTTCGGCAAGTTCCGGCGGCACGGCCTCGCCACCGAAGATCAGCAGGCGTACCGCCTCCAATGCCTCGACCGGCCAGGTCGCCGCCAGGGTCGGCACAGTCGAGACGATGCTGATCTCGCGCCGCACCAGCCAGGGACCGAGATCGGCGCCGGTGCGCACCAGATCGCGCGGGGCGGGGACAAGGCAGGCGCCGTTGTGCCAGGCAAGCCACATCTCCTCACAGGACGCGTCGAAGGCGACCGAGAGGCCGGCGAGAACCCGATCACCGGGACCGATCGGGGCGTCGCGCAGGAACAGGTCGGCTTCGGCGTCGACGAAGGCGGCGGCATTGCGGTGGGTGACGGCAACACCTTTCGGCGTTCCGGTGGAGCCGGAGGTGAAGATGATCCAGGCGTCGTCGTCGGGGGTAGGCAGCGTGGACCAGTTGTCGTCGCGCGCGTCCCGCTCGGCCGCTCGGATGCCTGCGGCGGTGGTCTCGATCCCTTCGGCGGTCACGATTGCGGTGACCTGGGCTTCGCCGAAGACCAGCTGGGCGCGCTCGTCGGGGTCGTCGGCGTCGACCGGCACGTAGGCGGCGCCGGAGTACAGGACGGCGAGGATGGTGATGTAGAGCCCGCGCGTGCCCGACGGCAGACGTACGCCGACCCGGTCGCCGGGTCGCACGCCCGCCGTGGCGAGCCGGGCCATGGTCTTCTCGATCTCGACCACCAGCTCCAGGTAGGAGAGCACCACCTGGCCGTCGTCGATGGCGGAGGCGTCCGGGTGGGTGAGTGCGGTGGCCGTCAGGATGTCGACGAGCGTACGGACCTGGGGGGCATGGCCGGCTCGCAGCAGTGGGCTTGCTGTCGCGTCAACCTGGGGCTGGAGCATGGTGCTCTGCGCACCTCCCATCGAACTGGCCTCGCACTTCCGACAGTTGTGTCATAGTTGGGTTACCAAAGGGCAAACGCCACGCTGGCCAATCGTCCACGGTACCCGGGTTGTAGTCGATTCGTTGTTCACCGAACCGGTCCGCGGGAGCGGGCGATGCTGTGCCCGCTGGTGCAAGTCAGCGTCTGGTCACGATGTGTGGGGTTCGCCAGATGATCGCTGACGGTCGGTCGATGATCTCACCCCGACGCCGACCAGATCCCCGTCCACTTGTGGTCGTGGTTGCCCCGCGAGCGGCGTCGGTTTCGCACGTTCCGGGGGAACCAGGTTGACAGTTCCAGCTCGTGTCTGCCAGTCTCGGGTCAGGTCATGAGTGCCAGCGTGAAGCCCCGGCTTGTTGGTCGGCAACCCTCCTCCGCGGTGGGGTGCTCCGGGTGACGACCGGGCCGCCGCCCGACCGGGCGCGGCAAGCGCGGACTCGACGAATCATTCGATCGCGGGTCCCTGAACCGACGGGATTTACGTGATGACCACTGCTGTCGACAACACCTGCGCCGCTCTCGCCCGGGTCTCCGGCGACGACCTCCGAGTGCCGCTCGTGCAGGGTGGGACGACCACCTACGCCAACTTCGACTACGCGGCGAGCGCGCCCGCATTGGCGCAGGTCATCGACCGGGTACAGCAGCTGCTGCCGTTCTATGCGAGCGTGCACCGCGGCGCGGGTTACGCGTCCCGGATCTCCACCGAGTGCTACGAGGCCGCGCGCGGCTCGGTCACCCGGTTCCTCGACGCCGCCGACGACCAGGTCGTCGTGTTCACCCGCAACACGACCGACTCGCTGAACCTGCTGGCCTCTTGCGTGCCCGGCGAGACGGTGGTGCTCGACATCGAGCACCACGCCAACTTCCTACCGTGGGCCAGGAACGGCCGGCGCGTCGTAGCGGCCGCCGACACCGTCGAGGAGACCATCGGCACGCTGGTCGCCGAGCTGTGCAGCAGACCGGCCGCGTTGCTCGCAGTGACCGGCGCGTCGAACGTGACCGGTGAGGTGCTTCCGCTGGAACGGCTGGCCACCATCGCACACCAGTGCGGTGCCCGGATTCTGGTGGACGCCGCGCAACTGGCGCCGCACCGGCGAATCAGTTTGCGCGAGACGGGCATCGACTACCTGGCCTTCTCCGGGCACAAGCTGTACGCACCGTTCGGCGCGGGCGTGCTTGTGGGCCACCGCGACTGGCTGGACGCGGCGCAGCCGTATCTGGCGGGCGGCGGGGCGGTGCGCGAGGTGAGCACCACCGCGGCCGAGTGGGCCCCAGCTCCGCAGCGGCACGAGGCCGGGTCGCCGAATGTGCTCGGCGCCGCCGCGCTGGCCGCCGCCTGTGACGCGCTCTGTGCGATCGACGCCGAGACTCTTGCCGCCCACGAACACCGGCTCGCCGACCGCCTCCGCGACGGTTTGGCCGCCATTCCCGGTGTTCGTTTGCTCCGCATCTGGACCGACAGCCCCGACACCGTCGGCATCGTCGCCTTCACGCTGGACGGTTTCGTCCCCGGCCACGTCGCCGCCTATCTCTCCGCAGAACACGGCATCGGTGTCCGCGACGGCCGTTTCTGCGCTCACCCGCTGCTCACCCGCCTCGGTCTGGATGGCGCACTCCGGGCCAGCATCGGCCTCGGCACCACCTCCGCCGACGTGGAACGCCTCGTCGAGGCGGTCGCCACCCTCGTCCGCACCGGCCCCGCCTGGGATTACGCCGCCACCAACGGTCTGTGGAACCCCACCCCCGAAACCCGCCCCTTCACCTCAGCCGCCCCCGCCGGCGCTGCCCCCTGCCTCATCGTCTGAAGGCCGCGGTTCGCGGATCCGAACGGCGCCGCCGGATACTATCGGGTTCCCGACCTCGAGGTGGACCTATGAGTACGCTGCCTGCCTGGGCCACCGACCCCGGTGCTCTTGTCATCACGGAGGAGGGCTACACGGCGCTTCCGGAGGATGTCCAGCGGCAGATCGAGGTCGTCGACGGCCACGTGTTCTTCTGCCGCAGTGGGACATTCCAGCACAACAACGTAGCCCGGCGGCTGGCTAACTCCTTGGAACAGGCTGGCCCGGACCAGCCGTGCACCGGTGTTGTGACGGATTTCGAGATGCACTACGGGCGGAGCCTCCCGGCGAGCCCCGGTTTCTCGTTTCGCCGTCCGGATGTGGCGTTGCACCGGTGCATCGATGACGACCGGAAGTTGACGACAGCGGACGTGCTGCTGGTGGCCGAGGTCGTCTCGCCAGGATCCGAGTACACCGACACCGTGAACAAGTGCGCGGAGTACGCGAACGAGGGAATCCCGATCTACCTGATCGTGCACTTGGCCGCGGATCGGAAGGTGAAGATTATTCAGGAGTACCGCCTGGATTGGGCCAGTCGCAGTTACCGGCTGGCCGAAACACATCAGGATGTGCTCCGTCTGACCGACCCGTTCCCGCTCGACGTCGACTTCGCCGCGCTGGACGGCGGCTGAGCCGCCGCGACCGCGGGTCGCGAGCCGCAACTGCCCGTTCAGTCGCCCAGCGATGACGGCCGGTAATAGCGCCCGTTGTAGTAGAGGAGCGGGGCGGCGGCGGGTTTCTCGTCCGTGTTGTCGTGAACCCGGGTGACCAGGCCCACAACGAACGTGTGATCGCCGATCGGAATGCGTTGCTGCACGGCGGTACGCAGCCAGATCGGGGTGCCGTGCAGGACCGGTTCGCCGGTGTCGAGGGTGGTCCACAGGGAGCGATCGGTGAAGCGTTCCTCGGCGGTCCTGGAGAAGCGGTGGGCCAGGTGCTGCTGGTGTTCGCCGAGGAAGTGGATGACCACGGATTCGGCTTCCAGCAGTGCGGACAAGCTGGAGGAGGTGTGCGCGATATTGAAGGAGACCAGCGGGGGTTCCAGCGACAGCGAAGCGAACGAGGTCGCGGTAAAGCCGACCGGCCCCTTCTGCGCGGACAGTGTGACCACGGTGACGCCCGCTGGATAGTGGCGCAGGGAGGCGCGGTATTGCTCGGCCGTGATGCCGCTTAGATCATCGGGGATCTGGAACTCTGTGTCAGGCCGTGGCGCTTCGGTCACATGACGAAACTACGCCCGATTCGCGGCGGGTGGCCGACCGCATGGTGGTCCGGTGGGGCGGTGCCATCGCTCGCGATTCAATCAACGTCAATCGGAAGGCCCGCGGTGATTCGCACCAATTCGGGGAACGACGTGCGGAAAATAGTGTTCGGGTGTCCGCCGGCGGCCCAGACCTCACGATGCCGGGACAGTGCGCTGTCCACCCAGGTGGGCAGGTTGGTCGGGTGGCCGACCGGCGCGACACCGCCGATCGGCTGTCCGGTGACCTCACGCACAAGATCGGCGGGCGCGCGAGTCAGCGTTCCCTCCAGTCGCGCGCCGGTGTTCGCCAGATCGACCTGGTGCGCGCCTGAGACCAGCAGTAGCACCGGATCGTCGTCGAGCAGGAACACGAGCGATTTTGTGATGGCACCCACCTCGACGCCGAGCGCCTGTGCGGCATCCGCGGCGGTATGCGTCGGCGCCGGCTGGCTGACGATGAGGCCGTGATGTCCACGGGCGATGAGGGTGTCCGCGACCCGGCACGCGACCGGCGGCAATGACGACCTGCGCATGCCACCAGGGTAGAGCGACGGCGGACAGTACGCCGGGTGAGTTGGAATGCCGATCAGTATTCCGGGTAGCCCTCGATCGGACCGAGCATTTCCGCGATCCGCTCGCGGGTGATCCGCGCGAGTTCGGACAGGCTGCGCTCCGAGAGCTGTTGATGCACAACCGCTTCCAAGGCACGATCGATATCCTGCTGGGATAGCGCAAGCAGTTCGACATTCGCCTTGGTCATCAGCGCGTCCCGGTCCGCATAGGGGCGTGCTTCGGTCAGCTTCGCCGCCCATGTGACATTACTGCAGCACTCGTACAGCGCGTGGACCGCGCGGCGGCGTGACATTTCGTTGAACCGGTCGAGGCCGATTCCCTGATGCATCAGCATGGGCGCCTCCGAACCCGATGACCGCGATTCGCCGACTGGACCATGATCCATCTTCCAGCGAATCGGGACCCAGGGCGTCGCTGCGAATTTGCACAGGATTTACACGCTCCGAGGCTGGTCCGCACAACGGACGTTCCGCAAGCCGGGAGAAGGGCCATCGGGCACCTCGATACGCTGTACGAATGACAGATTGGCAGGCTTTCACCGTCGAAACGAAGGACCACGTCGCACAGGTGACGCTCACCGGTCCCGGCAAGGGCAACACGATGGGCCCGGATTTCTGGCGTGAGTTGCCGGAAATCTTCCAGGCGCTGGACGCCGACCCCGAGGTCCGTGCCATTGTGCTGACCGGTTCGGGTAAGCACTTCTCCTATGGGCTCGACCTTTCCGCGATGAGTGGCACGTTCGGACCGCTGATGGCCGACCGGGTCCTGGCCGCGCCGCGCACCGACTTCCTGCACGAGGTGCGCAAGATGCAGTCGTCGGTCACCGCGGTGGCAGACTGCCGCAAGCCGGTGATCGCCGCGGTGTCCGGCTGGTGCATCGGTGGGGGGCTGGACCTCATCGCGGCCGCCGACATCCGCTACGCAAGTGCGGACGCCAAGTTCAGCCTGCGGGAAGCCAAGGTCGCGATCGTCGCCGACATCGGGTCGCTGCACCGACTGCCCGGCATCATCGGCGAGGGGCACCTGCGCGAACTCGCCTACACCGCCAAGGACATCGATGCCGCGCGCGCGGAGAAGATCGGCTTGGTCAACGACGTTTTCCCGGATCAGGAAGCGGTGCTGGACGCGGCGCACGCCACGGCGCGCGAGATCGCCGCGAACCCGCCACTGGTGGTGCAGGGCGCCAAGGACGTGCTGGATCAGCGGCACAAAGACGAAGTCGCCGCTGGACTGCGCTACGTCTCGGCCTGGAACGCCGCATTCTTGCCCTCCGAGGACCTCGCCGAGGCGGTCAAGGCTGTGTTCGAGAAGCGCGCGCCCGAATTCAAGGGCCAGTAAAGCCGTCTCCGAAGCGGGGAGTCCGGACGTGCCGGGCTCCCCGCTCATCGGTCGAACGGTCAGTGTCCGCCGCTGTCTTTCAGCCGTGCGATCGACGCCTCGACCTCGGCCTCGGCCTCGGCACGGCCGACCCACTCCGAGCCCTTGACGAACTTGCCCGGCTCGAGGTCTTTGTAGCGCTCGAAGAAGTGCTTGATCGCGGCCAGCTCGAACTCCGGCACGTCCTTCAGGTCCTGGATATGGTCCCAGCGGGGGTCGCCCGCGGGTACGCACAGGACCTTGTCGTCACCGCCCGCCTCGTCGGTCATCTTGTACATCGCGACCGGACGGGCCTCGACGATCACTCCGGGGAACACCGAGTCGGGCAGCAGGACCAGCGCGTCCAGCGGGTCACCGTCCTCGCCCAGGGTGTTCTCGATGTAGCCGTAGTCGGCGGGGTAGACCATGGACGTGTACAGGAACCGGTCGAGCCGGACCCGTCCGGTCTCGTGATCGACCTCGTACTTGTTCCGGGAACCCTTGGGGATCTCGATCGTGACGTCGAACTCCACGCCATCTCCTTCAATGCGTCTGGGCCGAGTCCGACGACTCGGCTTCTCTTCGGCGGCTGTCGACCCGGCGACCCGGCCGCTGTGGAGTGTGCCGACTCGCCAGGTTGTTCGGGGGAACAGTTGCGCAACGAGGATAGTGTGAGCGGCGGGGATATGGGTGCGGCAGGCGGCTGCCGCGGACTTCAGTCAGGAGAGCGTCGGCGACGTGTCTGGTCGGAACAATAACGTCGGTGGGCTGGCCGCCCGGCGGCGTCGGAACATGTGGATCGGGGTCACGACCCTGCTGGCGGTACTGCTCGGCGGCGGCATAGGAGCGCTGCTCGCGCTGAAGCCATGGACCGAGGAGTTCCGTCACGGCGGGCTGACCATCGCGGCGCCACCCGCGCCGGTCAAGTCGTTTCCGCGGGTCAGTCCAGCTCTCTCGAACGCGCCCGCGCCGAGCCCCGCTGGAATCGCGGCCGCGCTGACGCCGGTGATCGGCAATCCGGACCTCGGCGCGTTCGCGGGCCAGGTGACCGATGCCGACAGCGCGACCGTGGTGTGGAGCGGTGAGGCGAACAAGCCGATGATTCCGTCGTCCACTGCCAAGATCCTCACCACCGCGGCTGCGCTGCTCACCTTGTCCGCCGAGCACCGGGTCACCACCCGGGTGGTTGCCGGTTCGTCGCCGAACGAGCTGGTGCTGGTCGGCGGCGGCGATCCGACTCTCACTGCGGAGCCGGACGGCAAGGGCTACTACCCGAACGGCCCCCGACTGTCCGATTTGGTGGCGCAGATCAGGTCCTCGGGCCGCTCGGTGGACACGATCCTCGTCGACACCTCTGCCTACGCGGGCCCGACCATGGCGCGGGGATGGGACCCACTCGACATCGGCGGGGGGTCCATCGCCCCGATGGAGTCGGTGATGATCGACGGCGGTCGCTTGCAACCGCTCGTGGAGTACTCGCCGCGCACCGCGACGCCCGCGCTGGACGCCGCGCGGCGTCTGGCCATCGAGCTCGGGCTCGATCCGGCACGGGTCCGGGTGGGGACCGCGCCCGCGGGTGCGGTCGAGATCGCAAGTGTGCGATCGGCTCCGTTGCGCGACCGGCTGCGCGACACGATGGTCCACTCCGACAACGTGCTCGCCGAGGCGATCGGACGGGAGATCGCGACGGCGACCGGCCGGGAGGCTTCCTTCGGAGGTGCGGTGGCGGCGGTGAACGCAGCGCTGAGCGAGGCCGGTTTCGATCTGACCGGCCTGGGCATGCACGACAACAGCGGGCTGTCGGTCGACGACCGGATTCCCGCGCGGTTGCTCGACCGGATCATCGCGACCGCGGCCAAGCAGAACGGCGCCACGGCGGTACAGCCGACCGGTACCAAGGCAAAGCCCGAGAACGACCGTCTGGCGGCCACGTTGGCCCCGCTGCTCGACGATCTGCCGGTCGCGGGTGCCACTGGGTCGCTGACCAGCCGCTATGTCGCCCGGGATCGCAATGGTGCAGGCTGGGTGCGCGCCAAGACCGGAACTCTGTCGGTGTCCAGCGCGTTGGTCGGGTATGTGCTGGACGCCGATGGGCGGGTGCTCACCTTCGCTCTGATGTCGAACGATCGACCGCCAGAGGTGAGCAGGCCCGCGTTGGACGCGATCGCAGGCACACTGCGTAACTGTGGATGCTCATGACGGGTGGATGATCATGACCCAAGAAGGTTCCGACACAGCCGAATCCGGGCCCGTGGCCGCGGTCGAGCGGCGCAAGAGCCGCTCGGGTCTGTCCGGGATGGTCGACTGGCGCCTGGCCGCCAAGACCGGATCGGCCCTGGTGCCCTCGGGTCCGCGAACTTCGCGCTACTCGGCCGAACAGGTCGTCGCCGAATTGGCCGTCGCCTCCGAACGTGCCGAAGGACCGGTTCGCGAGGTGAGCGGGCTGCTGGACGACCGGCCGGTGCCTGGCGCCAGGATCGTCGACCGGCCCGGCTGGATCGAGGCCGCCGCCGACTCCATGGCCCAGCTCACCGGCACCGGGCCGGCCGCCGCCGAACGCAAGCTGCTCGCGGGCAAACCCGCGGGCGTACAGGCGGGCGCGATGCTGGCCTTCCTGTCCACCGCGATCCTCGGCCAGTACGACCCGTTCACCGGTCCGGATGGCACGCTGCTGCTGGTCGCGCCGAACATCGTGGCGGTGGAGCGCGCGCTCGGCGTGTCGCCGAGCGATTTTCGACTCTGGGTCTGTCTACACGAGGTGACCCATCGGGTGCAGTTCTCTTCGGCGCCTTGGCTCGTCGAGTACATGCGCGGCAATGTCGAGGTGCTCGGCGAGGTCGGGGACGAGCCGCTGGCCGAGATGCTTTCCCGGCTGGTCGACGAGGTGCGCGATCGTCGCCGCGGCACCGCCGCCCACGATCCGGCCGCGCGCGGTGTGGTCGGTCTGCTGCGCGCGACACAGGCACCGCCACAGCGCGAGGCACTGGACCGCCTGCTGATGCTCGGCACCCTGCTGGAAGGGCACGCCGATCACGTGATGGACGCGGTCGGCCCCGCGGTCGTGCCGTCGGTCGAGCAGATCCGCACCGCCTTCGACCAGCGCCGCAAACGCCCGACCAACCCGCTGCAACGAATCCTGCGCGCCCTGCTCGGCGTGGACGCGAAGGTCGCGCAGTACGTGCGCGGCAAGGCGTTCGTGGACGAGGTAGTCGGCAGCGTCGGTATGGCCCGATTCAACACTGTGTGGACGGACGCGGAAACCCTGCCCCGCATGGATGAGATCGAGGACCCGAAGCGCTGGATCGGCCGGGTCCTGGGGTGACCGAGCCGGCGTAGCCGAGGGTGCGGTGTCGGCGCGAGCGTGTCGGGCGACGGAATCGTTCGGCGCGGGTACTCGATGCGCCGCCGGTCGGTAGGCTGCGGCCCATGGGCACTGCGCCAGGGCGCTCCGGATCGGCCGCCGGTTCATCGGCTTCCACGCGGCGGTCGGCGCGCACCGAGGACGTCCGGCGGCTGCCGGAAACCGCGGCGGTGCTCACTGTGCGCAGGGCGGTGCGAGACTGGCTCGCCCGATTCGGGTCGCGCGTTGCCGAGCCGCCCGCGGTCGCGGTGGCGCTGTCCGGCGGCGCGGACTCGCTGGCTCTCACGGCTGCCGCCGTGGTCGAGGCCGGTGCGGTCGACGCGCTGGTGGTCGATCATCAATTGCAGCCCGGCTCCGCGGCGGTTGCCGCCGAAGCCGCCGCGCGGGCGCTCGCACTCGGCTGCCGGTCGGCCCGGGTGCTCGCGGTCGAGGTCGACAGGTACGGGGGTGTGGAGGCCGCCGCGCGCCGTGCGCGCTATGCCGCGTTGGACGCGGCGCGGGAGGGGCTGCCGGTCCTGCTCGGCCACACACTCGACGATCAGGCCGAAACGGTTCTGCTCGGGCTGGCCCGTGGGTCGGGCGGCCGCTCGATTCACGGGATGGCTCCGTTCACCGAGCCGTGGGGCAGACCGTTGCTCGGCGTGCGCAGGGCAGTGACCGGGCAACTGTGCGCCGAACTCGGTCTGGCGCCACACGAGGACCCACACAACGCTGCGCCGGAGTTCACCAGGGTTCGCCTGCGCACCGAGGTGTTGCCGCTGCTGGAGGAGATTCTCGGCGGCGGGGTGGCCCCAGCGCTGGCCCGCACGGCCGAACAGTTGCGCGAGGACGCAGTGGTACTGGACGCGCTCGCTGCTGAACTCCTGCACTCCGCGAGTGATGGGCAGGCGCTGTCGACCGAGACCCTCGCCACTGCGCCCGCAGCCCTACGAAAACGGGCAATTCGGGCATGGTTGTTGGCGGGTGGTGCGAAAGCGCTGACCAACAAGCATTTACAAGCCGTCGACGAGTTGGTTACCGCCTGGCGCGGCCAAGGCGGCGTCGCGGTCGGCGGAGGAACGTCGGGTAACAGGTTGGTCGCCGGGCGCGAACATGGCAGGCTGACATTGCGGCTGGGTGATGACGGGCATCGGACCGATGACACATACTGAGCCGGCCCATCGGGCGCACCACCACGGAAGGGAATCCAGCTGACGTGTACGGGGACGACATCGCGTCGGTGCTGATCACCGAGGAACAGATCGCGGCGAAGACCCAGGAGCTGGCCGCGCTCATCGCCAAGCGGTATCCCGCCGACGCGCCGGAGGGAGACCTACTGCTGGTCGGTGTGCTCAAGGGCGCGATCTTCTTCATGACCGACCTGGCCAAGGCCCTGCCGATTCCGACCCAGATGGAGTTCATGGCTGTCTCGTCCTATGGGTCGTCCACCTCGTCTTCCGGCGTCGTGCGCATCATGAAGGACCTGGACAAGGACATCGCGGGCCGCAATGTGCTGATTGTCGAGGACATTATCGACTCCGGACTCACGCTGTCCTGGCTCAAGCGCAACCTGTCGACCCGCAACCCGGCCTCGCTCGAAGTGGTCACCTTGCTACGCAAGCCGGATGCGCTGCGCACGCCCGTGGAAGTCGCGCATGTCGGCTTCGACATCCCGAACGAGTTCGTCGTCGGCTACGGCCTCGACTACGCGGAGCGCTACCGCGACCTGCCCTACATCGGCACCCTCGCCCCGAAGGTGTACGGCGGCGCCTGACCTATTCGGGCAATATGCCGAAAATCGTTGCGGGAGAGCCGGAACCGCCGCGGTACAGCGGTCCGCCCGCGAGGACCCACGCGCCCGTCGCGGGCAGCGCGGCGAGGTTGGCCAGACACTCCAGGCTGATCCGGTGTTCGCCGTACAGCAGCTTCGACACCGCGTAGGTGCCGTCGGTGCCCACGTCCGGCCCGAACGTGTCGGTTCCGAGTGCGCCGCGGCGTCCGAGCCTGCCGGTGTGCAGCAGCCATTCCACCGTGTGCACCGCGAAACCGGGCTGGTGCTCTGCGGATTCGCCGGTGCCGAGGAACTCCGGGGTGCCCCACTTGGCGTCCCAGCCGGTCCACGCGATGACCGCGGCGCCGTTGGGAATCCGGCCGTGTCGTTCCTCCCACCGCCGCAGGTCGGCGACCGTGATCGCGTAGTCGCGATCGCTCACGCACTGCCCACGAACATCGATCTTCACCGCGGGTAGCAACAGGTCGTCCAACTCCAGTTCGTCCGCGGCGAGCCCATCGGCGCGGAAGTGGATCGGTGCGCCCCAATGGGTTCCGGTGTGCTCGCCCTGCTGGATGTAGCGCAGGTAATAGCCGTCGTTCGCGATCGTGGCAACGAGGTCGGTGCGGAATTCCGGATCGTCCGGGTACAGCGGCGTGGTGGCCGGATCGTGCACGTGCGAGAGGTTCACCATCCGCCCGAGCGGGCGCGGCGAGGTCATCGCTTCCGCTGCGGAATTGCCCTGGCCAAGGCGAGGAGATCGGCCTCTAGTACGCGGAACAGCCGGTAGGTGAGCACGAATGCCAGGATGCCACCGACGCTGAGCAGGCGCACCGGAACTATTACCAAGTTCTGGTCGGAGGCGTCCACGAAGGTCGCGCTCGCCACGCCGAGCAGCGGAACCGACGCCGCGACACCGAGATAGAAGTTTCCGCGTCTGGCGAGGGCGCGCAGCTGGCGTTCGTCGTCGGGGCCGACCCCGCCGCGCACCAACAGCTGCGGATATATCGAATGCACCGAGTAGAACGCGATCGGGAAGAACGGGTAGGCCAGCGCGATGGCCGCGCAGACCACTTGCGCGGCGAAGAAATGCACGAATGTCCCTCGCGGCAGGTCGACACCGGAAAGCACCAACCCCAGCGGCCAGAGTATGCCCGCGAGCAGCCAGAAGCCGAACGGCACCCACACCGCCCAGTCGCCCATCAGCAGGGTGTCGCGGCGTGCCTTCGCGAGCGTTCGCGCCGAGAACTCGTGGCCTCGGTTCAGACGGAAACCGATGGTCAGTGGGCCTCGAGCGAGGAAAAGCAACAGCAGCGCGGCCACCGGGAAGGCGATCATGTTGTTGACCAAGACGACAGTGGCGAACGTGTCCTGGTCGGTGGCCGACATCCGGTCGATGATCAGGGTTTGGTTGAGCTGGATGTTGTACAGGCTGGCCAGCACGTTCGGCACGCCGATACACAGCGCGGCCAACGGGAGGAGCAGGCCACGGAACCGGTATGCGAGGCTGCTCGGCGGGGGGTCGACCAGGTCACGTGCGCGAGCGTCGAGACAGAGGTCGAGTTGTCCAGCAAGTTCGGCGCCGTTGCGCCACCGACGCTTTGGGTCGACGTGCAGGCATTCGAGCAGAACACGACGCAGCGCGGCCGGTGTGCCTTCGGGCAGACGTGAGAGCGCCACCGCCGAGACTCCGCCCCGGCGCGCCGCGAGCATGTTCGCGAATATCTCGGTGGAGGTGCCGCGCTCGTCGGGCGGCGGGTCGTCGAACGGCTTGGCGCCGGTGAGCATTTCCCACAGCAGCACGCCGAGGGAAAAGATGTCACTGCCGTTGCCGGACGCGGGCGCCCCAGGATCGAGGTATCCAGCCAACTGTTCAGGGGAGCGGTAAGGTAGCGAACCCTTTTCGATCGCAGCGAGATTCGGAGCGGCCGTACGCGGATCCGCCTCACCGATGGCGAAATCCGCGAGCTTCGGGATGCCCTCGGCGGTGAACAGGACGTTCGTGGGCTTGATGTCATGGTGCAGCACGCCGTGGTGCTCGGCGTAGTCCAGCGCGTCCGCGAGCCGCCTGCCCACCCATGCCACGGTCTCGGGCCAGCTCAGCTCCGCGATCTCGGCACGAACGCTCGAATCCGACGGCCGGATCTCGCCCTTGGACTCCATGGCGGCGTCGACAGCCCGCAACAGCAGCGCACCGCCATCGGCCACCGGGCCGCGACGGCGCTGATCGAGTACGCCGAGCGCGGTGCCGCCGGGTAGGTACTGCATGTAGACCAGGTGGGGGAGTGCGCCGCCCGAGGTGCCATCGGCTGTGCGAGTACCCAGGGCGGCAGCTGAGCGACGTGATGCCGGGTCTCGCCGCATCGAGTCCGGGAAGTCGGCGTTGCGGCGGTCCGGCGGGCTGGCGAGTGTCGCGTCGTCGTCTGTCGATCGGTCCACGGGGATGCCGTCGCCGACAGTGGTGCCGCCGCGGGGTTCGACGGACCGCGCGGGAGCGTCGCGGTGTGGACGTTGTGTGTCAGGTTCGCTGACGACGGTCGCGTCATCGGCGAGGGCGGCTTCGGAGTCTCGCGACTCTGCGCCGGCAGCGCGGTCTTGTGCATCGGCGACCGTGGTGTCGAGGTCGTCTCGTGCCTCGGCGATGGCCGGGTCAGCGTCGATAGCGCGTGTTCTCAGGGCGGCGACGGTGCGATCGCCGCGGGTAGGCGATCTCGGAACGATCAGGGGGTGTGCGGTGTCAGAACTGAGCACCCGCTGGTCGAAGACTCGGACGATGTGCGCGTGGTCCAGCTGTGCCATCGTCTGCGGCGCGCCTGCCCGTCCCGCCGAAAATCGGACGGCGACAAGTCGCTGCATGGAACGTTGCCTGGCGAGGAACACGCGGCCGAGTAGGCCGCCACCCAGATCCGTGAGCAGGTCGAAATCATCGATCCGCCGCCCAGGCGCCAGGTCGGCCGGCGCCGCGACGGCTTCGCTCGACACCGCGGTCCCGATGTCGGCACGCTCGTCGGCGAAGTCGGGGAGGCGTTCGCGGATCTCCACGGCCAGATCGGGGTATTCGGCGACGAAGTCCGCCAGCGCCAGCGGCGCGTGCTTACGGCGGGCCAGGAATTCCTCGCAGACCAGGTCCACAAGCTCGGGACTGTGCTCCACCTCCGGAAATTCCTTGCGGTACTCGGCGATTCTCTTACCCAGCCCTGTGCGCTCCCAGCGCCGACGCAGATCGATCCGCAGCAGATCGGTGAGCAAAGTGAGGCGCACCTGCGTGCCGTCGGGTACATAGTCCGGAATCTGCGGCGGCATGCGACCGCCACGGAGGCTGCGCTGCCAGTCGGCGGCGAACCGTGCGACGGCGTCACTGCGCCAAGTGGTCACGTGCCGGGCTCCGCCTCGTCCGCTCCGGCGCGGGACGGCCGGCCGGTGGAAGCACCTGCTCGGGGGTCGACTACCCGCTCCAGCGCGCGCAGATCCGCCTCCAGTGCGCGGAACAGCAGATACGAGCCCACGAACGCGATTATGCCGCCCACGCACAGGAGCCGTACCGGGAAGATCACCGACGGAATGTCGGCGGCGGGTAGGAAAGTCACTCCGGCCACCGCGAGCAGTGGCACAGACGCGGCGACAGCAAGGTACCCGTTGCAGCGCCGGTCCAGCCCACGCAGCCACACCGCGTCTTCGGGACTGATGTCACCATGCCGGAGGAACAGCGGATAGATGCACCGCACCATGTAGAAGGTCAATAGGAAGAACGGATACGCGACCGCGATCGCACCGCACACCACCAGTGAGGCCAGGAAGTGCACCACGGCCTGTCTCGATATGTCGCCGGTGGACAGCTTCAGTGCGATCGGGAAGACGATGCCCGCCAGCACCCACAGCGAGAACGCCACGGCGACAGCACGATCGCCCATCAACAGTGCGTCCCGTCTGGCTCGCCGCAGGGTGTCCGGGTCGTACCGTCGTCGCTTGCGCAACCCTTGCGGCACCGTCACTACGTACCTGGACATGTACAGCACGATGGCGATGCCGGTCGGAAAGAAGATCGTGTTCACGATGCTGGTGATGATGAGGAAGGTGTGCTGGGCTTCTACGGTCATCCGGCTGATGATCAGATCCTGGTTGTGCGCGATGTTGTACAGCGAGGCAAGCACATTCGGAAGTCCGACCGACAACAGCGCCACCAGCACGTAATACGGCCGAAGCCGTCGCCGCCAGCTCGTCGGCGCAGGGTCGACCAGCTCCCGTGCGCGCTCGTCCTGACACATCTCCAGCTGCCTGGCCAGGGTCGCGCCGCTGGACCAGCGCATGGTCCGCTCCGGCGCGAGGCAGGTCAGCAGCACCCGTCGCAGCGCGGCCGGGCAGTTCGGCGGAAGCCGATCCAATGCGGCGGCATCCACGCCGGTGCTGCGTCGCTCCAGCATGGCCTCCAAGGTGGTGTCGTCGCCGTGCTGTCCCGCGCCCGCGGTGGTGTCGTCGAATGGCTTGGCCCCGGTGAGCAGCTCCCACAGCACCACGCCGAGCGAGTAGATGTCGGCGCGGGTGTCCAGGTCGGCGGCGCCACGGTCGAAGCTGGGATGGCAGGCCTCCAGCTGTTCCGGTGACATATAGGCCAGCGATCCGCCGAAGTAGGCGACCGGACTGGTGCCCTCCACGTTGCGGCTGAAGCTGATGTTGAAGTCGGCCAGTTTCGGCACCGCCTCGGCGGTGAGCAGGACGTTGGCGGGTTTGACGTCGCGGTGCAACACGCCATGCGAGGAGGCGTAGTCGAGTGCCTCGGCCAGTCGGCGCCCGAGCCAAGCGACCGTCTCCGGCCAGCTGAGCGCGGCGATTTCGGCGCGCACGCTGGAGTCGGTCGGCCTGATCTCGCCTTTCTCCTCCATAGCCGCGTCGACGGCGTCCAGCAGCAGCTGCCCGCTGCGTTCGGCGGGCGGGGTGGCGCGCACCCAGCGCAGCACGCCCAGTAGCGTGCCGCCGGGCAGGAACTGCATATAGAGCAGCCGCAGCCTCCGCGTCGCGACCGCGGCGTCGCCGAGAACCCGTTGGTCGAAGACCCGCACGATGTAGTCGTGGTCGAGCTGGGCCAAGGTCTGCGGCTCGGTGCCGCGGTCGGCGGAAATCTTCACCGCGACCAGCCGCTGCAGCGAGCGCTGCCGAGCAAGGAAGACCCGCGCGAACGCGCCGCTGCCCAAACCGGTCAGCAGATCGAAATCATCGATTCGCTGGCCGATTTCGATCCGGTCGAGCGCGTCGTAACGGCCGGGCCCGGTGCCGATCGTGGTGGGTACGGCGGTGGCTGTTTCCATGAGATCGGCGGCGGTCGTTCTGGTCACTTCAGAACTACGAGCGAACTCGGTGGTTCGGTTCAATCCGGTGTCGACGTCGGCGGATCGAGTGGGTGCGAGAGCGGTGCGCGTGGAATCTTCCTGCACCGCGCGGCGGGTGCTCTGATCTACGTCGTCGGCGTTCAACAGGGCGCGAAGTTCCGCCGCCTGATGTGGATATTCGCGCAGGCATTCGCGCGGATCAACCCGTTCCCCGCTGTGCCGGCGGATGACGAATTCCTCGTAGACCAGACCGGCTGGGATACTGTCGGGGACGAGATCTGGAAATTCGGCGCAGTAATCGGCGAGGCGTTTGCGCGGGACCGGTTCGGGCGGCGGACCCGGGCCTGCCGCGGGACGGCGCAGCCAGCGATGCCGCAGGTCGACGCGGATCAGGTCGAGCAACGCCTCCCTGCGCAGGGTTCTCGCGTCGGGCAGGTACTCGGTGATATCCGGTGGCAGGCTGGTGGATTCCCAGGCCGCGGCGAAGGCTTGCACCGCGCTCGATTCCGCACGCGGCAGCCCGCCGTAACCGGCAGCGGTATTCGAACTCGTGCCGGTATCGGAACTTCTCTCAGAGTTGACACTCATGCTCAGACCTAGTGGCTCGGCGGACGTCGCAGAATCCGCTCTCATCGGTCGTTGGATGTACCGGAGAAAATCCGCCACACCCGACGCCATCGTCCCCGCGCAGTATTCGAAATGATAACTTGCGGCTCAAGAGCGGATCACCCGATTTCGACAACGATGCGACGGGGGACGACCAGCACATGTGCGACGAGGCCGCAGTGGTGGCGGACGGCTCGATTTCGAGGAAAACGGCCGTAACAACAACGGTAGTCCGGAATGTGAAGGCCGTCGACGAGGTGGCCGAGGACGAGGCATCGACCGCTGCCGACGATCGGTGCGGTCGAGTCCGGCAGACCGAGCCCCACCCACCGCGCGGCCCGGCCGCAGTGATCGCCGCGGGTGTGCGGGACGGCTCGCTCTTGCCCACCACGGTGGTTGCGGAGGCCGCTGCGCTCGCGGCGGGTCGGAAGGCGAACGCGGTGAGCGTCGCTCGCGCGGAGCGGGCGATGGCGGAAGCGGCGGCGCTCGAGCAGCGGGTCGACCTCGACGCACTGCCCCTTGCCGGTGTTCCGGTCGCGATCGACCACCGCGTCTCGATCGAAGGCGACGCGGCCACGGCCGACCATCCGGTGGTGCGCCGGTTGCGTGCCGCGGGCGCGGTGGTGGTCGCGGCACCTGAACTGGGCCTGCGGGGTACGACCGACAACCCGCGCAACCCGTGGAACAGCGCGCGCTGCGCGGGCGGCGCATCCGGTGCGGCAGTCGCATCGGGTCTGGTGCCGGTGGCGTACGGCAGCGAGGGGCTCGGCTCGGTACGCGTGGCCGCGGCCTGCTGTGGAGTGTTCGGGATCAAGCCCGGACGCTGCACCGTGCCCGTCGTGATCGGCGCCGGCGCCTGGTCGGGCATGGTCGAAAACGGTGTGCTCGCGACGACGGTCGGTGACGCGGCGCTCGCGCTATCGGTCATGGCGGCGCGACCGGACCTTGCCGAGGTGGATCCACCTGGCCGACTACGCATCGGATTGGCCCTGAATCCGCCGTCCCGCCTCTTCCGCGTCGATCGGCACTGGACCGCGGCCGCCCGCAGGGCGGGATCGGTCGCCGAGGCGGCGGGCCATGTCGTCGAGCCGACCACGTTGCCCTACGACAACGCTCTGTTCTCGGTCTTTCTGCGCTGGCTGTCCGCTGCCGCGGTACCGGATCACGGTCGCCTGCCGTGGCGCACCCGCCGCCATCTTGCCCTCGGCCGGCTCGTGCAGCGTCTGGTGCGTCCGGCCCAGATGGACCGGGTGGAGGCGCGATTGCTGGAATTCTTCGACCACTACGACGTGGTGATCACGCCCGCGCTGACCGCGTCGCCGCCTGAAGCGCGGGCCCGGCACACCTGCCGTCAGCCCGCCTGCGTGCGGTTTTCACCCTTCATCCCGCTGTGGAACCTGGTCGACTGGCCTGCCGCCTCCGTGCCGATGGGCATGCAACCACGTGCGGGCACTCCCGTGGCCGCGCAGCTATCGGGTCCACCGGGCAGCGAATCCACCCTGTTGCGACTATCCGCGCAGCTGGAGATCAGCAGACCGTGGCAGCGCATCGCGCCTCGAGCCGGATCAGACGCTGACCGTGGGCCGCTGTGTGGCGAATCCGCCATCGACGGCTCGTCCGGCGAATTCGAGGATGGTGGGCCGGTTGTCGTCGGCTCGCCATGCCACGGCTAGTTCGCACGGTGCGAGCCCGGACACCGGGCGCGCGGTCAAGCCGGGCCAGCGGTACATCGGCACGTTGTTCTCGGCGAGCAGGCAGACGCCCAAGCCGAGGCTCACCGCCTCCAGCTTGTCCTCGGGCGTCGCGGCCTCCGCGCCGATCTTCGGCTGGCGTCCGCTCCGCCCGTCGTTGCCGAGCCAGAAATCGCGCACCGTCCCGGCTTCGGTGGGCAGCGCGACGAACGGCTCGTCGAGCAGATCGGTGAACTCGATGGTCTCCGAACCGGCCAGCGGGTGGTTCTCCGGGAGCAGCACCCAGCGCGGCTCGGTGCGCAGCACCTGCCAGCGGTAGCGGTTCTGGTCCGGCAGCGGCAGCCAGACCAGGGCCAAGTCGGCCTGCCGGCCCGCAAGCCCGCTGGACGGGTCGGTCCACGACGCCGCATGCAGTGCGAGGCGGTGTCCGCTCGCGCTCTCCAGGTCATTGAGCAGGCCGCGGCCTAGCGCGGACTGGATGCCGACGCGCAGCACCTCGCCGGCCTCCTGCAGCGAGATGTTCGTGACCTCCCACAGCTCCAGAATCTTGCGTGCGCCTTCGAGCAGCTCCTTACCCGCGACGGTCAGCGCGACACTTCGCTGGTTGCGGTCGAACAGCACCACGTCGAGCTGGCGTTCCAGCTGACGGATCTGACGCGACAGAGTGGGTTGAGCAATGTGCAGCCGCTGAGCGGCGTTGGTGAAGTGCAGTTCCTCAGCGACGGCGACGAAATACCGCAGGTCGCGCAAATGCGGGTCCATAGCCCCTTGCTATCAGAATCGGTCCTGAATTTCCAGCCATATCAGGCCGAAAAGTTCGGATACTGGCGCCAAAACAGTCGGCAGGTTTGTTAGGGACAGCATATTGGCTGACGTGGTACTCCGCACCATCAAGCTTGGCGAATGTGTGGCATGTGGCAGATTTTTTGCCCGCCTATCCACAATTGGGCGATTGACCAGCTAGAACGGCGATTCATCCGGATGGGCGATAGCGGGTTGTGGTCGCCCTGGCGTTTGCCGGTGATCGGCTGAGGATTGGTCGTGCCATGCAAGGGAGTCGATGTGTGATGTTAGTCACAACAGTTTCCTCTATGTCATCGAGTAATGCGTGACCGGAGCTGAGCGCCGACGGTGCTGCGCCTCCGGCTCGCTACGCTCGCTCACTTTTGTCTCCCTTGAGTTTCAAGACGGCGGGGAGGTCGAGGCGGCGCAGTCCGCGCGCGCCCGCGGCGCGCATGGCGCCGAGTGCGAACAGGAGCTTCGGCATCGAGTACGGGTACCAGAACAGTTCCTTCTGCTGGGTCGGCAGGATCGGCGTGGTGATCGCCTGCTGACGGCAGTACTTGCGAACGCCGTTCGCGCCGCCCCAGCGGGCGCCGACGCCGGAGAGACCCCAACCACCCATGGGCAGCGCGTAGCTGAACAGGTTGGCGAAGACGTCGTTGATATTGACCGCGCCTGCGTTCAGCTGCCGCGCGATTCGCTCACCGCGCTCTTTGTCGCCGGTCCACACCGAGGCCGACAGGCCGTAGATCGAGTCGTTGGCCAGTCGGATCGCCTCCGCTTCGTCGGCCACCCGCATCACCGGCAGTGTCGGTCCGAAGGTCTCCTCGGTGACGCACGACATGGTGTGGTCGACGTCGACGAGCACGGTCGGCTCGAACGCTGTCCCGAAGCCGGCCCGCTTGCCGCCGGTCAGCACCTTCGCGCCCGCCGCGACGGCCTCGTCGACGTGGCGCTGCACGATGGTCACCTGGCTCTCGTTGGCCAGGGCACCGATGTCGTATTCGGCGCCGCGGCCGTCGAGGCCCTGGCGCAGCGCCTCGACGTTGGCGGTGAGCTTGGCGACGAACTCGTCGTACACCGGCGCTTCGACGTACACCCGCTCTACCGAGATGCAGACCTGGCCGGAGTTGAACATGCCGCCGAACGCGATGCCGTGCGCGGCCCGGTCGAGGTCGGCGTCGGCGAGCACGATGGCCGGGTCCTTGCCGCCGAGCTCGAGACTGTAAGGGACCATCCGCTCCACGCAGGCGGCGGCGATCTTGCGGCCGGTCGCGGTGGAACCGGTGAACTGGATGTAGTCGGCATTGCCGACCACGGCGGCTCCGGTCGCGCCGCTGCCGGTGACCACCGCGAAGATCGGGGGAGCGCCGATTTCTGCCCAGCCTTTCGCCAACTCGAGCGCGGACAGCGGTGTCACCTCGGACGGCTTGAGGATGACGGCGGCGCCCGCGGCGAGCGCGGGGAACACGTCCATCACCGGCATCGCCAGCGGGAAGTTCCACGGCGTGATGACGCCGACCACCGGGTAGGGCCGGTAGACCGTGGTCAGCCTCTTGACCCTGGCCAGGGGACTGTGTGGCGACGGGTGGTCGTCGGCGAGGAACTTGGCCGCGCGGCGCGCGTAGTAGCCGATCACGTCGGTCGCGAAGCCCGGATCGATCAGGGCGTCGACGCGCGGTTTCGCTGTCTCCGACTGCAGCACCGTGGCCAGGTGGTCGGTGTTGTCGATCAGCCAGTCCTGAAATTTCAGCAGCCAGGCCTTGCGGCCGTCGGGGCCGATCGCCTCCCACTCCGGCTGGTACAACCGCAGTTCGCGGACCTTGGCCGCGACCACGTCGGCGGTCTCGGCGGGCACCGCGCCGACGACCTCGCCGGTGCCGGGATTGCGCACCTCGATGACGGGCGGGCCGTCGTTCTTCGCGGTCGTCTTGCGTGCCGGTGCTTTCTTGGTGGCGCCGGACGCCGGTTCGGTGTTGGCCACTGCTGTTCTCCCACTGAGGTTGCACTGCTGTGAATCAGATCACTGCATTACGATCGTGGCACAACCCGAACAGACTTTCTTGGCCCAGTTTGTCATCTGGTTTGTTTCAGAGGAGGAGCGCGAGCGCGTTCTGCGCGCGGCGCTCAACCGAGGCGGTAGCCGCGGGCATGGTCGCCGAGCGCGGGCCCGCGGGCGGTCGGCGGGTCGCCGGGTATCGCGCGATGTGGAGATTGCCTCTCGGGCCGGCGTGGATGAAACGGCCATGGTGGGGCTGATCGGGCGCGCGCAGTCTTCCGCTGGAGGTCGCGTTGGCCTGCGTTGACTCCTACAGCACCGACGCGCTGCCTTGAACCGGTCGGCTCGTTACTCTCCGGCGGCGGGTTCGCGTGCGGCGATGCGGCGCAGCGGTGGTTCGGTGGTCGGCGCGACCCGGCGGTCGGGGAGTTCCGCGAGCAAGGTGGTGGTCGCCGCCGCGATGGCCGCGACCGCCTTGTCGACGGCCGGTTTGGTGGTCGAGCTCAGGCCGGACACACCACCGACCTTGCGCACGTACTGCAGTGCGGCGGCATAGATTTCCTGGTCGGTTGCGGCAGGTTCCAGGCCACGAAGGACGGTGATGTTTCTACACATGCGAGAACACTAGCTCCAGAGCACGACATGCGGCAGCGCAAAGAATCCGCTGATGTGAGATTCGGTTCGCCCAGTCGGCGCTGGGCGGGAGACGGACGACACGGAACCATCCGTGAATACTCAGTTTTCGCCGAGCTGGATAAGGAACAATCGAGGAATGCCTTCGCGCGGTGTACCCACCTTGACGACATTCCCGTACGCGGAGCTCGACGAGCGGGAGGAGGACCATTGGTCCGGCGCCACGGTC
This sequence comes from Nocardia sp. NPDC023852, assembly GCF_040639505.1. Taxonomy (NCBI): domain Bacteria; kingdom Bacillati; phylum Actinomycetota; class Actinomycetes; order Mycobacteriales; family Nocardiaceae; genus Nocardia; species Nocardia sp. NPDC023852. The sequence goes on from NZ_JBFAAB010000003.1 coordinate 53,748, forward strand.
TCCGATGACGAGCTGCGGGCGCTGGCCCTCGGCGCCTTCTACTCGGCCCGCTGGGACGCCTTCCACGACGCGCTGCTGCTCGGACCGGAACGCGAGCATCCGCTCGGCGATCGGCGCGAGCTGGCCATCGACACGCTCACCGGCGCCTGGGGCATCACCGACGGAACGGAGGCGCAGGCCTCGATGGAGCAGTTGCTGGACGGCATGCACGCCCCGCTCTACGCCCTGGTTCATCCGCTCGTGACCGCCTCGATCAACGCGAGCGAGCGCGACCGTTTCGGCGAGCGAGCCGACCGGCACCGGGCGTTCCTACGGCAGGTAGGCGCGTTCCGTGGGATGGACAATCCCGAGGCGCTGGTCCGCGACTACGACATCTGGTCGCAAGCGATCAAGATCGGTTTCACGGATCATCTGGCCAGGCCGCTGCCCAGTGACATCCACGCCTGGGATCTGGCAAGGGTGGTCGCGGTGGCCAGGATGGCCTACACCGCCGGCTACATCGAAGCCGACATGGCCTGGGATTATCTGGCGCGCGCGCTGCCGCTGGCGCAGAGCAAGTACCGCAACTGGCGTCAGTTCGGCGACGCCTACCTGACCGGCTGGACCTATTGGCAGGCCTGCGAGGACCTGGCCGAGCTGAAGAACGGCGGCGTCGACCGCCGCAAAGAGCTGCTACGGCTGTGGCTGCGTCCGACCAGCCCGTGGCGGCGGGTCGCGCTGAACTCAGTTCCCATCCGGGAGTGAGCGCAGGATGCCCCGACCGTAGCGCTGGAACTGCGCGTCGTCGACCATGCCGAGGGAGTGCCGCTCGACGAGCAGCTCCCACTCCGAATACAACTGGGCCACACCAGGATCCGCAGGGCCGCCGGCGCCGTCGGCGGAATCGCGGCGTACCGCGAAGTTCACCGCGCAGGTGACCCGCTCGGCGTCGGCGCGGTCGGTGCCCGTGAAGTGCAGTGTCAGGTTGCCGTCGTGCACGTCTATGCCCGCTGCGCCGCGCGCCGTGCCGACCTCGCCGGATCCGAGCGGAGGGGCGTCGGTGGTGCGTGCCCACACGACGGCCGGGATGGGCAGCTCATGGGCGTAGCGCGCGTCGTCGCCGATCGCGATGAACAGCAGCCGTCCCGTTGTTGCCGCAAGCAGGCCAGGGCCGTTGCCCGCAGGCGGGTGCGCGACGGCCACGGCCGTCTCCAGTACATACTCGTCTGGCGTCACGTAACGATGCAGAGCCGCTATCGCCGACTTGGCCTCGCGGCGTGGCGTCATCTTGAAGGTCGCCCGGTCCACGTCCGCTCGGGTGGGACCGTTCCTGCCCCAGGTGGGGGCGGGCGGGTGCAGATCGGGTGCCGCCACGTCGATGCGCTGGGTGGCCAGGATCTGGGTGTTGATCCGGTCGATGATCTCGGCGGCCGCGGGGACGTCGTGCTCGGCGATCAATACCGGCAGCGGCGTGCGATCCGCGGGCACGCCGGTCAGCACGGGCGTCGGGTAACGCAGATAGATCTCGATGACGACCGCGTCGTCAGCCCGCCGGTTCAGCCGGACCTTGAGCAGATCCGAGACCGGAACGTCGAGTACGCGCTCGCCTTCGGACCCTGGCCGCAGAACGATCAACCTTCCGCGACCGTGACGCACTATCGCTGTGGGTGTCCGTAGCTCGACTATGTCCATACCCCCTGCGCTCGTGTCGTATTTGCGGCGCTCACGGGGCCTTCGTGATTTACGCGAGCTACCGCCTCGGTGTCTGTCGCTCGCGCCGCTGTGTCTGATATGCGGCGCTCCCGGGGCCCTTCGTGGTTACGCAAGCTACCGCCTCCGTGCCTGTCGCTCGCGCCGCTGTGTCTGATATGCGGCGCTCCCGGGGCCCTTCGTGGTTACGCAAGCTACCGCCTCCGTGCCCGTCGCTCGCGCCGCGATGTTGTGCTGTCGCCCACGATAGGCCGAACATGCCATGATTGTTGCCACTTGGAATAAGTGGATCGGAGACATCGGGAACCACCGTCGTTCCCCGGCCGTTTACCTCTTTGACTGCACCTGCAGCCGAACTGTGCGATGTATCGACTAGACCGTACGCGGTAACGTGGCATGTCCGCATCCGAACCCCGCGGAACTGGACGCCCCAGACGCATCGCAAGCACCGGAGACACCGGAAAGGACTGGCCGCCCCGGCCGACGCTCTATGAACCGCAAGACTGTGTTTCGCACCCTGGCCATAGTCTCGGGCATCTTGCTCGTGATCTATGCGTTCAGCTACTTCGGCAACGACACGCGCGGCTGGAAGAGCGTTGATACATCGGTTGCCCTCAACCAGCTGAACGACAAGAGCAACGTTCAGAACGTTCAGATCGACGATCGCGAGCAGCAGCTGCGCATCGAACTGAAGAACGGCAATGACGCCACCGGCGGTCAAGCCAAACTCATCGCGAAGTATCCGGGCGGCAGCGAGACCTCCGCGCAGATCTTCGACGCCGTGAAGAACTCCGGCGCCAGCTACAACACGGTGGTCAAGCAGGAGAGCTGGCTCACCCAGATTCTGCTGTTCGTGCTGCCGATGGTGATCCTGCTCGGCCTTTTCGTCTTCGTGATGGCCCGCATGCAGGGCGGCGGCCGCGGCGGCATGATGGGCTTCGGCAAATCCAAGGCCAAACAGCTGTCCAAGGACATGCCCAAGACCACGTTCGCCGACGTAGCCGGCGCGGACGAGGCGGTCGAGGAGCTCTACGAAATCAAGGACTTCCTGCAGAATCCGGTCCGCTACCAGGCGCTCGGCGCCAAGATCCCCAAGGGCGTCCTGCTCTACGGGCCGCCGGGTACCGGCAAAACCCTGCTGGCTCGCGCCGTTGCCGGTGAGGCGGGTGTGCCGTTCTTCACCATCTCCGGTTCGGACTTCGTGGAGATGTTCGTCGGTGTCGGCGCCTCCCGCGTGCGCGATTTGTTCGAGCAGGCCAAGCAGAACAGTCCCTGCATCATCTTCGTCGACGAGATCGACGCGGTCGGCCGTCAGCGCGGCGCCGGGCTCGGCGGCGGTCACGACGAGCGTGAGCAGACCCTCAACCAGTTGCTCGTCGAGATGGACGGCTTCGGCGACCGCACCGGCGTCATCCTGATCGCTGCGACCAACCGCCCCGACATCCTCGACCCCGCGCTGCTGCGCCCCGGCCGGTTCGACCGGCAGATCCCGGTCAGCAACCCCGACCTGGCGGGCCGTCGCGCCATCCTGCGTGTGCACTCGCAGGGCAAGCCGATCTCGCCCGACGCAGACCTGGACGGTCTGGCCAAGCGCACCGTCGGCATGTCCGGCGCCGACCTGGCCAACGTGATCAACGAGGCTGCTCTGCTCACGGCCCGCGAGCACGGTGCGGTGATCACCGGCGAGCAGCTCGAGGAATCGGTGGACCGCGTGATCGGCGGACCACGCCGCAAGAGCCGGATCATCAGCGAGCACGAGAAGAAGATCACCGCCTACCACGAGGGCGGCCACACCCTGGCCGCCTGGGCGATGCCGGACATCGAGCCCGTCTACAAAGTCACCATCCTGGCCCGCGGCCGCACTGGCGGCCACGCCATGACGGTGCCCGAGGACGACAAGGGCTTGATGACCCGCTCGGAGATGATCGCCCGCCTGGTTATGGCGATGGGTGGCCGCGCGGCTGAGGAACTGGTGTTCCACGAGCCGACCACCGGGGCCTCCTCCGACATCGACCAGGCCACCAAGATTTCCCGTGCGATGGTCACCGAGTACGGCATGAGCGCCCGTCTCGGCGCGGTCCGCTACGGCCAGGAGCAGGGCGATCCGTTCCTCGGCCGCTCGATGGGCATGGGCTCGGACTACTCGCACGAGGTTGCGGGCGCCATCGACGAGGAGGTGCGCAACCTGATCGAGGCCGCGCACACCGAGGCGTGGGCCATTCTCAACGAGTACCGCGACGTGCTCGACGTATTGGCCACCGCGCTGCTGGAGCGAGAAACCCTGCACCGCAAAGATCTGGAGCAGATCCTGGCGTCGGTGCAGAAGCGCCCGCGGATCACCGCGTTCAACGACTTCGGCGCCCGGGTCCCCTCGGACAAGCCGCCGGTGAAGACTCCGGGCGAGCTGGCCGCCGAGCGCGGCGAGTCATGGCCGCCGGAGCCGGTCGCGAAGCCGTTGACCGCCGCCGCGCAGCGTGAGCCGCAACCCGCCAACGGTTATCCGTCGCACGAGAGCGGCTACGGCGTGCCGCCGCAGTACGACCGTCCGACGCCGCATGGCCCGGGATATCCGGCACCACAGGCGCCCCCGTCGGCTTACCCGCGCCAAGGCACGCACGGTTCGCGGCCGGACTACGGTGCGCCGGCGGGCTGGTCGGCCCCTGGCTGGCCGCCGCGGGACGAACCGCAGCAGCAGGGGCAGCCCGGCGGCTGGGGTGACGGGCAGCAGCCGCGGCACGGATATCAACCGTGGAGTCCGCAGGGCGGACCAGAGGACGGCTACGAGCGTGGTGGGTACGGCGACCACTCCCACCCCGGCTATGACGAACCTGGCCGCGCAAACCCGAACGGCGAGGGCGATAACGGCGAATGGGATGGACCGAACGGTCGGCACTGAGTCTGTTGCGGCGGTTCGCGAATCCCTTCGTGGTTATGCAGGCTGCCGCCTCCGGGCCCGTCGCTCGCGCCGCTCTGTCTGATGGGCGGCGCTCCCGGGGCCCTTCGTGGTTATGCAGGCTGCCGCCTCCGGGCCCGTCGCTCGCGCCGCGGCAGTGACGATTAGGCTCGACTATCGGGGTGCCGAGTTACTGTCGGCACCCGAGATTTTGGAGGTGTCCTCGATTGTCGGCCAACAATCACGGCGGTGGCCACACCCTCGCCCAGTCGGATGGCGCTGAACGCAACGGTGCCGACATCAGCGTGACCGAGCCGGAGATCGTCGCACTGGAAACCGGTAGGTCGTTCGATCAGGCCCGGGCCGAAGCCGCGATCCGGGAGTTGCTGATCGCCGTCGGCGAAGACCCGGAGCGGCCCGGTTTGCTCGAGACGCCGTCCCGCGTCGCGCGTGCGTATCGGGAAATGTTCGCCGGGCTCTACGTCGAGCCGGACTCGGTGCTCAACACCACTTTCGACGAGGGGCACCAAGAGCTGGTGCTGGTCCGCGACATTCCGATGTACTCCACCTGCGAACATCACCTGGTGTCGTTCCACGGCGTCGCCCACGTCGGCTACATCCCCGGCCCGCACGGCCGGGTCACCGGTTTGTCCAAGCTGGCCAGGCTGGTCGATCTGTACGCCAAGCGTCCCCAGGTGCAGGAGCGCCTGACCAGCCAGATCGCCGATGCGCTGATGCGCAAACTGGATCCGCGCGGTGCGATCGTTGTGGTCGAGGCCGAGCACCTGTGCATGGCAATGCGTGGCATCCGCAAGCCGGGTGCGAGCACCACCACCTCCGCAGTGCGTGGGCTGCTCCAGTCCAACGCCGCCTCGCGGGCCGAGGCGCTCGATCTCATCCTGCGGAAGTGAGCGGCCGGCGGTGTCTGGACTCAGGAGCGGAGGGCGCGCAGCGACTGGAGCGACGAGAGAAACCGCCGTCAACCAGGACCCGCGCGCTGACCGTGCGGAGAGCGCGCGATCAGACGCCGTGAGCGCGGCCGAGGTGGCCGGACTCAGGAGCGTCGGGGCGCGTGGCGGCCGGTCCTGCGTGGTGATGGGCGTGGTGAACGTCACCAGCGATTCGTTCTCCGATGGCGGCAGATACCTTGATCCGGAACTGGCTATCGCGCACGGTGTGGAGCTGTACGCGGCGGGCGCGGACATCATCGATGTCGGCGGCGAGTCGACCAGGCCGGGCGCCGTGCGGGTCGACCCGGCTGCCGAAGCCGCGCGGGTGACGCCGGTGATTCGCGGACTCGTCGCGGCGGGCGTGCCGACCAGCGTGGACACCATGCGTGCCGCGGTGGCGGAGACGGCGATCGACGCCGGGGTCGCGGTGGTGAACGACGTCTCCGGTGGCCGTGCGGACCCCGACATGGTGAAGGTGGTGGCGTCCGCGGGCGTCCCGTGGATTCTCATGCACTGGCGGCCGGGCGCCGACTATCGGCACTCGGGTCCCGCCGACCACTACGACGACGTTGTCGCTGAGGTGCTGGTCGAGCTGACAGCCCAGGTGGACTCGGCCGTCGCCGCGGGCGTCGACCCGGCCCGGCTGATCCTCGACCCCGGCCTCGGCTTCGCGAAGAACGCCGAGCACAACTGGGCTTTGCTCGGCGCGTTGCCCGAACTCGTCGCGCACGGGCTGCCGATCTTGATCGGCGCCTCGCGCAAGCGCTTCCTCGGCGCGCTGCTCGCCGACGACGCGGGGCCGCGTCCGCCGGACGGACGGGAAACGGCTACCGCGACCGTCTCGGCGCTGGCCGCACTGCACGGTGCGTGGGGAGTGCGCGTCCACGACGTACGCGCCTCGCTGGACGCTATCGCCGTCACCGCCGCATGGCAGAACGCCGCCCGGCGCAGTTCCTCCGGGCATGACACCATCCGACCGAGTGCGCAAGGAGCTCACCGATGAGCAGGTCGCCGGTCCACGCCGAAAACGGTGCGTCGCCGCTGGATTCGCCGATCCGGCGCGGCGCCGATCGGATCGAGCTGAGGGGCCTGCGCGCGTATGGGCATCACGGGGTATTCGACCACGAGCGCCGCGACGGCCAGGAGTTCCTGGTAGATCTGACCGTGTGGGTGGATTTCGCCGTTGCCGCGGCCTCCGACGACCTGATGGCCACCGTGGATTACGGCGCGCTGGCCGAGCGTGCCGTGCGGATCATCCAGGGCCCGCCGCGCAACCTCATCGAGACCGTGGTGTCGGAGATCGCCGATGATGTGATGACCGATCCTCGGATCAGCTCGGTCGAGGTAGTGGTACACAAGCCGTCCGCACCGATTCCGCATACCTTCGCCGACGTCCGGGTCGTCACCTCGCGTCACCGCGGGGAGCTCGCCGAATGAGCGACCGACACCGCGGCCCGGCCTTCCCGACGACTATGTCCGATCGCCCGTCTTCCGCACCGGCAGTGCGCGGGCCCTCGGTGACGGTGTCTTCCTTCGTCGCTCCAGTCGCTGCGCTCCCTCCGCTACTCAGTCCAGACACCGCAGGCCCGCTCACAGTGCCGAGTGTCGTGGAGGCGTTCCGGTGAGCCGCGCCGTGCTGTCGATCGGTTCGAATCTTGGCGACCGGCTCGCGCATCTGCGCAGTGTCCTCGACGGGTTCGGGGATCGGGTGCTCGCTGTCTCCGCGGTGTATTCGACCCCGCCCTGGGGCGGGGTCGCGCAGGATGACTTCCTCAACGCCGTTGTGCTGGCGGATGATCCGGCATTCGGGTGTGCGGACTGGCTGTGCCGCGGTCAAGAGCTGGAGCAAGCCGCCGGCCGGGTCCGCGACGTGCGCTGGGGCGCGCGGACCCTCGACGTCGACGTGGTCTGGTGCGCCGAGCTGCGCGACGGCGAGCCGGTCGCCTGCCGCAGCGCCGATCCGAAATTGGTCCTGCCGCACCCTCGGGCACACTGCCGCGCCTTCGTACTCGTCCCGTGGCTGGACGTGGCGCCGGACGCGGTGCTCGAGGTCGATGGCGCGCCACATCCGGTGGCGGAGCTGCTGGACCGGCTCGATCCGGCCGAGCGCGCAGGAGTGCGCCGCACCGAGTTGTCCATGACGGGTGCGGCGTCGTGAAACTGAAGCCGACCCGTGTCCTGGACCTCATGGCGAACGTGCTCATCGCCGCGATCGTCGCGTGGATCGCCACCAGGATGGCCTACGACAATTTCCCGCCGATCTCGACCTACGCGGGCGCCTCGCTCTATCCGGTGGCCGCCATCGAGGCTGTGCTCGCGTTCGTGATCCGGGCAAGGGTCAACGATGATGAGGTCGGGGATGGCCGCCACCAGCTGCATCCGATCACCGCGGCCCGCGCCGTCGCGTTGGCCAAGGCGTCGGTGCAGGTAGGTTCGATCGCCGCAGGCGTCTGGCTCGGCTTCCTGTGCTGGGTGTTCCCCCAGCGTGGCACGCTGCGCGCCGCCGCTGCCGACAGCCCCGGTGCGATCGTCGGGATGCTGGCGGGGGTGGCTTTGGTTGCTGCGGCCCTCTGGCTGGAGTACTGCTGCCGCGCTCCTGAGGATCCCACTGACGATCCAGCTACTACGTAGCTAATTTTGTTGATGGAATCACTGAACCGGATTCTGGGCGCGGCTCGCTGTTCAAGCTACCCTGGCTGACATGGTTTCACCCTCCCGGAGCAGCACTTCCCGTCGACGGCGGGAAGAGGCGGGAAAATTGTTCATCGGTGTCTTGATTCTGCTCGGTCTGGTTGCCAGTGTTTTCCTGGTTTTCAGCGATAGCCTGCAGTTCGTACGGGTAGGTTTGGTCGCCGCGCTCTGGGCGGCGGCGATCGGCGCGCTGGCCGCGACGAAGTACCGCAAGGAAGCGACGATCGATAAGGCCAAGGTCCGCGATCTGCAAACGGTCTACGAGTTGCAGCTGGAGCGGGAGGTCACCGCGCGGCGCGAATACGAGCTCGGCCTCGAGGCGCGGGTGCGCGAGGAGGTCGGCGCCGACGCGGCCGAACTAGCGGCACTGCGCGCGGAGCTCACCGTGCTCCGCCAGAGCCTGCAGCGGTTGTTCGACGGCGATCTGCCGATGGATCGCCCGGCGCTGCGCGCCGACTCGACCCGAATTCAGGAGCTGACCAGCTCGAGCGCGGAATCGGCGAACAATAGCTCCGCGAATGCCGGAATGTGGTCGGTCTTCGCAGACCAGCAACCGCATGGCACCGTAACGCCGGTCTTCGTTCCAGACCATCCCGAGCCGCCGGTGTTCGCCAGCCCCTTCGACGAGCCGGTCACCGCCGAGACCGCGATCGTCTCCGTCGAGGACGACGACGAGAGCACCGAGGGCGCCGTCGATGACAACCGGTACACCGAGCCGCGCGGGTGGACCGACGCCTTCACCGAGGAGCCCGCCGAGGAGCCCCCGACGCAGCCGGCGAAGCGCGCCGCCCCGCCTCGCCCTGAGGCCGCCCCGCGCCATGACCTCGAGCCGTGGCCGACCCGGGAGCCCACGACCGGCACATCGAGCGTGCGCAGACGCCGCAGGGCCGAGTCCGACGACACACCCTCGCGCCGGCTCTCGGTCGCGGAGATCATGGCCAACCTGCAGTCCGAAGAGCGTGAACGGGACTGACCGGCCCCGGTCGGAGCACCACCACTGCGTCCTAAATCACGGAGTCACCCCGTGGCATCGCCGAACCGCGTAGCGATATTCTCGTGACGTACCGTCCGGTACCCGCGTGGCGGGACTGGAACGACATCGAGAGGACAACGTTGACCTCGAGAAGAGGGAATTCCGACAACGCGAATTCGGGCGACTTCGTTTCGAGCGACCTGCAAGCAGTCGCAAGCGGTCCCATTTCGAGCGACCTGCAAGCAGTCGCAAGCGGTCCCATTTCGAGCGACCTGCAAGCAGTCGCAAGCGGTGACCCCGCGCCCGCACGCCTCACGGTGGGAATCGTCTCGGCGGGACGCGTGGGTTCGGCACTGGGAGCGGCACTCGAGCGCGTCGGGCATGTGGTGTTCGGCGTCGCCGCGATTTCCGATGCCTCGGTGCGCCGCGCGCAGACCCGGCTACCCGACTCGGAGATCCTGCCGATCGAAGAGGTGGCCACCCGCAGCGAGCTGCTGCTGCTCGCCGTTCCCGACTCCGAGCTGGCCGGTCTCGTCCGCGGCCTGGCCGAGACAGGGGTCGTTCGACCCGGCACTATCGTCGCGCACACCTCCGGTGCGAACGGAGTCGGTGTGCTCGCCCCGCTTGCCGAGATCGGCGCACTTCCACTGGCGATCCATCCAGCGATGACCTTCACCGGTCACGACGAAGACGTGACCCGTCTGGGCAACGCCTGTTTCGGCGTCACTGCCGCCGACGAGGTGGGCTACGCCATCGCGCAGTCACTGGTGATCGAGATGGGCGGCGAGCCGGTGCGCGTGGCGGAGGAGAACCGCACCCTGTACCACGCCGCGCTAGCGCATGGCAGCAATCACCTGGTCACGGTGATTGTCGACGCGCTGGCGGCGCTGCGCGTAGCGCTCGACGGCCCCGGCTTGCTCGGCCAGCAGATCGTCGACGACCAGCCGAACGGCCTTGCCGAGCGCCTTCTCGCCCCACTGGCCTCGGCGGCGCTGGACAACGCGCTGCGCCGCGGCCAGGCCGCGCTGACCGGTCCGGTGGCCCGCGGCGACGCCGACGCGGTGGCCGCGCACCTGGCCGCACTGGCGTCCGTCGACACCCGTATCGCCGCAGGTTATCGAGCGCTGTCGCTGCGCACCGCGGAACGGGCGGGCGCCACCCCCGCCGTTATCGAGCTGCTGGAAGGACGCTGATGTTCGACCCGAAATTGCGTGGCGCCTACCGGCCGGGTGAACTGACCGTGCACCACGATCCCGCCGTGCTCACCGCTGTGTCCAGCGCCCTGCGCGGCGTCGGCCGCACCGTCGCGCTGGTGCCGACCATGGGTGCGCTGCACGAAGGCCATCTGGAGATCGTGCGGCTGGCCAAGCGGACCAACCAGGTCGTTGTTGTCTCGATCTTCGTGAACCCGTTACAGTTCGGCGCGAACGAGGACTTGGACCAGTATCCGCGCACTCTGGACGCCGACATCGAGCTACTGCGCGCGGAGGGCGTCGAGCTGGTGTTCGCGCCGAGGGTGTCCGACATGTACCCGGACGGCCCGCGCACCGCGGTGCACCCCGGTCCGATCGGCGCCGAACTGGAGGGCGCGAGCCGCCCGACCCATTTCGCGGGCATGCTGACCGTGGTTGCCAAGCTGCTGCAGATAGCGCGTCCGACCGAGGCGTTCTTCGGTGAAAAGGACTATCAGCAGCTCACGCTGATCCGGCAGATGGTCCGTGACCTGAACTTCGACGTGAAGATCACCCCGGTGGCCACCGTGCGCGAGCCGGACGGCCTTGCCCTGTCCTCGCGCAATCGCTATCTCGACGCGGTACAGCGGGAATCGGCGCTCGCGCTTTCCGCGGCGCTGTCGGCAGGCAAGCACGCGGGTGGTCTCGGCGCGGACGCGGTGCTCGCCGCCGCACGCCAGGTGCTCGATGCCGCTACCGGCGTGGACCTCGACTACCTGGTGCTGCGCTCGGCCGCTCTCGGCCCCGCACCGGCCACCGGCAACGCCAGGTTGCTGATCGCGGCGAGGGTCGGAGCCACCCGGCTTATCGATAACATTGCCGTCACCCTCGGCGCCCCGATCGACGGCCATCCCAACGTCTCCAGTTCGCGTTCCGCGGATACGCCCCAGCCTGCTCCGGCGGTGTCCGACCCCGCCCTGCTCCCACCCGTGAATTAGAAAGGGCGACGCAATGCTGCGCACCATGATGAAGTCGAAGATCCACCGCGCTACCGTGACGCACGCCGACCTGCATTACGTCGGCTCGGTCACCGTGGACCAGGACCTGCTCGACGCCGCCGATCTGTTGGAGGGCGAGCAGGTATGCATCGTCGACATCGACAACGGCGCCCGTCTGGAGACCTACGTCATCGCGGGTGAGCGTGGTTCCGGCGTGATCGGGATCAACGGGGCAGCAGCCCATCTGGTTCACCCTGGCGACCTGGTTATCCTGATCGCATACGGTCAGATGAACGAGCAGGAGCTCGCGGAATACGACCCGAAAGTCGTGTTCGTAGACGAGCGCAACCGCCGGGTCGAACTGGGTTCGGACCCGGCGCACGCGCCGGAGGGCTCGGGGCTGACCTCGCCGCGCTCCCTGTCCTTCGTCTGACGGCGGACGGCGCGGGAATGCTGCTGACCATCGACGTCCGCAACACCAGTATCGAGCTCGGTCTGTTCTCGGGCAGCGGCGCGCATTCGAAATTGGTGCGGCACTGGCGGATCCACACCAATCCACTGCTGACCGCCGACGAATTCGCCATGCAGGTGCGTGGGCTGGTCGGCGCGCAGTTGGACGAGGTGATCGGCGTTTCCGCGCTCTCGACGGTGCCGCCCGTGCTGCGCGAATTACGCGGCATGCTCAGCCAGTATTGGGGACACGTTCCACACGTGCTGGTGGAACCCGGTGTGCGCACGGGTATTCCGCTGCTGGTGGACAATCCGAAAGAGGTCGGTGCGGACCGCATCGTGAACTGCCTCGCCGCCTACCAGCGTTACTCCTCGCCCGCGATCGTCGTCGATTTCGGCACGGCGATCTGTGTGGACCTGGTGTCGAAGAAAGGCGAGTTTCTCGGCGGGGTCATCGCACCCGGTGTGGAAATTTCCACCGAGGCGCTGGTGGAACGCAGCGCACTGCGCCGTGCCGAGTTGGCAAGGCCGCGTTCGGTGCTGGGGAAGAACAGCATGGAATGCATGCAGTCCGGTGCGGTATTCGGTTTCGCCGGACTGGTGGACGGGCTGATCGATCGGATTCGCGACGAGTTCGATGCCTTCGCCGGCGACGACGTCGCCGTGGTGGCGACCGGCGCGACCGCCCCACTGATCGTCCCGGAATCCGAGACGATCGAGGACCATGATCCGCATCTCACGCTGACCGGCCTTCGGCTCGTATACGAACGGAACCAGCGCCGCAAGGGAAGTGTCTGATATGCGCGGTGTCGGATTTGTCGCATCCCGGGTGCTTGCCCGTACTGCGCCGTGTTCTGTTAAACTCGCATTCGTGTATTTCCGCGTGAGCACCCAGGAGTGTTGTCGAGGCTGACATTGCCTCGACCGATCGAGGCTGAGTACTTGCCCTCGACCGATACCAGCTCCTGGAGATTCGCTCATGCGTTCTTCTGTTCTTTCCCTTTCTTCTGCACGTGACGGTTTCTCGTCCACCCCACCAGTGGAACGCTCGGTGGCGCCCGCACTGCCGACTCGGCTGCGTCCAGCTGATTTGCTGCGGCTCACCGACGAAGGTGCGGAAGATGTGCTGGCCGGACGCTTCGACCATCTGCTTCCCGCGAGTGGTATTTGGCCGGCCGACGAGCGGTGGGCGACGAGATTGCTCACCGACGACGAAGTCGATGTCTGGCTGATCAGCTGGACGCCGGGCAAGTCGACCGAACTGCACGACCACGCCGGATCGCTCGGCGCGCTGACCGTGCTCAGCGGCGCACTCTCCGAATACCGCTGGAATGGGACGGAATTGCGTCAGCGCACACTCACGGCGGGTGATCAGGCGTCGTTCCCGATCGGCTGGGTGCACGACGTTATGCGCGCGCCAACGGCCGCGGCCGCCGCCGAATCCGCGGGCCCGCTCGATCCGACGCTGAGCGTCCACGCCTATTCCCCGCCGCTCACCGCCATGTCCTATTACGAGGTCACCGGGCACGGAACTCTGCGGCGCACCCGAACCGTTCTCACCGACCAGCCCGAAGGTGATATGTGATGACCCGTTTGACCGTCGACCAGATGCTGGAGAACGCACGGGCCCAGCTGACCCGTATCTACGCCTTCGAATTGCCGCGAGCCCTCGACAGGGGCGCCATTCTGGTGGACATCCGTCCGCAGGCGCAGCGCGGGCGCGAGGGCACCTTACCCGGCGCCTTGGTGATCGAGCGCAATGTCCTGGAATGGCGGCTCGATCCCTCCAGTTCCGCCCGGCTTGCCTTGGCCGCGGACCACGACGTGGAGTGGATCGTCGTCTGCTCCGAGGGCTATACCTCCAGCCTGGCCGCCGCCGCCCTACAACAGCTCGGACTGCACCGGGCAACCGACCTGGTCGGGGGCTATCAGGCATTGAAGGCGGCGGGGCTGCTGAACGTCGCCGTGCGTGCACCGCACTTCGTCCGCGAGGCCGACGCGCTGGCCTCGCTGTAAAGCACTCGGTCACTTCCATCTCGAATTAGCCGGGCGCCCAGTTGTTTTTGGGCACCGATCGATGCGCTCCGGCTATTTCGGGTGTCGACCGTACCCGGGGCCGGCCCGTAGTTCGTCGTGCAACCGATACCGGTGCGTTACTCCTGTGCAGAGGTCGGGCGGCGCGCAAAACGGTTTTTGGTGCACGCTAGGGTTGTTCGATGTGAGCACCCCCAACTCTGCATCCTCCCGCGGATCCACGTCGGGTTCGCGGCCTGCCGTGGCGCTAGACGCCGACGACGCCCCGGAGCAGATACGGATTCGCCGCGAGAAGCGGGAGCGGCTGCTCGCGGCCGGTGGTGAGGCCTATCCGGTGGTCGTGCCACGCACGCATACCCTCGCCGAAATTCGGACCGCATATCCCGACCTGGCCGCGGACACCGCCACCGGGCAGCAGGTGGGTGTCGCCGGACGCGTCATATTCATGCGCAATACCGGCAAGTTGTGTTTTGCGACCTTGCAGGAGGGTGATGGCACCAAGCTGCAGGCGATGATCAGCCTGAACGGTGTCGGCGCGGACTCTCTTGCCGCCTGGAAGGCAGATGTCGACCTCGGTGACTTCGTTTTCCTGCGGGGCGAGGTGATCTCCTCGCGGACCGGGGAGTTGAGCGTTATGGCCGATTCCTGGTTCATGGCGGCAAAGGCACTGCGGCCGCTGCCGGTGGCGCACAAGGAGATGAACGAGGAGTCGCGGGTCAGGCAGCGCTACGTCGATCTGATCGTCCGCCCTGAGGCCAGGGAAATGGCGCGCACTCGAATCGCTGTGGTGCGTGCGCTGCGCAATGCGCTGGAGCGAAGAGAATTCCTAGAGGTGGAGACGCCGATGCTGCAGACGCTGCACGGCGGAGCAGCGGCCAGGCCGTTCGTTACTCATTCCAACTCGCTCGATATGGACCTCTACCTGCGCATCGCGCCCGAGCTGTTCTTGAAGCGCTGCGTGGTCGGCGGCTTGGAGCGGGTCTTCGAGATCAACCGTAACTTCCGCAACGAGGGCGCGGACTCCACGCATTCTCCTGAGTTCGCGATGCTGGAGACCTACCAGGCATACGGCACCTATGACGACTCGGCGACGATGATCCGGGAATTGGTGCAGGAAGTGGCGCAGGAGGTGTTCGGAACGCAGGTGGTGACCCTCGCCGACGGAACCGAATACGATCTGCGGGGGGAGTGGGCGACCGTCGAGATGTATCCCTCCCTGTCGGATGCACTGGGTGTCGCCGTCACTCCGGATACTTCGGTTGTCGAATTACTGGCACTCGCTGATCGGGTCGGTCTGGAAATTCCGGAGGACAAGGGCTACGGCCACGGGAAACTTGTCGAGGAACTGTGGGAGCACCAGTATGGCGACAAGCTGTACGCGCCGACTTTCGTGCGCAACTTTCCAGTGGAGACTTCGCCGCTGACCAGGCAGCATCGTAGCGAAGCAGGCGTCACCGAGAAGTGGGATCTCTATGTTCGTGGCTTCGAGTTGGCCACGGGCTATTCGGAGTTGGTCGATCCGGTGATCCAGCGCGAGCGGTTCGTGGATCAGGCTCGGCTTGCCGCGCAGGGTGACGACGAGGCGATGGTGCTGGACGAAGACTTCCTCGCCGCGATGGAGCACGGCATGCCGCCGACCACCGGAACCGGTATGGGAATCGATCGGTTGTTGATGGCGCTGACGGGATTGGGAATCCGAGAAACGATACTGTTCCCAATTGTGCGTCCGGTCACTCGCTGACCACTGGATTGCAAAGCAGCGGCTCCGTCTTGGAATTTCCGGAATTCGAGGTATTCTTGCCTCGGGTAATCGGCCTAGTATGCGGGTCGCACGATTTCGAGAGGACGTTCATCTCATGGCAAAGAAGGTCACCGTTAGCCTGATCGACGATGTCGACGGTGAGTCCATCGCAGACGAGACCATCGAGTTTGCGATCGACGGTGTGTCGTACGAGATCGACCTGTCGTCGGCAAATGCGTCAAAGCTGCGCGACGGTCTGGAAGAGTGGGTTTCGAATGCGCGTCGGGTGAGTGGCCGGCGCAGGGTCAAGGCCGCCGCGGCGGCGGCGGGTACGCCGAAGAGCCGGGTCTCCATCGATCGGGAACAAAGCGCCGCAATTCGCGAGTGGGCGCGCCGTAATGGACACAAGGTGTCTGCGCGGGGCCGCATCTCCGCCGACATCACCGACGCGTACAACAAGGCCGCGAAGGGATAGTTGTATTTTTTTTCGGCCGCTGTCCCGGCGAATCGTGCGACGTCGGGGCGGCGGTCTTGTTCGTGATAGGGCTTTGATATAGCTGCACGACGGGATGACACGGTGGCCCATGACGGCGGACGATCGATCTTGCTCGCGGTAACGGAACGCGGCACCATGGAAACGTGCGACGGTCGCTGGCGGTATGGAGAGGCGAGGTATCGGCGCAGTGACAGGATTCGTCGGATCATTCTTGCGGTTCACCGATGACACGGGTCGCCAGCAGGAGTTCACCCTCACGCCCGAGCACGGACGGGTCACGATCGGCCGTTCCCCGCATGCCGATCTCGCTCTGAGCTGGGACGCGGAGGTCTCCCGTCTGCACGCGGCTGTCGAGTATCTCGGCGCGCACTGGACCATCGTCGACGACGGACTCTCGCGCAACGGCACTTTCGTGAACGGCGACCGGCTGGTCGGCAGGCGCAGGCTGATGGCGGGAGACGTCATCCGAGTCGGCACCTCGCGCGTCTCCTTTCACGATTTCGGTGGCATACCCGACGACATCACGCGCACCTCGACCGGCTCGATGCCCACCGCCCGATCGCTCACCGAGACGCAGCGGTCGGTGCTGATCGCGCTGTGCCGCCCGTACAAACATGGCGCGGGTTTCGCCACCCCCGCATCCAATCAGCAGATTGCGGAGGAATTGTTCCTCAGCGTCGATGCGATCAAGACCCACCTGCGCGCACTGTTCGCCAAATTCGGCGTGGAAGATCTGCCACAGAACCAGAAACGCGTACGCCTGGCGGGACTGGCCATGCAGAGCGGTCTCATTTCCGATCGAGATCTGTGAGGCGTCCACCCTAGACGCTCGCTTAGCCGGTCGAGCGTCTCGACCATGGAGGCCGGCCGGAAAAGCGGCTTGACTTGGAATGAGCAACCGGAGCGGGACCGACTCCGGGCAGTTCCGAGCAGGAGGAAGTCATGACCGCCGCACGTCTCGCCGCACTGGTGGTTGCCACCCTGGCGACGGGCCTGATCGCAGGCCTTTTCTATGGGTACGCCAATTCGGTGATGCCCGCCCTCGGACGCACCGATGATCGCGCCATGATCGACGTGATGCAGAAGATCAACGTGGTGATCATCAATCCCTGGTTCATGATCGGGTTTCTCGGCACCGTCGGGTTCACGATCCTGGCTGCGGGGCTGCATCTGGGCAAGGAGCATCGGACCACGCTGATCTGGATCGTGGTGGCGCTGGTACTCAACGTGATCGCCTTCGCGGTGACCTCCGGGTTGAACGTCCCGCTGAACGATCAGCTGGCCGCGGCGGGCGATCCCGCATCCATCACCGACCTCGTCGCGGTCCGCGCCGATTTCGAATCAGCTTGGGTCCGTTGGAACATCGTCCGTGCCGTGTTCCACACCCTGGCCTTCCTGGTGCTGTGCGGAGCGCTGTTCGTGGCGGGGATCCAGCAAGGTAGGCCGACTGTGGCGGGGGGCATTGTGGCCGGCCGGTACGCGGCGCAGGTGCACCCCGACCAGATCGGTACACCAGCGCATTACCAGAACTAGTTTTGCCAACAACACGCCGGAATCAGCCCCGCCTGGGACACGCCCTGCGGTAGCTTCCTGGAACCCCACCCTTCCAGATCTGGAGGCTACTGTGCGGCGTGTCTCGGGCTTTTCATTACTGATCGTCCTGCTCGCCGCGCTCTGCGCCGGCACGGCGGGTTCGGCGCACGCGGATCGATATCCGGTCGTCTACAACTTCTTCGAGGGCCTCCCGGCCGAACTCGCGCATCCGGGCGGTTCGCTGCCCGGCACCAACGATTGGTCTTGTCGGCCGAGTGCGGCGCACCCGAATCCGGTGGTCCTCGCGCACGGTACCGGCGGTGGTGCACAGACGAATTGGGGCGTGTACGCGCCGCTGCTCGCCAACGAGGGCTACTGCGTCTTCTCGGCCACCTACGGCGCCTATGCCCTGCCCTGGCCCATTTCCGCCATCGGCGGAATGCTTCCGATCGAGCAGAGCGCACCGCAGTTCGCCACCTTCGTGCACCGGGTGCTCGCCGCGACCGGCGCGGCAAAGGTCGATATCGTCGGCCACTCCCAGGGCAACTTCATCGGCAACTACTTCGTCAAGCGACTCGGCGGAGCAGCGCGGGTGGACAAACTGGTCGGGTTGGCTCCGCCGTGGCTGGGCTCGAACGCCGGGGGCTTGGCCGAGCTGGCCGAGTACAGCGCACGCATGGGCGCGAAACCGGCCTTCGACGCGCTCACCGGGTTGGTGTGTCAGGCCTGCCGCCAGGCGGTCCGTGGATCGGACTTCGTGCGCGCGCTGAACGCGGACGGCGTTTACCACCCGAGCGTGACCTACACGAACATCGCGACCGGACTGGACGAGTCGGTGGTGCCCTACACCGCGGGGCTGGTTCCCGGACCGAACGTGACGAACATCGTTGTCCAGGACGGCTGCGCCACGGACCACTCGGAGCACCTGGCCATCGCGGGCAGCCCGAGGGCCGCCGCGTATGTGCTCAACGCGCTCGATCCCGCGCATCCGCGCCCGGTGCCCTGTGTGTACGTCGCGCCGTTCACCGGGTGAGCGGCCATGGTCGGCGGGATGTCGTGGGCAGCAATCATCGGACACCGCTGTTCGCTGAGGGCAAAACCTGGCCGGAAACGAATCGACCGATCCTCACGTTATGAGTGAATGACCGTGCTGTCGCCGGTCGGCAATAGGGTGGACCGGCGGCGGCGAAATCCTCCGCCAACTAGAGTGGAGGCGGGGGCCACGGTCCCCGGGCTTCATGGCAGGCTGACGCCCACGGTTGTTACACAGCACACTGCGGCGTCTGTTGCCAGAATGTCGGAGCAGGAGAGTGAGGGAGCGATGTTCGAGAGGTTCACCGACCGCGCGAGGCGTGTCGTTGTCCTGGCCCAAGAAGAGGCCCGGATGCTCAACCACAACTACATCGGCACCGAGCACATCCTGCTGGGGCTGATTCACGAGGGTGAGGGCGTCGCGGCCAAGTCGCTCGAGTCGCTCGGCATTTCGCTGGAAGGCGTGCGTAGCCAGGTGGAGGAGATCATCGGCCAGGGCCAGCAGGCCCCGTCCGGTCACATCCCGTTCACCCCGCGCGCCAAGAAAGTGCTGGAGCTGAGCCTTCGCGAAGCGCTGCAGCTCGGCCACAACTACATCGGCACCGAGCACATTCTGCTCGGCCTCATCCGTGAGGGCGAGGGCGTGGCGGCCCAGGTGTTGGTGAAGCTGGGTGCCGATCTGAACCGCGTGCGCCAGCAGGTCATCCAGCTGCTGTCCGGGTACCAAGGCAAGGAGCCGGTCGAGTCCGGTTCACGCGGTGAGGCGGGCACACCGTCCACCTCGCTGGTGCTCGACCAGTTCGGCCGGAATCTGACTCAGGCCGCGCTCGAGGGCAAACTCGACCCGGTCATCGGTCGCTCGAAAGAGATCGAGCGGGTCATGCAGGTGCTCAGTCGCCGCACCAAGAACAACCCGGTGCTGATCGGCGAGCCCGGTGTCGGCAAGACCGCCGTGGTCGAGGGCCTCGCGCAGGCCATCGTCAACGGTGAGGTGCCCGAGACGCTGAAGGACAAGCAGCTCTACACCCTCGACCTGGGTTCCTTGGTCGCGGGCAGCCGCTACCGCGGTGACTTCGAAGAGCGTCTGAAGAAGGTGCTCAAGGAGATCAACACCCGCGGCGACATCATCCTGTTCATCGACGAGCTGCACACGCTGGTCGGTGCGGGTGCCGCCGAGGGCGCCATCGACGCCGCGTCCATCCTGAAGCCGAAGCTGGCCCGTGGCGAGCTGCAGACCATCGGCGCGACCACCCTCGACGAGTACCGCAAGTACATCGAGAAGGACGCCGCCCTGGAGCGTCGGTTCCAGCCGGTCCAGGTGGGCGAGCCGACTGTCGAGCACACCATCAACATCCTCAAGGGTCTGCGCGACCGCTACGAGGCGCACCACCGGGTGTCCATCACCGACGGTGCACTGGTCGCGGCCGCGACGCTGGCGGACCGCTACATCAACGACCGGTTCTTGCCGGACAAGGCGATCGACCTGATCGACGAGGCGGGCGCTCGGATGCGCATCCGCAGGATGACCGCTCCGCCGGACCTGCGAGAGTTCGACGACAAGATCGCCGAGGCGCGCCGGGAGAAGGAGTCCGCGATCGACGCGCAGGACTTCGAAAAGGCCGCGCGGCTGCGGGATAAGGAAAAGCAGCTCGTCGCCAAGCGGGCCGAGCGCGAAAAGCAATGGCGCTCGGGTGATCTGGACGTTGTGGCCGAGGTGGACGACGAGCAGATCGCCGAGGTGCTCGCCAACTGGACCGGTATCCCGGTGTTCAAGCTCACCGAGGAGGAGACCACCCGTCTGCTCCGCATGGAGGACGAGCTGCACAAGCGGATCATCGGCCAGGAGGATGCCGTCAAGGCCGTCTCCAAGGCGATCCGCCGCACTCGCGCCGGTCTGAAGGATCCGAAGCGTCCGTCCGGCTCGTTCATCTTCGCCGGTCCGTCCGGTGTCGGTAAGACCGAGCTTTCCAAGGCGCTGGCCAACTTCCTGTTCGGCGACGACGACGCGCTCATCCAGATCGACATGGGCGAGTTCCACGACCGCTTCACCGCTTCGCGGCTGTTCGGTGCCCCTCCCGGGTACGTCGGCTACGAAGAGGGCGGCCAGCTCACCGAAAAGGTGCGCCGCAAGCCGTTCTCCGTGGTTCTGTTCGACGAGATCGAAAAGGCACACCAGGAGATCTACAACACTCTGTTGCAGGTCCTCGAGGATGGTCGTCTCACCGACGGCCAGGGGCGCACGGTCGACTTCAAGAACACCGTGCTGATCTTCACCTCGAACCTGGGCACCTCGGATATCTCCAAGGCCGTTGGTCTGGGGTTCACCCAGAGCAACGCCGAGGGTTCGAACTATGAACGGATGAAGCTCAAGGTCAACGACGAGCTGAAGAAGCACTTCCGCCCCGAGTTCCTCAACCGCATCGACGACGTGATCGTCTTCCACCAGCTCACGACCGACCAGATCGTGCAGATGGTGGACCTGATGATCGCCCGCGTCGGCAGGCAGCTGAAGAACAAGGACATGGAGATCGAGCTGGCTCCGCAGGGCAAGGCGCTGCTGGCCAAGCGCGGCTTCGACCCCGTGCTCGGTGCCCGGCCGCTGCGCCGGACCATTCAGCGCGAGATCGAGGACCAGCTCTCGGAGAAGATCCTCTTCGGCGAGATCGGCCCCGGACAGACCATCGTGGTCGATGTCGAGGGTTGGGACGGCGAAGGTTCCGGCGAGGACGCCAAGTTCACCTTCACCGGCAAGGCGAAACTGACCAAGGCTCCCACCGAGGAGAAGCCCGAAGTCGTGCTGACCGGCGCGGGCGAAGGGTCCGCCGAGGCCGCCTCGGGCGAGTAAATCGCAACGGAAAGGCCCGTGCACACCGGCATCCGGTGTGCACGGGCCTTTTTGTGTCCTGGCGCTGAGATTCTGCTGCCGCGGCTGGCTAGCCCTTGGTCTTGCGCCGCGGTTCGCGCAGTACGGCAAGCCTGTCTCGGTACTGCTCCTCGGTGATCTCGCCGCGGGCGAACGCGGTCCGCACTGTGCCGATCCCGCTCACACGTCCGATGAACCTTCTCCGTGCGAAGAACGCCACAGCGAGGAAGGTGAGCCAGAACAGCAGCGGGAAGATCCAGAAGAACGGCCAGGGATGCCGCCGCAGTGGCCGGTCAAGACGCTCACGGCCTCGGCGTGAGTGAAAATATTCATGCCCAAAGACTGCGCCGCGCGGTATACCTCCGGCGTCGGTCGCGCGTCGTCACCTGCGATACGCCTGGACGCGTAGGTCAGTTGCTCGGAAACAGCGCTGTCGGCAATGTTTGCCCGATGCTTGCCGAGAAGGTTATCCGCCCATCGAGGAGCGATTGCCGGAATATTGCCCGCAGCACGGGGTTGACTTCGCGTCCGCCCAGATCCTACTGCCACCCCGGTCGGACCAGTCCGGATTCGTAGGCCATCACCACCAGCTGGGTCCGGTCGCGGGCATCGAGCTTGGTGAGAATACGGCTTACGTGGGTGCGCGCGGTAGCCGGGCTCAGGAAGAGGCGTTCGCCGATCTCTGCGTTGGTCAGGCCCTCAGCGACCAGGGTCATCACCTCACGCTCTCGGTCGGTGAGTTCGGACAGTGTGGCCTGCGGCGGTGTCTTCGCGCGCGCGGAGAATTCCGCGATCAGCCTGCGGACGCACATCGGCCAGCCTGGGGTCCTGGGCAATCATCCGGGTGGCGGCCAGGCCGTCCAGGATCGGCATGCGGACGTCCATCAGCACCACGTCTGGCAGAAGGCTACGGGTCAGCCGCACGGCTTGTTCGCCGTTGTCCGCCTCGCCGACTACCTCGATGCCGTCCTGCGCGTCCAGCAGCGCGGCGAAACCGCCCCGCACCAGTGCCTGGTCGTCGGCCACCAGCACCCGGATGCTCGCCGTGGCTCCAGACTGCCCGGCCGTGGCATTCAGCCGTCCGCTCTCGTGGTGGTCGTTCATCGGAGCCTCCTCTGCACATCGGCCGGGTTCGCCCGTGGACCCTATTGCTTCCCGGAGGCGCTCGGCTGCTCGGCAGCCGTTTGCTTCGGGGAGTCCCTCGGCGCCGTCGTGCTCGACTCCAGCGCACGTGCGGGCAGCCGGGCAGCGACCCGGAATCCGCCGCTGGGGCGCGGGCCTGCCGTGAGCGCGCCGCCGAGTGCGTGCGCTCGCTCCCGCATGCCGATGATGCCGTTGCCCCCGCTCGTGCCCGACCGCGATTGTGTACCCGTCGGCCGGGTGTTGTCGATGGTGATGTCGACCGAGTCCGTGGCGTAGCGCACGGTCACCGTGGCGTCGGCGCCCGGCGCGTGCCGCAGCACATTGGTCAGCGACTCCTGGATGATCCGTGCCGCCGCCACATCGATGACGCTGGGCAGCTGCTGCGGTGTGCCGAGCACTCGGGTTCCAACCGTCCGGCCGGTCGCGCGGGCGCGCTGGAGGAGCTCGTCGAGGTCACTGATGCTCGGCGCGGGAGCGCGCGGCGCCCGCACGGGTTCGGCGGCTTTGTCGACCTGCTCGGGGCGGCCGTGGTCGGTCGAACCCTGTTCGCTCGCAGGCGAATCGCGTCCGATGTGCTCGGGCCCGTTCCGGTGGCGGCGCGGGCCCTCGTCGGCGACCTCCTCGAGCTCAGGCGAAGCGACCGTGCTACCGGAGCGAATTGTGTGCAGCAGGGCGTGTACCTCGGCGAGTGCGTCGCGGCTCGCGGTCTTGATCGTGGCCAGCGCCGACTCCGCCTGCTCCGGTTTCTTGTCGAGCAGTTCCAACGCTACGGAGGACTGCACATTGATCAGCGAAAGACTGTGCGCCAGAACGTCGTGCAGCTCGCGCGCGATGGCGAAGCGCTCCTCGCTGGCTTGCCGTTCCCGCTGCGCCTCCTCATCCCTGCGTGCGGCCTCGGCCCGTTGCCTGCGCGCGACGAGCGCCGCCTTATGCTGCCGAATCCCTTCGGCTACCGAGAGCAGCACGGCCAGCCATGCCATCAGCGCGAATATCTGCCATATCCCGGCTGACCTGCCGAGCAGCGCAGGCACTGGCCAGATCAGGGCCAGGTAGCCGAGTGGGACGAGTGGGTAGGTCCACCACCGGGATCCGATGCTCGCTGCGGTGAGAAACGCGATGATCAGCGAGACGAAGATCGGCCCGTACCCGTAGCCGCGCAGGAAGTACGCCAGGCACGCGGCGAGGACGACGAACAATACCGGCATCGGCCGCGCCCGCCGCCAGATCAGCGCCACCGGCCCGGCGAGCAGCAGCAGGTAACCGAGAACGTCCAGGGAGGACGCCCCCGTCTGCCGCATATTCGCGAACGTGCCGCCGACCAGCTGAATCGCAGCTACGACAAGCGCGACCCCCCAGTCCCAGCCGACCGAGCTTCGATCCGTCATCCCTGCCACCCGCACCCACGTAGCCTATGCGGCTGGGCAATGATCCGATGTCCGCCTCGGAACGTATTTCACCGATATCGGACGATCCGAATCGGGAATTGGGATTTGCGCGGCCGGAATTGATTCTCGGAGCATGACAGACTCGATCGTGGTCACCCGGGGGGTGACCAAACGCTACAGCTCGGCGTGAACATGAGCGTTCCTCAGGGAAGATCCACGGGTTCCTCGGTCCGAATGGAGTGGCCACGCTGCGCATGCTGGTCGGGGATGATCCGTCCGAGCGAGGCATGGCGATAGTGGTGGGGCACCGCCCGTTCTGGCGATCCACGTGATGCTATTCGCGGGCGGCACCGTTGGCTGATGCGGAAACCCGATCTGGTGCGACTTGTCGATGACCCCGAAAAACATTGGCGGACAGGGCTGGCCGGCGGTTTCGTGCTGATCGTCGGTGGCATCATCCTGGGTGGTGGAGCGGTCCGCGGACACCTGATCGCTTGGTGCGCTCCGGTTTATCGACGCGGCGGTCCGAGATGGCAGAGCGGGTTCGGTCCGGCCGGTGGAGCAGCGCGAACGGCGCACCGCTGCGCCGGGCCGGGCCGGGCGGAGTAGGTTCGAGCTGAATCGTCAAACGATCATCGGCGAAAGGACCGTGATGCCCACACGTACCGCGCGTACCGCTTGGACCGGCACTCTGCAGGAGGGGTCGGGACAGGTCGAGCTGGCCAGTTCGGGGGTCGGCAAGTACGACGTATCGTTCCCCAAGCGTTCCGCGGAGGACGCCAACGGCACGACCAGCCCGGAGGAACTGATCGCGGCCGCACACTCCTCCTGCTACGCGATGGCACTCTCAGCGCAGATCGGCAACGCGGGCGGCAGTCCGGAGAGCCTGGATATCACCGCCGACGTGACCCTCGGACCGGATCCGGCGGGCGGCTTCCGGATCACCGGAATCAAGTTGACCGTCCGCGGTCGCGTCTCCGGCATAGACGCCGACGCCTTCCAGGCCGCCGCTGAGGCCGCCAAGGCGGGCTGCCCCGTCAGCAAGGCCCTCGCCGGCGTCGACCACATCACCCTCGACGCGGCGTTGGCGTAGTTCGCATCGCAGCTTGGTTCTTCGCACACCTTGCGTGCAGGGTGTGTGGGGAGCCATGCGGTGATGCGATGGCTCGCCCTTTCCGAAAGTAGCGGCGTGCGGGGCGGGTGTAGAGGGCCGGGATAGCGACAAGAACGCCAGCTATGTGGACTGCCCGGAAAGCGCCGAGCAGGAACGATTCGGGTGTGAGGTCGATGAAAAGGTCGCCGAGTTCGTTTGCGGACAGCATCGCGGCCAGCGGTTCGATGATCAGCGAGACCAAGCCGAGCACGCCGATGCCTACAGTGAGCAGGAGGCGGGCCCAGCGGTCGCCATGCGTCATCCGAATGGCGACCGCCAGGACCAGCAGGTAGGTCGCCATGCGCAGGCCGAACCCGGTCGCTAGGCCCGCGATGTCGGCCTCGTCGCGATCGAAGGCCCACGTGACCCGCTCGATTGCCTCGGCGACTCCCGCCAGCAAGGCGACGGCGAGACCGACGAACGCGACGCGGACAGCTCGGGGTGGGGTTGCGGCCGCCCGTGCGGGCCGGACGGAGAAAGCAGTGCCGGTCATGTGAACAGACACTGCCTTGCGAATTCCGGACGCGGATCAGCCCGCGGTAGTGATGGTGTCTCGTACCGCGGTATCAGTGCGCGTAGCGAATTCGGTGAGGGCCGCGAACCCGAGTGCCAGGCAGACCCACAGCGTGGCTGTCTCGGCCAGCGACGCCACCCGGAACTGCCACAGTAGGGTGGCCGGGAAGTCCGCGCTCACCTCGTTCACACCGGGCAGCAGGAGGTAGCCGAGCGCCGTCACGAGGACGAACGCGGCAAAGCCCCCGATCAACCGGAACGTGGACAGTTGTGCACCCAGCACCTTGAACACCGACACCGCCGCCGCGACGGCCACGATGCCGAGCAGCACCGCCGCCAGCCAGAGCAGGGTGCGTTCGTTGATGGTGCCCGGATCCCCCACCGCCGGTGGATTGGCCGGGTATTTGAAGAACGGCACCGCGACGATCGCGGCCCAGCCGCCGACGCCGAGGGCCAGTGCGAGCCTGGACCCGGACAGGGTGGTGTAGCGACGCGCGACATGCGCGACCGAGGCGTAGATGGCACCGAGCGCCAGCCCGGCGAGCCCGAGTGCGAGGAACTGTCCGGCCTTCTGTCCGCTGCGGCTCACCAGTGGCTCGTCCTCGTCACCGTGCGAATGCCCGCCCGCCGGTTCGGCATGTGTGTGTCCGGCCGCTGAGTCGGCTTCTTCGATGGCGATCGCGGCGTCCACCTTGGGCTCGCCCACGGCATAACCGACTGTCGCGGCGAGCAGACCGGCGACGAGGCCGGCCAGCAGCCCGCGAAGCAACAGGGTCCGAAGCGAACCGATCAGTGGCACGGAAGCCCCAGCAGGTGGCGTCCGTCATGCATCAGCTCGTGCAGGTACATCCCGCTGCGCGAGATGACGCCCTGGTCGAAACCGACCAGGTACAGCGTGAGTAGTGCGAGAAGTACGACACCAACCGTGACCAGCACGGTGGCCAGGGAGTCGGTTGCCCGGCTGGGTGAATGCGCGATGGCCATTCGAGTCCTCCTTGGGATACGCGTCCCGTTGGGTGGTGACGCGACGGTGCCGGTGTCTGGCTTTCCGGCACCGGGGCTCGGTGCGTGGAACACAGTGGCGCGACCGCTCCGGAATCACACCGGAATTACCGCATCACCCTCGCGTTTGTCCTTCGAACTGTGGCACTCGGAGGCGCCCGGCGTCAACAGAATCGGCACGGCGGTACCACGACGTCGGGCGAGTCGCCGGGCAGGGCGAACCTGCCCGGCGGTAGGCATTCGGGTCAGTTCGAAGGCTTCGCGGCCACGTCCAGCACGACCTCGAACTCCAGCAGCGAGGCGCCCGTCGAGACCGGCTTCTGGCGCTCACCCGCGTGCGCCTCGCGCGCGGGCCCGTCCCGCCATGCCGCAAAGGATTCCTCCGAATCCCACTGGGTGACAACGAAATATCGGTTGTCCCCAGCGACTGGGCGCAGCAGCTGGAATCCGAGGAAACCGGGCGATCCCTCGACCGCGTGCGCACGATGGGCGAACCGCTTCTCCAGCTCGGGGCCCGCGCCCTCGGGAACCTCGATCGCGTTGATCTTCACAACAGCCATGTGATCCAAGCTAGCCGCTGCCGCCGAGCGGTTGCTCGGTGCCTCGTATTGTCGAACCGATGTTGCACGACGAAGGCGGAGCAGGCGTGCCGATCCTGCTGCTGCACGGGTTGATGGGCAGCGCGCGCACCTGGCGCGACCAGCTGGACTGGCTGCGGGAATACGGCCATGTCTACACCCTCGACGCCGCCGGGCACGGCAGGCCTGCGCCCGAGGAGCTGACCACCGAGGCATTCGTGGCGGACCTGGCAGCGAGCACGGCCGAGATCCTCGACCCGATGGTGCTGATCGGGCATTCGATGGGCGCGCTGCACGGCTGGGTCTTCGCCGCGACATACCCCGGGCGGGTGCGGGCGCTGGTGATCGAGGACATCGCACCGGATTTCACCGGCCGCACCGCGGCGAACTGGGCCGCGATGATCGAAGCATGGCCGCAGCCGTTTCCCGACGCCGATGCGGTGCTGTCGTTTTTCGGGCCGGTGGCCGGGCGGTATTTCCTGAATTCGTTCGAGTACGGGCCGGACGGATACCGGCTGCACGGCTCGGTCGCCACCTTCCGCGACATCGCCGAGGAGTGGGGGGCCCGCGACTTCTGGAAGCAATGGCGCGCCGTCCGGGTTCCCGCCTTGTTGCTCGAGGGCGCGAACACCATCACTCCACCGGGACAGATGCGGCAAATGGCTGCCGTTCATCCAGACGCCGACTATGTGGTGGTTCCGGACGCAGGACATCTTGTGCACGATGACCAGCCGGGGCGTTACCGGGCGGAGGTCGAGCGCTTCCTACATCGCATACTCGGCGGCTAGGCCTCGGCCGGACTCGGCGAGCCCGCGCCGGTCAGGCGCGCTGCCGGAGTGTGCTCGGACCGTCGGTGGTCGGGCCGGGCGGGCTCGAGCGATTCCAGCACCGTGCCCCCCTCGCCCGCGAGCGCGAAAAGTCCATCGGCGGTCTGTTCGATGAGGCCGTCGACCAGCAGGGAATCCAGGGCGCGCTCGCGCTGGCCCGGGTCACGGGTCCAGGCAAGATCGAGCCGAACGCGCTCGACCGGTCCGCTGGCGTCGCGCAGGACGTCCAGCAGGCGACCACGAGCCTGACGGTCGGTGCCCTCGTACTTCTGGGTGCGGCGGACGATGTCGGTGACCGGTCGGCCCGCGGCGACCCAGGCGCAGCGTGGCAGCGGGCAGCTCGAGCAATCGGGGGTGCGCGCGGTGCACACGGTCGCGCCGAGTTCCATCAGGGCCGCGGAGAACACGGCGGCGCGGTCGATCTGGCGCGGCAGCAGCGCTTCCGTCTCCGGCAGGTCGCGCGAGGACGGGTTGCCCGCTCCAGCGCGTCCGTGCACGGCCCTGGCAACCACCCGCCGGACGTTGGTGTCGACCACAGGAACCCGTTGGCCGTAGGCGAAGCACGCGACGGCACGGGCTGTGTACGCGCCGATCCCAGGCAGACCGAGCAGGATGTCCACATCGGCGGGAACCGCGTCGTCGTGCTCGGCCGCCAGCACCCGCGCGCACTCGTGCAGCCGCAGCGCCCGGCGCGGATACCCGAGCTTGCCCCAGGCCCGCAGCACCTCGGCCGATGACGACTCGGCCATCGCCGAGGGAACCGGCCAGCGCGCCACCCACTCTCGCCAGATCGGTTCAACGCGCACCACCGGGGTTTGCTGCAGCATGATCTCGCTCATCAGGATCTGCCACGCGGTGACGCCGGGCCTGCGCCACGGCAGATCGCGCGCCGTCTCCCGGTACCAGTCCAGCAACGTGTCCGTGTCGATCTCGTTCCGCACTACCCTCACTGTTCCTGTCCCACTGCCGCCCGCCGCTATTTGCCGACTCGTAACCAAACGAACTCGCTGGTAACACGAGTCGTGTGCACAATGATCGGTATGCCTGATTCCAACCCGATCAGCGCCTGGAAGTCCCTGCGAGAGGGCAACGAGCGTTTCGTCAACGACGCGCTGCTGCATCCTAGCCAGGGAGCTGCAGACCGGGCCAAACTTGTCAGCGGCCAACACCCGCAAGCGATTCTGTTCGGTTGCGGTGACTCGAGGGTCGCCGCCGAATTGATCTTCGACCAGGGACTCGGTGACATGTTCGTGGTGCGTACCGCGGGCCATGTGGTCGACAGCTCGGTGCTCGGTTCGATCGAGTACGGGGTGCAGGTGCTCAACGTGCCGCTGATCGTAGTGCTCGGGCACGACAGCTGCGGCGCGGTGAAGGCGACCATCGACGCGCTCGACGGCGGAGAGGTTCCCGGCGGTTTCATCCGCAGCGTGGTCGAGCGGGTCACACCATCCATTCTGGTCGGACGGCGCGAGGGCTTGTCCACCGTCGACGAGATAGAAGCCAGACATGTGGTGGAGACCAGCCGCCTGCTCATGCAGCGGTCGATGATCATCTCGCAGCGAGTCGCGACCGGTGAGTGCGCGATCGCTTGCGTGACGTACAAGCTCGCCGAGGGCCGGGTGAAACTTCACCGTGTCGTCGGCAACATCGGCGAGCTGGTCTGACCGGGGCGCGCGCGAAGTTTCCGCAGCGTGCGGGCATTAATTCACCCACGACGAACACGTGCGCGGGGCCGACACGCCGTGCGCATAAGGCGCTGCACCTGAACATGCCCTTACCGTTGAGTCGTGCTGGAACCGAATGGACCGCTGCCACCGGAGATCTACTGGCGTCGACGCGCGTTCGCCATCGGAATTCTGGTCGTCGCGCTGGCGCTGATGATCTGGCTCGTGCTCGCGGTCGTGCGCGGTGGTGACTCGCCTGGCGATGCGAAAATCGCCGCGACGAGTTCGTCGGTGGCCAAGCCCGCCGACGCTCCGACGGCCAAGCCCGCGGGCACTGGTGAGTCCGGCGCGCCCAAGTCGCCCTCCGGTAGCGCCGCGGCCAACCCGAGCGGGGCATCGGCCGCGGGCCCGTGCCCGGACCAGTCGCTGGCGGTCAAGGTGACAGTCGAACAGCCCACCTACAAAACCGGCGAGCAGCCCGTGTTCGGGATCGTGATCACCAACATCTCCTCGGTGCCGTGCGCCCGCGACATGGGTTCGGGCCTACAGCAGGTTTCGGTATACACGCTCGACGGCCAGCGGCGGCTGTGGTCGAGCACGGACTGCTATCCGGACGGTCAGCCCGACGTGCGCACCTTGAATCGGGGCGAGCAGGCGGCGTTTACCGTGACCTGGTCGGGTTCCACCTCACAGTCCAACTGCGCGGGCGAACGCGTCCAAGTTCCGCCGGGTGCGTACAACGTCGTGGCGCAACTGGGTTCCGTGCGCAGCGCGGCAGAGCCGTTCAACATCGCTTGAGAGGTGTGTTGGTTTCGGTGCCGTAGGCTCGGCAAATCCAACACAGCTCAGCCCGCGGCTTCCTCCGGTGCCGCGCGCAGTCTGCGCAGGCCCGTGATGCGGAGGGCGGACCGGAGGTCGGTGACCTCGTGGATCTTCATGGTGCCGCTCTGTACGGGCGCCAGGCCGGGGGGTACCAGGGCGGTGGTGAAGCCGAGGCGTTCGGCCTCGGCCAGCCTGCGGGCCACGCCGGTCACCTTGCGGACTTCGCCCGCGAGGCCGACCTCGCCGAGAATCACCCAGCCCGCGGGGATCGAGACGTCGGATTCGGCGCTGGCGATGGCCAGCGCGATGGCCAGGTCGGCGGAGGGCTCCACCAGCCGCATGCCGCCCACTGTCGCGGCGTAGACGTCGCTCTTGCCGAGAAACACCCGGCCGCGGCTCTGCAGGACGGCCAAGACCATGGCGACCCGGTTGTAGTCCAGTCCGCTGACCGCCCGGCGGGGCTGCGGGATCTCGGTCTTCACGGTCAAGCCCTGTACCTCGCCGACGAGCGGTCGCTTGCCGTCCATCGCGACGGTCACCGCGGTGCCCGGCACCGCCTCGGTCCGGTGGTGCAGGAAAAGGCCGGATGGATCGTCGACGCAGGCGATGCCGTCCTCGTGCAACTCGAAGCAGCCCACCTCGTCGGCGCTGCCGAAACGGTTCTTGACGCCGCGCACCATCCGCAGCGTGGAGTTCTTGTCGCCTTCGAACTGCAGCACCACGTCGACCAGGTGTTCGAGCGTGCGCGGGCCCGCGATGTTGCCGTCCTTGGTGACGTGCCCGACCAGCAGCACCGCGATCCCGCTCGCCTTGGCCAGCGAGGTCAGCGCGGCGGTCACCGCGCGAACCTGCGTGACGCCGCCGATCACGCCGTCCACGTCCGGGACGAGCATGGTCTGCACCGAGTCGACCACGAGCAGCGTCGGGCGCACTTGCTCGACGTGTCCGAGCACGATCGACAGATCCGACTCCGCCGCGAGATAGACCCTGTCGTGCACCGCGCCGGTGCGATCGGCTCGCAGCCGCACCTGGCCCGCGGACTCCTCGGCGGTGACATACAGCGATTTCTCGTCGCGCTGGGCCGCCCAGCGGTGCGCCACCTCGAGCAGCAGCGTCGATTTGCCCACTCCCGGTTCGCCGGACAGCAGCACCACCGACCCCGGCACGACGCCGCCGCCGAGTACCCGGTCGAGTTCGCTCACCCCGGTCGGTCTGGCCTTCGTGACCTGCGAGTCGATCGCCGAGATCGGGGCCGCCGCGGTGGTCGGCAGCATGGCCTTACGACCAGGGGCGCCAATAGCGCCCGCCGAGACGACCACCTCGTCGACAGTGCCCCAGCCACCGCACTCCGAGCATTTCCCTACCCACTTGGCAACTTCGTGGGAGCACGCGGAACACCGATAGATCGGCTTGGTCTTTGCCACACGCGCACCCTACGCACCGTGTCCGACAGTGTCTGATGCACAGCGCCCGCGGCGCTGCGTGTCCGCGCCCCCTCTTGACTCACCTCCGAGCGGCCGAGACTCGCGACTGCGTCGCATGCGCTTCGCCTGCTCGGACGCGAGCCGGGCCGCGAACGGTGCTCGTAAGACTCGCACCTGACGAGTGGGAGGAGGTGATCAGCGGTTGTTGGTAATCGGGGGCTCGGCCGGAGTGGTCGGCGTTATCGATCGCACCATGGTGCGATTTCAGGCGCGCCGCGAACACGCAGCGCCGCAGGCGCGGCCGATGTACTCAGTGGTCCGCTTCGGCCGGGCCGGACTTGTCGGACTCGTGCCGCTCGGTCTCCGTGCCCGCGTCGACCGGGACCTGCACCTGGACGGTGCCGTTCTGCTTGAAGTTGAACGAGACGTTGTAGGTCAGGCCAGGGGTGATGTCCTTGGTCAGTCCGGTGATCTCGATCAGGATCGGGTTCGCCTCGGGGTCGTCGGCCGCCGGCCGGGAGCCGTGGTTGTCGTGTTCGCCTTGCTGGGGGGCGGCGACCACGGTCTGCTGCGGGGCGAGCTCGACGGCGGACTTGCCTGTGGCCGGGGTGATCTTCACGGTGCCGAGATCGGTGGTGATGCTGGTCAGCTGGTCTGTGACGGATTCGCCGTTGTTGATGATGGACAGGGCGATGGCTGCCTTGCCCCCCTTGGCATTGGTGTACCCGCCGCCCTCGGCCGGGTACACGATGTGCACATTCCGCAGCGCGATGCGGCCGACGTCCGCGTGGTTGCCGTTCACGGCGGCAACCTGGCCGGCGGTCTGCGCGATCTGACCCGCGCCACAGCCGGACAGCGCGATCGCCGCTCCGGCGGCGAGTGCGGCAACCGTCACCATGCGACGTCGCGCCCCCCTCGGGGCGGTCACAGCGTTCAGGGCAGTCACGGGTTGTCCCTCCATGTCGACCGGGCTCGGCTCCGCAGAGGAGCGTAGTAACTAGGGAGCGTAGTAGTTCCCATCCCGGCCCGGGCGTGGGGGCTGTGCTAACTTGCCTCCGGTCGCCGCGCGAGCCTCCGGAATGCCAGGCTTGTGACCTGGCGAACGGTGCGGCCGTCGCGACACCCCCGCGTCGGATAACAGTTCGGTCGAGCTTCAGAGATTGCGGAGAAAGTGCCATGTCGCCGCAGGGGCCGAAAGGGCGATCAAACTAGGAGATAACTCGTTCTGACACAACGTAATGCACACCGTCCAGCTTCTGTCAAGCCGAGCGGTTGCTTCGTTGTGGCCCCTGACCTGCACAGTTGATCGCGCCGTTATCGAGTCGCATGTTAAACTGTGAACATCGAAAGGGGCACGGGACACATGATTTTTAAGGTCGGAGACACCGTCGTTTACCCCCACCACGGAGCGGCGCTGATCGAAGCAATCGAGACTCGCACCATCAAGGGTGAGCAAAAAGAGTATCTGGTCCTGAAGGTCGCCCAGGGCGATCTCACTGTTCGGGTTCCCGCTGAGAACGCCGAATATGTCGGCGTCCGCGACGTCGTGGGCCAAGAGGGTCTCGATCGGGTCTTCCAGGTGCTGCGCGCGCCACATACGGAGGAGCCGACCAACTGGTCTCGCCGCTACAAGGCCAACCTGGAGAAGCTCGCCTCCGGCGATGTGAACAAGGTGGCCGAGGTCGTCCGCGATCTGTGGCGTCGGGAGCAGGATCGCGGCCTGTCCGCGGGCGAGAAGCGCATGCTCGCCAAAGCTCGTCAGATCCTCGTCGGTGAGCTCGCACTGGCTGAGGGTACCGACGACGGTAAGGCCGAGACGCTGCTCGACGAGGTTCTCGCAGCGGCTTCCTGACCGTGAACACACCTGACAACGGTGTCCGTCCCAGCGACGGACCCGTCGTTGCTTTGGTGCCTGCCGCCGGTCGTGGCGTGCGTCTGGGTGAATCCATACCCAAGGCGTTCGTCACGGTCGGCGGCACGCCTATGGTCCGGCTCGCGGTGGAAGGCCTGATCGCCTCCGGCGCGGTCGACCGGATCATCGTGATGGTTTCCACCGAACTCGTCGACCGCGCCGTTGCCCTGCTGCCGCCCTCGGATTCGGTACACGTGGTCGTCGGCGGCGCCGAACGCATCGACTCGGTGCGCGCAGGCATCGCCGCCGCGCCCGACGCCGCCTATTTCCTCGTCCACGACGCCGCCCGCGCCCTCACCCCATCCGCGCTGATCGCCAGGGTGGCCGCGGAGCTGCGTACCGGCCATCGTGCGGTGATTCCCGGACTTCCGGTCGCCGACACCATCAAGTCCGTCGACGCGGCAGGCGCGGTGACCGGCACCCCGCACCGCGCGCAGCTGCGCGCCATCCAGACGCCGCAGGGTTTCGCGGCCGATTTGCTGCGATCCGCGTACGCGACGGAGGGCATTCCGGCCACCGATGACGCGGGGCTGGTCGAAAAGCTCGGCATAGAGGTCCGCACCATCCCCGGCGACCCACTGGCATTCAAGATCACCACTCCGCTCGACCTCCTGCTCGCCAATGCGGTGTTGGACGGCGCGAGTGTCGGCCGGGCGGTGGCGCCGTGAGCGAGCCTGCGAGCGAACCATCGACACAGCGTGAGCCTGCGAGCGAACCATCGACACAGCGCGCCGTGGGCATGCGCGTCGGCATCGGCAGCGATGTCCATCCCATCGAGTCCGGACGTCCCTGCTGGATGGCGGGTCTGCTGTTCGACAGTGCCGACGGCTGCGCGGGCCATTCCGACGGCGACGTCGCGGCGCACGCGCTCTGCGACGCCTTGCTGTCCGCGGCAGGTCTGGGTGACGTCGGTGCGGTGTTCGGCGTCGGTCGCCCGGAATGGGATGGTGTCTCCGGCGCTGCCATGCTGAAGGAAGTGCGCAGGCTGCTCGGCGCGGCGGGCTTCGAGGTCGTCAACGCGGCGGTCCAGGTGATCGGCAATCGGCCCAAGATCGGGCCGCGTCGTGCCGAGGCTCAGCAGGTGCTCGGCGAGCTACTCGGCGCGCCGGTTTCGGTGTCCGGCACCACCACCGACGGGCTCGGGCTCACCGGTCGCGGCGAGGGCGTCGCTGCGGTGGCGACCGCCTTGCTGCAAGACTGTCGTTGATCCTGCTCCCGCGGACCAGAGCCGGTCCGTGAACGCCCTTATATACCAGCTAGGATCGACTGCCGTGACTCTGCGCCTCTTTGACACCGACACGCGGACCATGCGCGATTTCGCGCCCTTGGTCCCCGGCCGTGCTTCGGTGTACCTCTGTGGCGCCACCGTGCAGGGTGAGCCGCACATCGGCCATGTGCGCAGCGGAGTCGCGTTCGACGTGCTGCGGCGCTGGTTGCTCGCACACGACTACGACGTCAGGTTCATCCGCAATGTCACCGATATCGAGGACAAGATCCTGACCAAGGCCGCCGAAGCGGGCAGGCCGTGGTGGGAGTGGGCCGCCACGCACGAGCGCGCCTTCGACCGCGCCTACGAACTGCTCGGCGTTCTGCCGCCGTCCGCGGAGCCGCGCGCCACCGGCCACATCACTCAGATGGTCGAAATGATGCAGCGACTGATCGATCGTGGGCACGCCTACGCTTCGTCGGGCAACGTCTACTTCGATGTGGTCAGCTACCCGGACTACGGAAAGCTGTCCGGCCACAAGCTCGATGACGTGCACCAGGGCGAGAGCGTGGGCGAGGGCAAGCGTGACCCGCGCGACTTCACGCTGTGGAAGGCCGCCAAGCCGGGCGAGCCGACCTGGCCGTCGCCCTGGGGCCCCGGCCGACCCGGCTGGCACCTGGAATGCTCCGCGATGGCCGAGTTCTATCTCGGCCCGGAGTTCGACATCCATTGCGGCGGTATGGATCTGGTGTTTCCGCACCACGAGAACGAGATCGCCCAATCCAAGGCCGCCGGTGACGACTTCGCCAGGTACTGGCTGCACAACGGCTGGGTGACCATGGGCGGAGAGAAGATGTCCAAGTCGCTGGGCAACGTGCTGTCGGTGCCGAACGTACTCAAAAAGGTCCGCGCCGTCGAACTCCGGTTCTACCTGGGCAGTGCGCATTACCGCTCGATGTTGGAGTACTCGGACAAGGCGCTGCACGATGCCGCGCAGTCCTATCAGCGCATCGAGGCCTTCGTGAACCGGGTCGTGGATCGGGCGAGCGAGATTCCGGTGGGCAAGTGGACCGACGCGTTCGCCGCGGCCATCGATGACGATCTCGCGGTGCCGAAAGCGCTCGCCGAGATCCACCGCGTGGTGCACGAGGGCAACAAGGCGCTCGAGGTGGGCGCGATCGAGTCGGCTCGCGACCTGGCGAGCCAGGTGCGTGCCATGCTCGGTATCCTCGGCGCGGACCCGCTCGACCCGCACTGGTATACCCCGAGCGACTCCTCGGCCGCACTCGGCGCCTTGGACGTGCTGGTGCGCGCGGAGCTGGATCGTCGCCAGCGCGCGCGGGCCGAGAAGGACTGGGCGAGCGCCGATGCCGCCCGTGATCGCCTGCAGATCGCGGGCATCGAGGTCACCGACACCGCCAACGGCCCAGAATGGGCGCTCGGCGCACCGCAATCCGGAAAGGCCAACTGATGGCAGGCAATTCGCAGCGCCGAGGTGCGGTTCGCAAGGGCGGGACCAAGAAGGGGGCCGTGGTCGGCTCCGGCGGCAAGCGCAGGCGGGGGCTGGAGGGTCGTGGCGCGACTCCGCCCGCCGAACAGCGCACCAAGCATCCCGCCGCCAAACGCGCGACCGCCAAGACAAAGGCCACGCAGGGCCGTGCGGCCACACGTGGCGGTACCACGTCCCGTCCTGCGGGTCGCAAGAACGACGACGCTCCGGAGTTGGTGCTCGGGCGTAACCCGGTGGTCGAGTGCCTGCGTGCCGGCGTGCCCGCGACCGCGCTGTACGTCGCGGTCGGCACCGAGAACGACGACCGGCTGACCGAGAGTGTGCGACTCGCCGCCGACAAGGGCATCTCGATCCTGGAGGTTCCGCGCACCGACCTGGATCGGTTGAGCGCCAACGGACTGCACCAAGGCGTCGCGCTGCAGGTGCCGCCGTACCGCTACGCCCATCCGGACGACCTGCTTGCCAAGGTCCGCGATTCGGGCGGCCCGGCGCTGCTCGTCGCGCTGGACAACATCTCCGATCCGCGCAACCTCGGTGCCGTGATCCGCTCGGTGGCGGCTTTCGGCGGCCAGGGCGTGCTGATCCCGCAGCGGCGCAGTGCGAGCGTCACCGCGGTGGCCTGGCGTACCAGCGCCGGCGCCGCGGCCCGGCTCCCGGTCGCCCGCGCGACGAATCTGACCCGCACGCTGAAGGATTGGGCAGGCAAGGGGATTCAGGTCGTCGGCCTGGACGCGGGCGGCGACACGCCGCTGGATGAGTTCGACGGCCGTGAGCCCACCGTCGTCGTGGTTGGTTCGGAGGGCAAGGGCCTGTCCCGCCTGGTCCGGGAGACCTGCGACGCGGTCATCGGGATTCCGATGGCAGGCCCGGTGGAATCGCTGAACGCGTCGGTCGCCGCGGGCGTCGTGCTCTCCGAAATCGCGCGCCAGCGCCGGATTTGATCGCGGGCTGTTCCGCCTCTCCGAGTCTTCAGGCCGTACGAGTTGGATGACATCGATTTACGCTCAGGAGCTGCACGCAAATCCCGCGTCACCCGGACTCGTTCGGTCTGAAGACCTGGAGAGGCGGAACAGTCCAACTGATTTCGCGAGTACATGGGTAACTCGCCGGGTACGCCCAGGGCTCGAGTGGCACCAGACGCCGGACCTGAGCGCAAACCCCGCGTCACCCCAACTCGTTCGCCCTAAAGACCCGGAAAGGCGGAACAGTCCAACTGATTTCGCGAGTACATGGGTAACTCACCGGGTACGCCCAGAACTGAACCGGCACCAGAACGCAGGACCTGAGCGCAAACCCCGCGTCACCCCAACTGGTACGGCCTAAAGACCCGGAGAGGCGGAACCGCCCAGTAGAATTCGGCTGGTGGTGATACCGAACCAGCCCATCGGGCAGCCGATCGAACATCCGAACGCGACGGCGGTGTTGTTCCTCGGCGCGGCAAGTGTCCTCTGCTGCGGTGTGCTGGGACCGGTGGCGTGGGCGCTGGGCAAGCGAGCGCTCGATCAGATCGAGGAGTCCGGAGGCGCGTACGGTGGCCGCGCCCAGGTGCTGGTCGGGTACATCCTCGGCATCATCGGCACCGTCTTGATGATCATCTTCGCTGTGCTGTTCCTGCTGATCCTGATCGGCGGCAACGCCTAGCCCAAACTGGGCCGTTCCCGCTCGCCCTCGACGTCCCAGGCCGGCCACTCCGAGCTGACGCTGCCGGTCCAATTGGGCTGTCGGCGATCCTTGAACGCCGCCATGGCCTCGCCGCCGTCGATGCTCTTGGTGACGTGCTGGTTGAGGTCGTGTTCCAGGTGGCCGACCATGGTGGAGCTCATCCCGATTCCCTCCCACAGCAGCCGCTTCGACAGCGCCACCGGTAACGGCGCCGAACCGTTGGCGATGTCGTGCGCGACGGCCAGCGCCGTCGGGAGCACCTCGCCCGCGGGCAGGCAACTGTTGGCCAGCCCCATCGCCTTCGCCTCGTCGCCGTCGAAGGTGCGGCCGGTCAGCATGATGTCGGCCGCGTTGGCCATGCCGACCAGGCGGGGCAGCGTCCAGTGCGCGTAACCGTCGGCCATGACGCCGCGACGGACCTGGTTGAGCCCATACACCGCGTCGTGCGCCATGTACCGCAGGTCGCATTGCAGGGCGAGGGCCAGCCCGATGCCGACCGCGTGCCCGTTCACCGCCGCGATCACCGGTTTGCGCACCCGCCACGGCGGCGGGTCCAGTGTCGCGCTGACCTCTCCGACCCGGTTGGACAGGTCGGCGCCGGCGCAGAACGCGGGCGGTGTGCCGGTGATGATCACGGCACGAATGGCGTCTTCCACATCACAGCGCTGCAGCGCGGCACTCAGTTCGGCGGCCATCGTCGGGGTGAAGGCATTCTGCTGAGCGGGCCGGTTGAGCGTGAGCACGGCGATGCCGGCGGAGACATCGACATGCAGTTCCGAACTCATGCCACAGCATGTTAGCCGACCGGGGCCGACCTGACCTCGGGCCGAAAAACCTCCGAGCACCTGCACGCACCGGTCGGCGACCTTCCAGGTCTTCGTGCCGTTCGCGCCGGTGATCAGCCACTTGCGGCCGTTGATGGTGAAGTTCGCGCCGTCGAAGGTCGCCTCGGTGGCCAGCTGGGCGGAGCCCGCGCCGTCTGGCTCGGTCATGGCGAAAACCGAGCGCTGGTGTCCGGCGACCACCGGAGCCAGATACCGCCGTGCCTGGTCCGGGTCGGCGACTTGGGACAGCAGGAACATGTTGCCCTCGTCAGGTGCCGCGCAGTTCATCGCAATCGGGCTGAGCGTGGACCACCCCGCCGCCTCGTAGATCACCGCCTGCTCGACGTGGGTCAGCCCGCGTCCGCCGAGCGACCGGGCGCCTGCACGGTGAGCAGTTGCTCGGCGCGGCGAGTTCGACCATTTCCTACCTCAGCTCGTCGGTCGGGCCGTGCGAGGTCAGGCGTTGGGCGAGGAGAGGCGGATCAGCCAACCTGGCGGCGCCGGGTGCCGACCACCCGGCAGCAGAGGTAGATCAGGAACGAGATCGTGGTGACGAACGTCGAGACCGGAACACCCGGGGCCAGCGACAGCAGAATGCCGCCGACCGCGGCGATCTCGGCGAACACCACCGCGAGCACGGTTGCCCGGATCGGATTCGCGGTGAGCTGCGCCGCAGCGGCGGCGGGGGTGATCAGCAGCGCGAGCACGAGCAGCGCCCCGACGATCTGCACGCCGAAGGCCGCGGTGATGCCGAGTAGCACGGCGAACACGATGGACAGCGTCCGCACCGGAACCCCGCGCGCCACTGCCACCTCCGGATCGGAGCTGGCGAACAGCAGCGGGCGGTAGACGAACGCGAGCACCGTGAGCACGCCCACGGTGCAGGTGGCGAGCAGACCGAGTCCATTGTTGCCGACGCTGACCACCTGTCCGGTCAGTAGCGAGAACTTCGACCCCGCGCGGTCGGGACCGAGCCAGAGGAACAGCACCGAGAGCCCGAGCCCGAACGAGAGCACCACCGCGATCACCGAATCGCGTTCCCGCGCACGAGTTCCCAGCAGACCGAAGAGCACGGCCGCGATTACCGAGCCCACAATGGCGCCGAGGCCGACCCCGATTCCGGCCAGCAGCGCGGCGGCCGCGCCGGTCAGCGACAGCTCGCTGGTGCCGTGCACGGCGAATGACATCTGCCTACTGATGATCAGCGGGCCGATCACGCCGGACAGCAGCCCGAGCAGCGCCGCTGCCAGTACCGCCTGCTGCACGAAGTCGTAGGAGAGCAGGTTCGCGGTGGTGGCGAGGTCGAACATCTTCGTGACGACGCCGGAGAGCTTGTCGGTCACGAGCGCACTTCCCTCGGATCCTGATGGGCGGCCGACAGGGTCGTGCCGTTGTCGTCGGCGTGATTCTCGCTGTGGCTGTCGTCGACGGCGTAACCGTGGCCACGGCTGTCGGCGGCATAGTGGCTGTCGCTGTCGCTGTCGCTGTCGCTGTCGCTGTCGCCGGCGGCGTAGTCGCGCCCCTGGCTGTCGGTGCGGTTGTGGCTGTCTACGTCGACGTGGTTGTGGCTGGGGCCGTCGGTGTGGCCGCGGCTGTCGTGGTTATGGTGGCTGTGTTCGTCGCTGGGGCCGAAGGTCGCGAGGTGTCCTACTTCCCCGACAGAAACGGGCGCCGCCGCGTCGGCGGACGGCGGCGCGATGTCCTCAGCGGAAACGCCGGGCGCAAATCCGTCACCCGCCGCGCCATGGCAGTGCCCGCCCGCCGCGCCGAGGGCATCCATCGTATCGCCGGTCCCGACGACCACCAGTCGCCCACGCACCCGCAGCACATCCACCTCGGTCCGATACAGCTCCGAGAGCACCTGCGAGGTCATCACCTCGTCCGGTGTCCCGATCCGGAACTTTCCGTTGACCAGGTACAGCACCCGATCCACCAGCGGCAGAATCGGATTGATCTCGTGTGTCACGAAAAGTACTGCGGTGTTGTGGGTGCGCCGCCGCCGATCGATCAACTCCGCGACCAGCCGCTGATTGGCCAGGTCCAGGCTCAGCAGCGGCTCGTCGCACAGCAGCACCTTAGGATCGCCGACCAACGCCTGCGCCACGCGTAGCCGCTGCTGTTCGCCGCCGGACATGGATTCCAATGGTGCGTAGGCGAAGCCCTCCGCGCCGACGTCGGCGATGGCCGCCGCAACCTTGCGCTTGCGTTCGGTGCGGGAGCGCAGCCCAAGCCCCCAGCGATGCCCGTCGACGCCGAGCCCGACCAGGTCGACTCCGCGCAACTGCACGCCGGCATCGATCGTCTTCTGTTGCGGCACATATCCGATGTCCGGATTGCCCTTGCGGGCTGGGGCGTCCGCGATCCGCGCCGTGCCCGCGCTGAGCCCGAGCTGGCCGAGCAGCACCTTCAGCAGTGAGGTCTTGCCCGACCCGTTCGGCCCGAGGACGGCAACGAATTCACCTGCGGCGACGGTGAGATCAAGTTCCTGCCAGAGCGTGCGGTCACCGAATGACAATCGAGCGGCATCCAGCCGGACGGCGGCCGAACCACTTGCGAGGCGTGGTGGCCGCCGTTCCCTCCCAGTGTGCTCGGTCAGCGCCGCTCCCTTGCTCATCTGGTCAACTCAGCGCGGCGGCGAGCGCCTGCGCATTCTTCGTCTGCCACTGAATGTAATCGACGCCGTCGGGCAGGGTTTCGGTTACTTCGACCACGGCGATGCCCGCGTTCTGCGCGCTGGCCCGCAGGTCCTTGGTG
The DNA here is from genome assembly GCF_040639505.1 of Nocardia sp. NPDC023852. NCBI lineage: Bacteria > Bacillati > Actinomycetota > Actinomycetes > Mycobacteriales > Nocardiaceae > Nocardia > Nocardia sp. NPDC023852. Next base: position 95,643 of record NZ_JBFAAB010000003.1, read on the forward strand.
ATCTTGTCCTGGGTCTGCACGTTGTAGACGAGCGCGCGCACCCGCTTATCGGTGAGCAGGTCCTGGGTCGCCGTGACGGCCGCGGGTGCTGGATCGGTCTCCTGCTCGATGGCCTCCTGGAACTCGTGCGGGGTCAGATCCTCGGCCGCGGCGGCGATCAACAGGTAGTGCGCGAGCGGTTCGGTCTGCAGCACCGGCGTTTTCGGGTGTTCGGCCGCGATCTTGCCGGTGATCGCGGTGATCGCGGCGAGTTGGTTCTCGAACACGGCCGCGCGCTCGGTGTAGGCCGCGGCCTTGTCCGGGTTCAGTTCCCCGAGCTGGGCGGCGATCCGGTCGGCGACCACACCGACGGTGCGTACGTCGTACCAGACGTGCTCGTTCTCATCGCTCTTGTCGATCCGGGAATCGAACGCGTCGACAGTGCGCTTGTTCTTGCCCGCCACCGCCTTCTCGGCGAACTCGTCGTAACCGCCACCGTTGTAGACGACCAGGTCGGCGTCGCTGAGTTCGGCCGACTCCACGGCGGAGGTCTCGTGCGAGTGTGGATCGGCGTTCGGATCGGTGATCAGGGACCGGATCGTGGCATCTGGGCCCCCGATGGCGGTGGCGATATCGCCCCAGACGTCGGTGGAAGCGACGACAGTCGGCCGGTCCGAGTCCTTCGAGCTGCCGCAGCCGGTGAGCGTCAGCGCGGCGGCAACCCCCACGGCGATGCCTGCATATTTCATGGCGAATCGAGTTTTCACGTGGGGGTACTCCTGGCAGTGCTCTAGATCAAAATGGAAATCGTTCCCGTTTAACTTTAGCAGCAGCCGTCTACGGGAACGACTCGACGCCGCCCTGAAGTCCGAACGCGAAGGGCCCGCGAACGATTCCTCGTTCGCGGGCCCCGAGTGATTCGCGGCATTGCTAGACCATGGCTTTGGCTTCCGCCGGCTGTCCGAGAAGCTGCGCACAACGCAGCAGGCCGAGGTGGCTGTAGGCCTGCGGGTGGTTGCCGAGCGACCGTTCGGCAACCGGGTCGTACTCCTCACTGAGCAGTCCGGTCGGGCCGGCGACATCGACCAGCTGGGCGAACAGCGCCTCGGCGTCCGAGCGCTTCCCGATCAGCAGGTACGCCTCGACCAGCCAGGCAGCGCACAGGTGGAAGCCGCCTTCGCCGCCGGGCAGGCCGTCGTCGTGGTGGTACCGGTACACCGTCGAGCCGCTGCGCAGCTCGGCCTCGGTCGCCACGACGGTCGCCGCGAAGCGCGGATCGGACGGATCGATCAGGCCGCTCAATCCGATATGCAGGGTCGCCGCGTCCAGGTCGGTGCCGTCGTAGGCCGCTGTGTAGGACTGCACGTCCTCATTCCAGCCCTTGGCCTTCACCTCGTCGGCGATGGTGTCGCGTAGCGTCGTCCAGGCCGGGTCGATCTGGCGCTCGAACTTCCGGGCCAAGGTCAGCGCCCGGTCGACGGTCAGCCAGCCCATCACCTTCGAATACACGTGGTGGCGCGGATTGCCGCGGATCTCCCAGATGCCGTGGTCGGGTTCCTGCCAGCGGCGCTGCACCGCGTGCACCATGGCCTGCACAAGTTCCCAGTCGGCGTCCGGCAGCGCGTGCGCGGGGTCGGTGATCCCCTTCAGCTCTCTGGCGTGCGCCAGGGTCGAGATGAGGTCGACGATCGGGCCGAAGACGTCCAGCTGCACCTGCATGTTCGCCGCGTTGCCGACGCGTACCGGGCGCGAGCCCGCGTAGCCGGGCAGCTGGTCGATCGATGCCTCGGGCGGCAGCGTCTCGCCGTACAGCGTGTACAGCGGGTGCAGTCGCTCCGGCCCAGGCAGCGTCTCCAGTACGCGATGCACCCAGCCGAGGAAGTCCTCGGCCTCGGTCAGCGAGCCGAGCGAGACCAGTGCCTGCGCGGTCAGCGACGCGTCGCGCAGCCAGCAGTAGCGGTAATCCCAGTTGCGGACGCCGCCGATGTCCTCCGGCAGCGAGGTGGTGGCGGCCGCGAGGATCGAACCGGACGGCACATGCACCAGGCCGCGCAAGGTCAGCGCGGAGCGCTTCATCAGATCCGGCTTCAGCGGCGGCAGCGTGAGTTGGGAGGCCCACTGTGCCCAGTAGTTCTCCGCCTGCCGCCGCCGCTCCGGCTCGCTGGTCATCGCCGGCGCGAAATCGACGGTGCCACAGCGCAATTCGAGCACAACCGGGCCGCGTGACGGGTCGACCACGGCCCGTGCGGACTCGTGTATCCCGTCGGAGACGATCTGCCACTGCACGCCGGGGGAGCGCAGCACGATCGGATCGTTGGTGCCGTGCACCCGCAGCCCGGTCTCCTGCGCCTCGAGGGTCACCGGCACCTGACCGAACTCCGGCCGCGGCGCGAACGTGACGACGGCCCTGGCGTCACCGGTGATCACCCGGGTCAGGTCGGTGCGGGTCGCCGCGATGTCGTGCGGCAGATAGTCGACAACCTGCAAGCTGGCCCACCGTGTTTCGACGGTCATCGTGCCGTCGACATAACGCTGCGAGAGCGGAAGTCCCGGCCGCTCCGGCTCGATGGTGAAATGACCGGCCTGCGGGCCGCCGAGCAGGTGCGCGAACACCGCGGCCGAATCCGGCTCCGGATGGCAGAACCAGGTGACCGTCGCGTCGGGGGTGAGCAGCGCGACCGAGCGCGGGCTGGCGAGCATGGTCAGCCGTTCGATGCGCGGCGCGCTCGCGCCGGCCAGCCAGGTGCGTCGCTCCTCGAGCAGGAAGGCCAGCGCCCAGGACACGGCCTCGGTGCTGTCCACCCGGAACCTGGCCACGCTCTCGCCGTCGCCGACCTTGATGCCGACGTCGGGACCGGACAGCACCCGGAACGCCTTCTCGTCGGTGACGTCGTCGCCGAAGAACACCGCTGCCGACGCGCCCGCCTGATGCCGGACGGTGTCCAGCGCGGTGCCCTTGTCCGTCTGCACCACGGCCAGTTCGATGACCGACTTGCCCTCGGTCACCTGTACGCCGATCCAGCACGCCGGGCCCTGCCGGACCTGCAGCAGCGCGCGATGCCCGATCTCGGGGCTCGCGTTGCGCACGTGCAAGGCGACGCTGGCCGGCTTTATCTCGACCGTGACGCCGGGGTTCTCCGTGGCGATCCGGCTCAGTGCCGTCTGCACCTCTTGCAGCAGGTGCTTGGCGTCGTTGTCGATCGCGTGCACGAAGCCCACGTCGAACTCGGAGCCGTGGCTACCGATCAACTGCACCTCGACCGGAAGGCGGGACAACGCCGCGAGATCTCGCAGTGCCCGGCCGGAGATGACGGCGGCGGTGGTCCCGGTCAGGCCGGCGAGTGCGCGTAACGCACTCACCGACTCCCGATGGGGAAAGGCCTTGGTCGGGTCGGACACGATGGGCGCGAGCGTCCCGTCGTAATCCGATGCGACCAGCAGTCGTGGCACGCGCGCGACCGTCGACAGTGCACGGCGAAATTCCAGTGGCAGATCCTGTGCGCTCACGCATCCAACCTAGTGATGGGAGGTGTTTTTTCATGGGGCGGCCAAAACAATACTTTGTTGAATTCGCCGCACAGAAGCGCGCTGGTACACGTGCGCACGATAAGGCTCGTGTGGGAACGAATCGAGAAGGTCTGCCCAGCTGACGGCTTCGGGACCGGAGGGCGTGAGTTGCGTCGCACACCCGAGCCCATCGCCTCGGTGTGGTGCCGATGCCCGAATTCGCCAGCGGTGCGCTGACGGTCCGTCTGGGGGTTACTGACCCCGGTCGCCCAGCAGGAGATCCACCGTAAGCTCCAGCCGTTCGGTGACATCGGTGGCCGAGGCGCGCCGGGTCAGCCAGGCGACCAGATTCGACAGCCAGACATCGCTGATCACCCGGGCGATAGCCAGCTGGCGCTCGCTGGGCTCGCCATCGTTCATGGCGCGGGCGAAAACGCGGTCCATCACCTTGCCGACGCGGTCCACCTCGGCGGCGGCCGAGGCGTCGGCGAACATGAACGCGCGGGTCATGGCCTCGGTGAGCAGCGGGTCGCGCTGCATCATTCTGGTGATCTGAGTGAGCAGCAGGTGCATGCGCTCGCGCGGCGACTGTCCGGCAAGAGGCTTGCGTTTGCCTTCAATTTGCTCGAATTCGCGCGCCAGCGCGGAGACAAGCAAATGCACCTTCGACGGGAAGTACCGGTAGAGCGTGCCGACCGCGACATCGGCGCGCTCGGCTACCGCGCGCATTTGGACCGCGTCGTATCCGCCTTTGGACGCCAGCGCCAAGGTCGCGTCCAGAATTCGCTTGCGCCGCTCGCGCTGCGCCGCTGAGCTCAGGTCGTCCTCACTGAGCGTGGTGACGGTAGCGGGGGGCGTTGCCGCGCTCGAGTCGGCGGGCTGCGATCGGGAGGGACTGGCCATTGACGAGAGTCCTTTCCGGAAACGTCGTTTCATCGGCGTGCGCGGTCTGTCGGGGCGGTGATCGTGTCTTGACTTACGCCCGGCTAGGATATTAGAACATGTTCTAGGTGTGGGAGTCACGCCGGAAAGGCGGTATGGACTGTGACCATCGCCACCACTGACGAGCATAAAGCCGTTCAGGAGTCGATGCGCGGATGGGCGGCGTCGGTCCGTCCAACTGCAACAATGCGGACCGACCCGGCGGACTTCTGGCGCGGCTACTGGCCTGCGCTGGCCGAGATCGGAATCTTCCGGGTCGCGGTGTCCGAGGATGCGGGTGGCGCGGGCGGTTCGGTCATCGATCTCGCCGTCCTGATGGAGCAGGCGGCGCACGATCTGGTCGGTGGCCCTGTGCTGACAACGGCTTTGGCCAATCTGATCACCGCGGGACGGCTCGACGAGGACCTCCCCTGCGGTGTCGCGCTCGACTTCGTTGTCGGTTCGGCGGTGAGCGTACCTGTCGCGAGCGGCGAGTTGTCGCTTACAGGTACCTGGGATTCCGTCCTCGGTGCGGCGCCGGGAACCGCGGTGCTGTTACCGGTATCCCTTCCGCAGGGACAGCGTTGGTGCGTGGTTCCGCCGGAGGCCGCCGGTCTGCGGGTCGAGCCGCTGGCGCCACTGGACCTGAGCACACCGCTGGCGCGGGTGCACTGCGCCGACGTGCGTGTGCCGGCCGAGCGGGTGTTCGCCGCGCCGTACGCGGCCGGGGATCTTCTCGTCGCGCTCGCCGCCGCCGAGCTGGCCGGTCTCGCGGGCTGGTGCCTGGAGACCGCGGTCGAATACGCCAAGGTGCGCGAGCAATTCGGACGCAAGATCGGATCCTTCCAAGCGGTCAAACACCTCTGTGCCTGGATGCTGTGCCGGACCGAGCTCATCCGCGCCGTCGCGGCTGACACCGCGGCCGCGGTAGACGAGGGTGGCGCCGAACTGCCGATCGCCGCCGCGATCGCCGCCGCGATCGCCCTGGACGCGGCGGTCGAGACCGCCAAGGACTGCATCCAGGTGCTCGGGGGCATCGGCTTCACCTGGGAGCACGACGCGCACCTGTACCTGCGCAGGGCGGTGGCGTTGCGTCAGCTGCTCGGCGGCTCGGGGCGCTGGCGGGCGAGGGTGACGGAGCTGACGCGTTCTGGACAGCGGCGCACCACCGGCGCCGACCAGGTATTCGCTGCCGATTCTGCTTCTCGCGTGAGCGGAGCCCTCCGTGGTGGCTCTTCGCTGCCGCCTCCGGGCCTGACCGCTCATGCCGGGGGCGTGGCTGCCGCAGACGACGGCACCACGCACGAGCTGGCCGCCGAGGTCGCGCGGATCGCGGCGTTGCCCGCCGACAAGCAGCGCGTCGCACTGGTCGAGGCGGGACTGGTCATGCCGCACTGGCCACGACCCTATGGCCGCGCCGCGGACCCGATGACCGGTCTGATGATCTCCGAGGAACTGCGCCGCGCGGGTCTCACCGCCCCGGACCTGGCCATCGGCGGCTGGGCGATCCCCACCCTGCTGCGCCACGGGACATCGGAGCAGGTCGACCGGTTCGCCTGGCCTACGCTGCGCGGCGAGGTGGTCTGGTGCCAGCTGTTCAGCGAACCCGAGGCGGGCTCGGACCTGGCCGCGCTGCGCACCACCGCGAAGAAGGTGGACGGTGGCTGGGTGCTGCGCGGGCAGAAAGTGTGGACCTCGCTCGGCGACGAGGCGAACTGGGCGATCTGCCTGGGCCGCACCAACCCGGACACGCCCAAGCACCGCGGCATTTCCTACTTCCTTGTCGACATGCACAGCGCAGGTCTGGAGGTCCGGCCGCTGGTGCAGATCACCGGCGAGGCACGCTTCAGCGAAGTGTTCCTCGACGATGTGTTCGTGCCCGACGACTGTGTGGTCGGCGCACTGAACAACGGATGGAAGATCGCCCGCTCGACCCTGTCGACAGAGCGCGTCGCGATGGGTGGCAACGGCATCGGGCCGGTGCTCGAGGAGCTGATCGCGAAATCGCCCGCCACGGGGCCCGGCGCGGAACTGCTGAACGACCGGCTCGGCGGGTTCATCGCCGAGGCGATCGCCGGAATTTTGCTAGAGCAGCGCGCCGCGGTCCGAATGTTGGCGGGCGGTGACCCCGGCGCGCAGGGTAGCGTACGCAAGTTGCTCGGGGTACGCCACCGCCAGGCGGTCGCGGAATTCGCTGTCGAGACGACAGGGCCGATCGGCGCGCAGGATGCCGAAGTGGCGAAGGAGTTCCTGCTCACGCGCTGTTTATCGATCGCTGGTGGAACCGAGCAGATTCTGCTCACCGTGGCCGGTGAGCGGATTCTGGGGCTGCCTCGTGACGCTGACAGCTAGTCGCCGAGACAACTGGGAGAAAAGCGTGGACTTCACCAGGGAAGAGGGCCAGGATGCCGTGGCCGAAGTCGTCGTGAGCTTGATGGAGCGCGAGTCGGCCCGTGATATGGAGCTATGGCCGAGACTGGTCGACTCCGGACTGCTGTCGATCGCGCTGCCGGAGCGGCACGGCGGTGATGGGATGGGCCTGCTCGAAGTATCGGTGCTGCTCACCGAGCTGGCGACGGACGCGGTCGCGGTGCCGGCCCTGCCGACGCTCGGCTTCGGCGTGCTGCCGCTGTTGGCCTCCGCGCCGGAGAGCATCGGGGAGCAGGTGCTGCCCGAGGTCGCCAAGGGCACTGTGCTGACCGCGGCGCTGAGCGAACCTGCGGCGCCGTTCACGGTGAAGCCGGAGACCACCGCGGTTGTCAGTGGTAACACGGTGCGCATCACCGGGCACAAGGTTGCCGTGCCCTATGCCGAGCAGGCGCGCTGGCTGCTGGTACCCACCGATTCCGGTATCGCCCTTGTTGATTCGGAAGCCGAAGGGCTCACGACGACACCGACTCCGGTCTCCGGCGGCATCCCGGAATGCAGCGTGCGGCTGGACCAGGTGAAGATACCCGCCGATCAGCTGTGGCCGACCGGTCTCGGCGACCTGCACCGGCTGGCACTTGCCTCGATCGGATCGGTCGCCGACGGTTTGCTAAAGGGTGCGCTCGTCCTGACCGCCGAGCATCTGCGGACCCGTCGTCAATTCGGTCGGCCGCTGGCGGAGTTCCAGGCGGTGGCCCAGCAGATCGCCGATCTGTACGTCGTCTCCCGCACCCTGCACGTGGCCGCGTTGTCGGCTAATTGGGCTCTTGCGCAGGATGGTCCGAGCCAGGAGCATCGCGGCCGAACCGACGACGACCTGGACATCCTTGCCTACTCCGTCGCCGCGGAATTGCCGCAGGCTATGCAGAAGTGCCATCACCTGCACGGTGGTGTCGGCGTGGACGTGACCCATCCGATGCATCGCTATTACTCACAAGCCAAGGACATCGCTCGCTGGCTCGGCGGGCCGTCGTTCCGACTTGATCGTTTGGGGGCCAGATGTTCATCGACCTGACTACCGAGCAGCGTCGATTACGTGACGAACTGCGCTCATACTTCGCCGATCTCGTGACTCCTCAGGAGGAGGCCGAGATGGCGGCGAACCGCCATGGCGATGCCTACCGCGCAGTGGTGCGCAGGATGGGGCGCGACGGCTGGCTCGGCGTCGGCTGGCCGAAGGAATACGGCGGCCAGGGCTTCGGGCCGGTCGAGCAGCAGATCTTCTTCAACGAGGCCGTCCGTGCCGATGTCCCACTTCCGCTGGTGACCCTGCTGACGGTCGGACCGACATTGCAGCAGTTCGGCACCGAGGAACAGAAGAAGCAGTTCCTGCCAGGAATCCTCGCAGGCGATATTCACTTCGCGATCGGCTACTCCGAGCCCGAGGCGGGGACCGATCTAGCGTCGCTGCGGACCTCCGCGGTGCGCGACGACGCCGGGGACTGGATCGTCAACGGGCAGAAGATCTTCACCACGGGCGCGCACGAGGCCGACTACGTCTGGCTGGCCTGCCGCACCGGGTCGCTCGAGTCGCGCCACCGCGGTATCACCATCCTGATCGTGGACACCACCGATCCCGGCTACTCGTGGACGCCGATCATCACCTGCGATGGCGCCCACCACACCAACGCGACCTACTTCGACAATGTGCGCGTTCCGGCGAACATGCTGGTCGGCGAGGAGAACCGGGGTTGGAAGCTGATCACGACGCAGCTCAACCACGAGCGGGTGAGTCTCGGGCCCTCCGGCAAGATCGAGCAGCTCTACGACCGGGTGCGGGACTGGGCGCAGCCGCGCGGCGTGCTCGGTGAGATCGACGTGCGTCGTTCGCTCGGCCGCATCCACGCCATGGCCCGGCTCAACGAGCTGCTGAACTGGCAGGTCGCCGCTGGGTCCGATGAGCGTCGTTCGCGGGGCCCTGCGGGGTTACGCTCCGCTACCGCCTCCGGGCCCGTCGCGCCCGACGCTGAGTCCGATGAGCGTCGTTCGCGGGGCTCTGCGTGGTTACGCTCCGCTACCGCCTCCGCGCCCGCCGCGGAGGTCGACGGTGACCAGTCCCAGGTGATCGCCGACGCATCGGCCACCAAGGTCTACTCCACCGAAGCGCTCCAGGAGGCGGGCAGGCTCGCCGAGGAGATCATCGGCCGCTACGGCGACCCAGCCGACCCGGCCACCGGCGAACTGCTGGCCTGGCTCGACCGCAAGACCAAACAGAACCTCGTGGTGACCTTCGGTGGCGGCGTCAATGAGGTGATGCGCGAGCTGGTCGCCTCGTCGGGACTGCGCTTGCCGCGAGTACCCCGATAACGAGTAAGGAGCCGCGCGTGCCGGAAACCACTACTCCGGAAGCCATCATCGCCGCAGCCGAGACCATCAAGGCCGCGGGCGAGTGCGCGCGCCGTTTCGGGCGCGATCCGGTGAACCAGCCGATGATCAACAACTGGGTGGAGGCGCTGGGCGACACCAACCCCATCTACGTCGACGAGGAGGCCGCCCGTGCTGCCGGACATCCCGGCGTCGTCGCGCCGCCCGCGATGGCCCAGGTATGGACCATGTTCGGCCTCAACGGTTCCCGGCCTGCCGACGACCCGATGGGTGCGGTCACCGAACTGCTCGACGCGGCGGGATACACCTCCGTGGTCGCCACCGACTGCCAGCAGACCTATCACCGGTATCTCAATGTCGGGGAAGAGCTTTCGGTTACCAGCAGGTTGTCCGACATCAGCGGTCCCAAGCGAACGGCGCTCGGGGACGGTTGGTTCGTCACCTTCCTGACCAGCTGGCATGTGGGCGACGAAGTCGTCGCCGAGATGCTGTTCCGTCTGCTGAAGTTCGCGCCTGGCACCGGCGCGGCGCCGCAACCCGCCGCCGGTGCCCGGGTCAAGCCGTTGGTCTCGGGCGACACCGAATTCTTCTGGGAGGGAACCAAGGTCGGCGAGCTGCGCATCCAGCGGCTGCCGGACGGATCGCTGCGGCACCCGCCCATTCCGGCCATCTGGCAGGACAAGTCGAAGCCGACCGACTACGTCGTCGCCTCCGGGCGCGGCACCGTGTTCAGTTACGTCGTGCACCACGCGCCGAAGGTACCGGGGCGGCAGCTGCCGTTCGTGGTCGCGTTGGTCGAATTGGAGGAAGGTGTCCGCATGCTCGGTGAACTGCGCGGCATCGACCCAGCCGAGGTGCGGGTCGGCCTGCCGGTCCAGGCGGGCTTCGAGAAACTCGACGACGAGGCGACCCTGCCGATCTGGCAGGTGATCGCATGACCGGTCAGGCCCGGCGGCAGCTCGCGTCACCACGCGGGGCCCCGGCCATGCGAGAAAAGGACACGGCATGACCGCCACCGTGGAACCGGATGCTGTGCGGGTCGGCACCGTGCTGCCCGAACTCATGATCACCGCCGATCCGACTTTCGTGATCAGTACGGCCCTGGCGACCAGGGATTTCCAGGACGTGCACCACGACAGGGACAAGGCCGTCGCACGCGGCTCCAAGGACATCTTCGTCAATATCCTCACCGATACCGGGCTGGTGCAGCGCTTCGTCACCGACTGGGCAGGGCCGCGCGCGATCGTGAAATCGATCGCGCTGCGCCTCGGTGTTCCGCTGTACGCGGAGGACACGTTGACGCTCTCCGGCACGGTGACCGCACTGGAGGGCGACGACATCCATATCGACGTGGTCGGCAGGGACAGCCTCGGTGACCACATCACGGCCACAGTTGTCATCGCGTTGCGGAGGGCCGATGACTGAGCAGACCATTTCGGGCTGTGCGGCCGTCGTCGGCATCGGCGCCACCGATTTCTCCAAGGACTCCGGCCGCAGCGAGCTGCGGTTGGCCGCCGAAGCGGTCACCGCCGCGTTGGCGGACGCGGGTCTCACGGCGGCCGATGTCGACGGCCTGACCACGTTCACCATGGACACCAACACTCAGGCCGCGGTGGCAAGGGCGGTCGGTATCCCGCAGCTGAAGTTCTTCAGTCACATCGGGTATGGCGGCGGCGCGGCATGTGCCACCGTCCAGCAGGCCGCCATGGCGGTGGCCACCGGCATCGCCGACGTGGTCGTCGCCTACCGCGCGTTCAATGAGCGTTCGGTGTCGCGGTTCGGGCAGTTCTCCACGGCGCTGGCGACCGCGCCCACCTCGTCGGGCATCGACGCGGCTTGGTCCTATCCCCAGGGCCTCGGCACACCTGCCGCGCAGGTGGCGATGGTGGCCCGCCGCTACATGCACGTCTACGGCGCCACCAGTGCGGATTTCGGCGCAGTGGCCGTCGCCGACCGCAAGCACGCCGCGGTGAACCCGGCCGCCTTCTTCTACGGCAAGCCGATCACGCTGGAGGATCACCAGAATTCGCGCTGGATCGCCGAGCCGCTGCACCTGCTGGACTGCTGTCAGGAGTCCGATGGCGGCGTCGCGATCGTGGTGACCAGCGTCGAGCGCGCCCGCGACCTGCCGCAGCGGCCGGCCGTAATCGCCGCGGCCGCCCAGGGTTCCGGCGCCGACCAGTACGTGATGACCAGCTACTACCGCGATGCCATGACCGGACTTCCGGAAATGGGTTTGGTCGGCGACCAGTTGTGGGCGCAGAGCGGGCTGAGCCCCGGCGACATGCAGGCTGCCATCCTTTACGACCACTTCACCCCCTTCGTCCTCATGCAGTTGGAGGAACTCGGCTTCTGTGCTCGCGGTGAGGCGAAGGACTTCATCGCCGACGGAGCCATCGAGCTCGGCGGCCGTCTGCCACTGAACACTCACGGCGGCCAACTCGGCGAGGCCTACATCCACGGCATGAACGGCATCGCCGAGGCGGTAAGGCAGATCCGTGGCACTTCGGTCAACCCGGTGGAGAATCTGGAGAACATCCTGGTCACTGCAGGCACTGGCGTACCGACCTCCGGGCTGGTGCTCAGCGCTCAGTGAATCCCATCGCCCGTACCGCGCCGAGCGCGTGGCGCAGTACCGACGGCGTGCGCGAGCCGGGAGGCGCCGGCTGCGGCAGTGAGCTCTGCCATGGTGGGCGGCTGTCCGATGGTTTCGGCGTGCATGCACGGTTTAGCTCGAGCGGCTGACGTGCGCCGCGTGGGTGGGATCGGAGTCGTTCGGCCAGGGGCGGCCCGGCGGTATGTTCGGCGGGTCGCGAAGCTGTCGGCCGGTACGGGCGTAACGATCGTGCGGTCGGCGGGGTGGCAGGACGTCCGCGCGGCCGCACGGAGAGGAGCCCCATGACCACCAGGCATCTGGTCGACGTGCACGTTCTGCTGGTCAGCGGGGACGACCTGCTGTTGAGCAAGCGACGCAGCGACGACGAGTTCGACGGTCTCTGGCATCTCCCCGCGGGCAAGCTGGAGGCGGGTGAATCCGCTACCGCGGCTACCGTCCGCGAAGCATACGAGGAGGTAGGTGTGGTGATCGACGAGGCGGACTTACACCATATCCACACCGCTCATGTCGTCGGGTCCGGGCTGGAACCCCGCCTCGGCCTCTTTTTCGAAACCCACCGCTGGTCCGGAGACCCGGTCAACCGCGAGCCCGGCAAGTCCTATGAACTACGCTGGTTTCCCCTCACCGGACTCCCCGAATCGACTCTCATTCCCTACTCGAACGCAGGCATCCGAGCCCACCGCACCGGCTGCACCTACAGCCAACAGGGTTGGCGCCGCTGAGCGGCAGATGCGGTAAAAGCGAGGCCCGAGATATCCATCGGGCCCCGCCGACTGCCGCCGATCAAGAGGAGGTCCCGGCGAGGCATGCGATTCCATCCCGAGCGGGCCGCTCGCTCGCTCGGATCGGTGGGGGCGCTACCGTTGCGTGAGTCTCGGTGCTTGTCAGCGCTGAGGCTCTTCCTGCGTCATCGACTGCTGCCCGGCCCGGAAAGGGCCGTGGTCTTACGCGGTCTCGGCGAGGCGTTTCACCTCTCCAGGGAACTTCCCGGCGAGGACCACATGTTCGGGTTCGGTGTCGGCATCGCGGCCAGCACATTGCGGGCCGCGTTGTGGTCACGGTCATGCACCACACCACAACCCGAGCACCCCCAGGTCCGCTCAGCCAGGGTCAAGTCGCGTTCGACTCGACCGCAGGCCCCGCAGGTCTTCGACGAGGCAAACCAGCGGTCGGCCTTCCACACCCTCGACCCGTACCAGCTGGCCTTGTACTCCAGCAGACGCACGAACTCGGCGAACCCGGCATCAGAGATCGCGCGCGCCAGCCTCCGGTTAGCGGCCATACCCTTGACATTCAACGTCTCCACCGCGATGGCCGATTTGGTTCTCGCCAACCTCGTGGTGGTCTTGTGTAGAAAGTCCTTCCGGCGCGGAGCGGTCCGGAACCACAGCCGTCCACCGGTGCTTGACGAGACCCAACCCGACCAATGGGCCGGACCGGCCCCTGCTCAGCACAGCTGAACTCACGTTTTCGTTGCGGAAACAGGTGTTTCGATCTCGCTCATCAACATTCGCAACGTCAGCGAATGCTTCTCCGGCGGTAACGCGTTCAACGCCTCCCGCGCGACCTTGACACCTTCCGCTTGGTCACCCGCACGCGCAAGCATCAACCCCTGATGCATATCCAGATGCGTCCGGAACCGCGGCAGCGACTCCGGCAATTCCGCCCGCGCCGCTTCCTGGGCCGCCGTCGCGGTCCGCTCGTCACCCAAGCGGGCGGCCAGAAGGGACAGGAAGACGTTCACCCGCCACCACGGCACCGCGTAGTCACTCGACTGGTCCTCGGACCCGGACAGATCGAACTCCCGGCGACCCACGGCGATCAGCCCCGCCGCCGTGTCTTTATCGCCGAGGATTGTGGCAGCGTGCGCCTTCCCCCACAGTGCGTTGAGCCGACCCAAACCAGGCCGGTCACTGATCGCCAACGCCTCATCGGCGAAATGGTGCGCTACGGGCAGCGCCGCGCCCTCGTAGCCCAACGCGATCGCTGCCCGCCCACGAACCCACACCCGGATGTCGGTGACCTCGGATCGGTCGGCCGCTTCGGTCGCCATCGAGTACCAGTTGATCGCCTTACGGCCGTCGCTGCCCGGAAAAGTTTTGGCGTACAGGGTCATCAGGCGCGCGGCGATCGACCACATCCGCGGTGAATCCAACTGCTGTTGCAGCACCACCATGTCAGCTGCCAGCCGCCGCTGAATCTCAGCGGCGCCAGCGCTCATGTAATCGCGGCCATAGGTGACAAGCCGGTTTTCCCACTCCTCGATATCGGGTCGAGCCGTGCTGAGCCGCGCCGAGAAACCCTGGGCCAGGAGGTCGGACGCTATGACAGGCGCAACGGACGTAGCGGCCAGGTGGCTCAGGAATTCGCGCCGGTTCACATTTGCCTCCAACAACTCAGAGGGACAATCAAGCACCGCCGCTAGATGACGTAGCCAAAACGCCGATGGTTCGGTGGCGTTGGATTCCCAACGCCGGGAGATGTATTCGCGGTTGATATTGGCACCAGAAGCTTTGCATAGTTCATCGGCCAGTCTTCCCTGCGACCAGCCTTTAGACAAACGAAGTTGGCGGATGAGGGCGCCGGTCCCGCTGCTCATACTTCGATCTTTTCCGGAATTTCAGCTCGAGGAAAGCGGTATAGGTGCCCTCAGCGCCGATGCCACCCTCGATGCCACGACATCCTCGGACGCTACCTCGACGCTCTCAAAGACCTTGGTGCGGCTTCTCCGCGCACGACCGGGGCCGATGTACATCCGTCGGTCCAATGGCCGGGTATTCGAGGGGTCCGGTGGGCTGTCGACGTTCGGCGGGAGGTGTCGCCGTCAGGCCGTCAGGAAGCGCAGCGTCACGTCGCCGAGGATCGGTGCGTCGTCGCGTTCGACAACGGTCGCCGCGATGGTCAGCTCGTCGTCCCGCCGCCAGATCCGGGTCCGGATCGTCTCGCCCGGATACAGCACGCCCGCGAACCGGGCGCGGAAGCCGGTGACCCGGCTCGCGTCGGCGCCGAGCACGGTGTCCGTCGCGGTTTTGCAGACGATGCCATAGGTACACAGCCCATGCAGGATGGGCGCGGGAAAGCCTGCCGCGCGGGCGAATTCCGGGTCTGAGTGCAGGGGATTGCGGTCGCCACACATCCGATACAACAGCGCCTGCTGCGGCAGCGTCGGCGTCGTCACCTCGAAATCGGGTGCGCGGTCCGGAAGTTCGGTGTTGGTGCTCGGGCCGCGCTCGCCGCCGAAGCCGCCCTCGCCCTTGGCGAAGATCGAGGAGCGCGCGGTCCACAGCGGCGCGCCATCGGAGCCGGTGATGGTGTGCTCCTGCACGACCACCGCGGCGGAGCCCTTGTCCCAGATCTCCGTGATCCGGCCGGTGCTGGTCGCCTTGCCCGCCGCCGGGATCGGGCGGTGTACCTCGACCTCCTGGTGGCCGTGCACGACCTTCGCCAGATCGATATCGATGCCGGGAAAGCTCACCTTCGGCGGTTCGGTCTCGTGCAGCGTCTGTGCCACAGTGGCGAAGGTCGGCAGCACCTGAGGTGCCCGATCGTCCAGGTAGCGTAGCTCGGCGGCGTTGGCCCAGCGTGCACCCGCGCCGAGACCGAGCTGGTAGAGCTGGACATCCGACGGCGTCCAGGCGAACTGCCGGCTCGGCAGTGCCGCGCCGAGCGCGATCTTCGGGTCGATGGGCATCAGTACTCCTTGTTCATGATTGTGGACGGATCGGGACGCCGTTGGATTTCGAGGTCGCAGCGGACGTCGGGGTCGCGCCGACCTGACCTGATCCGGCGTGCGGCGCAGGCACTCGGCTATGGCGGTCCTGTCGTGGGATGGATCGATCGTGGGCAGGGGCCCCGTGTGCATGCCTGGATAGTCACTACCTGGGCGCGCATCGGCGTCGATGGGAGCCTGCGCCCCTGCCGTCACATCATGCCTCCGGCTGACGCGGCAGCGGGTTGGTCTTTCCTGCGCTTCACGATGTCGAGCACCGCCAGATAGCCGAAGGTGAGTGCGGGACCGATGGTGGCGCCAGGACCGGCGTAGGTGTGGCCCATCACCGGGGCGCTGACATTGCCGGAGGCGTAGAGGCCCTCGATGACGGTCTCGTCCTCTCGCAGCACCCGGCCCGCGGTGTCGGTGACCAGGCCGCCCTTGGTGCCGAGGTCGCCGGGCACCATCTTGGCCGCGTAGAACGGTCCCTCCACCAACGCGGCCAGGCAGGGGTTCGGCTTCACGGTGGGGTCGCCGTAGTACTTGTCGTAGGCGCTGTCGCCGCGGTGGTAGTCCTCGTCCACGCCGGTGGCCGCGAAGCTGTTGAACCGTTCGATGGTTGCGGCGAGGTTCTGCTCGGGCACACCGATCTCGGTAGCGAGTTCGGCGAGGGTCGGCGCCTGCACGATGAGGTAGTTCTCCATCCAGCGGGATGGAAAACGCTGACCCGGTTGCAGGCCCGCGAAGATGTAGCGGTTGCGGTAGCGCTGGTCGAACACCAGCCAGGCGGGCACATTCACGCCGGGACCGTCACCCTGCCCGTGCTCGCCGCCGTACATGGTGTGCACCGCCTCGACGTAAGGAGCGGACTCATTCCCGAATCGCTGACCGTCGGCGTTGACGATGACGCAGCCGGGCAGATTGCGCTCTGCCAAGCAGAACCAGGGCTTGCCGCCCTTGAAGATCGTCGGCCCCCACCAGGCGTCGGCCATGATGGCGACGGCCGCGCCGAGCTCGAGACCGGCGCGGATGCCGTCGCCGGTGTTGGCGGGCGCGCCGGTGGTCCATTCGGTGGTGATCGGCTCTCGTTGGTATTTTCGCCGCATCTCGTCGTTGTGCTCGAAGCCGCCGCTGGCAAGCACTACGCCGTGGCGGGCGGTGAAGCGGATGGTCCGGCCCTCGTGTTCGGCCGCGACGCCGGTGACCCGGTCGTTCTCGATGATCAGCCCCGTCAGCGGGGTGTTCAGCAGCAGCGGCACGTCCGCGTCCAGCAGTCCTTTGCGGAGGGCTGCGGCCAGCGCCTGCCCCATGCCGAGCAGATGCTTGCCGGTGAGCCGGGCCCAGGTGGTGCGGACGCCGACCCGCATGGCGCGCAGCATGCCGCGCGGATGCCGTCGGATGAGGTTGAGCTGCTTGAAATCGGCCTGGGTGACTACGACGTTCAGCGGGGCTTTGCTGTAGGGCGGCTCCAGATTGAAGCGCTCCGCGCCGAGGATCTTGCCGTTGAAGGGCTTGGGTTCGCACGAGCGTCCTTCGGCGCGGCCGCCCGGTGCCTCGGGGTAGTAGTCGGAGTAGCCCGGCACCCAGCGCATCCGCAGCGGCGTGTGGTCGAGCACGAAGTCGAAGGCCTCGGCGCCGCGGTCGATGTAGGTGTCGATCCGATCCTTGGGCACGACGTCGCCGATGATGCTGTGCAGGTAGGTCCGCGCGTCCTCGCGGTCGTCGGGCCGACCGGACGCACGCAGCGCCTTGTTTCCCGGGATCCACACGCCACCACCGGAGCGCGCGGTCGACCCGCCGTAGTGCGCGGCCTTTTCGATGAGCACCACGCTCAGCCCGTGGTGGGCGGCGGTGAGGGCGGCGGTCATTCCGGCGGCGCCGCTGCCGACGACCACCACGTCGTATTCCCGATCAGTCATGTAGAACACGTTATAGAATAGACGCGCCATTGGTCTATGTTGTGTGGCAGAAGACTTGCTCGACGTTCTATCTGTCGAGAAAACTTGTTTCAGTTTAGGACCGGAGTGAAGTGCATGGCCCTCGAATTTGACCTGGCCACCGACGTTGTCGTGGTCGGATACGGCGCCGCGGGTGCGGCCGCCGCGCTGGAAGCCACCGCGGCGGGCGCGCAGGTGCTTGTGCTCGAGCGGTTCGCCGGGGGCGGCGCGTCGGCGCTGTCCGGCGGAATCATCTACGCGGGCGGCGGCACCTCGGTGCAGCGGGAGGCCGGGGTCGAGGACACTCCCGAGTCGATGTACGCCTACCTGGAGCGCGAGGTCGGCGATGTGGTGACGCCCGAGACGCTGCGTCGGTTCGTCGACGAGAGCGCCGCGTCGATCGAGTGGTTGAAGGGCCATGGCGTGCCGTTCGAGGCATCGCTGTGCCCGTACAAGACCTCTTATCCGAACGATCGCTACTACCTGTACTACTCCGGCAGTGAGATCTCCGGCGCGTTCCGGGACATCCCGCCCGCGCAGCGCGGACATCGAGTGAAGGGTAGGGGCACCTCGGGCAAGAAGCTCACCGGTCCGCTCGCCGCCTCCGCGTCCCGGCTCGGTGTGCGGGTGGAAACACTCACGCGAGCAACGCAATTGCTCACCGACGAGGTGGGCTCGGTGATCGGCGTCGAGTGCCACACGCTGCGCGATGCGCCCGGCCGGATCCGCGACCGCTACACCCGCATGGCGACCATCGCGGCGAAGCCGGGCATCTACTATCCACCGCTGCGGCGGGCGCTGGAGAAACGGCTCGCGGGCATGGAACGCCGATATGGCACGACGATTCGCGTCCTGGCACGCAGGGGCGTAATAGTCAGCGCGGGCGGGTTCATCGCCAACCGCGACATGGTGCGGCAGTACGCGCCGCGATACCGGGGTGGTCTCGCGCTCGGTACCACTGGTGACGACGGCAGCGGCATCCTGATGGCGCAGCGGGTCGGCGCGGCCGTCGGCCGCATGGACAACGTCTCGGCGTGGCGCTTCCTCCTGCCGCCCAGCGCCTTTACCGGCGCGGTGCTGGTGGACGCGGACGGCCGCCGGGTGATCGACGAGACCCGCTACGGCGCCGCGGTCGGCCACGCGCTGATCACCGAGCATGGCGGCAAGGGCTGGCTGCTCGCCGATGAAGCCTTGATGCGCACGGCGATCGGCCAGATCGGCAAGCAAGGCGCCTGGTTCCAGCGCGGACAGTTCGAGGCTATGCGGCGCACCGCGATTCGCGGCGCCACGCTGGAGGAGGCTGCGGCGAAAGCCGGGATCGGTGCAGCCGGTCTGCGCGCGACGGTCGAGGCGCACAACGCCGCGATCGACACCGGCGCACCCGATCCGGTCGGCAAGCCGGCCGAGTTCACGAAACCGATTCGCACCGGCCCGTTCTGGCTGTTGGATGTGGGCATCAAACCGAGCCTGGCAAACCCGTGCCCGATGCTCACCCTCGGCGGCGTCGTCGTGGACGAGCACACCGGCGCGGTGAAGTCCACGGAGGGAAAGGATATTCCCGGCCTCTTCGCGGCAGGCCGGACCGCGATCGGCATCTGCTCCAAGTCCTACGTCAGCGGCCTTTCGCTGTCCGATTGCATTTTCTCCGGCCGCCGGGCCGGGCGATCCGCGGCGGGTGAGCAGGTCCCGGCGCTCGATCAAGCAACAGTGGAAGGAGAATAGCGTGCTGTCCGACGCGGTACGAACCGAACTTGCCGACGAACTCGAGCGCGCCGAGCGCGACCGAGTGGCGATCGATCCGCTGGTCGCCAGGTACGCCGGCATCGACGTGGTCGACGCCTACCGGATCCAGCTGATCAATATCCGACGCAGACTCGACAGCGGTGCCCGGGTGGTCGGCCACAAGGTGGGCCTTTCGTCGAAGGCCATGCAGCAGATGATGGGGGTCGACGAGCCCGATTACGGGCACCTGCTCGCGGAAATGGAAGTTTACGAGGACGTTCCGGTGGAGGCGGGTCGCTACCTGTTTCCGCGCGTCGAGGTGGAAGTCGGGTTTGTGCTCGGCGCCGACCTACCCGGCGCCGACTGCACCGAGGAGGACGTGCTCGCCGCCACGGTCGCCTTCGCGCCGGCGATCGAGCTGATCGACTCGCGGATCAAGGACTGGAACATCGGCCTGGCCGACACCATCTCCGACAACGCATCTTCCGCCGGCTTCGTGCTCGGCGCGCAGCGCGTCGCGCCGAAGGATATCGACATCAAGGCAATCGACGCGGTGCTCACCCGCAACGGCGAGGTCGTCGCCGAGGGCCGCAGCGACGCAGTGCTCGGCGACCCGGTGATCGCGGTGGCCTGGCTGGCGCGCAAGGTCGCCAGTTTCGGGGTGCGGCTGAAGGCGGGCGACATCGTGCTGCCCGGCTCGTGCACCCGTGCGATCGACGCCCGTCCGGGCGACGCGTTCCACGCCGAGTTCGCCGGACTCGGTTCCGTCCGTTTGCAATTCACCTAGGAGGGCTGTCGTGTCCGTGAAGGGGACCGTCACCGCCGCGATCGTCGGGTCCGGCAACATCAGTACCGATCTGCTCTACAAGCTGCTGCGTTCGGAGAAGGTCGAGCCGCGTTGGATGATCGGCATCGACCCGGACAGCGAGGGCTTGAAGCGCGCCCGCGGCCTCGGGCTGGAAACCTCGCACGAAGGTGTCGATCGGCTGCTCGGGCAGTCCGAGTTGCCGGACCTGATCTTCGAGGCGACCTCGGCGTACGTGCACCGTGCCGCCGCGCCGCGCTATGCGGAGGCGGGCATCCGCGCGGTGGATCTCACGCCCGCCGCCGTGGGTCCCGCCGTCGTGCCGCCGGTCAATCTGGGGTCGAATCTCGACGCGCCGAACGTCAACATGATCACCTGCGGCGGCCAGGCGACAATCCCGATTGTCGCCGCCGTGTCGCGGGTGGTACCGGTGCCCTACGCGGAGATCGTCGCGTCGGTGTCGTCGGTCTCGGCGGGGCCCGGCACCCGCGCCAATATCGACGAGTTCACCAAGACCACCAGCCGCGGCGTCGAGACTATCGGCGGTGCGCAGCGCGGCAAGGCGATCATCATCCTGAACCCCGCCGAGCCGCCGATGATCATGCGCGACACCATCTTCTGCGCCATACCCGAAGACGCCGATACCGACGTGGTCGCCGACTCCATCTACCGCATGGTCGCCGACATCCAGCAGTATGTGCCCGGCTATCGGCTGCTCAACGAACCGCAGTTCGACCAGCCGTCGGTGGTGTCCGGCGGCATGGCGAAGGTCTCGGTGTTCGTCGAGGTCGAGGGCGCAGGCGACTTCCTTCCGCCGTACGCGGGAAACCTCGACATCATGACCGCCGCCGCGACGCAGGTGGGCGAGGTCATCGCCGACCAGATCCGAAGCCGAGCCAGCGGCGCGAGCAACAGGCCCGTAGGCGGTAGCTTGCGTAACCACGGAGGGCCTGCGAGCAACGCCGATTCAACACAGCGAGGCGACCAATCAGACACCGCGGCCCGGGCGTAAGGAGCGAAAAATGGCCTATTCAGCAGAACTCGACATCCGCGTCACGGATACTTCGCTGCGCGACGGATCGCACCACAAGCGCCACCAGTTCACCGCCACGGAGGTCCGCGACATCGTCGCGGCACTGGACGGCGCGGGTGTTCCGGTGATCGAGGTGACCCACGGCGACGGCCTGGGTGGTTCGTCGTTCAACTACGGCTTCTCCAAGACGCCTGAGCAGGAACTTGTCACCATCGCCGCGGAGACGGCCGTGCAGGCCAAGATCGCCGTGCTGATGCTGCCCGGTGTGGGTGTCAAAGAAGACATCAAGGTCTCGCAGGACAACGGCGCCTCCATCTGCCGGATCGCCACCCACTGCACCGAGGCCGACGTGTCCATCCAGCACTTCGGGCTTGCGCGCGAACTCGGTCTGGAGACCGTCGGATTCCTGATGATGTCGCACACCCAACCTCCCGAGGTGCTAGCCAAGCAGGCCCGCATCATGGCCGACGCGGGCTGTCAGTGTGTCTACGTGGTCGACTCCGCGGGAGCGCTTGTCCTGGAGCAGGTTTCGGATCGGGTCGCGGCGATCGTCGCGGAGCTGGGCGACGACGCTCGAGTCGGCTTCCACGGCCACGAGAACTTGGACCTCGCGGTCGCCAACTCGGTCTGTGCGATTCGCGCGGGCGCCACTCAAATCGACGGCAGCGCACGCCGTTTCGGCGCGGGCGCGGGCAACACCCCGGTTGAGGCCCTGGTCGGTGTCTGCGACAAACTCGGCATCAAGACCGGCATAGACTTCTTCGCCATCGCCGACGCCGCCGAAGATGTGGTCCGCCCCGCAATGCCGCAGGAATGCCTGCTCGACCGCCAGGCCTTGATGATGGGGTATGCGGGCGTGTACTCCAGCTTCCTCAAGCATGCCGAACGCCAGGCCGAACGCTACGGCGTCTCCGCCGCCGAAATGCTTGTGCGCGCGGGCAAACGCAAACTCGTCGGCGGTCAGGAAGACCAACTCATCGACATCGCCCTCGAACTGCAGCGGGAGAAGGCCACGGTCTCCACCTGATCGGCTGGTGACGCGAGCCGCGAACGGAACCTTTCGTTCGCGTGCCGGCTAGCAACGAAAACCATGGCGAAGGGCAGTAATCAACACCTCGGGTGGGATGGTGCTGGGCCGGTCGCTCACCTGACCGTCGCCGAGTTCCACCAAACGCCACACTCGGTCGGCACGCAGAGCGAAGTCTGCTGTCACGAAGGGGAGCCCAAGGCCGGCAATGGGTTGCTCGACCGCGGCCAGGTCGAACTCGGCAGCGGATATTTCCTCCGGCGTGTCGGGGTGGGGTCCGATCAACCGGCAGCGGCCGTTGATCCACCAGGTGCGAACCTCGGCCGAGAGGAACCGCTCGAAACGCCTGAGCACGAATCCGCCGGTCATCTCCTGGTCGCGCAGCTCCCGAAATCTACTCGCCACACGCCAAGCGGCGTCTGGGTCGGCGACCTCCGGAATGAATGCCGCTTCATGCCAGTAGTGCTTCATCGACTTGGTGTAGTCGCGAATAACGGCAGGACCCGGTCCTAGTTCACGACACGCGCGATCGAACGTAGTGCGGTCGTGTCCGACGGTCCATACCGACCGAGGTGTCATATCGGCGAGCGCGGGATACCAGCCGGGCAGCTCGTGTGCCCGCCGGTATCGCTCGGAGTCGGTCTCGAGCAGCACGTTCCGGCGTCGCAGTGCTTGATCGAACGCTGCGTATCGGCCGCTACGCAACATCCACCCTCGATAGATCGCCTTGCCAGGCACCCGCACCCGGCGAACAGCTTCGTCGGCGCCATCGGGTCTGGTCAACGCATCATGGTCGACCAGTGCGACATCCATTCCCGCGGCACGGGCGGCATCCGCCTCGGCGGCGAAATGCTCATCGGCCTGGTGCGGGCGGAGCACGTCAGCGGGTACAAGGAGAATCACGGATTCATCCTCGCGCGTGCCCTGCCGATCCCCAAGCGGTTTCAGTTCGGCGCCCGCTGCCTGCCGTATATCCCTGACGGCCGGGCGCGCGACCAGTAGCGAGCGGTCATCATCAGTATCCGATCCGCGTTTGTATGGCCTGAGCAGACAACAATTGAGAGAAGCGCGCCCGGTTGCTCCCGCAGCCGATTGGGTCGGTTGGTCGGGTAGTCGCCGCAGCTGGGTAAGGCGCTCGGTAGCGTTCTGATCGGGCGGGGAAGTCGCTGTCAGGATCGCCCGGCCGCATCTCGCTCCGCAGTGGAAAGATCGTCGAGAGTGGCTTGCACGGCAACCGCGGTGGCGGTGGGCTCGATGCCGAATGTCGTGGTGGCAGCGCTGGAATCGAGCACGAACGGCCGGTCGAACTGATACCGCACTTCGCGCATCTCGCGGGCATTCGAATCGAACAGGCCCGCGGTCCACAGCACTGCCGCAGGCATGCGGCGCACTCGTGCGAGCGGTGCGCCCGCGAGGTCCGCCGCCAGTTGGGCAAGGGCGCGTACCGACAGCGGTGCGGCGGTGGGTGTGTGCCATGCTCTGCCCCAAGCGGTTTCATCGTCGGCCACCGCCACGAGCGTCCGCGCCATATCGTCGATGACGGTCCAGCTGTGCGGCGCATCCGGATCGCCGGGAAACAGTCCCTGCTTTCCCGCGCGGACCGCCGGAAGCACCATGACCGTGAACGCCGAATTCGCTCCGGCACCCAGGTAATCAGATCCGCGCACCTCCGCAGTGCGAATACGGCCTGCTCGGTGCGCCGTCAATGCCGCATTCCAGAGTCCGGTTCGCGTGCGACCTTTCGTGGAATTGGGACGGAGCGGGTGTTGTTCGGTGATCGGTGTGTCGACCGCGCCGTAGCCGTAGAGGTTGCCGACGGTGACAAGCACCGCTCCGGTTGTCTCCGCGGCGGAAATCGCGGACTGGATCAGCGGGGGGAAGTCGGTGGGCCACCGGTGGTACTCGGGCTGCGCGCACTGATAAATCGCGGTAGCGCCCGCACTGTGCGTACTGAGGCTGGACGAATCGGTGGCGTCGGCGGCGATCCGCTCGATCCGTGGGTGGCGCGGTCCGGTGCCGCGGCGGGTAATGAGGCGAACCTCGTCGCCTCGACCGGCAAGCAGCAGCGCGGTGGCCGAACCCACCGGACCTGCTCCGATGACAACATGAATAGACATAGTGTGCGTTCCCGTCTGGCGTTCCGTTTCGAGAACACTGTTCTCGAAGGCGACATCACCATACCTGCGAACGATGATCTCTGTCAAGAACAGTGTTCTTGAAATGGTCCATCGTTCCTCGGGCGGTTGATTGTTCTCTACACTGCGGGTATGTCCGCATCGTCACTGCGCGCTCGGGTCCGCACCGAAATGACCGAGGAGATCAAGGCGGCCGCTCGCAAAAGGCTGGCCGTCGACGGCGCGAACCTGTCGCTGCGCGGCGTCGCGCGCGATATGGGCATCGTCGCCTCCGCGCTCTACCGGTACTTCCCGAGCCGCGACGACCTGCTGACCGCCCTGCTCATGGAGGCCTACCAGTCACTCGCGTCGGCTGCCGCGGCAGCCGACGCGGAGGTGCCTGCGCACGAGTATCGCGGGCGGTGGTTGGCGGTCTGCTCGGCCGTGCGGGACTGGGCCACCGCGCATCGCGCCGAATACGGGCTGCTCTACGGCAGCCCGGTCCCTGGATACGATGCGCCGAAAGACACTGTCGCTCTGGCCTCGAAGGTGGTGCTGCTGCTGGCCGATATAGCCACCGACGCTGTCGCCGCGGGCCGCCTCGATCCCGCACCGCTCTCATCGCCCGTGCCTGAACTGGTTCGCGCGGACCTGCGAGCACTGAGCGAACAGCAGGCATCCGACCTGCCCGAGGAAGTTCTCGACCGCGTCTTCGTCGGCTGGACCCAACTTTTCGGCCTGGTCACGTTCGAAATCTTCGGCCGCCTCGACGGCACCATCGAGGCCCGAGCCAGCTACTTTCAGCACCACATGAACCTGATGGCCGACCTCGTCGGGCTATAGGAAGCGCACGTGACGCCGTGCTGTCGCGCACGATGTCGTCCGCTCAGCGAGCGGCCGGCATGCCGAGGTCATCCGTTACGGTTTCCTACCGGCCGCCTGGGCCGCTTCTTCGCTCAATTCCGCGAGCATCCGTCGCAGCTGGGTCCTGCGCTCGGCGGGGTTCCGCGACTTCATCAATCGAAGGAAGAGGGCGTACTGCCCCGTGCGGTCGAGCTGATCGAAACACGCTCGGACGCGGTGGTTCTCGGCGAGTGCGGTGGATAGATCGGCGGGAATTATCGCGGTGCGCTGGGGTTCGTATGCGGCCGACCAACGGCCATCGAAGCGAGCTTCTGCGATGGCGGCGAAGCCAGGAGCGCGCATGCGGCCGGACGCGACGAGCGCCTCGGCTTTGGCGACGTTGACCTTGGACCACGGGCTCTTGGGGCGGCGCGGGGAGTAACGCTGAAGGTAGTAGTCGGTGTCGAGGCGGCGGCGGTGGCTGTCGATCCAGCCGAAGCAGAGCGCGCCGTCGAGAGCCTCGGCGATGGTGATCGTCGTATCCGCGGCCCCCTTCTTCGCGATCTTCAGCCAGACACTCGTGGCGCGGTCGTGGTTATCGGCGAGCCAACCTTCCCACTGGGCAACGTCGGCGCAGGTGCGGATTTCGGTGCCATCGAACTGGTCCATGGTGGTCTCCCGGGTTGCGGTGCTGGTCCTGTACTCATCCTGCGCACTGAAGTGCTCACCGATTGAGCACTTTTGTTTCGACAGCAAAAGTGGACTGGCGGCGCGGGCCCGTCGACGATGTCAACCTGCTCGAGTCCGGCCTCGACTGCCGTGGACGGCGTGACATCGATTGTTGCGATTTGGAGACACGGCCTAGACGGCCACGATCTCGACCATACTTTCCAGCCCGCGGAAGTCTCCGCTGTTGCGGGTGTAGAGCGGTAATCCGCGCACTGACGCAATCGCCGCGATGAGCAAGTCCATCCGGCGGGGCCGCGGGTCGCGCTTCGCGGCCAGGGTGAGGGCTACCAGAGTGCCGTAGCGGGTCGCGGCGTCCTCGTCGAACGGCAGTGGATCGAAGTCGACGATGGCGGCGCCGAGTTGCTCGGATCGTGCTGCACGTGTGGCGGCGTCCTTCGCCATCGCAACGCCTTGGTGCAATTCGGCCAGTGTGATCGCCGTGACCTCGGGTAACTGGGGTAGGACCGCCGGATCGAGTTCGTACAGGTCGATGTAGGTGCAGGTGTCGATCACGCCCGATGTGTGTCGCTCGCTCACGAACGCGGTCCCCAAGCATCGTCGTCCTCGACGCGATCTTCCGTTCCGAAGAATTCGTCCGCCTCTTGCCGCATTCGGGCGTACTCGACGCGCGGAAGTTTGCGATGTCGTTCGACGAGTTCTTCGGCGGTTCGGCGGCGCTGCCGGCCGACCGGTCGTACCTCCGCGACCTGGACACCGTTGCGGGTGACGCGAAAGGTCTCCCCGGCCTCGACCGCATTCATGACCGCCGCTGAGTTGTTGCGGAATTCTCGTTGCGTGATCACCTTCATGACAGAGATTGTAGCCCCCTGTAGCACGGCTTGCTACATATGGCTGCGGAGTTATCGGCAGCGTGGTGACCGCCGCCGAAACCACCGATATCCCGTTGGGCCGTTCGTGTCGTCCCGGCCTCTACAACCAGGTATCGAGGGTGGTCGTGGTGAGGAAGTGTTCGAGGTCGGCGCGCCAGGGGGCCGGGGTGGTCTTCTCGGGTTCGATGGCGGTGTATTGGCCACGGTAGAACAGCAAGGGTCTGCCGGAGGCTGTCGTCTCGGACATCGTCTGGACGCGGCCGATCACGATGTAGTGGTCGCCGCCATCTACGACGCTGTCCACGGTGCACTGGATGGTGGCCAGTGCGTCGTCCAGAAGCGGAAGGCCCAAGTCGGAGGTGTGCCAGGCGGCGTCGGCGAACTTGTCGGGTTCGCGGGAGCCGAAGCGGGCACACAGCTCGCGCTGTTCTTCGGCGAGCACGTTCACGCCGAAACGCCCGGACTTCTCGATCGCCGCCCAGGACCGGGATGCCTTGGTAGGGCAGAACAGCACGAGCGGCGGCTCGAGCGAGAGGGCGGCGAAGGACTGGCAAGCGAAGCCGATCGGGGCCTGGTCGCCGTCGAGGGTAGTGATCACCGTGATGCCGGTGCAGAACTGCCCGAGCACATTCCGGAACTGCCGTGGATCGATCTCGGCTCGCCCGTCCGCGGTCATCGTTTCGCTCGCCCTCCCGGTCACTGCTGTCGCTGCCCGACGGTGAAGTCGTGACCCCACAGACTCACCGCGGTGGATTCCCTGGCGATCCAGTCGCTGTCGTCCACTTCCAAACCCTCACAGCCGAATTCGACGTCGAATCCGCCCGGTGTCTTCATGTAGAACGAAAGCATCTTGTCGTTGACGTGCCGCCCGAGCGTCGCCGACATCTTGACCTTCTTGCGCAGCGCGCGGTCCAGGCACAGCCCGACGTCGTCGGCGTTGCGCACCTCGAGCATCAGGTGCACGATTCCGCTCGGCGTCGGCATGGGCAGGAAGGCCAGCGAGTGGTGCCGCGGGTTGCAGCCGAAGAAGCGCAGCCAGGCGGGCTCGCCGTCGGCCGGGCGCCCGACCATCTGCGGTGGCAGCCGCATCGAGTCGCGCAGTCGGAAGCCGAGCACGTCGCGGTAGAACTCCAGCGCTGCCTTGTCGTCCTTGGTGCTGAGCACCACGTGCCCGAGCCCCTGCTCCTCGGTGACGAACCTGTGCCCATAGGGGCTGACCACCCGGCGATGCTCCAGCGCGGCCCCGTGGAACGCCTCGAGGGTGTTGCCGGAGGGGTCGTCGAAGCGGATCAGTTCGTAGACTCGGCGGTCGGCCAGTTCCGTCGCGGTGCCTTCCTTGTAAGGCACCCCGGCCGCGTCCAACCGGTTGCGGATGTCCTGCAGCTCTTCGGCATCGGCGGTCTCCCAGCCCGAAATCTGCAGCTGGTCCTTCGTGCCGGGGACGATCACCAGCCGGGCCGGGAACTCGTCCATGCGCAGGTACAGCGCTTCCGGGTCGGAGCCCTTGCCCTCGACCATGCCGAGCACCTTGAGCCCATACTCTCGCCAGGCGGCCATATCGGTCGCCTCGATGCGCAGATATCCCAGTGAGCGGATTCCCATCACTTCTCCTGTGTCTCCTTGACGCCTGCGAGGAAATCGATGGCCAGCCGGTTGAACTCGTGAAACTTCTCCAGTTGAGCCCAGTGCCCGCAGCCGCCGAAGACGTGCAGCTGCGCGCGGGGGATCACCTTCGTCGCCACGAGCGCGCCGTCGAGTGGGTTGACCCGGTCCTCGCGACCCCAGATCAGCAGCACCGGCTGACGAAGCTGGTAGGCGTCGCGCCAGAGCATGCCCTTCTCGAAGTCCGCTCCGGCGAACGACTTCCCCATCGCGCGGGTCGCCGCCAGCGCTTCCGGCGTGCTCGCCGAGGCGAACCGCTCGTCGATCAGCTCGTCGGTGATCAGCGACTGGTCGAAGACCATGATGCGCAGGAATGCCGCAAGGTTCTCCCTGGTCGGCTCGTAGTTGAACTTGGCGAGCAGCTTCACGCCCTCGGTCGGGTCGGGCGCGAACAGATTGGTGCTCAGCCCGCCGGGACCCATCAGGATCAGCTTTCCGGCCCGATCCGGGTAGTCCAGGGCGAACCGCACCGCGGCGCCCCCACCGAGCGAATTGCCCAGCAGGTGCACCCGCGAGGTGATCCGCAGGTGGTCGAGCAGATCCTTCAGCGCCGAGGCGCTGTGCACGAAATACTGCGGATGCTCGGTCGGCTTGTCCGAGCGGCCGTACCCGGGCTGATCCACCGCGAGCACATGAAAATTCTGCGCGAGCACGGGGATGTTGCGGGCGAAGTTCGACCACGAAGACGCTCCGGGGCCGCCGCCGTGCAGCAGGACGATTGTCGGGCCGTTGCCGACGCCGGCCTCGTGATAGTGCAGCCGCAGGTCGGGGCGCACCTGCGCGTAGCGCGATGTCGTTTCGGCGGTGAGTTCCACGGTCGAGGTCACGGTTTCTCCTACACCATGCCGTCGGTGACGGGCAGCCCGAACTCGTGCGTGCCGTACATCAGGTACGCACGCTCGGGATCGTTGGCCGCGTGCACTCGGCCCGCGTGCGCGTCACGCCAGAAGCGTTGCAGTGGAGTGTCATTGGCCAGCGCGGTGGCGCCGGAGCTCTCGAACAGCTTGTCGATGGCGGCGATCGAGCGGCCGGTGGCCCGAACCTGGTCGCGCCGCGCCCGCACGCGCAGGTCGAACGGTATCTCCTTGCCCGCCACCAGCAGCGCGTACTCGTCGGCCACGTTGCCCGACAGCTGCCGCCATGCCGCGTCGATATCGCTGGACGCCTCCGCGATGCGCACCTTGGCGAACGGGTCGTCCTTGGCCTTCTCGCCCGCGTAGGCCGCGCGCACGCGCTTGCCCTGGTGCTCGACGTGCGCCTCGTACGCGCCGTAGGCCATACCGACGATCGGGGTGGAGATTGTGGTGGGATGGATTGTGCCCCATGGCATCTTGTATACCGGATCTGGATTCTGTTGCAGGCCAGGAGATTTGAGCTCGCTCATGGCGCGGAAGCTCAGGAACCGATGCGAGGGCACGAAGGCATCCTTGACCACCACGGTGTTGGATCCCGTGCCGCGCAGTCCGACCACGTTCCATACGTCATCAATGCGGTAGTCGTCGCGGGGAATGAGGAAGCTGCCGAAGTCCACCGGCTTGCCGTTTTTGATCACCGGACCGCCGAGTACCGCCCAGGTCGCGTGGTCGCAACCGGACGACCAAGCCCACGCGCCGTTGACGAGGTAGCCGCCGTCGACGACTGTGCCCGCACCCATCGGCGCGTAGGACGAGGAGATCCGCACCTCGGTGTCCTCGCCCCAGACGTCTTCCTGCGCCTGCTGCGCATACAGGGCCAGATGCCAATTGTGCACGCCGACAATGCCTGCCACCCAGCCGGTGGAGCCGCACGCGCTGGCGATCTTGCGTACGGTGTCGTAGAAGACCACCGGGTCGGCCGCGTGGCCGCCCCACTGCTTAGGCTGGAGCAACCGGAAGAAGCCGGACTCCTGCAACGCTTTCATGGTCTCGTCGGGGATGCGCCGCAGGTCCTCGGCCTCCTGCGCGTGCTCGCGCAGCATCGGCAACAGCGCTTCGACCCGTTCGGTCACTTCTTGCGTCATCTCGGGACCTGCTCCTGCCTGGTCGACTGATAACCAACTCTCACTCGCCTCTGAGACTAGAACAGGTTCCTATTTATGTCGAGAACCGATGTTCACCCCATGTCGCAATTGAACCCGCGCAGGAAGTGGGGCAAATCGCTGGCGTCGAGGGCGCCAGTTTTGTAACGTGTTCTAGTACAGAAGGAGGAATCGCGATGGCAGTTACCCCACCGCCGCCGAACGACGGATCCGGAGGCGGCAGCGTGCGTAACCCCGTAGGGACCCGCGAGGCGGCCCATCCAACGCCGCGGAGCGGTGCGAGGGTCCGGGATCTGGATGTCGGCACCGTGCCGACCCGGTATGCCCGGGGATGGCATTGCCTGGGCCTGGCCAAGGCGTTCCGTGACGGCAAGCCGCACGCGGTCGATGTATTCGGGACCAAGCTCGTCGTCTGGGCAGACAGCCACGGTGAACTTCGGGTACTCGACGCCTATTGCAGGCACATGGGTGGCGACCTGACCATGGGCGAGGTCAAGGGCGACGACATCGCCTGCCCGTTCCACGACTGGCGCTGGTCGGGCACCAACGGAAAATGCACCGCGATTCCCTACGCGCGGCGGGTGCCGCCCTTGGCGCGCACCAGGAAGTGGACCACGCTGGAGCGCAACGGTCAGCTGTTCGTCTGGCATGACCACGAGGGGAGCCAGCCACCGCCTGAGGTCGCCATCCCGCACATCAAGGGCCCCTACACCGACGCGGACGGCAACCCGACCGAGGAACTCGACAGCGGATGGACCGACTGGACCTGGAACTCGATGCTGATCGAGGGAGCCAACTGCCGCGAGATCATCGACAACGTGGTCGACATGGCCCACTTCTTCTACATCCACTTCGCCTTTCCGACGTACTTCAAAAACGTCTTCGAAGGCCACATCGCCACCCAGTTCCTGGAGACCAAAGGCCGGCCGGACATCGGCATGGCCTCCAAGTATGGCGGCGACACCCTGTTGAAGTCGGAGGCCTCGTACTTCGGGCCGTCGTACATGATCAACCCGCTGATCAACATCTACAGCGGCTACGAAGTCAAAAGCGTGCTGATCAACTGCCACTATCCGGTAACGCAGGACTCCTTCGTGCTGCAGTGGGGTATCACGCTGGAGAAGCCGCAGGGCGTCGATGGCCAGATGGCAGACAGACTGGCGGAGAAGATGACCGAGGGCATCAGCGTCGGCTTCCAGCAGGACGTCGAGATCTGGAAGCACAAGTCCAAGGTCGAGAACCCGCTGCTGTGCGAAGAGGACGGCCCGGTCTACCAGCTGCGTCGCTGGTATGACCAGTTCTACGTCGACCTGGCCGACGTCACCGAGAAGATGACCCAGCGCTTCGAGTTCGAGGTGGACACCACCAAGGCGAACGAGGCGTGGGAAGCCGAGGTCGCGGAGAACCTGCGGCGCAAGCGCGAGGTCGAGGAAGCCGAGGCCAACGTCTGATGGTCACCTGGGCGAAGGCACCTGATTTCGCCGACCAGCCCGTTCGGCAGGCCGAAATGCGTGCCCAGACCGTGGCCGACAAGCAGCGATATCTGGAGGACGGCCTGACTCCGCTGCGGTGTCAGGCTTGCCGGAGCGAGGTGCTGGTGCGCAAGAGCAGTTCGCACCAGACCTCGGTGCAATGGACCGACGACCCGGCCAGCCACTGCCCGGTCTTCGCCGAACTGAGCGCGAACGGCTTCGGGCCGGGTCGTCCCGACTCCTGCCCGCAGCTGGAGCGCACCATCAAATGGGCCGTGGACGAGGGCGTGCTCCACATTCCCGAGTAAACGCGGCTACGCGCGCCGCGCGATCGGTGCACCGGGCGATCGCCGTGACACCCAGCGATGACCGCTGGCCACACTCAGTGGACCGAGCAGCCATGTGGCTGTCGAATGTCCTTATGTGATAACCCCGATGTGTGATTCTCCGGCGTACTCGTCGTCGTCTTCCTGGACTGCGTCGTCCTGGGTGATGGCGGTATCCGGTTCGCGCAGGCTTGGTGCACCCGGCAGCAGATCGGCGAGTTCGGGCATGCTGCCGACGACGTCGACGATCGGGGCGATCGTTTCGGTCGTTTGCTGATGCGCGAGACGTGCTGCCGCCCTCGCTGTTTCGGTGACGATTCGGCCGAGATCGGCGCATGTGGTGCGCAGGGCTCGCGGGTCCAAGCTCACGTCGGTGACGATGCCCGAAAAATCGACCGTCACCGTCACCAGCCGGTCGGCCGAACTGGCCTGGGCATGCACGGCGGATAGCCGCTCCCGGATATCGGCGAGTTGAGAACGTTGCTGTTCGTACCGAGCGTCCATCAGAGGTTGTCCGCGTCGAGCAATGCCTGGGCCTGGTCGTTGTCGTCGATGGATTCGCGACTATCGCGCCAGCTCGGCGCTCCGGGCACCATGTCGGGTAGGTCGGGTAGCGCTTCGGCAGCCCCGGTGATCGGAGCGCTCACCTCTTCGCGCTGTGACCACGCCAGCCGTGCCGCCTCCTGGGCGGCTTCCGTGATCGACCGTGCAAGTTGTTCCGGTGTTCCGCGCATCGCGGCCGCCGACAAGCGCACCTCGGTGACCACTCCCGCGCTGTCCACCGTCACCTCGGTCAGTTGATCGGACGAACCGGCTTTCACGCGCAGTGCGTCCAGCTTCTTCTGCACGTCGGCCAGATTCGCCTGCTGCCGCTCGTAAGCATCCAGGATGTAGTCGATCTGGTTGCGCAACCCGCGGTTGCCCGACCGCAGGCCCTCCCGCTTCCATCGGTCCACGGGCGGCCTCCCATTCGCTCATTCTTCTCGCGCCGCGAGCCCGCCATCGGTTCGGCGGAATTCGCTCGCTCAGCGCCGGGCACACGGTGTTCGCTGATTATCGGGACGCCGAGCGCTCCTACCGGAAGCGGCCTTCCCTTCGCTGGGAACTGCGTCGTGGTCTACGAATCGCAGACGTCGGCCGCTGTCGCCCGCGCACTCAGTGTTCTCGGATGTGCCAGGTGATTCCGAACGGCGCCAACGCGTCGAGGAAGTCGGCCGCGTCGA
Organism: Nocardia sp. NPDC023852; assembly: GCF_040639505.1. Taxonomy (NCBI): domain Bacteria; kingdom Bacillati; phylum Actinomycetota; class Actinomycetes; order Mycobacteriales; family Nocardiaceae; genus Nocardia; species Nocardia sp. NPDC023852. The sequence goes on from NZ_JBFAAB010000003.1 coordinate 128,868, forward strand.
AGGCCTCGGCGGCGGCGAGCGCACCCGGCTGGGTGGCGCCTTCGGCCAGGCGCACGGCGGTCTCGACCGCCATCAGCGCCGAATCGCGGTAGGAGTCGACGCCGCTCACCACACCGCGGATTTTGTGGCCGTCCGCTCCGAAGGCATCGACGACCAGGTCGTAGCGCAGGTCCGCGCTGGGTGCGTCGGGTAGCGAGTCGACGATGTCGGCGGTGAACCCGCTCAGCGTCTCGAGGATCGACGTGGCAAGGACGCCTTCGACATAGGAGACGTCCGAGTGACGTGGGATGGTCAGGACCGGCGGCTGCGGGAACTTCGCGACCGCCGTCGGCTGGGTGTCGCCGGGAAAGGTCATCTGTCCGTGGCGCGCGGTTGCGCCTGTGTGCATTTCACCGTCGGCGTAGTGCCAACCGCCGCCGCGGAACCAGTCCAGGCTGGCGAACACGGTCTTCGCGCTGCCCTTGGATCCGTTGCCGCCACTCTTGCTCAGATGGCTGACCACCACCTCCGCCGGTCCGGCGGCTCGGCGAGTGGTGAGGTAGCCGAGCAGATCACCGGGCAGATTGCTGTCGGTGATGCCGGAGACCACGGTGACGCCGGCCGCCTCGGCGCGCGGTCCGAACTCCTCGAAAACCCGCGCGAGGAACAGTTGCTCGCCGGACATATCGGTGTAGTGCGCGCCCGCGTCGATGGCCGCCGCGAGCACCGCGGGACCGTGGTCCACATAGGCGGGCAGGCTGCTGATCACCACGTCGGCGTCGGTGAACGCCATGACGAGGGCCGCGTGATCGGCCAGGTCCGCGACCCGTACCTCGGCGTCCGGCAGGCCCGCGGCGGTCGCGGCGGTCCGGATTCGATCGGCGTCGCGACCCACCAGAATCGGACTGATGTCGCGGCGACGAAGTTCGGCGAGCAGATAACCGCCGGTGTGGCCGGTGGCGCCGTAGACGGCGATGGTCTTGGTGGTTCCGGTGGTATTCGTCGATGTCATAAATCAGAATCTACGACTGTCACATGAGTAAACCAATGGCTGTAACACTCTTAATTATGCCTGAAACGCTCAATCGGAGAGTGCTACGGTGGCTACGTGGACATTCTCAGCGAGGCCATCGCGGCCATCCGCACCGGCAGTCCGACCTCCGGCCTGTTCATCCGGCACGCCCCGTGGGGTCGTCGGTATCCTGTCGTGCCCGGCGCGGGCTTCCACGTGGTGTTGCAGGGGTCGTGCTGGGTGGTTCCGCCGAGCGGCGAGCCGATGGCACTCGGGGTCGGAGACGTGCTGTTCATGCCGCGCGGTGCTGATCATGATCTGGTCGACAGCATGGACAGTCCGGTCACCGAGACGGCTTCGCCCGGGGAGCCGCGAGAGATCGTCGGGCCGGGTGTGCGGACCGCGCTGTTGTGCGGTGCGTACGAACTCGGCAGGCAACGCAGCCATCCGATCCTCGACGAGCTACCCGAATTCATCCATCTCGCAGCACGTCCCGGCCGTCACCCGGCGCTGCGTGGTGCCGTCGATCTGCTGGCCGCCGAGATCGCCGAACCGAGGCCCGGCAGCGACGCCGCCGTGCCCGCGCTACTGGATACGCTGCTGTTGTTCATCCTGCGCGCGTGGTTCGACGAGCAGGCCGACGCGCAAACCACTGGCTGGGCAGGCGCTTTCGTCGATCCCGCGGTCGCAGCGGTGCTGCGCGCGGTGCACGAGGAGCCCGCGAAGGCGTGGACCGTTCCCGATCTCAGCGACGTAGCAGGTGTCTCCCGCGCCACCCTTGCCCGCCGATTCACCGCGACCGTAGGCGAACCGCCCTTGGCGTATGTGACCCGCTGGCGAATGCTCACCGCCGCCCGCCTGCTCCGCGAAACCGACAATGGTCTCGGCAGCGTAGCCCGCCAGGTCGGCTACACCTCGGAATTCGCCTTCGCGAAGGCCTTCAAACGCGAATACGGCCTGGCCCCAGGCCGATACCGCCGCGCCGAGGACAACCCCCCTCTGGTCGCGGTCTGATCAAGCGGCCCGCGCCGCCGCGTCCAGCGGAACCGGCTTCGGCGTGGAAGCCGTCGCGAGGCTTGCGCCGCGCTGCTGTCCAGACCGGCGGCTGCCGGAGTCCATCCGAAGATCCATACCTGCTCGCTGCCGCCGGGCCGGCTCGAAGGCGCGAGTTCGCCCACGGGTGCGCATCAGCTCAGCTGAAAGGTGAGTGGGGCCGTTCCTGGAGTTCGCCGTCGACGTAGATGTCGACCTTCTCGTTGTAGAAACAGACAAGGCCGGCAAGCTTCTGGCTTTCCGGGAGCGGGGTGCGGTAGCCCCAGACGTAGTCCGGATATTCCTTGTCGGCGATGCGGACGTTCCAGTAGTCAGCGGTGCCCTTGTAGGGGCAGCCGGTGTGCGTGTCGGATGGCTGCAGCAGGTCCATCCGGGCGTCGGTCATCGGCAGGTAGAACCGGGCGGGCAAGCCGGTTTCGAAGACGATGCGCGGCGAGTGGGAGTCGGCGACGGTGACGCCGTCTATCACCACCTTCACGTGTCGCGAGCTGGCCAGGATGTCCACCCGGGAGTACGGATCCCGCGGGTGGACGTAGACCGGCTCGTCCTCCTCGAACCATTCGTCCATCGCGTTCCACTCCAGCCGGACCAGTTCGCGCAGTTCGGCGAGCGGTGAATCGTGATATCGCGCCGCCGCACCGGTGCCGGTCGTGCCGTCCACCACGACGTCGTAGCCGGTCGCTTCGCCGCGGCTGGGGGAGTGCTGGGTGGTCCCGTTCGGCTCGAGCTTCGCGTGCACATCCGTGACGGGCAGATAGTAGGTCGGATAGTGCGGGTTCTCCCATACGAGCACCGGCCTGGCGGAGTCGGCCACCAGCTGCCCGCCCAGATAGGCCCGCACCCTCTTCTGGCTGGTCTCGACCCTGACACGTCCCCGCTTCGCTTCGGTCATACCTCCTGACCGTACTCCTCGCGGCGCCCGGGCCGAGAGTGACGGAGGCTGGTGGCTGCGGCTTCACCCGCACACCCCCGAGGCTCGGTTCAGAGCGCCGAATCGCAAGCAAATACGAACCCGACTCCGATCCGCCCTGGCCTTCAGGCCGACCGGGTCGACGGCCGCCGCGGCGTGCCGAACAACTGTGCGTCCCCATGCGCGCGCTTGAAGAACAGATGCGCGTCGTGCTCCCACGTGATCGCGATGCCGCCGTGCAGCTGGACGGTCTCGGCCGCGATGGCGGTGAGCGCCTCCGAGCAGTGCACGCGGGCGACCCACACGTCTTCGGCGGCCGACGGGCTGTTCGTCGCCACGGCCGTGGTGGCCGCGACAGACGCGGACTTGGCCGACTCCAGCAGCACGTACATATCCGCCATCCGGTGTTTGAGCGCCTGGAAGCTGCCGATCACACGGCCGAACTGCACTCGGGACTTGGCGTACTCCACCGTCATCTCCAGGCAGCGTTCCGCGGCACCGACCTGCTCGGCGGCCACAGCGGCCCAAGCGATCTCGCGCAGCCGCGCGATGGCGCCCGTCGGGTCACCGGAGCCGAGGCGGCGGGCGGGTGCCTCGGCGAAGGCGATCTCGGCGAGCCTTCGGGTGGGGTCCATGGTCGGGGCGGATCGCAGGGTGATACCCGCGGCGGTGGGCTCGGCCTCGAAGAAACCGGTCGGGGTCACGGCGACGAGGGAGTCGGCGGACATCCCGTCCAGCACGTAGTGCGCGGTGCCGGTGAGGGTTCCGTCGGCTTCGTGCACGCCGTACTCGTCCCAGCCGCTTTCGTCCGCCCAGCAGACCGCGATCGTCCTGGTGCCCTCGGCGACCCCGGGCAGCAGCCGAGCACACGCCTCGGCATCGTTCGACAGCAGCACGGCCTGCGCGCCGAGTACAGCCGAACCGAGCATCGGCACACCAGCGAGTGTTCGGCCCACTTCGCCAACCACCACAAGGGATTCGACCAGGCCGGCGCCGAAACCGCCGTACTCCTCGGGTATCGCCAGCGCGCCCACCCCGATCTGCTCGGACAGCAGCCGCCACAGTGTGGGGTCGTAGCCCAGCTCGGTATCCATCGCCGCGCGCACCGCGGCGGACCCGGCGTGCTTGGTGAGTAGTGCCCGGACCGACGCGATGAACTCCTGATGTTCGGAAGTGCTCATAACCGCACCGCGCCGGCGCTCGGCTCCGTCATGCGCACCGCGCGCCGGGTTGATGATCTACTCGCCGCGCTCATGCCGTGCCTCGCAGTGCGCCGTCTTCGGCGGTGTCATCGCGCAGCGCACGAGCGATGCGGGAACGATGCAGATCCGGTGTGCCCCAGGCGGAACGCAGCGCCGTCACCTTGGTCAACCATAGCGAGAGGTCGTACTCGGCGGTGTAGCCGATCGCGCCGTGCACCTGCAGCGCGGCGCGCGCTGCCCGGTAGGCCGCGTCGCCGCAGGCGATCACGGCGGCCGACACGTTACGGGCGCGGGTCGGTTCCCCCATGGTCAGCGCGGCGCGGAAGAGTAGTGGCTCGGCCAGGTCCAGCCCGATCAGCACGTCGGCGAGCTTCTGCTTCACGGCCTGGAATTCGCCGATCGGCTTGCCGAACTGCTTGCGCTGCTTGGCGTATCCGGTGGCAGCGTGCAACAACGACCGCCCCGCGCCGAGTAGCTGGGCCGCGCAAGCCAGCGCGCCGGTATCGAACCCGGCAGCGGCGGCGTCGCGCACCTGTGGTCCCTCGGCGACCACGTCGTCGAGGTCGACGGCGAACAACCGGCGCGCGGCATCGACCGACCGCACCAGGCCGGCGCGATGGCCGGTGCTCAGCTGCGTGCCGTCGGCGTGCAGCACGACCTCGGCGGTGTCGGCGTCCAGCGCGACGCTGCTCTGGCCGGGTGTCGCGAAGGCCACGGTGCCCAGCGCCGCGCCCCCCGCGAAGCCGGGCAGCCACCGTGCGGCCAGGCTCTGGTCCGGAAGTGCTTGCAGCAGTGCGGGTATCGCGGCAGCAGTCTCCACCAGTGGGCCAGGCGCGGCGGCCCTCCCGATCTCCTGGAACGCCACGACCAGATCGATCGGTTCGGCGCCGACGCCGCCGTGTTCCTCGGCGACGGCGAGACCGAGGACACCCGCCTCGGCCAGCTGCTTGATCAGTGCGCGGCCGGGGCGCGGGTCACCAGCGGTCCAGGCGCGCACGATATTCGGCGTGCGCCCCGCGTCGAACAGCTTGCGCAGACTCGTGCCGAAGTCGAGTTGTTCGGGACTGAGCGCGAATCTCATCGAGCCCTCCTTTCCATACGCGACTCCCGCGTCGTAGAAGCAGACCAATAGATGGCTCGAGACGGGTAGTCGCCGGACAGGTATTGCACACTCATCGGCTGCTTCCTCTCGGTAGTCCGAGCAGCCGCTCGGCGATGATGTTGCGCTGAATCTCGTTGGTGCCCGCGTAGATCGGACCGGACAGCGCGAACAGGTATCCGTCGGTCCACGGCCCGGCCCGCTCGGCTGCCTCGCCGAGCACCGCCAGCGCGGTCTCGTGCATGGCGATGTCGAGTTCGGACCAGAACACCTTGGTGATCGAGGATTCGGCGCCCAGCTTGCCGCCCTCGTCCAACCGGGTGACGGTGCCGAAGGTGTGTAGCCGGTAGGCCTCGCTGCCGATCCAGGCGTCCACCACGGCGTCGCGCTGTGTGGTGTTGGTGCGGTCGCCGCTGTCCAGCCACAGATCGATCAGCCGCTGCGCGGTGGCGCTGAAACGGCCCGGGCTGCGCAGTGAGAGGCCGCGTTCGTTGCTGGAGGTGCTCATCGCGACCCGCCAGCCCTCGCCCGGCGCGCCGATCACGTCGCGGTCGGGCACGAACACGTCGTCGAGGAAGATCTCGGCGAAGCCTGGCTCGCCGTCCAGCTGTGGGATCGGGCGCACCTGCACACCGTCGGCGGTCAACGGGAACATCATGTAGGTGAGGCCCTTGTGCCGCTCGGCCTCCGCGTCGCTGCGGAACAGCCCGAACGCCCAGTCCGCGTACGTGGCGCGTGAACTCCAGGTCTTCTGGCCGCTGAGCAGCCAGCCACCGGTGGTGCGCCGGGCGGTGGAGCGGATGCCCGCCAGATCGCTGCCCGCCTCCGGCTCGGACCAGGCCTGCGCCCAGATGTCGTCGCCGCGCGCCATCCGCGGCATTATCCGCTCCAGCTGCTCGGGCGTGCCGTGCTCGAACAGTGTCGGCGCGAGCAGGAAGATGCCGTTCTGGCTGACCCGCCCCGGTGCGCCCGCGGTGTAATACTCCTGCTCGAACAGCACCCATTCCAGCAACGAGGCGTTGCGTCCGCCGAACTCCTCCGGCCAGGCGACCACGGAGAGGCGTGCGTCGGCGAGGGTGCGCTCCCACGTGCGATGCGCCTCGAAGCCGGCCATGGTGTCCATCGAGGGCAGTGGTGGGGTGGGTTTGTTCGCGGCGAGGAATTCGCGAACCTCCCGCTGAAATTCCTGAGTCGCCTGGTCGAGATCCAGATCCACTACATTGTTCCGTTCTGTTCCGCGGTGCTCGCCGTGGCCTTCATCGTCTTGGCGTTCATACCGCCCAGTGCATCGGCGCCGACTTCCGCGTTGTGCGCGTGCGCGAAGTGGTGCAGCCCGAAAACCGAGTCCATCCCCGAACGCATACCCATCAGGTCCTCGGCTTGGTTGACCGCCTTCTTGGTCAGGGCGAGCCCGAATTGCGGCATAGTGGCGATCTTCTCGGCGAGCGCCAGGGTCTCGGCCTCGAGCTCCGCGCGCGGCACCACCCGGTTCACCATGCCCCATTCCTTGGCCTGCGCTGCGTCGAATCGGTCGCCGGTGAACAGGAACTCCTTGGCCGCGCGAGGTCCCATCACCCAGGGGTGCGCGAAATATTCGACGCCCGGAATGCCCATGCGGACAACCGGGTCGGAGAAGAACGCGTCGTCGGAGGCGATGATCAGGTCGCACACCCATGCCAACATCAGCCCACCGGCGATGCAGGCGCCCTGCACCATCGCGATAGTCGGCTTCGGAATGTCCCGCCACCGCCTGCACATGCCGAGATAGACCTCGAGTTCGCGGGCGAAACGCTGGTCGCCGCCGACCCGGTCGACGTGGTCCCACCACAGCGCGGCCTTGTTCTGGTACCGCACATGGTGGTCCCGGCCGGGGGTGCCGATGTCGTGCCCGGCGCTGAAGTGTTTCCCGTTGCCCGCCAACACGATCACCCCCACCTCGGCGTCGTCCACGGCTCGCTCGAAGGCGGCATCGAGCGCGTAGGTCATCACCGAGTTCTGCGCGTTGCGGTAGTCGGGCCGGTTCAGCGTGACAATCGCGACGCGGCCACGCCGCTCGTAGGTGACGACTTCGCCCTCGTGTTCTTCCCGCCCCTCCGCCCCGTGTTCTTCCCGCCCCTCCGCCCCGACGGGGATTGCCGGTTCCGACATTACGAATTCTCCTCACGTAATTGACGTTTGAGCACTTTCCCAGCGGCGCTGTAGGGCAGCTGATCGCGGAACTCGACGAACCGCGGCACCTTGAAATTGGCCAGCACGGTGGTGGCGTGGGCGAGCACCTGCTCCTCGGTGAGCCGCGAGCCGGGCTTGCGTACCACGTACGCCTTGCCCACCTCGCCCATCCTGGCATCGGGTACCCCGACGACGGCGGACTCGGCCACCCCATCCAGCCGGGCCAACGCCTGCTCGATCTCGGCCGGGTACACATTGAAACCGCCGGAGATGTACATGTCCTTGAGCCGGTCGGTGATCTTCAGATACCCGCGGTCGTCGAGCGTGCCGATATCGCCGGTGTGCAGCCAGCCTTCGGCGTCGATGGTCTCCGCGGTGCCCTCCGGGTCGTCCAGGTAGCCGAGCATCACGTTGGGTCCGCGCAGCAAGACCTCGCCTGCCTCGCTGAGTCGCAATTCGAAGTCCGCGATCGGCCTGCCGCAGGTATTCGCGATGGTCTCGGCGTCGTCGTCGGCGCGGCACATGGTGCCGAATCCCGCGGCCTCGGACAGGCCGTATGCGGTGATGACGATGTCGAATCCGAGTTCCGAACGCATCCGCTCGACCAGCACCACAGGCACCGTCGCCGCGCCGGTGACGGCCACTCGCAGCGTGCGCACGTCGTACTTGGCGCGGTCGGGGAAGTCGAGGATCGTCTGATAGATAGTCGGCGGCCCTGGCAGCACCGTGATCTTCTCTTCGGCGACCAACCGCATGGTCTCCGGTACGTCGAAGGTGGCCTGCGGGATGGTCGTTGCCCCGGTGACCAGGCAAGCGAGGATGCCCGCCTTGTAGCCGAAGTTGTGGAAGAACGGGCTCACCACCAGATACCGGTCGTCACCGCGCAGCGTGGCGCATTCCGCCCACGCCCGCACCACCGACAGCGCCTGCCGATGCGCGACCAGAGTGCCCTTGCTGCGACCGGTGGTGCCGGAGGTGAACAGGATGTCGGAGATGTCGTCGGGACCGACCGCCACGGCGCGTTCCTCCGCCTCGGCCACCGTGACCCGTTCGGCGACGGTCGCAAGCTCCGACCAGTCCAGAGCGGCGATGTCGGTGTTCTCACCGCCCGCCTCGACCGGAATGACCACCACGGTGTCGATAGCGAGAGCTCGTGCGGCCCCGCGGAGTTCGGCGAGCCGGTCGCGGCCGAGGAAGTTCCCTGCGACGAAAAGGGCCTTCGCCTCCACCCGGCCGAGCAGGTCGGCCGCCTCGTCGGCGACATAGCGGGTGTTCAACGGCACCAGTGTCGCGCCGGCGTAGTGCGCGCCGAGCGCGGCGATCACCCAGTGGTGGGTGTTGGGCGCCCACATGGCCACCCGGTCGCCGATACACACACCGCGCGCGATGAGTGCCCGCGCCACCTCCTGGACCGCCTCGAGCAGCTGCGTCCAGTTCAGCCGGACCGGGCCGTCGGCGATAGCCGGTGCGGCGCCGAACGTGCGGGCGGCGTGGTGCAGTGCCATCGGTGTCGTTTGTGCAGGGGTTGTCACGGTTGTCCTCACCGTCCGTGCGAGCCACTTATGTCCGTGCTCTACAAAGCAAGTGCTTGGTAGGTTATCCTACCGGCGTGGGTGCTATCCAGACCTCGGAATCCGACACCGCTGCGCCGGACGGACGGTTTTCCGCTGCGCAAGACGCACAATTCGCCACCGAGGTGCGCGAGTGGCTGGCGGAGAATCTCGACGGAGAATTCCGTGAGCTGCGCGGCCTCGGCGGTCCCGGTCGAGAGCACGAGGCCTTCGAGGAGCGGCTCGCCTGGGACCGGCACCTGGCCGCGGCGGGGTGGACCTGCCTGGGGTGGCCCAAGGAGTACGGTGGCCGGGCGGCGACCGTGCGCAGGCAGGTGATCTTCCACGAGGAGTACGCCAAGGCCAACGCGCCCGCGCGGGTCTCGCACGTCGGCGAGGAACTGCTCGGGCCCACCTTGCTCGCTTTCGGCACCCCCGCGCAGAAGGACCGGTTCCTGCCGAGCATCCGCGCGGTCACCGAGCTGTGGTGCCAGGGCTATTCGGAACCGGGGGCCGGGTCGGACTTGGCCGCGATCAGCACCGCGGCGCACCTGGACGGCGACGAGTGGTCGATCAATGGGCAGAAGATCTGGACCTCGCTGGCGCATGTCGCGGACTGGTGTTTCGTCGTCGCCCGCACCGAGCGCGGCTCTACCAGGCACAAGGGCCTTTCCTACCTACTCGTCCCGATGAAACAGCCGGGCATCGATGTGCGCCCGATCATCCAGCTGACCGGCACCTCGGAGTTCAACGAGGTCTTCTTCGACAACGCGCGCACCGCGGCCGACCTGGTGGTCGGCGAGCCGGGTGACGGCTGGCGCATTGCCATGGGCACACTGACCTTCGAGCGGGGCATCTCCACGCTCGGCCAGCAGATTCGGTTCGCGCGTGAGCTGGCCGATATCGAGGCGCTGGCCCATCGCACCGGCGCGGCCGACGATCCGCTGATCGCCGACCGGATCGATCGGGCCTGGGTCGGGCTGCGCGTCCTGCGTGCGCACGCGATGCGCACCCTGGGGGCCGCGGGCGTGGACGATGGGGGCGGCCAGGCGTCGGTGGCGAAACTATTGTGGGCCAACTGGCATCGGGGCCTCGGCGAGCTGGCCATGGCCGTGCTCGGCGCGCGCGGGCTGGTGGCGGGCGAGGACGATCTCGACGAATGGCAGCGGCTGTATCTGTTCACCCGCGCCGACACCATCTACGGAGGTTCGAACGAAGTGCAGCGCAATATCATCGCCGAGCGCGTGCTCGGACTGCCGCGCGAGGCGCGCGCGTGATGGGGCCGCTGTCGGTCGCCCCCGCGCCGGTTCCCGGGCACGGCCTGCTGACCGGACGCACCGCTGTGATCACCGCCGCCGCGGGCACTGGCATCGGTTCGGCCACCGCGCGCAGGCTGCTCGCCGAAGGTGCTGATGTGGTCGTCTCCGATTGGCACGAGCGACGTCTCGCGGAGACCGCGACCGAGCTGGCCGCCGAGTTCCCGAACCGGCAGGTCGCCTCGATCGCGTGTGACGTGCAGAGCACCGAGCAGGTCGACGCGCTGGTGCGCGGCGCTGCCGAGGCCATCGGCCGGATCGACATCATGGTCAACAACGCCGGGCTCGGCGGCGAGACCCCGGTGGTCGACATGACCGACGAGCAGTGGGACCGGGTCCTGGACATCACCCTGAACGGCACTTTCCGCTGCACCCGTGCCGCGCTGACCTACTTCCGCGACGCCGGCCACGGCGGCGTGATCGTGAACAACGCCAGCGTGCTCGGCTGGCGTGCCCAGCACGGCCAGGCACACTACGCCGCGGCCAAGGCCGGCGTGATGGCGCTGACCAGGTGCAGCGCGGTCGAGGCCGCCGAATTCGGCGTCCGGATAAACGCGGTGGCGCCGAGCATCGCCAGGCACGCCTTTCTGGACAAGGTCAGCTCGACCGAACTGCTCGACCGGTTGTCCGAACGCGAGGCATTCGGCCGCGCGGCCGAGCCGTGGGAGGTCGCCGCGACGATCGCGATGCTGGCCAGCGACTACACCTCTTACCTGACCGGCGAGGTGGTCTCGGTCAGTAGCCAACGCGCCTGAGCTGCTGTGTTTGTTTTTGTAGCGCCTGCTGCCCTGCGCTGTTCGCGCCTATTCGGCACGCTGAGTGGACGGCTGGTCAAAGGTGTGGAAAACGATGGCGCATCGGCTCACCGGGTGTGCCATGCTGGATGGGGTCGAATCTCATACCCGCCAAGGGGGCGATGGCTATGGGCCTGGATCGCCCACCTGCCCGCGAACAATTGGAACTCGAGTTAGTGCGCGAAGTCGTGCTGGCCAGACGGCGGCTGGAAAGTTTGATACTTTCCGCGCTCACGCTCGGAGCCGAACTCATCGAGCACACCTCCGAATGCGCGACCGCCATGCGTGCCGCGCAGATTCTCGAGGAACACGCCGTCGATGAAGGCGAGGTCGCACGCGACCCGCGCGGTGCGCTACGCGCCGATCTGGCCCGCGATCGGGAGCGCGCCAGACACATCGGGCTGAGCTCCGAATTCGACCCGTCCGAGAGCGAAGAGGAGCGGCGCAGACAGCGCCAGTACGCGCTGCTGTGCGAGGTCCGCGCGGATCTGCTCGCCGTCGTCGCGAAGTGTCGGAAGTTCCGGTTCGACCGGGTGGCCTTCGCGGACGAGGTCGCGCGCGGCCTGTGCGCCGCTACCGACAAGATGGTGCTGGCCGCGGACATGGAAACCTATCGCGCCTGGCAGCGCGGCATGCTGCTCAAGCTGATCGAGGAGCCTGTGCGCTACGGTCCGCCGCGGGTGATGGCCACGGTGGACGCCGGACCCGACCGTGGCGAGCTCACCGTCGAGTGGGACAGCTGCGAGCGTCGTCTCGCGCTCGTCACGCGGATGGCCAGGGCCGGCGTGTCACCCGTGGTGATCTGCGATCGGTTGCTCGCCGACCTGTCGGTCTCCTCGCCACTGCGCTACTCGGCGCGCTGAGTCACCGTACCTACCCACTCGACCAAGCAAATGCTTGGTTGTATTATGGGGCCCGTGACCGCACCAGACGCCTCGAAATCAGCACGGCGCAACGAACTGCTCGCACTGGCGGCCGAGCTGTTCGCCGAGCGAGGACTGCGCGCCACCACGGTGCGCGACATCGCGGATGCGGCCGGAATCCTGTCGGGCAGTCTCTACCACCACTTCGATTCGAAGGAATCGATGGTGGACGAGATCTTGCGCGGTTTCCTGGACGACCTGTTCGGCCGCTACCGCGAGATCGTCTCCTCCGGGTTGAGTTCGCGAGACACTTTGGAAGCTTTGGTGCTCGCGTCCTACGAGTCGTTCAACCGCTGGCACGCCGCGGTGGCCATCTACCAGGCCGAGGCCAAGCGCCTGAGCGCCACGGAGCGGTTCACTTACATCGCCGACTACAACCGCGAATTCCGTGAACTGTGGCACCGGGTGCTGACCAGCGGCGTCGAGGACGGCAGTTTCCGGCCGGAACTCGACGTCGAACTGGCCTACCGGTTCCTGCGCGACACGGTTTGGGTCGCGGTGCGGTGGTACCGGCCAGGCGGTGCCATCACCGTCGACAACCTCGCCAAGCAGTACCTGACCATCGTGCTCGACGGGCTCACCGTCCCCGAGCGGCGCACCACGTAGGAGCCCTTACATGTCAGCACCTTCCGCGTCCCGTCGCCCTTACATCCCACAGCGGGACGCCTACGTGATCGATGCGGTACGCACCCCGGTCGGCAAGCGCGGCGGCGCACTGGCGGGCGTGCACCCGGCCGACCTCGGTGCGGTCGCGCTACGCGGTCTGTTGGACCGCACGCCGATCGACCCGGGTAACGTGGACGACGTCGTCGTAGGTTGCGTCGACAACGTGGGGCCGCAGGCGGGCAACATCGGCCGCACCATGTGGCTGACCGCGGGTTACCCCGAAGAGGTTCCCGGTGTCACGGTCGACCGGCAGTGCGGATCCAGTCAGCAGGCCATCAATTTCGGCGCGCAGGCCATCATGAGCGGCACCGCCGAGGTGATCGTCGCGGGCGGCGTGCAGAACATGAGCGCCATCCCGATCTCCGCGGCCATGCTGGCGGGCAAGGAGTACGGCTTCGAGTCACCGTTCGTCGGCGCACAGGGCTGGGACCATCGCTACGGCACCGGCGAGGTGTCGCAGTTCCGCGGCGCTCAGCTGATCGCCGAGAAGTGGGGCATCAGCAGGGAGGACATGGAACGCTGGGCACTGCGCAGCCACGAGCGGGCGCGCGACGCCATCAAGAACGGCCGCTTCGACAACGAGATCGTGCCGGTCGGCGACTTCTGGATCGACCAGGGCCCACGTGAGACCAGCCTGGAGAAGATGGCCACGCTCCCCGCACTCGCCGAGGGCAGCCCGCTGACCGCCGCTGTGGCGAGCCAGATTTCGGACGGCGCCAGCGCCACCTTGCTCGCCTCCGAATGGGCCGTGCAGGAGTACGGCCTGACGCCACGGGCGCGCATCCACCACGTGAGCGCGCGCGGCGCGGATCCGATTTTCATGCTCAGCGCCCCGATTCCAGCGACCAAATGGGCGTTGGAGAAGTCCGGTCTGACCATCGACGATATCGATGTGGTCGAGATCAACGAGGCATTCGCACCGGTGGTGCTCGCCTGGCTGAAGGAGATCGGCGCCGACCCGGAGCGTGTCAACGTCAACGGTGGCGCCATCGCTCTCGGCCACCCCCTCGGCGCCACGGGCGCAAAGCTTTTCGCGACGCTGCTCAACGAACTGGAACGGATCGGCGGCCGCTACGGACTGCTGACCATCTGCGAGGGTGGCGGCACCGCGAACGCCACCATCATCGAGCGGCTGTCCCACTGACCCCGTACCGCCGAGCGGCACGTCGGACAAGCGTGCCGCTCGGCTTGTGCGTCACCGATTCGACTGCCGAATCAGCGACTATCCGAGCACGGTCGGACTGAACCTGGTGGTCCGACTGCGCTCGGGACCGAGCCTCCTTTTCACCACCCTCGGCTGTGGGCTACTCGCCGCCGCCTTTTCCTTTGCCTTTCCCCTTGCCCTTCCCTTTTCCTTTGCCCTTGCCATTCTCATCGCCACTTCCGCCGCCCTTGCCACCCTCGTCGGACACTTGACCGGAGTCGTCGTCCTGCGCGAGATATGCGACGGTGCCGCTTGCCGTTTCGCTCGTTGCGGGCAGCGCGGCGAGTCCCGCAGTCAGCGCACCGGCAGCGACCGCGGCGATCGACACGACGGCTCGAACAGACCTGTCTCCCATACCAATCCTTCCCTGTCGATCGGTTTCCTTGGTGGAGCAGGGCGAAGCTAGCACTGCCGACAACTCGAGCCCTGCGGCTCGCCAGGCGGAATCACCCGTCGTGATACGGCCGACACTCCATCGTGATCCGTATCCCAGGTGTCCCGAGAAGGGGCCGAACGCCCTCTGCGGTCATCGGATACCCCGCATGACAGCCTTGTGGATCGTGATTGCTCGGCTGAGCGCGCCGGGGTTCGTCGTCGGATCCGCGGGGACGGCGGTCAGGTCCGCCGGGACGCCAGGGCGTAGTAGTGAGCTGGTGATCGCGTGCAGGATGTCGACCGGCGTCAGCCCGGCTTCGGTGAGTGCGACGACTTCTCGGGCGTTGACAGCGCGCGGCAGTGGACCATTGCCCAGGTCGGTGCCGTACCGGACTGTTCCGCCTGCTGCGTGGAAGCGGTGGAGATTGCGCAAGGCGGTGTCTCGTTCATGGGTGGGAGTTCCCCAACCATGGATATCGAGGGTCGAGATGATCGTCGTGCTGCGGGCGAGGTCGTTGATCAAGTCGTCAGTGAGGGTTTCCGTCCACGGTGTGTGTGCGAGTACCCGTATGCCGGCCTGATACGCCCGCAGGGTTTGTCCGGGTCCCTGGGTATGTGCGGTCACCGGAATGCCATGGTCGGCCGCGGTGTGGACTATCGCGCGCAAGGTGGCGTCGTCGACGACCGGACCCGCTTCGGAATTGAGGGCGACCTTGATCGTTATCGGCTCGTGCGGGAGTAACGATTCGACGGCCGCGGCGCCCGAATGTGGTCCATCGACTTCGAGTGCGATTCCCGCTGGAGCCCAATCCTGTTGGGTGGGATAACCGCCGGGCGCGGTGAGGAAGGGGCCCGCCGCCCGGATTCGGGGCAGGTCCGGATCGTTCCGCGAGCGCTCGACCAGTGGCCAGAGGTCGTCGGGCGTGCCGCCCAGATCGACCAACGTGGTCACTCCGGCCACCAGGAGTTCGGCAGGATCGATCAGGGCTGTGTGCACATGGTGGTCGGTGAGACCGGGCAGCAGTATTCCGTCGAGGTGGGTTCGCGGCACGGCGGGCGGCGCGGCGGAGGGTGGGCCGATCCAGCTGATCTCGTCGCGGCACACGCCTACCGCGGTGGGCCCGGCGAGGTCGTCCGCGCCGAGCCACGCCGCGTCGGCGACGAACAGATGGTCAATCATGCTGTGGCTGAATGAGTTCGGGGAAGAACACGTCATCGATGGTGGCTTCGAGATAGCGTGCGCCCGAGGTGCCCGCGGTGCCTGGAGTACTGCCGAGATGCTTCAGCACGAGCTGGAGATGACGCCGCCGCCATTCCCGCAGGTGCCCATCGATGGCAAGGAGATGTGTAGCGATCTGATACTCGACACGCTGCTCGGCGGCCTGAATTCGTTGGAACACTCCGAACAGTTCAGGCGTGGATTCCCGGCGTCTACTCCAGTCTCGTTCCAGATAGTGCTCGGGCACGGCGTGGCCGCGCCGGTGCAGATATCGAATCAGTTCGTCGAACAGGCTCGGCTCGGTGGCGTAGCGGGCCGCGAAATTCCGCCAGCCGGGGTGGCGTTTTCCGAGCAGGAACTCCAGGTCCCGATACTGCTTCGAATACAGGCCGGATGCCCGGCCCAGATAGGGTCGCAACAGGTGAAATGCGTCGGGCGACAAGGTGTCCAACACCGCCCATTGCTCGTTCAGGCGCAACAGCACTTGCTCGGCGCGGGACAAGGTGGGCAGCCCCGGGGTATCCGCACGGAATGCTTTCCGTACCGCGGTCAGTTCGTGCAACAACAGTTTGAGCCATAGTTCGGTGACCTGATGGCAGATGATGAACATCATCTCGTCGTGCTGTTCTGGATCGGTGCGTGGCTGCTGCGCGCCGAGCACCTGGTCCAGGTGCAGGTAGTCGGCGTAGGTCAGCTGGGCCAGGTCAGTATCCATAGCGTGCCTTACTCATCCGGGTGAGCGCCTCGATGATCACCGGAAGCGGCGGTCCCAAATACAACCGGTAGCACGGTGATCGGTCACCACCTTCGGCGTCCCACCGATCGACCCCCACCAGCACGCCCGTCTGCCGCAGACATTCGCGACGGAACTGCGCCACCGAACCGTGTCGCTGTGCCCGGGGCAGCGGCACGTGCGCGAACGGTGCGAACTCCCCGACCTGTGCCAGGTCGGCCGGGTAGCCGAGTTCGGTGCACAGCGAATCATGCACGGCAGACCGTTTTTCGGTGTATTCCCGCCCCTGTTCGGCGAGGTAGCGCTCGGACGCCGGATCGGAGAGCCAGCTTGCCATCGCCTCCTGAAGAGGAATGGCACTGGCGAAACTCCGTTGAAACTGCCACTGGTTGACCAACGTGTCGAGCGTGTGTGGATGTGCGGTTGCCGCGCCTATTCCCCAACCACTGCAATGGAATTGCTTTCCCAGTGACCGGACGGCCAGCCAGCGCGATTCGGGCGTTTGCCGCAACAGCAGCCGCAGGGCGGATGTCGGTGTCCGTTCCGGATCGTGGACCCCGAAGTACGCGTCATCCAGCAAGATCGCCGCGCCGGCCGCTCGCGCCGCTTCGAGCAACTGGCGGACGAGTTCGGGCCGCCAGTTGGCGCCAGTGGGATTGTGCTGGGCGTTGATCACCAGCAGCGTGTTGTGGTCCATGGCGAGGTCGGTGGTGACGGGCTGGCCCGCGTCCAACGGGTAATAGCGCATCCGGCAGCCGAGCGGCCCGAAAACCCCGGCATAGTCCCAGCCGGGCATAGGCGCGAGCACTGTGGTGACGCCGTCGGCGCGCAGCATCCGGCCGAAGTCGAACATTGCGTTTCTCGTGCCACCCGCGGTCACCGCGACTTCGTAATCCCCGGAGAATTCGGGCGCGAGCCCGTGCGTGCGAGTGATATACGAACGCAGGACGCGTTGTAGACGGGGCAGACCGTACTGCGATATGACGTATCCGTGTGTGTGCGTCGGCAGCGCGGCCAATCCCGCGGTCAAGCCGGGCGCGGTCCTGGTCCACGTTTCGCCGAAACCTAGATAGATGAGTTCACCGGCCGGGCTGCCCGCTGCCAGGTATTCGGACACGAGTTCGGTGTCGGGGAACCTGGTGCGTAACTCGGGTCCCGCGATCACCTCACGATAGGGAATCATCGGGCCTTCCCGCCGGAAACCGAGGTGGCTCGCGGACTCGGCAGCGGTCCGAACAGCTGCTCACAGGTGCGGGCGATCCGCAGCAAACGGCTGTCGCTGCCGGGTGGTCCGTCCAGCGCGATCCCTATCGGCAGGCCGGAGCTGTCCAGTCCGGCAGGCACACTGACGCCGGGCCACCCGAGAATACTGCCGAGGTTGGTGGTGCGGCTGTAGGCGAGGAACGCCGAAACCAGCTCGCCGCCCAACTCCACCTCGTCGGCCCCGATCGGCGCCGCGGTGACCGGCGTGGTCGGCCACAGCAGTGCGTCGAGCCGGTGCGTGGTCAGGCTGGCGCGCACCAGTTCGTCCAACTCGGGCCGATAGCGCGTCATCGCGGCCGTGTAGTCGTCGGGCGAGATCGCGTCCGTGCCCAAAAGTCCGGTGAGAAGCTGTTCGACATCGGGGCTTCCGCAGCACGCGACGAGCTCGGCCAACGACATGGCGATATTGCCAGTCGTCAGGTAGTTCTGCAGCTCGATGGGTGTCTCGTAGAAGGCGATCGGGAAACCTGCTTTGGCGATGAGGTCGCCGGTGTGCGCGGGAAATTCCAGCTCCACGATTTCGATCCCGGCGGCAGCGAGCTGAGCTGTGCGTCGTTCGAAACACTCCGCCAGGTCGGGGGCAAGTCCATCGACGAAGGGACGGCGCACGACGCCGAGCCGCACCGGTACGGGAGCGACGTCTTCCGGCTCGGTAACCCCGCTCAGGACCGAATCCAGCAGCCGCACATCCTCGACGGTCCTGGCCAACGGCCCGACCGTATCGCGGGTGCCGGACACCAGAATGAGACCTCGTTGCGAGTAGCGACCGACGGTGGGGCGGAAGCCGACCACGCCGCACAGGCTCGCGGGCATCCGCACCGAACCGCCGGTGTCGGTGCCCAATCCAGCGGGCGCCAACCGGGCGGCAACCGCCGCGGCAGTGCCTCCGCTACTGCCGCCGGCTATCCGGTCCGGCCGGTACGGATTGGCCACCGGGCCGTACGAACCGTTATTGCTGGTCATGCCGTATGCCAGCTCATGCAGGTTGGTTTTGCCCAACACCAGCGCTCCGGCATCCCGCAGTCGGCGCACCACGTCGGCGTCGGCGGACGGCTGGTGCTCGCGCAGGGCGGGTGTGCCACCGGTGGTGGGGAGGTCGGCGGTGTCGATGTTGTCTTTGACGGCGAGCGGCACACCGTGCAACGGCCCGAGTACCGCCCCGCTCGACCGCGCTGCGTCGGCCTGTTCGGCTGCGGCGAGCACCGCCTCCGCGCGTACGGTGATGAAGGCGCCGAGTGCGCGATGTTCGTCTATGCGATCCAGAAGCGCCCGAGCATATTCCCTCGCGGACACCGAACCTCGTTTGATGTGAGCCGCCGCGTCGGCGACGCCCCACTCGATCGGGTCCATATCAGTGTCCCGCATTCTCGACGAGCAGGTGTGGAATGTGTGTGCTGATGTAGGGGCCGAGCTCGAGCAGCACGTCGTGCACAGCGTCGATGAACGTCTCGATGTGGTGGTCGGTCATCGGGGTGGACAGGGCGAACAAGCCGCGGCGCGCCGTGTAGATACCGCGGTTGAGCAGCGCGAGGTGAAACAACTCGGGCAGTTCCGCCAAGCCGGCGCGGCGGGCCAGCGCATCTTGCGGGTTGTTGATCGGCCCGTGGCCCCAGTGCAGGTGCATCAGGGACCCGATGCCGGTCATCCGCAGTCGCACGCCCGCCCGGCGTGCCGCTTCGGGGAGGTCCCGGATCAGCCGCTCGCCTTTCGCGTTGAGCTGCTCCACTTCGGCGGGGCCGTAGGTGTTCAGCGCGGCCAGCCCGACGGCCAGACTCATGTTGTTCCCACCGAACGCGCCCGCGTGATAGACGTGACCTGGTCGGGTGGGGTCGAACTGGGCCATGATGTCTTCGCGACCGCCGAATGCGCCCAGCGGGAAGCCGCCGCCGATGATCTTGCTGAGTGAGGTGAGATCCGGCGTGATGTCGTAGCGACGTTGCAGCGGCCCCATCCGGAAGGTGGCGCACTCATCGAAGATGAGCAGCACGTCATGAGCGGTGGTGAGTTCGCGCAGACCACGCAGATACGCGACGTCGCCAGGAATACCGCCTGCCGCACCCATCATCGGTTCCACGATGAGCGCGGCGATCCGCTCGGCGTGCAAAGCCAACAGTTCCCGCGCCGCCGCCAGATCGTTGTACGGCAGCAGCATCACCTCGCGCATCCGCGCCTTGGGCACCCCGCGCGCAGGCTGGGCCGGCGGGAAGGATTCCGGCAGGCCTTCCTGCGGATACGTCGGATCGGTCAGGCCTGTGAACATGTTGATCTGCGCATCGTCGTGCAATCCGTGGTAGCCGCCGTCGATCTTGACGATGACGTCACGGCCGGTGAACGCCCGCGCGGCCCGGATGGTGAGCATGGTCGCTTCGGTGCCCGAATTGCAATACCGCACTTTTTCGATCGACGGAACGCGCTCGCACACCACGGCCGCGTGCCGAGCCTGCACCTCCACGGGCGTACCGAGGGCGGAGCTCTTACCGATTTGTTCTGCCGCCGCCGCGAGCAGTGCGGGATGACAATGACCGTGCACGGTCGCGCTCATGTTGTTGTAGAAGTCGAGATAATCGTTGCCGTCGACATCGGTCATCACGCAACCGGCGCCATGGTCCATGAAAGTGGGGTATGGCGTGAAATGGTTGATTGTCCGGGTATCACCTCCGGGAAGCCATTCCTTCGCGTTCTCGTGTAACCGCAGAGATTTTTGCGTGCGAACGAGATATTCATCTCTTATTCTTTGCGCGGCTATGGTTTCGAGCAAGGTCACGAGAATTCCTTCATAATCAGATCACTGGCCAGATTTGCGATGGAAGCTTGGGGAAGAGGGTGGTGAGCAGGGCCGCCGCGAGCTGGGTCTGCAGTCGATGGTCGACATACGCCGGGGCGAGTTCTCCCAGTTCGGCGTGACCCAGGAGCAGTGACAAGAACATCGCGACCGGCATGGACGCATCCGAGGAACGCCTGGTGTGCTCCGGCCACCGGTCGATATCGGCCACTTTTCCGTCCTGGAACTGCAGTCGCAAGCCGAAGGTGTAGAAATGTAGCCGCAGCGTGCCGGTATGCCCCCGGAAGGCCGACTCGGCCAGCCTCTTGTCCAGCACGGGTGTGATGTGACGAAGAAACGCGGCGAGATCCGGAATCCGAACGAACCAGCCGATATCAGGCGGACGTCGTACCAGCAGATCGCCTAGTATCTGATAGGCGGGGTGGTCGGTGCCGAGCCACAGCATGTATCCATCCGCACCCGTCGTCTGCCGCAGTACGCTCGGCAGGATTTCCGACCAGGAAACGTCCGGCGCCAATTCGAGCCCGGAAATGGAAGTCACCGATTCCGGACATGGCTGCCCGGGTAGCCAGCTCGGAATGGAAAAACTGGGAATACCACCATAACCCGACAGTGCATAGCCCACCGGTCGATCGCCCTGCTGAATGACGAAGATTTCGTCGCGCATCATGTTGTCGCGGCTCCGGCCGGTGAGTTCGTATGCCCACAGCGCTCGGTCGCGTGCGCAGGTGAGCAAGGCCCGGGCCCCGGCATGGCCGTCGATGCTCTCCAGAAAAGGTGCATCGGCCGCAGTAGCACAACGCAATCCGGCAGGCTCGCCCGTCGACGGCGCCGGTGGCAGGTCACGCGTCCAGCCGCCACGGCCCGCGCGTTGGGTGAGCACCGCGTGATAGCCGTGCTCCTGATGGAAGAACATCAGGTCGGTGATGACCTGCATCAGCTGGCCGCGGCCCGCGCTGCGCTCGTGCAGCGCGTCGAACTGACGGCCGATGAGCCCCCGCCTGCGATAGTCGGCATGCGTCGCCACCAGTTCCAGTCGGCCCACGCCGAACCGAATCCCGGCGTAGGACCAGGTCTGCGGCACCAGGGTCAGACCGGATGCGAGTGCACCGGTGGCCGGATCCTCCACCACTGTGATGTCCGCCAGCTCCATGGTGGGATGTGCGCGATCGAAAAGCTCGGCACTCCAAGCGCCGACGGCCGCATTGGGTTTGCCGTCCGAATCCTTATGGGCATCGGACTGGAGGGACGCGAACGCGTCTCGGTCGCCCGGAATCGCGGATCGCAGTATCAAACCATCCGGCAAGCGAACCGGTAGCACCGTCATCGTGCTGGTCTCTCTGCCCACTGGCCACGGCATGCACTCACATGGTGCAGTATCACGGATCCGCGATACTCCGGCTGACCAGCGCTGGGGAGCGTTCGGATCGCTGCTCGTCCACTATCGAGGGGAGCGGTCTCCTCCATCGAATACCGGCGTGCGAGTTCGCGTTATCGTTGCTGTCTGGAAGTGTCTGACGCCGCCTAGTGCGACTACAGACCTGCGTTCGGTGGCAATCGCGCACAGTTCGCTACCCGAGCGAGCTGCCTTCGGACCCACCAGGCCGAAGGCAGCCTGCTGCTTCACTCGAAGGCAGAATCCGCACGGTCGGCGAGCGCGCCGATCGCCTCGATCCGCGCGGCCGCGTCCGTGACGATCCGGTCGATCAATTCCGCACAGGTGGGTAGGTCTGCGATGATCCCGGTGACCTGCCCGGCCGCGAGCACCCCGGCCTGGGTATTCCCTTCGACCAGCCCCGCACGCAACAGCATCGGTGTATTCGCTGCCATGATGACCTGGGGCCAGCTGAGGTCCTTGGTCTTTCGCATCGCCAGGCCGTCGCGGACCAGGGCCGACCACTTCATCCCGGTCATGCTCTTGAACTTCGCGGCATTGGAGACCGCCGTGGTCAAACCACGCCAGCGGCCCGAATGTTCGAGGCGCTGTACGAGTTCGGTGTTCAGCACGCGGTGCGGCATGCCGTCGACCTTCACTGATACCACCGTGTCCTGCAACTGCCTGCCCAGGTACTCCTGCTTCACGGCGTCGGGCACCGTGCTCTCCCGGGTGAGCAGGAACCGGGTGCCCATCGCGATACCCGCTGCGCCGTAGGCCAGGGCAGCGGCGAGACCGCGCCCGTCGAAGAACCCGCCGGCCGCGACCACGGGGATGTCCACCGCGTCCAGTACTGAGGGAAGCAGCAGCGTGGTAGCCACCGGGCCCGTGTGCCCGCCGCCCTCGCCGCCCTGCACGATTACCGCGTCCGCGCCCCAAGCCTCGACTTTCACCGCGTGCTTTGCCGCGCCGATCGACGGGATCACCACCACTCCGGCGTCTTTCAGCTTGGCGATCAAGTCCTGTCTGGGGGCGAGCGCGAACGAGGCGACGGCCACCTGCTCGCGGATCAGCAGATCGATTCGCTCGGCGGCGTCGGTGGCGTCGGCGCGGATGTTCACACCGAACGGTTTCGACGTGTGCGTCTTGGTCTTCGCGATCGCCGCATCCAGCTCCGCGAAAGTCATGGTGGCGGAGGCGAGAATACCGAGCCCGCCCGCCTCCGCGGTGGCCGCGACCAAGCTCGGGCCCGCGACCCAGCCCATGCCGGTCTGCACGATCGGGTGTTCGATGCCGACCAGGTCGGTCAGCGCGGTGCGCAGGTGAACGGTCATGGCTTCACCTCGCCGGCGCTCAGCTCCGTCATGACCGCGATCGCGGCTGTGCTTGTCGTTCGCTCACTCATGCAGCGACCTCGGTTTCTCTAATCTTCGCGGGATCGAGCACCTCTCGGATCAGTCGCAGCTCTTCGGTGGTGGGCGAGCGGGTTTCGCCCGCGTCGGCGAGGTCCGCGATCTCGAATGCGGTGTTGTCGGCGACCTCGTCGGCGGTGACGCCGGGGTGCAGGCTGCGGGCACGCATGGTGTGGCCGGGACCTTCGAAATCGAAAACACCCAGGTTGGTTACGACGCGATGCAGGTGCAGAAATCGGAACGCCGGGTTGGCACGGTCCACGTTGTCGTATCCCACGCCGGAGACGACGTCTACCCGGTCGGTGAAGACCCGCCTGGTGTGCCGCGAAACCCAGTAACTGGTGGCGTGGTTGACCGTGTTGCCCGGTGCGCCGCGCACGCCGAACATCTGCCGGGTCGGTTGTTGCAACGGGCCGAACGCGGACAGGTTCTGATTGCCGAATCGGTCGATCTGGTTGGCTCCCATCACCACATGCCGCCGACCGGAGGCCACGACATCGAACACCTTCCGGAACGGAATCCACCCCTCGATGGGCGCCTTGCCGCCGATCGGGGGAGTGTCGGCAAGCAACAGCGCCTCGCCGTCGGAGAGCAGCAGGTCGGGTTCGGTAGTGAGCTTGGCCAGCCGAGCGCCGATGATCGACATCGGCGACATGGGGCTGGCCATGATCTCCCCCGCGCCGCTGAAGATCTCCGCGCAGGCGACCGCGCACACCTCAGCCCTGGTGATGATTTCGGCAGTGGTCATCGCGACGCCTCCTGTGTTACGCGGGGGTTCCCGCCCCCCCTCGGCGCGATGAGCGCTACGCGATGGTGTCTCATCGTGCCTCCTGTGTTATGCGGGGGTTCCCGCACCCCGTCGGCGCGATGAGCGCTGCGCGATGGTGTCTCATCGTGCCTCCTGTGTCATGCGGGGGTTCCCGCACCCCGTCGGCGCGATGAGCGCTGCGCGATGGTGTCTCATCGTGCCTCCTGTGTCATGCGGGACACTCGGGTCCGCTTCTCTCATCACGCGCCACCTTCCGCGAACTCACGTACGGCGGCCTGGTACTGCTCCTCGGAGACCGCCAGGTATTTGTCGACGAATGCCTGCCATGCCTCCGGGGACTCGGCGGACTCGACGTAGTGCTTCTGGAACTTTTCGTCGCGGCGGTAGCTGTCCCCTGCGAGGGTGAAGTGGGCGCCGCCGGGCGCCTCCACGACGCCGTCGACCATCATGCGATTCAGCAACAGCGATTGCAGCGGAACGGTTTTCACCAGTTCCTCCGTCTCGACCACGCGTTCCACCGAGACGTAGCGCCGCTGCGCCGCAAGGCAGAACAGGTCGTCGAAATATGGGTCGACGCCGGTGTAGGCCGCGTTGCCGTGCGGGTCGCCCAGGTTCAGATGCACCAGCGCCGCATCGAGATTCAGCGCGGGCATAGCGATCAGCGTTTCCGGCGTGCCGTCCTGGCCGGGGTAGGGCGATTCGACCGTCTTCAGCTCGCCCTGCCAGAAGTTCGGGACATCCGAGCCGAGTCCGGCGCGGATCGGCAGGAACGGCAGCCGCGCCGCCGCCGCCTCCAACCCGCACTTGAGCATGCCCTCGTCCATCTCGCGCGCGACCAGCGAGCCCGAGGTACGGGCCTTGCCGAACCACGGGTCGTAGAAAGGCGGCGAATCCAGTGAAACGAAGCCGTAGTACGCCTTGCGCACCTTGCCCGCCGCGCACAGTAGCCCGAAATCCGGCCCGCCATAGCCGACTACCGTCAGGTCCGTGATGTCCGAACGCAGGATGGCCCGCACCAGTGCCATCGGCTTTCGCCGCGACCCCCAGCCACCGATGCCGATTGTCATCCCGCTGCGCAGCTCGCCTACGACCGCGTCGAGCGACATCCGCTTGTCTCGCATGGCCTTTCGCTCCCTCTCTGATTGGTGGGCACTCTCGGGCCCGTCATTCGCGCCGTAGTCCTACTGCCCGGCCTTGCGTGCCGCCAGGTCGTCGTCGAACCGGGCACGGATCTCGTCGGCGACGCCGGCGAGGTTGAGTTCGAAGGTGAATCCCTGCTCGTACCGGTAGCTGCGGTGCACGTCCTGCACGTCGATTCCGTTGAGTGCCCGCTTAGCCGCCCGAATCACCCGGCCGTCCTTGGCCGCGATGTTCTTCGCCACTTCCATTGCGGCCGCGTCGAGTTCGGCGCGCGGCACCACCTGGTAGACCGAGCCGTGGTGCTGTAACTGCTGGGCGGTGATAGTGGTCGCGGTGTAGAACAGGGCGCGCATCAGATGCTGTGGCACCAGTCGGGCCAGGTGGGTCGCCGCGCCGAGTGCGCCGCGGTCCACTTCGGGCAGGCCGAATGTGGCGTCGTCGGAGGCGATCACGATGTCCGCATTACCCACCAGCCCGATGCCACCGCCCAGGCAGAAGCCGTGCACCACGGCGATCACCGGCACCTGGCAGTCGTAGATCGCGCCGAATGCCTCGAAGCAGCCGTGGTTCGCGTCGATCAGCGCTTGATGGCCGGGCTTGCTCTGGATCTCCTTGATGTCCACGCCCGCGTTGAAGCCGCGGTTCTCGGCGCGCAACACGACGACTCTCGTGTCCTGGTCACGACCCGCCGCACGCACCTCGTCGGCGATAGCGAACCAGCCGTCGGTGGGGATGGCGTTGACCGGCGGGTAGTCGACCGTGATCACGGTGATGCCGGTTGATTCGGAGTGACGGTTGATCCCCATCGCAAGTCCCATCAGGTATACCCAGCGCATTGGCAAAGCAAGCAGTTGCTTGGTAGGTTAGCACGGTGGCACTCGAAATCGATCTGCTCGGCCGCGTCGTTCTGGTGACCGGCGGCGTGCGCGGCGTGGGCGCGGGGGTGAGCAAGGCGTTCCTCGCCGCGGGCGCGACCGTTGTGGCCTGTGCGCGACGGCCCGCGGAAGTTCCCGTCGAACTCGACGGGCGGGTGATCGAATACCTGCCGTGCGATGTTAGGGACATCGACGCGATCCGAGCGTTGATCGACGCGATCACTGGACGCCACGGCCGTCTGGACCACGTTGTCAACAACGCGGGCGGTGCCCCTTTCGCGCTCGCCGCTGACGCGAGCGCGAACTTCCACGCCAAGATCGTCGAACTGAACTTGCTCGCCCCGCTGCTGGTGGCGCAGGCCGCCAACACGGTGATGCAACAGCAGCCCGAGGGCGGTTCGATCCTGAACGTCTCCAGCGTCAGTGGGCACCGCCCGTCGCCCGGCACCGCAGCCTATGGCGCGGCCAAGGCGGGAATGGACAGCCTGACCGCCTCACTCGCCGTCGAGTGGGCGCCGAAGGTTCGAGTCAACTCGCTGGTCGTCGGGCCGGTCGATACCGAACTGAGCCAGTTGCACTACGGCGACCAGGACGGCGTCGACGCGGTGGGTCGCACCATCCCGCTGGGCCGCATGGCCCGCCCCGACGACATCGGCCGCTGTGCTGCCTTCCTCGCCTCCCCGCTGGCCGCCTACGTCAGCGGCGCGACCCTGCTGGTGCACGGAGGTGGCGAGCGGCCCGCTTTCCTCGCTGCCTCCACCGCGGCCGCCGGTAGCAGCAATCCTGAACACACCGGACACACGACGAGGACACAGGCGTGAGCGGTCAGGACCGGAGGAGGCAGTGGAGCGTGACCACGGAGGGCCCCGCTCATGCCGGAAAAGGACACCAGGTGTGAGCGGTCAGGACCGGAGGAGGCAGTGGAGCGTGACCACGGAGGGCCCCGCTCATGCCGGAAAAGGACACAGTATGGACACCGAGCAGATCTGCGCCGGACGCACCGTTATCGTCACCGGCGCGGGCCGGGGCATCGGCCGCGCGCACGCTCTCGCCTTCGCCGCCGCGGGCGCCCGCGTCGTGGTCAACGACCTCGGGTCGACGCTGGACGGCGCCGCCACCGGGGAGACGCCCGCCCAACAGGTCGTCGCGGAGATAGAGGCGCTCGGCGGCGAAGCCGTGGCCAACGGCGACGACGTGGCGGACTGGGAAGGCGCGCGCAGCCTCGTCCACCAGGCCGTCGACACCTTCGGCGGCTTGGATGTGCTGGTCAACAACGCGGGCTTCGTTCGCGACCGGATGCTGGTCAACCTGGGCGAAGACGAGTGGGACGCGGTGATCCGCGTGCACCTCAAAGGCCACTTCGTCACCATGCGGCACGCGATCGAGTACTGGCGGGCGGAGTCCAAGGCCGGGCGTCCGGTCGACGGCCGCATCATCAACACCAGCTCCGGCGCCGGACTGCAGGGGAGCGTCGGCCAGGGCAATTACGGCGCGGCCAAGGCGGGGATCGCAGGTCTGACGCTCACCGCCGCCGCCGAGTTCTCCCGCTACGGCGTCACGGTGAACGCCATAGCCCCGGCCGCCCGCACCAGGATGACCGAGACTGTGTTCGCGGAGACGATGGCCAAGCCCGAGGACGGCTTCGACGCCATGGCGCCGGAGAACGTCTCCCCGCTGGTCGTGTGGCTGGGCAGCTCGCGTTCCGCGGCGGTGACCGGCCGGATGTTCGAGGTCGAAGGTGGCAAGGTGGCATTGGCGGACGGCTGGCGGCACGGGGTCGCTGTGGACCGTGGCGCCCGCTGGAATCCGGCCGAACTCGGACCCGTGGTGGCCGACCTGATCGCCAAGGCGACTCCGCCGGAACCGGTCTACGGGGCCTGACCGGTTGCCACCTTCTGGGATGCGATGCGGGGATGAGGGTCTATCATGGGCACCCATCCGTTGAACAGTCCCGTGTGAGAGTCGCGACCGGGCACATATCTGCGCTTCACTGATGAGGGGAAGGCTGGCGCATGGCCGTAGGTCGCACGCTCCGTGTGGCAGCGATAGCTGGGGCTGTCACCGGCTTTGCGCTACTCGGCGGCCCGATCCACGCCGCGGCGCCACCTGGGGATTCCTACCCGTCCTCTCTCGCGGAGCCCAGTTCGCTGCCCTACCACGCCGGTGATGCCGGGTATCCGCTGACGGTGCCGAGCCGACAGTCCGAGCGCAGCGCAGTTCCGACGAATCCGGTGATCCGTTCCGATTCAGGCGACGCGGGTTCCGCGACAGGGAGATCGGCAGCCGGTTCGGCTATGGGTACTGCTGGTTCGGGGATAGCACTGGGTTCTGTATCGGCTGGTCTCGGTGTGGTGCTCGGTGCCGGCGCCTCGGCCGTCGGTTCTGCCGCCGTGGGGGACCGGGTCCGCCGCTGTCGGCGCCGGTTCGGCCGCAGTCGGCTCTGTAGGCGTCGGCTCGGCAGGTGTCAGTTCGGTCGAAACCAGTTCGGCCGCAACCGATTCCGCCGAAACTTGTTGCCCCGCGGTCGGTTCGGTCGCCGCCGGTTCAGCCAGTCCGATACTGCTGCTGCTGATTTCGCCCTCGAAGACCTCGGCACCGCTTCTGCTCGCGCTTCATCCGCCGATCATTTCGTCGGCGCCAGACATGGTGGCATCGCGGATTTCGCAGATTCTCCCACCCGTGCTGGTGCTTTCGCGGGTACAGGCGCCCGCGTCGATGTTTGTACCACCGCCCGCTGCCGTGCCTACGCCGTCCGGCGAGCCGAATCACAATGTGCGCCCGACCAGTCCCGACGACTGCCTACCCGCCCCCGGGGTGCGGTCGGTGATCGGCGTCCTTATCGCGCTCGGCCTAGCGGGAGCCGGGTCCGGCGCCGTCAGCTTCCAGCGCGCGTCGACCACGCACGCCGGGATCGAAGCGGCTCGTGCCCGCGGAGGTGGCGTCCCCGCCTGCCTCGGTGGCGGAGCGCGGACCAGGTGACGCGGTGGCGCGCAACCGCGGGCGATGTCGCGGTCGACACACGGTGGATTGCTCCATCGGGGGGATTAGTACGCGCGGTGGGTTCCATGCCATCGCCAGGGCCTCCGAATCGGCGTGGTCCGGACACGCTTGGAATTGATCAATCCGGTGGGAAAGCCGTCAGCTCGGTGCAATACTGATCAACCGGTCTTATATTCGAACCGACCGGTGTGGCAGTGAATCCGGTTCGGCGCGAAGGCTGTACTCCGTGCCGCCCTGAAAGTCGTTATGCGGCGCGCGATCCGTACCGCATGACATAGTGGCCCGCGGCCATGCCCCTATTTTCTCGGGCAAGACCGCGCGCCCGTAATGTGCAGCACCCGTCTTAAGAGGGTGCATAACACAGCACAGTGCGACCCAGTGGGTCGCACTGTGCTGCCGTGCAGGAGAACCTATTCGGTGCCATCCGGAGGAATTTCGGGCAAGCCCTCGCTAGCCCGCAACTTCTCCGCCATAGATGTGAGTAGGTTCTGAGATTCTTCGGACAAGTCGAACGCTCTACTCGACAGCCGTCGCAGTCCGTAGCCCTGCAGCTGGGACAGCAATTCCAGATCGTGGTCGATCTTGGCGGCATAGATGTCGTTGAAGAAGTAGTCCGGCTTGACCTTGAAGAACTTCGCCAGGGCGGCCACCGTCTCATCGGACGGGTTCGTCCGCTGTCCCGACCGCAACTGCGACAGGTACGGTTTCGAGATCGGATGCCCGGAGGCCGTCAGCGCAGCCGCAACCTCCGCGTTGGTGTGCGGCTTACGCCCCGGGGGATGCACGGTTTCGAACAGCTTGTTCAGCCGCGCCGCGAAATCAGCCATTGTGAGCCGCCCAATTCCCTTCGCTGTACTAACACTCGTTATCTCGGATACGTATCATTGATATTAGCGGCTCAGTAACTGAAAACCTACGCCTGATTCGGGATTTCCTTGAAGCTTCTAGGTGCCGACGGGGCGAAGACACTGAAACGGTTGCGTTTGCGGGTCGCGCCAAGGGCTCTCGAGAACCCAAGGTGCGGACCGGTTCTGGCCCGTCGCTGCGGTCTTGCTCGCAGCCCTCCTGGTAGCGATAAGATAGCTGACGTCTCATCTAGTTGGCGGTATGTGAGTTTGTGTGGCGTACGACACGTTTCCAGCCCCTGGGGATGAACGTTCAACGTATGGTGCGCGATGGTTGAACTTCTTACAACCTCTCGATGATCGTGCCGGTCGCGAGTGCGCCACCGGCACACATGAGAACCATCGCCGTGCTGCGATCGGTGCGCTCCAGTTCGTGCAAAGCCGTTGTGATGAGGCGTGATCCGGTGGAGCCGACGGGGTGGCCGAGTGCGATCGCTCCACCGTTGACATTGACCCGGTCCATGGCGGGTTGGTGCACCGAGGCCCAGGACAGCGCGACCGACGCGAATGCCTCGTTGATCTCGAAAAGGTCGATATCGCCGATCTTCATGCCGGATCGCTCCAGCAGTCGAGTGCACGCCTGCACCGGGCCGTCGAGGTGGAATTCGGGCTCCGCACCGACCAGCGCCTGGGTGACGATTCGTGCCCGTGGCCGCAATCCGGCACGCTGCGCGGCCTTTTCGTCCATCAGTAGCACCGCCGCCGCCCCATCGGAGATCTGCGAGGAGGAGCCCGCGGTGTGCACACCGCCCTCCAGGACCGGCTTCAGCTTGGCTAGGCCATCGACGGTGGTCTCGCGCAAGCCTTGATCCCTTGTCACGTCGAGCTTTTCGCTGGTGAGGTTGCCATCCTTGTCCACCGCGGGAGCGGTGACAGCGAGTACCTCCCGGTCGAAACGGCCTTCGGCCCAGGCCTGGCTCGCCAGACGCTGGGAGCGCGCACCGAACTCGTCCACATCGGCGCGAGTGATGCCACGCCGCTTGGCAATCCGCTCTGCTGCCTCGAACTGGTTGGGTAGATCGATGGTCCACGAGGCGGGCCTGCGCGGGCCCGCATGTTCACCCACGTTGGCGCCCAGGGGAACTCGGCTCATCGCCTCCACGCCGCAAGCGATGCCGATCTCGATCGCGTCGGACGCGATGAGCCCGGCGATCAGATGATTGGCCTGCTGGGCGGAGCCGCACTGCGCGTCGACGGTGGTGGC
The DNA here is from genome assembly GCF_040639505.1 of Nocardia sp. NPDC023852. Taxonomy (NCBI): domain Bacteria; kingdom Bacillati; phylum Actinomycetota; class Actinomycetes; order Mycobacteriales; family Nocardiaceae; genus Nocardia; species Nocardia sp. NPDC023852. Next base: position 159,797 of record NZ_JBFAAB010000003.1, read on the forward strand.
GCCGACCTGCCAGGGTAGCCCGGCGTGCAGCCACGCGACCCGGGTGACATTGTTGGACTGTTCGCCCGCCTGGGTGACGCAGCCGCCGATAACCTGCTCGACCTGTGCCGGGTCCAGGTGGGCACGCTCGAGTAGTCCGCGCTGGGCCAGGCCGAGCAGTTCGGCCGCGTGCAGGCCCGACAGCCAGCCGCCGCGCTTGCCGATGGGGGTCCGAGCGGCCTCGACGATCACGGGTGTGCCCATGTCCAACCTTTCCTTATGGGACAGAAAACTGAAACGCGTTCATAGCACTTGTCACGGGTGGATCTGTTCGGTTTCTTTCCTCGTTCTCGCACCTGTGCTTCAATGATTATAGAACGTGTTACAGTTTGTCGAAGGAGCCATCTGGTGGTAGACACTCGGAATGCCCGGCCGGTTCTGCCGGAGGGGTTCGACGTTACGGATCCGGCCATCTACGCCGAGCGTGTTCCGGTCGAGGAGTACGCCGAGCTGCGCAAGACCGCCCCGATCTGGTGGAATCCGAAGTCGCCCGAGGTCAGCGGCTTCCACGACGAGGGCTTCTGGGTGGTCAGCAAGCACGCCGACGTCAAGGAGGTGTCTCGGCGCAGCGACGTGTTCTCCAGTTACGAGAACACCGCTATTCCGCGGTTCAACGACGACATCACCCGCGAGCAGATCGAGATGCAGCGGATCATCCTGCTGAATATGGACGCGCCCGAGCACACCAAGCTGCGCAAGGTCATCTCGCGCGGGTTCACGCCGCGTGCGATCAATGGACTGCGGGCGGAGCTGTCGGCGCGCGCCGAGTCGATCGTGAAGGCGGCGGCCGAGTCGGGCTCCGGGGATTTCGTCACACAGGTCGCGTGCGAACTGCCGCTGCAGGCGATCGCCGAACTGATCGGCGTCCCCCAGGAAGACCGGATGAAGGTCTTCGGCTGGTCGAACGACATGACCGGCTACGACGACCCGGACAACGACGCGGACCCGGTCGCGGCCTCCGTCGAGATCCTGGGATACGCGTACCAGATGGCGGCCTCCCGCAAGCAGTGCCCGGCCGACGACATCGTGACCACGCTGGTCGAGGCGGACATCGACGGCGACAAACTCAGTGAGGAGGAGTTCGGGTTCTTCGTGATGATGCTCGCGGTCGCGGGCAACGAGACGACCCGCAACGCCATCTCGCACGGCATGATGGCGTTCCTGGACAACCCGGACCAGTGGGAGCTGTTCAAGAAGGAACGGCCCGCGACGGCCGCCGACGAGATCATCCGCTGGGCTACCCCGGTCACCTCCTTCCAGCGGACCGCGCTGGAGGATACCGAGCTCGGTGGCGTGCAGATCAAAAAGGGTCAGCGTGTGGTCATGCTGTACCGATCGGCCAACTTCGACGAGGACGTCTTCGAGCACCCGGAGAAGTTCGACATCATGCGCAAGGACAACCCGCACCTGTCCTTCGGCGGCACCGGCGCGCACTTCTGCATCGGGGCGAACCTGGCCCGGCTGGAGATCGACCTGATCTTCAACGCGATCGCCGATCACCTGCCTGACATCAGCAAGCTCGGTGACGCGCGGCGCCTCCGCTCGGGCTGGCTCAACGGGATCAAGGAGTTCCCGGTCGATTACAAGACCTGCCCGGTCGCGCACTGACATGAGTAGGGCCGCACACCGACAATCGGTGTGCGGCCCTACTCGCATCTCGTGGCCGGGGAGCGGTCAGTCCGCCGGTCGGGCAGTCTTCATGGCTCGGTCGACCTCCCAGAACGCGCGCAGGGCGGCGATCTTGCCGTCGTCATCCACTCGGTAGGTGAACACGCCATCGGCGTCGATCCGATGACCGCCGATCGTGCTGCGGATGGTGCCGGTGAAGGCAACCTCCTCGCCGCAAGCGAACGAGTCGCCGAACAAGAATTCGATCAGATCGGTCTTGGCGATCGCCTTGTCCCAGAACGCGGCGATTGCTTCCGTGCCTCGATGGCCTTTGCCCTCCGGATCGAAACCCGAAGGGCCGATGGGGTCTTCCACGATGCCGTCCTCGGCGAACAGCGCGACCCACGCTTGTTTGTCCCGGGCTCGCACCGCAGCCTGGGACGCCAGGCCGGCGACTCTGGCCGGATGCTCGGTGGTGGTCATACGCGCTCCTTTCACCAACGGGTCTGCCGCACTGTGTTCCTCACCGTGCGGGCACGATGCGTTTCGCCACGTTCTGTTCCGCGAATTTTCGTAGCGAGTCCTGTTTGGCGGCGAGTTCGCCGTCGAAGCCGATGCCGTCGGCCAGCCAGGGCACCACGATCGCGTCGGTGACGCCCGCGTCGGCGAGGTCTTGGTACCCGGATCGCCCGAAGCGGTCGATGCACACCGCTTGGATCTCGAATGGCGCGTCGGCCCTGCCGAACTCGGCACGCAATGCGTCCAGCTTGCCGATGGTGCGGCGCAGCTCGTCGTAGGTCATCATGGCCGAGGTCCAGCCATCGCCCACTCGTGCGGCGCGCCGAAGCGCCGCCTCGGTGTGCCCGCCGATGTAGAACGGCACCGGCTGGGTCGGCGCCGGGCTGATCTGCAGCGGGTCGAAGTCGAAGAACTCGCCGTGGTATTCGACCATCCCGCCCGCCAGTACCAGCTTGATGACGTCGATCATCTCGTCCACTCGCGCACCACGTCGCGCGTACGGGACGCCGCACCACTCGAATTCCTCTGGCGCCCAGCCGATCCCGACCCCGAAACCGAACCGATTGCCCGACAGGTAGGCCACTGAGCCGACCTGGCGGGCCAACAGCAGCGGGTTGCGTGAACCCAGCTTCAGCACGTTTGTGTAGAAGCGGATGCGACTGGTCACGGCCGCCATCGCGGTCGCACCGATGAGCGGGTCGACCCACGGCGTGTCCGGCCCCCAGAACCTGTTGCCGTCGGCGGTATACGGGTACTTCGCCGACGCCGACTTCATGTAGAACAGCGAGTCCGGCAGCACGATCGACGAAAACCCGCATTCCTCGGCGGTTTTCGCCAAGTCGGGCAGCTGGTCCAGCGGACTCAGCGCGATCCCGAGACTGAACTTCAGCGTAGTCACCGTCGCTCCGATCCGACTACCCACATCGAGAAGTACTGCGACCCACCGCCGTACGCGTGGCCCAGCGCCTTGCGGGCGCCTTCGACCTGGTAATCCCCGGCCCGCCCCATGACCTGCTTGGCGGCCTCGGCGAATCGGATGAGCCCGGACGCGCCGATCGGGTTGGAGGAGAGCACGCCGCCGGACGGGTTGACCGGCAGGATGCCCCCGATCTCGGTCTCGCCCTTGTCGGTGAGTTTCCAACCATCGCCTTGCGGCACGAAGCCGAGGTTCTCCAGCCACATCGGCTCGAACCAAGAGAACGGCACGTAGATTTCCGCGACGTCGATCTCGCTGAGTGGATCGGTGATTCCGGCCGCCGCCCACAACGCCGCGGCCGCGTCCCGGCCGGCCTGGGGATCGACCTGATCGCGTCCGGCGAAGGTGGTCGGCTCGGTGCGCATCGCGGTGCCGTGTACCCAGGCAACCTTCTTGCCGGTGGCTTCGACGGCGGCGGCCGCGTCTTCGTCGCCGATCACGATCGCGCACGCGCCGTCCGAGGAGGGACAGGTCTCGTCGAATCGAATGGGGTCCCATAGCATCTGCGAGGCAAGCACAGAGTCCAGCGTGATGTCGGGCTGCTTCAGATGGGCGAGCGGGTTCTTGGCACCGTTGCGTCGATCCTTCACCGCGACCATCGCGCCGATGTGGCTGGGCGCGTTGGAGCGCCGGATATAGGAGCGCACGTGTGGAGCGAAGTAGCCGCCCGCGCCCGCGCCGACCGGCATGGTGAAAGGCACCGGAATCGACAACGCCCACATGGCATTCGACTCGGACTGCTTCTCCCACGCGATCGCGAGCACCCGTTTGTGCACGCCGGCTTGCACCAGGTTTGTCGCGACGACGCCGGTGGAGCCGCCGACCGATCCGGCGGTGTGCACGCGCAGCAGCGGTTTTCCGGTGGCGCCCAAGGCATCCGCGAGGTACAGCTCGGGCATCATGACGCCCTCGAACAGGTCGGGTGCCTTGCCGACGACGACAGCGTCGATGTCGGCGATGGTGAGACCGGCGTCGGCGAGCGCGCGATCGATGGCCTCCCGGCACATACCCGCCATCGACACATCGGTCCGTTTCGTCACGTGATGTGTTTGTCCGGTGCCGAGCACCGCGGCCGGGCAACATCCACGCGTCGCCCGGCCGCCACCCCTCACTGAATCGCTGCGCGGTGCCGTATTCATTCGGTCTCCGATTCCAAGACTGTCACAAGGTTCTGCTGCAGCGCTGGGCCGCTGGTGGCATGAGCGAGGGCGCGATTCGCCGAGCCCGCGATGATCGCTTCGGCCGCGAAGCCGATGCGCTCCAGGCCCGCGGCGAACATGGGGTTGGCCGCGAGGGCGCCACCGGACGGATTCACCGCGGCGCCCTTCGTCAGGCCGATCGCCTCGGTGAGGATCAGTTGCTGGTGGCTGAACGGCGCGTGCAGCTCCGCGATATCGAAGCCGCCGGTATCGCCGCCGGTAACCGCCTGGACCGCAGCCGAAGTCGAGGGGGAGACGGTGAGGTCGCGCGCGCCGAGCACCGGGGTGTCCACCCGGTGTGCCATGCCGGTGATCCAGGCGGGACGCTCGCAGAGTTCTCGGGCGCGGTCGCCCACCGCGAGCACGATAGCGGCCGCACCGTCGGTGATCGGCGCGACATCGTGTGCGCGCAGCGGGTCGGCGACATAGGGCGCGTCGAGCAGGCTCGCCACGTCGCCGGATTCCCCCGCGGCCACGGCGGCCATGTCACGCTCGGTCCAGCGACCCGCGTCGAGTCCCGCGCGGGCCTGCAACCCGGCGATGGACAGCGCGTCCGGCCATAGCGGCGCGACCAGGTACGGGTCCAGCTGCATGGTGAGGATCTGGTGCAACGTGCCCGCCGAGGACTTGCCGAAGCCGTAGACCAGTGCGGTGTTCGCTTGTCCGGAGCGAAGTTTCACCCACGCCTCGTACAGCGCCCACGCGGCGTCCATCTCCACGTGCGACTCGTTGATCGGTGGTACCGCGCCGATGGCGTCGACCGCCGAAATGAACGAAAAAGCGCGTCCGGCAAGGTAGTCGGAAGAGCCCGAGCACCAGAAGTCGATATCGGACTTGGTGATGCCGAGCCGGTCGTAGAGCTGCTGGAAGCAGGGCACCAGCATCTCGACACCGTTGGTGGTGCCGAAGGTCTCCGACACATGCGGTGCGTGGGCGAAACCCACGACCGCGATATCGGTGGCGTTGTCAGTCAACGTGCGCCTCTCTCAGAGGTGGTGCTTGTAGGTCTCGTAGTCGGCGTCCGGCTCGCCGGTGGGGCGGAAGTGGTCCACGTTCTCCAGGCCGTAGCCCCACTCCTCGCGTGGCTTCCAGACCGCCTCCACCCGCATGCCCATGCGCACTTCGCTCGCTTCGCACCCGAGCACCAGGTGCAGAAAGGGGATGTCCGCGCCGTCCAGCAGCACGTACGCCGCGACGTACGGCGGCTTGATCCGCTGGCCGAGGAACGGGACGTTCACGATGCAGAAGGTGGTGACCGTGCCGCGATCGGGCAGCTCGATGAAGTCGTTGGTCGGCCTGCCGTCGGTCGGGTTCGCGCCGCGCGGCGGGAAGTACACCTTGCCCGCGTCGTCGGTGCGGCCGCCGATCAGCTTGCCCTCGGCCAAGCCGCGCAGGTAGACGGTTTCCTGCGGGGAGGCAGTGTGTTTGTACGACAGGTCGACCGGCGTCGTGATCACCGTGACCGGGTCGCTAGTGCTGCCGGATCCGGTCGAGGCGCTGGTCTTCTCGCCCGGCTCGAAGCAGGCGATGTCGCGGATGCTGCCCTCGGTCTCCGCCGCCCACCGGGCGGTTACGCGCAACCCTTTGTGGATCTCTTCGGGCGCGGCGACGTCCACCGCGTGCAGCAGGGTGGTGTCGGCGCCGTCGAGCCGGATCAACGCCCAGGCGAACGGGCGGTCGAACGGCTGCCCAGGCAGCGGCTCGCGCACCCAGGTCCACGATTCGACGGTGCCGGTGTCGGCGACGTGAACGAATTCGGTCAGTGGTTCGGCGGTAATCGGGTCGTATTCCGGCGGTGGCACGATCACGCGGCCGTCCGAGCCGCGCGCGCCGACGATCTTGCGGTCGCGTAGTTCGGTCAAAAAGGTCCCGATGGTGGATCCGACGGAGCGGGTGTAATCGAAACGCACCCGCAGGGGCGCGCTGAGTACGTCGGGCACTGAATCCGACTGGCGACGCTCCCGGGTGCCTTCGTGGTTACGCTCCGCCTCCGCGTCCGTCGCTCGCGCCGCGGTGTTCGATCCCGTGCCACTCCCACCGGCGATTGCCGTGGATGCAGTATTCCACTGAGTCACGATATCGAGTAGAACAGGTTCTTATTCTGGTGGCAAGCGGCGGTGTGAACGACGGGCCCGGAGGCGGCGGCTTGCGCCACCGCAGAGGGTCCGCGCACACCGTCGATCGAATAGAGTTGATCGGAAAGGGGTCCGCCGTGAAGTTCGGATTGCAACTCGGGTACTGGATGGCCCAGCCGCCCGTAAATGCGGGCGCGTTGGTGATGGCGGCCGAGGAAGCCGGATTCGACGCTGTGTTCGCCGCCGAATCGTGGGGGTCGGACGCCTTCGGTCCACTGACATGGTGGGGCTCGTCGACGCGGCGGGTTCGCCTCGGCACCTCGGTGGTGCAGATGTCGGCGCGCACGCCCACGGCCACCGCCATGCATGCGCTCACGCTCGACCACCTCAGCGATGGTCGAGCGATTCTCGGCCTCGGCGTCTCCGGGCCGCAGGTGGTCGAAGGCTGGTACGGCCAGCCGTTCGCCAAGCCGTTGCAGCGCACCAGGGAATACGTCGGGATCGTCCGGCAGGTGCTGGCTCGGGAGGCGCCGGTCACCAGCGAGGGCCCGCACTATCCGCTGCCCTACACCGGACCGGGGTCGATCGGGCTCGGCAAGCCGCTCAAGCCGATCGTGCATCCGCTACGTGCGGATTTGCCGATCTGGCTCGGTGCGGAGGGCCCCAAGAACGTGGCGCTCACCGCGGAGATCGCCGACGGCTGGCTGGCTATCTACTACGCGCCCAGGCTGGCCGGGATGTACAACGACTGGCTCGACGAGGGGTTCGCGCGGGCGGGGGCGCGCCGCAACAGGGAGAGCTTCGAAATTGCCGCGAGCTGCCAGGTGGTGATCACCGATGACCCGGCGAGCGAGTTGGCGCGGATGCGGTGGGTCATGGCGCTCTACATCGGGGGCATGGGGGCGCCCGAGCTGAACTTTCATGCCCAGGTCTATCGGCGCATGGGGTATGAGCGCGAGGTCGACGAGATCGGGCGGTTGTTCCAGGCGGGCCGGAAAGCCGAGGCCGCGGCCATGGTGCCGGACGAGCTGATTCTGGACACCGCGATCATCGGCGACGAGGAGTATGTCCGCAAGCAACTCGGTGTGTGGGAGGCGGCGGGCGTCACCATGATGCTGGTGTCGGTTCCGGACATCCCGCAATTGCATCGGCTCGCACCCCTTGTCGAATAGTAGAACACGTTCTAAATTCAATGGGGTGACGACGCAGGAGTCAGTGAGAATTCTCGGTCTGTGGAACATCGCCGAAGCCGAACCCGATCGGATCGCGATGGTCGATCCCTCGGGCCGGGACGTGACGTATCGCGAATTGGCGACGCTCGCCAACCGATACGCCACCGGTCTGCGGGGGCTCGGCCTGGAAACCGGCGACGTGTTGGTGAGCATGGTGCACAACAGCGTCGAGGCGATCGCCGCTTACTTCGCCGCCTATCAGGCCGGTTTGTACATCGTCGCGGTGAACTGGCATCTCACCGGGCCGGAGGTGGCCTACATCCTGTCCGACAGCGAGGCGAAGGCGTTCATCGTCAGCGATCGGTTCGCCGCCGCCGCAAAGGACGCCGCCGACGAGGCGGGACTGCCCGCGTCGGCGCGCTTTTCGGTGGGTGAGATCGAGGGCTTCAAGTCGGTGGCCTGGCTCGGCGCCGCGGATACCGGACGTCCATCGAACCGCAGCACCGGCGCGCCGATGCTCTACACATCCGGAACGACGGGGCGGCCCAAGGGCGTTCGGCGCCCGCTCACCGGGGCCGACCCCGACGTCGTCCCGCCGCAGAGCACCGCGTTCTTCGGCCTCTTCGGCCTCGCGCCCTACGACGAGAATGTGCATATCTGCGGCTCGCCGCTGTACCACACCGCGGTGCTGAACTTCGCCACCATCTCGATCCAGCTGGGACACAAGCTCGTTCTGATGGATCGCTGGGACGCGGAGGACATGCTGCGGCTGATCGACAAGTATCGGGTGACGCACAGCCACATGGTGCCCACGCAGTTTCACCGGCTGCTCGCACTGCCGGAGGAGGTGCGCGCCAAGTACGACGTGTCCTCGCTGCGCAGCATGGTGCACGGCGCCGCGCCGTGCCCGCAGGAGACCAAGCGGCAGATGCTGGAGTGGTGGGGCCCGACGGTCACCGAGTACTACGCGGCCACCGAGGGCGGCGGCACGGTGATCAATGGCACCGACTGGCTCCGCAAGCCGGGTTCGGTCGGCAAGGCGTGGCCGTGGTCGGTGATCAAGGTGCTCAGCGAAGAAGACGGCTCCGAGGTCCCGGTCGGCGAGCCCGGCCTGGTCTACATGCGCATGGGCGCTTCGAGTTTCGAATACCACCACGACACGGCCAAAACCGAGGACTCACGTGTCGGCGACCTCTTCACCGTCGGCGACATCGGACATCTCGACGAGGACGGCTACCTCTACCTGCACGATCGGCGCTCGGATCTGATCCTCTCCGGCGGGGTGAACATCTACCCGGCCGAGATCGAGAACGTGCTCATCACCCATCCGAAGGTCGCCGATGTGGCGGTTTTCGGTATCCCGCATCCGGATTGGGGTCAGGAGGTGAAGGCGGTCGTGCAGCCTGCGGACGGGACCGAGGGCAGCGCCGAGCTCACCACCGAACTGTTAGTCTTCGCCGCAACACAATTGGCGAAGTACAAGATCCCCAAGTCGATCGACTACCTACCCGAACTGCCGCGCGACCCCAACGGAAAGCTCTACAAGCGCAAGCTCCGCGACCGCTATATACCGGCAACATAGACAACTGATTTCGTTACCGCTGATCAGTGCGTACGGCTGACCTGCCGGTCAGCGATCTAGTCAACCATCAGTAACAGCGAGGTGGGGTGCCCCAACTGGGTGCTCCGCCTTTTTCATTCGGTTGGGCCGGCGGTATCGCGAACTTCACGGTGGCGTTGAGCTACCGCCCTGTTGGGTTGCCCGCCGATGGATGTATGCCGGTCAGCGCAGGCGATCCCACCACAGGCTGGTGCGGAAGTAGACGCGCGCCCGGATCTTCCTCTAGAGGGGGATCGGCTGATCGGTCTCGGCGTAACGTTTCATGGTTCTCGGCCTCCCGGACATTCGGTGGTGGTGATCTTGCGGGCTGTCGAGCGGTCGGTGAACCTGGGAACGGCAGACAAGAATCTGGTCACGCCGTCAATCGAGACGGTCAGGGCTCGCGGAGTTCCGGTGCCAGGCCGAAGAGCGGGAAGAGTTTTTCGGTGTCCAAGAAGAAGTTCAGGCCGGAAATGGTGTCGCCGTCGAGTTCCAGCACTGTGATCGACCACGGCACCCACACACCAGGCTCGTCGCCCAGCTTGTAGTGACCGAAGGCGGGTAGGCCGTTGGCGCCCTCGAGCCGGACCATTCGCGAATCGCGGCAGGCGCTTCCGGTGCCGAGCATGAAGGCGGCCACGTTCTCCGGGCCGGAGATCCACAGCTCGATCGGCGGCATGGACAGCGCGACATCGGCTTTCAGCAGTGTAGTGAGCGTGTCCATGTCGTAGGCCTCGAACGCCTTGACGAAGTTGTCCACGAGCCTGCGCTGGTCTTCGTCGGTCTCGTCGTAGCTGTCGGTGGCCGTCGGCTGAACTTTGGACATGGTGGCGCGCGCCCGTTGTAGCGCACTGTTCACGGATGCGGGCGACATGGTGAGCGCCTCGGCGGTCTCGTTGGCCGAGAATCGCAGCACCTCACGCATGATCAGGATCGCGCGCTGGGTGGCGGGCAGGTGCTGGCAGGCGGCGACGAACGCGAGGCGCAGCGTGTCTTTGGCGCTGGCGTGCTCGGCCGGGTCGGCGCCGAAGGCCAGCGCGTTCGGGATCGGCTCGACCCAGACATAGTCGGGCTGCGGTGCGGGCAGCGGCGAATCGGGCCGGGACGGGCCGGACAGATCCATCGGCCGCGCTCTGCGTTGCGGGCCGTCGATCATGTCGAGACAGACGTTCGTGGCGATCTTGTACAGCCAGGACCGGAGGCTGGCGCGGCCCTCGAACGAGTGATAGGACTTCCACGCCCGGGTGAAGGTCTCCTGGACCGCGTCCTCCGCCTCGAAGGAGGAGCCGAGCATCCGGTAGGCGTAGGCGCACAACTCTCTGCGATGGGTCTCGAACGCGGCGAGCACATCGGGAGCGAGGCCGGCGGGGGAGCCGGACGAGTCGTTCATGGCTGTCACCATGCCACAGGCCACCGACACAGAACAGGTCTTCGACGCGCCTACCTGCGAAGATCAAGATCATTAAACCTTTTCTGCGCTGTGTGGTGCGTCACGTACACCTCGGCGATGAATTCGCCGTCCGGCCCCCGTCATAGCCACTGATACGAACGAACTCGCTCGAGAGGAAGAGGCCAATGAGCAGCAAGATGATCTTCGTCAATCTCCCCGTAGCCGACCTGAACCGGTCGAAGGCCTTCTATGAAGCGCTGGGCTGGAAGGTCAACCAGGAGTTCACCGACGACAACGCCGCCTGCATCGTGGTCGACGACAACATCTGCCTGATGCTACTCACCAAGGACTTCTTCACCACCTTCAGCAAGCGGCCGGTGGCCGATACGAAGGCGGCGATCAATGCCGCGTACGCGCTCGCGCTCGGTAGCGCCGAGGAGGTCGACAGCCTTACCGCTGCCGCGCTGGCCGCGGGCGGGACCGAAGAGGTGAACGAGGACAAGCGGGCGCAGGAGGCGCAGGTCGGCATGCATGGCCGCACCTTCATCGATCCGGACGGCCACCAGTGGGAGCCGTTCTGGATGGACTACCCGGGCGCCGACTGAGCCTGGTGTCGGGCCCCCGATGCGTGCGCGCAGCGGGGGCGTTGTGCTCTCGGTTTCCGACTGGCGGCGCTCCCGGGTCCCTTCGTGGTTAAGCGTCCGCTGCCGTTTCGCGCTTTCGCCGGCCACTCGGATGTCGGTGCCCTGCAGGTCTCGGTGCCGCCCGCGATCGCGGGACCCTCGACCGCCGCGATCAGCGGCTCGGTCAGCCTGCGGCCTCCGGGCAGCGCCTCGATACTGCCCGGGTCGTGGACCGACTTCCTGAACGACGGCAAGGGTAATACCTCTGCCTCGGGCCCGCTGTCCGGGCTCGAGAAGCAGCGCACCAATCTTTTTACAGTTGGGCGCGGAGCGCACTTTGCATTTGACTGATCAGCTCCTGGCGGAAGCCATCGATGTCACCCTCCACAACAAGCGCAGCCAATCTCTCGTGCTCAACGGCAATGTCATGCAGGTCGCTGTAAGTACGATGGTCGACTGCGAGATAAAGACGCAGCTTGGTCTCCCAACCATTCCAAAGATTGTGCAGAACGGTGTTGCCCGAAAAGTCGTAGAAGAGACTGTGGAAGCGAAGATGAGCATCAATGCTGGCCGGGACATCGTGCGTGTCCGTGGCGCGGTGGAGGTCCTCGATGGTTTGCATCAGCCGAGGCCGCTCAGGACCACGCAGCGTCTCGGCCGAGAGCTCAGCAGCGTACGGCTCGACAAGTACGCGGATCGATGCGATCTCGGCGACGTCGCGAGCACTCACCTCCACAACGAACGACCCCCGGAAGGGGATCTTCACGACCAGCCCTTCCTCCTCGAGCCTGGTCAGCGCCTCGCGTAGCGGGGACCGACTGATCCCGAGATCTTCAGCGATGTGCGTCTCGCGCAGCTGTCCGCCTTGCGGCACAGTTCCGTCAAGGATGGCGGTACGCAGCACGCGGTAGACGCCGTCCGGCGTCGTCGTCCGTTGCTCGTGCCACTTGAACTTGCGGTCCATCGGGCCGCCTCTCTTTGTCGATTGTCGAATATACAGAGCCCCCCGACGTGGCTCGGGTGCCCCAACGCCTCGTGAGCCGGCCCGTGTCGTGCGCCGCTGTCGGGCACCGGACGAATGCTTGTTGCCCCACAACTCCTCGCCCGAATCTTCTTCGTGAGTGCAGCGTTTGGGGTTGTCCTCCTCGCCGTCCGCATTCAGTTGGGGGCCTAGACGTCAGCCCGGAACTGACCTCCTCATAGAGCCGGCTGAAAACGGGAAATCTTGTATCCGGGGCTGCTGGGTTCGAGCCCCAAGCCGGTCCGTGGGTCCACCTCGAGCGCATCGTGCAGCCATCCGGAAGCCTGGTTCGTCGCACTATTCGTGAAGTCCAGCGAGTCTGCTGCCGAATCTGGCCAGGAGCGAGGTCTTGGTGGAATCCCTGCGCTCTTCCCATTGGTCAGCAAGACCAAAAAGCCGGTACATGGTGTGAACACTTAGCCAGCGGATGGGCTCCGGTTCCCACTTCCGTGCGCGGTAGCCGACCCAGGGAAGTGTCGTCCGTTCTGTCTCTTGTTCGAAAGCCAGCTCCGCGAGAGTGCGCCCGCCGACGTAGGCTGCCGTCACCCCATGTCCTGCATAGCCGGCAGAGGATCCGATCCCGGACGCTGGATCCCAGTGGACCCCGCCGTTCCAGTCACGGGTCACCCCGAGAACTCCCGACCAGGCGTGGTCCACTTCGAAATCGATACCGGGGAAGAAGGAGCCGAGCTTGTGAGAGATCAGGTCGATAGTGGACCGGGCAGTGGCACCGGTGTCGCCGGTGCCGGACGCGTAGCGGTACGGCATACCCCGTCCGCCGATCGCGATACGGCCGTCCGATGTTCGCTGGGCGTAGATGAAAGTGTGTGCTGAGTCGCTGAGACACTGCAGCCCGTTCCAACCGATCCGCCGCCATGCGTCCTCCGATAGCGGTTGGGTCACGATCATCGAGGAGTTGATCGGTAACAGTGTCCTGCTGCCGAGCAGCTGTCCCGAATACCCTTCGGTGCAGACGAACGTTTTAGCCGCGGCCACCCACCCGCCGACCAGGCTGAGGGTCGTGCCATCGATACTGCCGACCCGGCTGCCTTCGTAGATGCTGACACCCATGTCTGTGAGCGTGTCAGCGAGACCATAGACAAGTTTCGCGGGGTGGAGCCGCGCGCAATTCTTGTAATAGAGTCCTCCATGGACGGTGGCTATGTTGATTCTGCTTTGAAACTCGTCCCGAGCGAGCAGTTGCACCTCGTCCGCGGTCAACCCATATTTCAAATCGGCCGCACGCCGGGCGACAAGCCTGCCTAGCCCTGCCCGGGTGTGGGCAGCGGTAAGGGTGCCACCTTTGTGCTGATCCGCGTTGATGCCTTCGGCTCGAAGGATATCCAGGACCGAGTCGACACCGGCGGTAAACTCCCGCTGCAGTGCCCGGCTCGCTTCCACCCCGCCCCCGAATATTCGAGCAAAAGTGGTTCGATTTCCTGGAATGAGCGCCGACAGCCAGCCGCCGTTCCGTCCGGACGCGCCGTAGCCGATCTGTTCTGCCTCGAATACCGCGACCGAGAGCGAAGGCTCTATTTTCTTGGCGAAGTACGCGGCCCAAAGGCCTGTGTAGCCACCACCTATGATTGCCAGGTCCACGGAATCCTGGTCAGTGAAACGAGGGTACGAGGGCCTCTTGTCCGCGAGTCCGGCCATCCAGAAGCCGAGTTCTCCGTTTCGGGGTGTCGCCGCGGGGGCTTTCATTTTCCTGGCTTTCTTTGCGTGGGAACCGTTGGACTAAGAGAAGGACGGGGCCACCGCCCAGAGAGCCTCGGCAGAGTACCGGCAGTCCTCCGCTAGAGGGGGTGGTGTTTTCAGAAGGCGGTGTACCCGCCGTCGACGGGGAGGACCGCGCCGGTGATGTAGGACGATTCCGACGATGCCAGGAAAAGTACGGCGTCGGCGATCTCTTCGGGGGTGGCGAGGCGTTGGAGCGGTATCTGGGCTTCGCGCTGTCGACGATGGGCCTCAGGGTCCGGCCTGCGCTGGAACGATGCCTCGATGACCGGGGTCGAGGTCAGCCCTGGAGCGACGACGTTGACGCGGATGTTGCGTGCGGCCCATTCGATCGCGGCGCCCTTGGCGAGCATGATGAGACCTCCTTTAGCCGCGGAGTACAGGACTTCATCGGACTTGCCAACCATGCCGAGCCGGGAACTGACGCAGACAAACGAACCTCCTGCGGCGGGCATCAGCGGTGCGAAGTGCTTCATCACCAAGAAGGCGCTGAGCAGGTTGCTGTGGAGCACATCCTTCGCATCGTCGTAGGCCATGTCCGTGAGCGGGCCACTGACCTGCAGGCCGTGGTTGAGGACGACGACGTCGACGGCGCCGAACGACTCGGTGGCCTGGTGGGCCAGGCCCTCGACGAACGTCTCGTCGTTGAGATCTCCGGGGACGTACAGGTCTTCAGGCTGGGTACTCTCGACGCGCTCCTTGCGGCCGGTGAGTAGCAGTCGCGCGCCTTCGCGGCGGAAGTGGGAACTCACTGCCTCCCCGATTCCGCTGCTGGCGCCGGTTACCAGGGCGGTGGCCTTGTCAAGTCTCATGTCGGACACTCCTATCGGGAGATGTGTTGCTCGGTTTGCTTGCTCGAGCACAGGTTCCCCCGTGTTGCTCGAGCACGGGTTCCTTCCGGGACGGACTAGTTGAGGAATCCGCGGGCATCGATCGGCCACCGCTCCAACCACGTGCCCGTGCTGTCGGTGATAATCAATTCCTCGAAATTGAGGACAACCGGGCAGACGTGATTCGGCACTACCGGAAGCACGGTGCCGATGCCGGGGCGGAAACCGCCGGCGGGCAGCGGGAGAAATCCGTGGTACTCGTTGAGCTTGGCCAGGACGGCCGTAGTGCCGGGGATGGCACCGTAGCCGATCTCGAGGCTGCCTTCGCGGCCGAGGGCTTTGGTGCCTACATCGAGAATGCACTGATCCTGGATCCAGTCGCTGACGACCGTGCCGGCGACGAACAGAGCGATCTGATCTTCGGTGCAAGCGTCGAGCCGGGTGTTGTTCAAGTCGTTGAACACATACTCGCCGGGACGGATCTCGGTGATCACGCTGCTGGTGGAGAATTCGACGGTGGGAGTGGAGCCCGCGCTGACCACCTCTGCGCTGATACCCACCGCGCTGAGGCTGCGAACTGCGGTGGTGAGCGCGACGTCCTGGTCCCGTGCGGCGCGCTCGCGAGCGTCCCGGCTGGAGCTGCCGTGACCTGGATACGTGAAGACGCCCACCGGAATCAGGCCGCGCTTGCGGGCGGTGACCGCGAGGTCTCCCGCGACCTCGGGCGGCGCACCGGAACGACGGGCGCCACAGTCGATCTCGATCACGACCTGCAGCCGTTCGGCTTCGTCTCCCATCGCGTCGGCGAGCGCATCGATCGCGGCGAAGTTGTCGACACCGAGCCGCAGCCGGGTGGTCTCGGCGAGTCGGCGGATCCGCGGCCCCTTGGTGCCGGCGGGCCAGATCGGGTAGGCGATGAATATGTCGTCGAACCCGGCCGCGGCGAAGACCTCGGCCTCACCCACGTTGCCTGCGGTGATTCCCACCGCTCCGGCCTCGACCTGGCGCCGACCGATTTCGACGCATTTATGCGTTTTGACATGTGGCCTGACGGCAAGGTTCTGCTGGGCGGCAAAGCCCTGCATACGGTCGATGTTGCTCTGCATCACGTCGACCAGCACAATCGGTGCGGGGGTGTCGACCTGCTCGACTAGAGCGTCGAGTGCTCGTTGGAGCTGGCTCACGCTGTTCCTCATGAATCTGTCTGTGAATGGTCGAGGAATGCGTAGGCACTCTCTCGATTGCTGCATGTTCGGGACCCGCATCAGCGGGTCTCGAACAACCCCGCCCGCGTGCCGCCTAAGCGGCCGTGCAGACCATCTGGATCTCTACAGGGGTGTTGAGCGGTAGCCCGGCGACTCCGATCGCGGTGCGGGCGTGCCGTCCGTTCTCGCCCCACACCTCGATGAGCAATTCACTGGCCGCGTTGGCGACCCGCGACTGCAGACCGAAGTCCGGCGTACTGGCCACGAAGACCAGCATCTGCACGATCCGAACCCGGTCCAGATCTCCCACCGCCTGCACGGCGGCGGCCAGGCAGTTGAGCGCGGCATGGCGCGCGAGCTCCTGCGCCGACTCCAGCTCCACGTCCCGGCCGACAACGCCCTGACCCAGCAGCTCACCGTCTTTGAAAGGCAGTTGGCCTGAGATATGGATGCTGGAGCCCACCGCCCGGTGGTCCACGTAGTACGCGTTACTCGCGAGGACGGGAAGCTCCAGGCCGAGGGTTCGGAGCCGGTCTGAAGCCGAGTCGCCCTTTACCGTGTGCGGTAGTGGCAGACTCACGCCGCCGCCCTGGCGTGGATCACGATCATCTGACCCTCAGTTCTCGATCAGGCGGTAGGACGCGGGAGCCCGAAGAGGACGGGCAGATCGGCGATGTCGGTGATCCGTTCGTAACCGAGCCAGTGCTCGTCGGCCTCGAAGCCCCTGTCCACGTACACCTTGTTCTTGATACCCATCACGGCCGCCGAACGCAGGTCGTACATCGGGCTCGCGGAGACGTGCACGATATCCTCGGGTGTCACGCCCAGCTTGTCGAACATGTACTCAAAGGCACGGAGCCGTGGCTTATAAACGCCCATCTGCTCAGCAGTGATCACGACTTCGAACGGAGCCTGGAGGTTCTCCACCAGGCGCGCCGCATGCGCGTCATCGCTGTTCGTCACGATCACCAGCGGGACTTCCTCGGCCAGGCGCCTCAGTGCCTCGGTGACGCCCGGATACGGTCCCCAGGTCGGGATATGGTCGTACACCGCCCGCGCGTCGGCCGCACGGAACTGCAAGCCGAACCCGCGCATGGCGCGTTCCATGGACTGGGCGACGATCTGCTGGAACGGCTTGTAGTCGCCCATGCACTCGTCGATCCGGTACGCCTTGCAGGCCTGCAGGAAGTCGTCCGCGATTTCGGCCGGCAGCCGGTCGCCCAAGACCTCACGGATCGCGTCACTGATCCGGAAGCGGATCAGCGTTCCGTTCATGTCGAACGTCACGAACTTCGGTGTGGTTTCGAATGCCATGAATCCTCCATTACCTCGTTTTCGTCGATTGTCGACGATGTCGTCGATTGTCGACAATACGCAGCGCGCTTGTCGGCTGTCAACGGATCTGGAGGCGTAAACGTGAGCTCAGGTGCGTTGGTAACGGGCAGTCCCAGAAGTCAGTGGGAGCCGTTCTCTCTCAGTTGCCTGTGAAGGTTGGCTTGCGCTTCTCCGTGAACGCCTTCGGGCCCTCTTTGGCGTCGGCCGAACGGAATACCGCCGTACCGAGTTCGGCGTCGATCTTGAAGGCGTCTTCCTCCGCCATGGCCTCGGTTTCCCGGATGGTGCGCAGGATGGCCTGCACCGCCAGCGGCCCGTTGGCGGCGATCTGTCCGGCGAGTTCCAGTGCCTTGTCCAGCGCTGTTCCGTCCGGCACCACGTGTCCGATCAGGCCGATTTCCTTGGCCTCCGCGGCGGTGACGTGCCGGCCGGTCAGCAGGATGTCCGCGGCCACGGTGTAGGGAATCTGGCGGACCAGTCGCACCGCGGAGCCGCCTAGCGGGAACAGACCCCACCGTGCCTCGGACACCCCGAATTTCGCGCTTTCGCCGGCCACGCGGATGTCGGTGCCCTGCAGGATCTCGGTGCCGCCCGCGATGGCGGGACCCTCGACCGCCGCGATCAGCGGCTTGGTCAGCCTGCGGCCCTTGAGTAGCGCCTCGATCTTGGACAGATCCCAGCCGCCGCCCGCGAACGAATCACCGGGGTGCTGGGAGGTCATCGCCTTGAGGTCGGCGCCTGCGCAGAACGCGCCCCCCGCGCCGGTCAGGATCGCCACCCGGATGTCCGGATCGTTGTCCGCCTGGTCCCAGGCGTCACGCATGATCGCCATCATCTCCGCCGACAGCGCGTTGCGCGCCTCAGGCCGGTTCATGGTCACGATGAGGACATGGTCGCGCTTCTCGACGAGGCAGTGCGGCATTGCTGATTCTCCTGACTTCGAGCCTTGTCAGAAACAGTAACACGTTCTATTTTTAAGACTGTGAGCTACAACATAGCGGACCTTGTCGAACATGCCGTCGACCTGATGCCCGACCGCGTCGCGCTGGCCGACGACGGCCGCGAGGTCACCTTCGCCCAACTGGAGGAGCGGGCCAATAAACTCGCTCACTACCTGCAAGAACGGGGTGTCCTTCCGGGCGAGAAGGTGGGCATCTACTCACGCAACACGATCGAGGCCGTCGAGGCGATGGTCGCGATCTTCAAGGCGCGCGCCGTGATGATCAACGTGAACTACCGATATGTCGAGAACGAGTTGCAGTACATCTTCGACAATTCGGACATGGTCGCGCTGATCCACGAGCGCCGCTACAGCGACAAGGTGTCCGCGGTCCGCCCGAACACCCCGACGCTGCACACCGTTGTCGTCGTGGACGACGATACGGCCGGAACGATCCCCACCGCAGCCGATTCGGTGGAGTACGAAGCGGTGCTCGCGCAGTCCTCGGGCGAGCGCGACTTCGGTGATCGTTCCCCGGACGACCTGTACATGCTCTACACCGGCGGCACCACCGGCATGCCCAAGGGAGTGATGTGGCGCCAGGAGGATGTGTGGCGCGTGCTCGGCGCGGGGATCAACTTCGTCACCGGCGAATACGTCCAGGACGAATGGGAGTTGGCGAAAGTGGGCGCGGGCAACCCGGCCATGGTGCGGTTCCCGATCCCGCCGATGATTCACGGCGGCGCGCAGTGGGCCACCTTCCACAGTCTGTTCGGCGGCGGCAAGGCCGTGATGATGCCGGAGTTCTCCGGGCACGGGGTGTGGCAGGCCATCGACAAGCACAAGATCAACCTCATCTTCATCACCGGTGACGCGATGGCCCGCCCGATGCTGGACGCGCTGATCGAGGGCAACCCGGAAACCGGCCAGCCGTACGACCTTTCGAGCCTGTACGTGATGGCCAGCAGCGCGGCGCTTTTCTCGCCCGCGCTCAAGGACCAGTTCCTGGAGCTGCTGCCGAACCGGATGATCTCCGACTCGATCGGCTCCTCGGAGACCGGCTTCGGTGGGCTGTCCATCGTGGCCAAGGGCGCGACGCACACCGGAGGCCCACGGGTGAAGATCGACGCCTCCACCGATGTGCTCGACGACGACGGCAATCCCGTGCAGCCCGGGTCCGGCATTGTCGGCATTCTGGCCAGGCGCGGGCACATTCCGCTCGGCTACTACAAGGACGAGGTGAAGACCGCGGCGACTTTCAAGGAGTTCAACGGGATTCGTTACGCCATCCCCGGCGACTTCGCCAGGGTCGAGGAGGACGGCAGCGTCACCATGCTCGGCCGCGGGTCGGTCAGCATCAACAGCGGCGGCGAGAAGATCTACCCGGAGGAGGTCGAGGGTGCGCTCAAGACGCACCCGGAGATCTTCGACGCGCTAGTGGTCGGCGTCGACGACGAGCGGTGGGGTCAACGGGTCGTCGCCGTGGTGCAATGCCGCACCGAGAACCGGCCGACCTTGGCGGAACTGCGTCCGATGCTCTCCCAGGAGATCGCGTCCTACAAGCAACCACGCAGCCTGTGGTTCGTCGACGAAATCAAGCGCTCGCCCGCAGGCAAGCCCGACTACCGCTGGGCGAAGGAGCAGACCCAGGCACGTCCCGCCGACGAGCACGCGGAGGCGAGTTCGAAGTAGGACGGGGACGCGGTCGGCCGTTGCGAACTCAGCGCCGGCCCGGCTGCCTGCCTCGACCAGAGCGTCACCGTCGGCGGTCGGTCTGCTGTGGGTGGCCGGTACCGGCGAGCGTCAGGTACAAAATCCGGTTGGCATCATCTATCGCGTACCAGATTCGGCCGCCGCCGGTGATCTCGTATTGCCACTGCTCTAATTCGACGTCGCCCAACTTGATTGAGGCCGAATTTCAGTCGATGCTGCCGGGAAGGGTTGGCGACGCTCCGTGGGTCACTGGTGATGTCGACCCAGGCGCGGTCCAGGTTTCCTGGCGCCTGGGCAAGTAAATCGGCCCAACCCCGTGCTGCGTTCAGGTCGTGCAGAACAATTCGCCAGGGATTGGGCCGCGGGACCTCGTCGCCTCTGCGGAGCTTCATTCCGCATTTCCTGGTACGGCAAGTTCTGAAGTAGTTCAGTTATTCCGGTGGGGTAGCAAATGACTTGTCGGCGCAGTTCAGCGGTTTGCCAGTTCGGCGAGTTGGAAGGCCAGGCGGTAGCGAAAGGCGGGGATTCGGCCCAGTGTCGAGAGCGTCAGGTTGCGCAGCAGGCGTGCCGGGCGCGGACGCACGGTCGCCATCTTCGTCATCCGGTCGGTGAACGAGACGACGCTGAGCGCGACAGGGCGGCGGGTCGCTTCGTAGCTGTCCAGCAGCGTGTCCGGCTCGCCCGCCAGTACCCGCGTCAGCAGCGGGCCGAGCGCGGCCGCGTCCTGGATGCCGGTGTTCATGCCTTGGCCGCCGGCAGGGCTGTGCACGTGGGCGGCGTCACCCGCGAGCAGGATGCGGCCCGCGCGGTAGTGGTCGGCGACCCGGTGGTGCACCCGGAAGCGCGAACTCCACAACACTTCGCGGACTTTCACCTGGCCGCCGGGGCCGCGTGTGTCCAGGATGGCTTGAATATCCTCGACGGTCGGGCGCTCGGGCGCCGTCTCCAGGGTGGCCACCACGCGGTAGCGGTTGGGTTCGTGGTCGTCCGGCAGCGGCGCGACCACGGTGACGCCTTCCGGCGAAAGATGCAGTGCCACTTCGTCGCGGGCGATCGGCCAGTCCATCCGCACATCGGCGAGGACGAAGGATTCCGCGTAGGTGGCGCCGGTGAACCCGATTCCGGCCGCTTCGCGGACGATGCTGTGCATGCCGTCGGCGCCGATCACGTAGTCGGCGCGGATGCTGCCCTGTGCGCCGGCCGCGTCGGTGTATTCGACTGTTACGCCGTCGGTTTCGTCGAACGCCCGGCTTACCGCGTAGGGCCGGTGCACCTCGCCGCCCGCCTTCCGCAGGCGCTTCAGCAGGACCGCCTCGGTGGTGTCCTGCGGAGTCATCAGGGTGTACGGGTAGTGCGTCGGGAGTCCGCCGAACTGGATGGTGGCCAGTGTACGGCCGCCGTCGTGAACGGTGAAGCGCGGTACGACGATTCCCGTCGAGACCAGTTCCTCGGCGATGCCGAGCTGCTCGAGGACCTCCAATGTCCTGGCGTGCACCACTGCGGCGCGTGAGGTGTTGGCACCTTCGGTGAGCCGATCGAGCAGGACGAAATCCACGCCCGCGTCGGCCAAGGTGATGGCGGCGGTCAGTCCGGCGGGGCCCGCGCCGACGATCACCACGGAAGTGGTCGGGGGCAACGGGTTCGGAATGGCGTTCATCGGGACTCCTTGTGCCAACGTCTGTAGGCCAACGTTTGTTGGCATAACTGTAACCTCGCCCTGGCTGAGAAGTCAACAGTTGTTGGCCTACACTTGTTGGCATGCATGTCGAGCCCGATCGCCCCCCCGTGCGCCGCTCGGACGCGACGCGTGCCGCGATTCTCGAGGCCGCCCGCTCCCGCTTCGCCGCCGAGGGCTTCCGCAAGGCGACCATCCGCGCCATCGCCGCCGACGCGGACATCGATCCGTCCATGGTCATGCGGTACTTCGGCAGCAAAGATGGCCTGTTCGCCGCCGCGGTCGACATCGATCTGGAACTGCCCGACCTGGGCGCGGCCGAGCCGAAGGCTCTGGGGGAGTTGCTGATTCGCCGCTTTCTGGCAATTTGGGAGGAGCAGCCGAACCGGGAGGTGCTGCTCACCCTGCTGCGCTCGTCGATCGCCGACGACGCGGTCACCGAGCGGGTCCGGACGATCTTCGCCCAGCAGGTATTGCCCGCTGTCCTGCGCTTCGGCGATCCCGCCGACGCGCCCCGCCGTGCTGGCCTCGTAGTCACGCAGCTCCTCGGACTGGCCCTTTGCCGCTACGTCCTGCGTCTGCCCCCGGTGGTTGTCATGACCCCCACCCAGCTCATCGCCGACATGGCCCCCACGCTTCAGCGCTACTTGATGTCGACTCCGGCCGATTGAATCCGGTCGGTGTTAGGTGGTACCGCGCGGTACCATCGATCCATGGCTGGTCTGAACATTCGGTTTTCGGAGGCGGAGCTCGCGGCTTTGCGCGGACGTGCGGAGGCGGAGGGCCGCAGTATGCAGCAGTTCGCCCACGACGCTGTCATCAAGGCGATCAATGAGCATTCCAGACTCTTCAACGAGGCTGCTGATCACGTCCTGCGAGTCAGTGAGGAGCTGAACCGGAGGCTGGCCTGATGGAGTACCTGACGCTGCCTGAACTGCTGAGTCTCGCTGAGCGGCTGGGCACTCCGGCGGTCCGTGACTACGGCCTGCTCGACTCGGCTCTTGCACGACCGCAGTCCAGCGTATTCGGCCAGGACGCCTACCCGGAGGTGTGGCAGAAGGCTGCCGCGCTGATGGAATCGATCGCACGCAACCACGGCTTGGTCGATGGCAACAAGCGATTGGCCTGGTACGCGACCTGGGTTTTCCTGCAGATCAACGGCCATCCGCTGAACGCACACTTCGACGTCGACGACGCCGAGCGATTCGTGCTCGCGGTATGTCAGGGTGCCCTCGACGTACCGGCGATCGCCGAGCATTTGGCGAAGTTCGAAGGCTGACGGCCAGGCACGCGAACCAGCCCGCAGGCAAGACGCCATGCGGGCCGATTCGAGATCTCGGTTACGTGGCCAGCAGCGCGCCGAGCGCGCGCAGGTGATCGGTGCCCGTGCCGAGGGCGAACTCGTTGTGCTTTGCCGCGGTGAAGTAGTTGTGCACGATGTGGTCGCGGTCGATGCCGACGCCGCCGTGCACGTGGACGACGGTGTGCGCGACTCGGTGGCCCGCGTCCGCCGCCCAGAACTTGGCGGTGTGCACGGCTTCGGCCGCAGGCAGGTTCTCCGACAGCAACCACGCGGCCTTGGTCACGGTCAGGCGCAGGCCCTGGACGTCGATGTAAGCGTCGGCGAGGCGCTGGGCGACGGCCTGGAAGCTGCCGACCGCCTTGCCGAACTGCGTACGCTCCCTCGCGTACTCGGCGACGAGCTCGAGCGCCCGCTCCACGGTCCCGAGCTGCAGGGCGCTCAGGCCCAGCCAGGCGCGGGCGAGGATCCAGTCCAGGATCTCCGCGCCGTCGGCCACGCCACCGACCAGTTCGGCGGGCGTATCGGTGAATTCGACGGCGAACTCCGGGCTGCGGTCGACGACCTGCTGGGCCGTCACGGTCGCGGCAGCGGGATCGACCAGAAAGACCGCCGTTGCGCCGGACGCCGTGGCGGGAACCAGGATTCGCTCGGCTCGCTCGGCGAAGGGCACGGTGGTCTTGGCGCCGGTGAGCCGCCAGCCGCCGTCGGTTTCGACCGCGGTGGTGGTCGGTTGGGTGGGCTCCCAATTGCGCTCCTCGGCCAGCGCCGCGGTGAGGATGATGCTACCCGCACCGGCCCGTGCAGCTCGATCTTGTTGCGCCGCATCGCCGAACCGGGCCAGCGCACCCGCGCCGACGACGATCGACCACAGATACGGCACGGCCGCGACATGCTTGCCCAGCTCACGCAGGATGGCGGTCTGTTCGAGCGGGCCGAGGTCGCTGCCACCGACCGACTCGGGCAGGGCCGCCGCGAGCACGCCGGTCTCGGCGAGCGAACTCCACAGCGTCTCGTCGAACCGCTCGGTGTTCGTTCCTGCCCCGCCGGCCGTGTCGAGTTCGCGCAGCCGGTCGGCGGTGACCAGCTTGCCGCACACCTCGCCGGTCAGCCGAGCGAGATCCAGTTGGGCTTCGGTAGGAGTGAAATCCATGGTGGTCTACCTGCTTCCGATCAGCGCGCCGCGGCAGGCTGCTTAAGGGCGGTCATGGCGATGATGTCGCGCTGGACCTCGTTGGTGCCGCCGCCGAAGGTCAGGATGAGCGCGGCCCGGTGCATCCGCTCCAGCCGCCCGCGAAGTTCGGCGCCGGGGGAGTCCTGGCGCAGATAGGCCTGCGGACCCAGGACCTCCATGAGCAGCCGGTAGGCCTCGGTGGCCAGCTCGGTGCCGTACACCTTGCAGGTCGAGGCGTCCCACGGACGCGGAGCCGCGTCGCCGCCCGCATCGGCCCGGCCGGCGATCTCCCAGTTCAGCAGCTCCAGGTACTCGACCTTGGCGTGCACCTTGGCGAGGTTGAGCTGTACCCATTCCCGGTCGATCACCCGCGAGCCGTCGCCGGCCTTGGTGTTGCTCGCCCACTCCACGGTCTGACGCAGGGCCAGCGCCAGCGGCCCGGCCGAGGTGAGCGCGACGCGCTCGTGGTTGAGCTGGTTGGTGATCAGCGCCCAGCCGCCGTTCTCCTGACCGACCAGCGCACTAGCGGGCACCCGGACGTCCTGGTAATAGGTGGCGCTGGTGTCCGGGCCCGCCATGGTGTGCACGGGGGTCCAGGAGAAGCCCTCGGCCGTGGTCGGCACGATGAGCATGCTGATGCCCTTGTGCTTCTTGGCCGTCGGATCGGTGCGCACAGCCAGCCAGACATAGTCGGCGTAGGCGATCAGGCTCGTCCACATCTTTTGGCCGTTGATCACGTACTCGTCGCCGTCACGCACGGCGGTGGTGCGCAGGCTGGCCAGATCGGTGCCCGCGCCCGGTTCGGAATAGCCGATGGCGAAGTGCAGCTCACCGGCCGCGATCTTGGGCAGGAAGAACTTCTTCTGCGCCTCGCTGCCGTAGTGCATGATCGTCGGCGCGACCGAGTTGATGGTCAGGAACGGCACCGGCGCGCCCGCGATCGCGGCCTCGTCGGTGAAGATCAGCTGGTCCATGGTCGGGCGGTCCTGGCCGCCGTACTCCTTGGGCCATCCGAGCGCCAGCCAGCCGTCACGGCCCATCTCCTGGACGACCTCGCGGTAGACGTTGCCCTGCCCGTACTCGCCGGTCTGCGCGCTCAGCGCCGCTCGGCGCTCCGGGGTGATGAGCCGCGCGAAGTAGTCGCGCAGCTCCGCGCGTAGCTCCTCCTGTTGCGGTGTGTACGCAATGCGCATGGCAATACCTCATGGGGGAATGGTCAGCCGACGGAGCTTGCGGAGTCGGCGGGGTGAGTAGGACCGAGCCTTCGTCGTTTCGGGTTCTCTCGATCATTGCATATCGTCTGAAACATGTTCCAGTATTGGGAGTGGAACAGGTCGATGCCGACCCGGTCGGTCGCCTCGGCTTGTTAGGCTTCGGGCATGGCGGTGGTAAAGGAGTTCTCATGAAAGTCAGTGTCGATCTGGACCAGTGTGAAGCGAACGGGATCTGTGTCGGAATCGCCCCCGACGTGTTCGAACTCGACGACGACGACGTGCTGCACATCGCGGAGGCCGAGGTGTCCGCCGATCGGCTCGCCGCGGTGGAGGACGCCGTCGCGCAATGCCCCAAGGCGGCGCTGCGTCTGCAATAGCCCGACCCTTGCCGGAAGTTGGAACACGTTCTAAAGTCGGCCGCGTGAGCAAAGATCTGAGCCTTGCGGCCCGAGTGGCGATCGTGACCGGCGGCGGCGCCGGACTTGGGCGGGCCGAAGCGCTCGCGCTGGCCGGGGCGGGCGCTTCGGTCGTGGTCAACGACTTGTCGGAATCGGACTCGGTGGCCGATACCCTCGCCGAGATTCGCGCGTTGGGGGCAAAGGCGGAGTTCGTCGCGGGCAGCATTGCCGAGCGCGTCACTGCCGATGCGCTGATCGGCACTGCGGAGGAAGCCTTCGGCTCGGTAGACATCGTGGTCAACAACGCCGGTATCACCCGCGACCGAATGCTGTTCAATATGTCCGACGAGGACTTCGACGCGGTGCTCGCGGTTCATCTGCGCGGTCATTTCCTGTTGTCGCGCAACGCGGCCGCGTATTGGCGCGGCAAATCCAAGGAGGTGGGTGCTCCGGTCTACGGCAGGCTCGTCAACACTTCCTCGGAGGCGGGGTTGCTCGGACCGGAGGGGCAGGCCAACTACGGCGCCGCGAAGGCGGGCATCACCGCGCTCACCCTCTCGGCGGCGCGGGCGCTGTCGCGCTACGGCGTGCGTGCCAACGCGATCGCGCCGCGGGCACGGACCGCGATGACAGAGGCGGTGTTCAGTGCCGCCCCTGAGGGGGAGATCGATCCGCTGTCGCCCGATCATGTGGCCCGGCTGGTCGCCTATCTCGCTTCCCCCGCCGCCGACGCGGTCAACGGGCAGCTGTTCGTGGTGTACGGGGCGATGGTCGCGCTCATGGCGGCACCGGTCGTGGAGCGCCGATTCGACGCCGCGGGCGGTCAGTGGTCGGTGGACGACCTGGCGGACACGTTGGGTGGCTACTTCGCCGAGCGTCCGGCCGGACAGACATTCTCCGCCTCCTCGCTCATCGATTTGGGATGAGCCGTTCGTCGGAGGACGGCGCCGATGCGCTACTGGTCAATCGTCCAATTGTTGATCATGAGTTCAGCACTTGGTAGACATGTGCTTGCGGAACGTGTGACGCCTCACGAGGGTGCGATCTTTCCGCACTGACACCGGTTTCAATTTGCATGCCGATCTTCAGATAAATAGCACTTCAAATGTGTTGAAAGACTTCCGGCGGCACGGTGAACGTGTTCTAATCGTTGAGGCGGTGTGGCCACGGTGGACGTCCGCGCCGTGAGCTGTATACGCAGTTGAGCAAGGAGGATCGCGGATGAACGAGGTCCTTGCCGTGCCATTGCGGGCCGTCGGTGGGTTCTTCGAACTCACCGCCGAGGTCGCGCGTTCCAGCGTGCGAAGACCCTTTCAATGGCGTGAGTTCATCGACCAATCCTGGTTCATCGCGCGAGTATCGATTGTTCCCACATTGTTGGTCGCGATTCCGTTCACCGTTCTGGTGAGCTTCACGCTGAACATTCTGTTACGCGAGATCGGCGCGGCCGACCTCAGCGGCGCCGGCGCGGCGTTCGGCTCGGTCACCCAGGTGGGGCCGATCGTCACCGTACTCATCGTCGCGGGAGCCGGTGCCACCGCGATCTGCGCCGACCTGGGCGCCCGCACCATTCGCGAGGAAATCGACGCGATGCGGGTGCTCGGTATCAACCCGGTGCACCGCCTGGTGGTGCCGCGCGTGCTCGCCTCGATGTTCGTCGCGCTGATGCTCAACAGCCTGGTGTGCACCATCGGTATCGTCGGAGGTTTTCTGTTCTCGGTATATCTGCAGGACGTGAATCCCGGCGCGTTCGTCAATGGCATCACATTGCTCACTCATCTGCCCGAGCTGATCATTTCCGAGGTGAAAGCCGGATTGTTCGGGCTGATCGCGGGCCTGGTCGCCTGTTATCTGGGCCTGAATGTCAAAGGTGGACCCAAGAGTGTCGGTGATGCGGTGAATCAGACCGTAGTCTTCGCTTTTATGGCCTTGTTCGTAGTGAACGTGGTGGTCACCGCCGTCGGCATCAAGTTCACGGCGCGGTGACGCGATGTCCTTCGTGCTCGAATCCCGCTTCCCGCGGACGGTGCGCCGCGTGCGCCGGATGTCGGACTCGCTCGATGCGGTAGGCAAACATGCCGTGTTCTACGCCCAGACGATCGGTTCCATTCCGAGGGCGGTGGTGCACTACCGGACCGAGACGATCCGGCTGATCGCCGAGATCAGCATGGGCACCGGCGCTCTGGCGGTGATCGGCGGCACGGTGGTGATCGTCGGATTCCTCACGCTGTTCGCAGGCGGCACCATCGCGGTGCAGGGTTACAGCTCGCTCGGCAACATCGGCGTCGAGGCGCTCACCGGTTTCTTCGCGGCGTTCATCAACGTCCGCATCGCGGCGCCGGTCATCTCCGGCATCGGTCTTGCCGCCACCATCGGGGCGGGTTCGACCGCGCAGCTGGGCGCCATGCGGGTGGCCGAGGAGATCGACGCGCTGGAATCGATGGCGATCCGGCCGGTGCCGTACCTCGTCGCCACCCGGGTGCTGGCCGGGATGATCGCCATCGTCCCGCTCTACGCGCTCGCGGTGATCGCGTCGTTCCTCGCGAGCCGATTCGCCACCGTGGTGATCTACGGGCAGTCGGCGGGCGTCTATGACCACTACTTCTCCACCTTCCTCATACCGAGCGACATCCTCTGGTCCTTCGCCCAGGCGATCTTCATGGCATTGGCTGTGATGATGATCCACACCTACTACGGCTACAACGCCGCTGGCGGTCCGGTCGGTGTGGGCATCGCGGTGGGCAACGCGGTGCGGACCTCATTGGTCGCGGTAGTCACGGTGACCCTGCTGATCTCGCTGGCCATCTACGGCACCTCCGGCAACTTCCATCTCTCCGGATAAGCGACATGGCGGAATCGAAGCAAGCAGAAAGCGGCCTGAGGAAGGCGCTGCGCGGCGGGCTCGGCCTGAAACTGGCAGGAGCCGGGATGGTGCTCGCGCTCGTCGCGCTCGTCGCCGTCGCGCTGACCATGTTCGTCGGCGGGTTCACCACCACGGCCACCGTGACCGTGGACGCTCCGCGCAGCGGCTTGGTCCTCGACCCGGACGCCAAGGTGAAGGTGCGCGGTGTCGACATCGGTCGCGTCGCGGCCGTCGATCACACCGCCGACGGAGCAAAGCTGACGCTGGCCCTTGATCCGGAAATGCTGAAGCTCGTACCGTCGAACGCGGGCGTCGACATCCGGTCCACCACCGTGTTCGGCGCGAAGTACGTCAACTTCGTTGTTCCCGGGCAGCCTTCGTCTTCCTCGCTGAAACCGGGCGCGACCGTGACGGCGCAGCAGGTGACCGTCGAGTTCAACACGCTGTTCCAACATCTGACCGACGTGCTCGCCAAGATCGAGCCGCAGAAACTGAACGCGACGCTGTCCGCGCTGGGTACCGCGTTACAGGGCCGGGGGCAGAAGCTCGGCGACCTGCTCGCCCAGAGTGACGCCTACCTGCGCGACATCAACCCGTCGCTGCCCACGCTGCAACAGGACCTGGCGAAGACCAGCGACGTAACGAATCTCTACGCGGACACGGCGAACGACCTGTTACGCACCCTCGACAACGCTACCGTTACCAGCAATACCCTGGTCGAGGAGCAGGGCAGCCTCGACGACGTGCTGATGAACCTCATCGGGCTGGCCGATACCACCGGTTCGGTACTGCGCGAGAACGAGAACCAGCTCGTCACGGCGCTGGATCTGCTTCGCCCGACCACCGGATTGCTGCAGGAGTACGCGCCCGCGCTGTTCTGCCTGATCGGTGGTCTCGGTAAGGCGCTTCCGCTTGGCGAGGCGGTCTTCGGCGGTTTGCAGGAAGGCGTCGCGCTGAACGCAGGCTTCATCTACGGCCCCGATCCCTACACCTACGCACAGGATTTGCCGAAGGTGAACGCGACCGGCGGGCCGCAATGCGCGGGAATACTGGACCGCGAGCCGGGCAGCCACGCCGACTATGTCGTCACAGACACTTCGGAAGGCCACGTGTACACGCCGTCGACGACATTGACTGTCAACCCGCCCAAGATCTTCCAGATCCTGTTCGCCGGACTGCCGGGGGTGCCGCGACCGTGAAAAACACCGCGACGACCGTCAAGCTGGCAATCTTCACCCTGGTGATGACGCTGGTCTTCGCCGGCTTGGCCGTCGTGTTCAGCCAGATGCGCTTCGCCAGGGAGAACAGCTATCACGCCGTGTTCACCAGTTCCTCCGGGATGCTGCCCGGCGCGAAGGTGCGCATCGCGGGCGTTCCGGTCGGCTCGGTCACCTCGGTGAAGGTCGGCAAAGACTATCTCGCGCACGTCGAGTTCGCCGTCGACCGCAAATACAAACTGCTCACCAGTACGCGCGCGGCGATCAAGTACGAAAACCTGGTCGGCGACCGGTATATGGAACTGCTCGAGGGCCCCGGCTCCAATTATGTGTTGCAGAAGGGCGGCACCATCGGCACGGAGCAGACCGCGCCGGCATTGGATCTGGACATGCTGCTCGGCGGGTTCAAGCCGCTGCTGCGCGGCCTCGATCCCGGCCAGGTGAACGACCTGACCAACGCGCTGTTGCAGATCTTCCAGGGTCAGGGTGGCACGTTGGTATCCCTGCTGAACAGCGGTGGTTCGTTCGCCAAGACCTTGGCCGACCGGGACGCGCTGATCGGCAGCGTGATCGACAACCTGAACACCGTGTTGCAGACCATCGATCAGCGCGGCGATCAGTTCGCCACCACACTCGCCGAACTGCAACGGCTGATCAGCGGATTGGCCGCCGACAGAGACCAGATCGGCGACGCGATTCCGCGCATCGCCGGAGCCACCGGCGACCTCACCGGCCTGCTCGGCCAGGCCCGCCCGGACCTGAAGGACACCATCGAGCAGACCGGCCGCCTCGCCACCAACCTCGACGCGGGTTCCGACACCGTCCAGTGGGTGCTGGACCGGCTTCCCTCGACCTACCGGCAGCTGATCAGGATCGGTTCCTATGGCTCTTTCCTCCAGCTCTATGTCTGCGGGACGAATTTCCTGGTGGACGGTCCGGACGGGAAGACCATGAAGATCAACATGCCCGCCGCGCAGACGACCGGAAGGTGTGCCGAGAACCGATGAACGAGCAGCGATCAACCGCCATCACCCTCGGCATCGTCGGCCTCGTGCTGGCGGTGGCGGTGGCGCTGTCGGCACTGCAATTCGACCGGCTGCCGTTCATCCGGTCCGGTGCGACGTTCACCGCGTACTTCGCCGACGCCGGCGGCCTGGTGCCCGGCGACCCGGTCCAGGTCGCCGGCGTGCGCTCCGGCCGGGTGGACAAGGTCGGTCTGGACGGAGCGAAAGTGCTGGTCCGGTTCACCCTGGACGAGTCGATCGTGCTGGGGCAGAAGACGTCGGCGGCGATCAAGACCAACACCGTGCTCGGGCGCAAGTCGCTGGAGGTCACGCCGTCCGGCTCCGGGGCGCTGCGTACCGACGACACGATTCCGTTGGACCGCACAACATCGCCGTACTCGCTCAACGAGGCGCTGGGCGATCTGGCGGGCACGGTGCATGGCCTGGATATGGAGAAGGTCGACCAGACCCTCGACGCGCTCTCGGCGACCTTCGCCGACACCCCCGCCCCGCTCCGGTCGGCGTTGGACGGCGTCACCGCGCTCTCGCGCAGCATCAACGCGCGTGACGAGGCGCTGTCAGACCTGCTGAAGCGGGCGCAGAGCGTCACGAAGATCCTCGCCGACCGAGGCAACCAGATCAACGCGCTCCTGCTCGACGGCAACGAGCTGCTCGGTGAGCTGAATCGGCGCCGCACCGCGCTCGGCCAGCTCATCGTCTACGTGAACGGCCTGGCCCAGCAGCTGTCCGGTCTGGTCGCCGACAACGAGGCGCAGCTGAAACCGGCGCTGGACAAGCTGAATTCGGTGCTTGCCCTGTTGCAGAAGAACAAGCAGAACCTCGCGGACGCGCTCGTCGGGCTCGGTCCGTTCGCGGCCGCCCTCGGCGAGCAGGTCGGCAGCGGCCCCTACTTCCAGGCGTACGTGGTCAATGCGAGCAGCAAGTTGCTGCAGCCGATGGTGGACGCCCTGCTGTGGCCGCAGCACCTGCCCGACGACCTGCGCAGCTACCTGGAGCCGTTCCCGTCGATCGAACCCGCGACCCAGGAGCCGCCGCGATGAGCGAGCGCAGCGAGCGAACAACAGGCACAGCCGAGCGCAGCGAGCGAACAACAGGTGCCGCCGACCATCGCTCGGTTATGAGCGCAGTACGGAAACTGCCCCGCTGGGTGCTTGTACTGGCGGGCGTGCTGGTCGCCGCCCTTGTGGCGGTGGGTGCGTGGAACGGCATCACCCGGATCGGAACCACCGGCATCACGGCCTATTTCCCGTCCACCTCCGGCCTGTACCAGGGCGACGACGTGCGCGTGCTGGGTGTGCGGGTCGGGAGGATCGAATCGATCGAGCCGGGCAGCGACCGGGTGAAGGTGTCGATGACGCTCGACCGCGGCATCGACATCCCCGCCGACGCACGGGCCGTGATCATCTCGCCTTCGCTGGTCTCGGCGCGGTTCATCCAGCTCGCGCCGGCCTATACCGATGGACCGAAGATGAAGGACGGCAGCGAGATTCCGATCGAGCACACCGCTGTGCCCGTCGAATGGGACGACATCAAGGCGGAATTGTCCAAGCTGGCGACCACGCTCGGCCCGGTCGGTGACGACGCGCAGGGCTCGTTCGGTCGCTTCATCAACACTGCCGCCGACAATCTCGACGGCAACGGCCAGAAGTTCCGCGACACATTGCATGAGTTGTCGGCCACGCTGAACACGTTGTCGGACAGACGAACCGACCTGTTCGGCACAATCCGCAACTTGCAGAAGTTCGTCGACGTGCTCGCGGCGAGCAACGAGCAGATCGTGCAGTTCGGCGGCAGACTCGCGTCGGTGTCCTCGGTGCTGGCCGGTGTCTCGTCGGATCTCGGCGCCGGACTGGACAATCTGGACGCGGCGGTGGCCGATGTGCGCCGGTTCATCGAGGGCAACGGCGCCGAGCTCACCGAGGGCGTGCAACGGCTGGCCGATGCCACCCAGGTGCTGGTCGACAAGCGACCTGAGCTGGAACGGGTGCTGCATTCCGGGCCGACCGCGCTGGTCAACTTCTACCAGATTTACAAGCCCGCTCAGGGAACCCTGACCGGCGCCATCGCACCGACCAACTTCGCAGACCCGCTCAGCTTCCTCTGCGGGTCGGTGCGCGCGTTGGAGACCAACGACTCCGACCGCAGCGCCGATCTCTGCGCGCAGTATCTTGCGCCGGTCCTCAACACCCTGGCCATGAACTACGTGCCGATTATGGCGAACCCGGCCAGCGGCGTCACCGCGTTCCCGAACCAGCTGGTGTATTCCGATCCCAGCCTGGCCGGGCGGGTGGCGAGCGAAACGCCGCCGCGGCCACAACCCGCGCCGGTGAGTGTGCCGAACGGCATTGCCGGACTGGCCATTCCGGGAGGAGGGCGATGATGCCGACGCGGCGAATGCGCCGGACCACCGCCCTCGTGGCGGGGCTCGCGGTGGTACTCGGGGTTTCCGGCTGCCAGTGGGACGGGCTGAACTCGCTGCCGATGCCCGGCACCGAGGGCACCGCGCCCGGCTCCTACCAGGTGCGTATCCAGATGCCGAACGTGACCACGCTGACCAGGAATTCACCGGTGCGGGTGCACGACGTGACGGTGGGCACGGTCTCGAAGATCGAGGTGGAGGACTGGCACGCGCTGGTCACCGTCACGCTGAACCCCGACGTGCGGCTGCCCGCCAACGCGGTCGCCGAGATCGGGCAGACGAGCTTGCTCGGCTCCAACCATGTGGAGCTGGCCGCGCCGTCCGACCAGACCGCCGAAGGCCGGCTGCGCCCCGGCGATATCATCCCGCTGGCGCGGGCCGGCGCCTTCCCGACCACCGAGCAGGTGCTGTCCTCGCTGTCGGTGGTGCTCAACGGCGGCGGCGTGTCCCAGCTGGAAACCATTACCCGGGAACTCAATTCCGCGTTCACCGGCCGGGAGGACGCGATCCGGGATCTGCTACCGCAACTGAACGAACTGACCACGAACCTGGACCACCAGACCGGGGACATCATCGCCGCGATGAGCGGACTCGACCGGCTCGGTGGCCAGCTGGCCCAGCAACGCGACGTGGTTGCGGCCGCCATCGAGCAGATCCATCCCGCATTGACCGTGCTGGCCGATCGCAGGGCGAACATCACACGGGCGATCACCGCGCTCGGCGAGCTGAGCGATGTCACCCAGCGGATCATCGATGCGGGCGGCAATGATCTGAAGGCCAACTTGCGCAGCCTATGGCCGGTGTTGCAATCGCTGGCCGACACGGGCAACAACCTCACCGAGGCGCTGAAGATCCTGCTCACCTTCCCCTTCCCGATGAAGAACCTCGATCACGCGATCAAGGGCGACTACCTGAACCTGTTCATGACGGTGGACATCACGGGCAGGCGGCTGGACTCGAACTTCCTCACCGGGACACCGCTGGGTGGGCGCTTCGGTGGCGTCGAGGGCGCGCTCGGCAGCTTCGCCCCGGGCACGGCAGCCCAGAACGGTGACCCGGCGACCGGGCCGCTGCAGGCGCCTCCGCCCGCCGCGAGCCAGCAGCCGGCGCCGACCATTCCCGGCCTTCCTCCGATCCCCGGCCTGCCCGCCATTCCCGGGCTGACCGTGCCCATGCCGGGCAATGCTGCGCCGCAAGGGAGTCCGGGACAGTGACGCTTACTCGATTTGTCCGCACCCAGCTGATCATCTTCTCGGTACTGACGGTGATCGGCCTGGTGGTGATGGGTGGGACGTATGTGAAGCTGCCTGCGATGTTCGGCATCGGGCGCTACGAGGTGACAGTCCAACTGGCCGCGACCGGCGGTCTCTACCCGACGGCCAACGTCTCCTACCGCGGCACGAATGTCGGTCAGGTGAAGGAGGTTCGGCTCACTCCCGCCGGGGTCGACGCGAAGCTGTCGATCGCGAGCGACTACGAAATCCCCTCGGACGTCGACGCGTGGGTGCGCAGCGTGTCGGCGGTCGGCGAGCAGTACGTCGACCTGGTGCCCGCCGAGCACCGCACGGGCGGCAACCTGCATGACGGCAGCGTGATCCCAGTGCAGCGCACCAAGCTGCCGCAGGATGTCGGGGCGCTGCTCGACCAGTCGGACCGGCTGCTGTCCAGCGTCGCCGACACCCGCCTGCGACAGGTCATCGACGAGGCGTTCCTCGCGTTCAACGGTGCGGGCCCCGATCTGCAGCGGTTCATTGATTCCGCGGCGTTGCTGGTGCAGGAGGCGCAGAACAACGCGGAGCCGACGAAGCAGCTGATCGACCAGATCGGACCGCTGCTGGACACCCAGACCCGATCGGATGCCGCGATCCGTTCCTGGACCGCCGATCTGGCGACCGTGACCGATCAGCTGCGCGGCCACGACCCCGCGCTGCGCGGCGTGCTGCACAAAGGACCCGCCGCGATGCAGCAGGTGAGTTCGCTGTTCAACGACCTGAAGCCGACCCTGCCGCTGGTGCTGGCCAACCTGGTCAGCGTCGGCCAGGTTGCCGTGACCTATCACGCCGGACTGGAACAGATCCTGGTGGTCTACCCGCCGCTGGTCGCGGCGCTGCTCACGGCGGTCCGCGGTCCGCTCGAGTACGGTGCCCTGGTCGACTTCATGACCGTTGTCAACGACCCTCCCGCCTGCACCACCGGTTTCCTCCCGCCGGACCAGCGCCGCTCGCCCAGCGAACTGGACACCGTGGACACGCCCCCCAACCTGTACTGCAAGGTTCCGCACGACGCGCCCGAGGCCGTGCGCGGTATCCGCAACACGCCGTGCGCGGAGGTCCCCGGTGTACGCGCCCCGACGCCGGAGTTGTGCCGGACCGGGTATGCCCCGGTGGGCAACAACCCGCCGATCGGCCCGCCGCAGCCGGTCGCGCCCGCGGCCGCGCCTCTCGCGCGGGAACCCGTGGGTGTCGCACCCGCGAGTTACGGCGGCGGCACACCGGCCGCCGCGAGAGCGTACGACCCGGACACCGGCGTCTACATCGGCAGCGACGGGCGCACCTACCGACAGGGCGATATCGGACCGGACGGTTCGGGCACGGTACCGTCGAGCTGGCAGGCGATGCTCGAGGAGCAGCAACGATGAGTGATATCAACGGAGATGGTCATCGCACGCGGCGACGTGCGGTGCGCTCGGCCGGACCTCCGGTCGAGGGGAACGAGACCTCGACCACCACAGACGTCAAGACCTCGGCTACGGAGGTCATCTCGGCCCGCGCCGCGGTTCTCGGCGCCGGAACATCCGGCCCCGCCGCGGACAGCGGGCCGGCTTCCGTTGACGACGCGAACGCCATGACGGAGCCGGACGTGGTGGCCTCGGCCGCCGACACGCCGGCCGACCAGGAATCGGGCGTTCTCGCGAAAGCCGAAGCCGCTGCCGCGCCCGCCGACGAGAAGGAGAACAACGGCCGCCGCGTCCCGCAGCTTCTCGCACTGGGCGCCGCAGCGCTGCTGGTCCTGGCGCTGGTGTGCGGTGCGACCCTATCGGTGTTCGCGGTGCGTTCGGCGGACCAACGCGACGCGCACCGCGACGAATATGTGCAGACCGCCCGGCAGGCGGTCGTCAACCTCACCACCATCCGCGCCGATTCGGCCAAACAGGACATCGATCGGATCCTGTCGCTGGCCTCGGGCGAGTTCAAAACCGAGTTCGACGGACGGGTCGACCCGTTCACCAGCATCGTGCAGCAGGCCAAGGTGGTCTCCAATGGTGAGATCGTGGCGGCCGCGCTGGAGAGCGACGACGACCGCTCCGCGCGCGTCCTGGTCGCCGCCAAACAGACACTGACCAACGCGGGCCAAGCCGAGCCGCAGACCAGGTATTACCGGTTCCGAGTGACCGTCACCCGCGGCGACGCCGGCCTGAGCGTGTCCGATGTGGAGTTCGTGGCATGAGCGGTCAGGCCCGGAGGAGGCAGCGAAGCGTGACCACGGAGGGCTCCGCTCATGCCAGAGAGGGCACAGCATGAGCGGTCAGGCCCGGAGGAGGCAGCGAAGCGTGACCACGGAGGGCTCCGCTCATGCCAGAGAAGGCACAGCATGAGCGGTCAGAACGGAATTCGAGGCAAGATTCTGCTCGCGATCGTCGGCGTGGTGGTCGCCGCGGCGGCGGTCATCGGCGGCGTGAACGGCTACCGCTACTGGGACGACCGGCAGGCCGAGCAGTCGCGCGCGGATGCGGTCGCGACGGCGGGCCGCACCGTCGAGGCGATGTTCACCTACAACCCGCAGACAGTCGACACCGAGCTGAGGAAGTCGGCGGACAACCTCGGTGGTAGCTTCCGCGACGACTACCTGACGCTGATCGACAAGCAGATCGCACCGGGCGCCAAGGAGAAGCAGCTCACGGTCACCGCGACCACCCAGGCGAGTGGCGTCATCTCGGCCGACCGCACTCACGTCGAAGTTCTACTGTTCCTCAATCAGGTCACGACGAGCAAGGACACCCCGCAGGGCACCACCACCGGCAGTCGCGTCCGTGTCACGTTGGCGAAAACGCACTCCCGCTGGTTGGTCGAGGCGGTCACGCCGGTCTGATTGTCGAGAACCGGTGGCCGTTTCGATTCGGCTGGTCCGAACTCGGCGGCGTTCGGCGGGGCAGCCGGACGGTGAACGTCGTACCCTCCTCCGGTGTGCTTCGCACGGCGACTGTGCCGCCGTGTGCGGTCACCAGGGCCTGCACGATGGACAGACCCAACCCGGTGCCGCCGCTGCTGCGGGCGCGTGAGGTATCGGTGCGGTAGAAGCGCTCGAAGATCCGCTCCGCCTCCTCGGCCGGCAGTCCGGGGCCGCTGTCCGCCACGTCGAGCACGACGTGGTCGGCGTCGGATGTCAGCAGTACCTGCACCGCAGCGTCGGGCGCGGTGTGCGTGACGGCGTTGTTCAGAAGGTTGGTCAGAACCTGGCGCAGCCGTGCCTCGTCACCGATGACCTCCAACGTCCCCTCGCCCGGTTGAACTTTCAGCTCGATGGTGCGCATCGGTCCGTCGGTATGCGCGGCCGCGACCACCGCCCGCACGTTGTGCACGGCATCGCTGGCGACGGCAAGCAGGTCGACCGGTCCCAATTCCAACGGACGCTGTGCGTCCAGTCGCGCCAGCATCAGCAGGTCTTCGACCAGAACGCCCATCCGCTGGGACTCGCGCTCGATGCGATCCATGATCTTCTCCGGATCGGTGGTGGCGCCCTGGCGGTACAGCTCGGCGAAACCGCGGATCGTCGTGAGCGGGGTGCGCAACTCGTGACTGGCGTCCGCGACGAACTGACGCATACGCTCCTCGGACCGCCGTGCGGCGTCCTCGGACGCCGCGGTCGCGGTGAACGCACGCTGGATCTGCGCCAGCATGCCGTTCAGCGAACGCGACAGCCGGTCGACCTCGGTGTTCTTGCCGCGCACCGGAACCCGGCGATGCAGGTCACCCTGTGCGATCGCGGCGGCGATGTTCTCGACCCGGCGCAGCGGGCGCAGGCTGCGCCGGACCACGAAGTACGCGATCACCGCCAGCGCGGCGAGCACGATAAGACCGACGATCAGCTGCAGCATCAGCAGCCGGTGCACCGTGTCGGTGTTCTGGGTGAGTGGCAATGCCACGGTGGTCGTCGCGCGTGGTGTGCGCACCGTCAGCACGCGCCACTGGATCGGTCCGCCGTTCGCGGAGCCGGTGGTGAAGGGGCCGGATCGTGGCGTATCCGGCAGGGCGGGTTCGGCGTCGACGCCGAACGCTTTGATGGAGAACGACCGTCCGTCGACGATCTGTACGCGAACGTAGAACTGGCTCGGCGCATGGCGCGGGTCAGGCGGCAGCACCGGCGGCGGCGGTACCCGCTCTCGGCGGGACCACTCGCCGGCGCCCTCGCGCAGCTGCTGGTCGGTGCGGTTGGTCAGCTGCTGCTCCAGGCCGGAGGTGACCACCATTCCGGAGATGAGCAGGCCGAGGCCCGCCGTGAGGACAAGCAGCACCATCAGTGTCACCCGCAGCGGGATCGCGGAGAGGGCGCCGGCCGCTTTCGTGCGGGCCGTCGCGAGCCGACCCGGGCTCACCTAACGCCCAACCCGGCGATTGGGTGCGCGCATGACGTAACCGACGCCGCGCAGGGTGTGGATCAGGCGAGTGTCGCTGGTGTCGACCTTTTTGCGCAGGTAGGAGACATAAGTTTCCACGACGCCGACCTCGCCGCCGAAGTCGTAGCGCCACACGTGGTCCAGGATGCGTGGCTTGCTCAGCACCGTGCCCGCGTTGACCATGAAATAGCGCAGCAGCGTGAACTCGGTGGGGGACAGCGCCACCGGCTCCCCCGCCTTCCACACTTCATGGGTGTCGTCGTCGAGTTCGATGTCCTCGAAGCGGATGCGCGAACTCTCCCGCTGCGGTGCGGCGTGGCCCGCGCGGCGCAGGATGACGCGTAGCCGGGCCACCACCTCTTCGAGGCTGAACGGCTTGGTGACGTAGTCGTCCGCCCCAAGGGTGAGGCCGGTGATCTTGTCCTGCACGTCGTCGCGCGCGGTGAGAAACAGCACGGGCGCGTCGATGCCGTCGGCGCGCAGCCTGCGCAGTAGACCGAAGCCATCCATACCCGGCATCATCACGTCCACGATGAGCGCCTGTGGCCGGAAGGTGCGCGCCCTGTCCAGCGCCTGTGCGCCATCGGCCGCGGTGTCCACGTCGAAGCCCTGATAGCGCAGGCTCACGGCGAGCAGCTCGACGATCATCGGCTCGTCGTCCACCACCAGCACCCGTGCCTCGGGTGTTCGCTCCGCAGGCGCACCAGTCATTGCTTTATGGTCCAGGACGCCGCTGCGAAGTTCCTGGATGAAAGCTGGGCGGTTCCTGTGAACGCCATCAGCGCGACGGCGTGTGCGATTCCGGGTAGATGTCGTCGTCGGTCAGCAGCGCGCTACCCGCGACCTGATCCTGCGCCAACGCGTCGAGGAATGCCCGTGCCCAGCGGTCGACGTCGTGGGCGAGCACCTGACGGCGCAGCGAGCGCATTCGCCTGCGCTTGGTGTCCCTGTCGTCCTCCAGCGCGGAGACGATGGCGTCCTTCACGCTGTCCAGATCGTGTGGGTTGCACAGATACGACTGGCGCAATTCGGCTGACGCGCCGGTGAATTCACTCAACACCAGGGCGCCGTTGAGCCCGCTGTGACAGGCGACGTACTCCTTGGCGACCAGGTTCATGCCGTCGCGCAGGGGCGTGACCAGCATGACATCAGCGGCCAGGAAGAACGCGATGAGCTCGTCGCGCGGGATCGGCCGGTGCAGGTAATGCACCACCGGGTAGCCGACCCTGGCGAACTCGCCGTTGATCCGGCCGACCTGACGTTCGATGTCGCCGCGCATCTGGATGTAGCTCTCGACGCGCTCGCGGCTCGGGGTGGCCAGCTGGACCATCACGGTCTCCGCCGGATCGACCCGGCCGTCGACAAGCAGCTCCTCGAGCGCATTGAGCCGGATATCGATGCCCTTGGTGTAGTCCAGCCGGTCGACGCCGAGCAGGATGTTCTTCGGATTGCCCAGCTCGGCGCGGATCTTGGCGGCGCGCTCGCGCACCGACCTACGTCGGGAGTGCTCATCGAGTTCGGCCGAGGCGATCGAAATCGGGAACGCACCCACCCGGACCGTGCGGAACCCCACCTGCACGACACCGAGCTTGGACCGCACACCGATCGAACCGCGCGAGGTCGGCTGGCCGGCCAGCCTGCGGGCCAGATAGAGGAAGTTCTGCGCGCCGCCGGGCAGGTGGAACCCGATCAGGTCGGCGCCGAGCAGGCCCTCGACGATCTCGGTCCGCCACGGCATCTGCATGAACAGCTCGACCGGCGGGAACGGGATGTGCAGGAAGAACCCGATAGTCAGATCGGGGCGAAGCATGCGAAGCATCTTGGGCACAAGCTGCAGTTGGTAATCCTGCACCCACACCGTCGCGCCCTCGGCGGCGACCTTCGCGGTGGCCTCGGCGAAGCGCCGGTTCACCGTGACGTAGGCGGCCCACCAGTTGCGGTCGTAGACCGGACGCACGATCACGTCGTGGTAGAGCGGCCACAGCGTGCCGTTGGAGAAGCCCTCGTAGTAGTCGCCGACCTCCAGCGCGGACAGCGGGACCGGATGCAGTTCGAGGCCGTCCTCGATGATCGGCTCGACGTCGACGTCGGGGACGCCGGCCCAGCCGACCCAGGCGCCCTTGTTGTTGCGCAATACCGGTTCCAACGCGGTCACCAGACCGCCTGGGCTGCGCTTCCATCGGGTCGTCCCGTCGGGCAGGCGTTCGAGGTCGACGGGGAGCCGATTGGCGACGACGACGAAACCGGAGCCCGATTCGTACGGGCCGTCGCTCGCGGCCGCGGTCTCAGCAGGGGAAATATCTCTGGCGTGCTCGGAGTCGTCGGACGGGTTCATCTGGTCCACTCACGCATCCTTCGCGTTGCTGTATCCCGCTGGAGTTGTGCAGTCGACGTCGCCGTTGGCGTCGAATAAGAGGTTATTCGCTCCGGACGCTCGGTCCAATACCCAACATAGACAACAGCATTCGGCACTCATCGGCATCCTCTGCGTAGGCCGCGACCACCCGCTGTGCCTGCCGTGCTGTCTCGTCGGCGAGCGGTTCCAGATCGTCGTCCGCGATGTCGTTCGCGCTGCCTTTCGCGGCCATCTTCAAGTCCTCCCGGCTCAGTACCCTCGTACGTGCGAATAGTCAATGGTATGCGACGTTCGGACCTCCGTCCGCCCCGGAGTTCCGCGGCGCACCCGCGCCACGTCGACCGCACCCCGGCTGGTGCGCCGACCTGTCCCGCCCCTATACCGTGGGAACCGCAGCACCAACTCCACGAAAGGGTCGACATGCCGCTGGCCACGGTGAACGGAATTTCCCTCAATTACCAGGTCAAGGGTGATCGCGCCAAGGGCGCCGACGTCAAGGGCTCCGCGCCGCTCGTGGTCATGATCATGGGCACCGGAAGCCCGGGGCGGGTGTGGGAGCTGCACCAGGTTCCCGCGCTGGTCGCGGCCGGTTACCGGGTGTGCACGTTCGACAACCGCGGGATCGCGCCGTCCTTCGAGGCCGCCTCCGGCATGACAGTCGACGAACTGGTCGCCGACACCGCCGCCCTCATCGAATTCCTCGCCGAGGGGCCCGCGCTTGTCGTCGGCACCTCGATGGGCGCGCGGGTAGCGCAGGAACTGGCCCTGGCCCGCCCAGATCTGGTGCGTAAGGCGGTATTCATGGCGGGTCACGGGCGACTCGACCAGTTCCAGAAGACGCTGTCGCTCGGCGAGCACGAACTGGACGCCAGTGGGGTGAAACTGCCGCCGAAGTACGAGGCAGCGGTCAACGCGGTGATGAACCTGTCGCCCGCGACCATGGCAGAGCCGAACGCCGCTCGCGACTGGCTCGATCTGTTCGAGTTCACCGGCGGACCGGTGACGCCGGGTATCCGTGCCCAGCGCAGGATGGACCACGATTTCGACCGTGTGCAGGCCTACCGGGCGATCCGGGTGCCCTGCCTGTCGGTCGGGTTTGCTGACGACCGGATGATCCCGCCATACCTGTCCAGGGAGATCGCCGAGGTCATCCCGGGCGCGCGGTACCAGGAAGTGCCGGATGCTGGACATTTCGGATATCTGGAACGGCCGGAGGCGGTCAACAAGATCCTGCTCGACTTCTTTGCGAGCTGATTGCGAGTTTGGCGAGGGTACTGAGGAGGTAATCGCTCTGGCGTAACGTGTGCCTTGCTAGGGTCGAAACAACGCACGGGGTATCTCGGCGCTTGCGGTTCGTGTAACCCCAGCGCCGTGTGAACCCGGAGCGATCCCGTACATAGCGCCAGTATCCAGTGAGGTGAAATTGAGCACCAACCCCTTCGATGACGAAGACGGCCGCTTCTTCGTCCTGGTCAACGACGAGGAACAGCATTCCTTGTGGCCGGCCTTCGCCGAGGTTCCGGCGGGATGGCGAGTCGTGTTCGGTGAGGACAGCCGCGCCGCCTGTGTCGAGTACGTCGAGAAGAACTGGACCGACATGCGTCCGAAGAGTCTGCGCGACGCAATGGCCGCGGACGACGCGGCCCGCCAGGGCGCCCAGTCCTGACACGCGGTAATCGATACTGCGTCGGGACGATCTGATCGACCGCCGACTACGTGACATCGGAAACCCGGTGTCACGTAGTCGGCGCGCCCGGTTATGATGACAACCGCTTTTCCCCGCCTCCTTAGCTCAGTGGTAGAGCACTCGCCTTGTAAGCGAGCGGTCGTCAGTTCAATCCTGACAGGGGGCTCTTTTCCGGCCGTTGCGTGGCTGAGCCGAGTGGTCGAGGTCGTGCCGTTGTTGTCAGCGAGCGGTCGTCAGTTCGATCCTGACAGCGGTTTTCTCGGGACGGCGGTCAACCTGCGCGTTTGCCGGTTCACCGCCGTTTATGGCTCCCTCGCTTGTCAGGGGTGTTGACACGATTTTGGTCACAATTTGCTCCAGGCCTCGGTGTCGGCGCCAAACGCTCCCAGCAAGGCAGGGGTCGGGATCCGCGCCCCTCAGGCAGGCGCGCCTCACGTCGCTGGTCATCGCAACCCCTGCGCGACTTCTCGTTCCGTCTCGTTCCCTACAACGAGCTCGACTGCCACCGGTAGGGGTGGTTCACCCGGCGACCGATCCGATGGCATTGGAGCAGTTACCGGAAGTCGCCCCGCCGGGCGCGGCGACGCCGACACACGTCGCCCATCGCTGGCGTCCACGTACACGCATGCTACGTTCCGTGCTCGGTTCTTCCCGGCTTCTGCCGGGACGCTCTATGGGTGCCGTCGACCTCAGACATCGGTGGTCCGATACTCGCGGTAGGGGCGTGTCGCGGCGAGGCGACGGCCGCGGTCGGTGATCCGCCAGTAGGTGGGGACCCCATCGGTGCCGGATGCC
This sequence comes from Nocardia sp. NPDC023852, assembly GCF_040639505.1. Lineage (NCBI taxonomy): Bacteria > Bacillati > Actinomycetota > Actinomycetes > Mycobacteriales > Nocardiaceae > Nocardia > Nocardia sp. NPDC023852. The sequence continues at coordinate 203,516 of NZ_JBFAAB010000003.1, forward strand.
CACCCGTCGTGAGCGAGGAATGTTGCGGCGGCCCGCGCGGTTGTCGGCGCGAGACCTGTCCGGGTGCTCAGTTCCTGCGTCGTCAGTGGCTGGCCTTGGGCGAGGGCGCCGAGGACCACTGCCTGCGCTCTATCGAGTGCCATCTGGTTTCCGCGTCAGCGCGCGCAGGGCGGCGGAGACTTGTTGGGGCAGCTCCAGCGACTGGCCGCCGCTGATGTTCTCGAGTAGTTCAGCGTTTTCCTCGGGGCTGTAGGGCCAGCCATAGGCGCCGATGATCGACCGGGCACCATCGATGTGGCTTTGTCTGATGCCGAGGGGCTCGGTGTCATTCGCCATGGTCGGCTCCGTCTCCGGAGCCGAGGATGTAGGCCGCTGCCGACAGGTACTGCAGGCAGGTTGGGCCGTGCCCGGAGTGGACGTCGTGGATGAACTGGGCCTGCTCCAGCGACCGGAATGCGCCCTCGTCGTGGCATTTTCGGTGGAAGTGGCGCCACATCTCGGCGTCGGCGAGGGTGGTCATCGGATGGCGCGCCATGGTTTGACGATCTTGGCTTCGATGAGGACATCGAGTGCGGCGGCTTTGTCGGCGCACGTTTCGGTGTCGCAGCCGATCCTTGCCTGCCACACCAGGTGTGCAACATCGGGGGCGTATGGGACATCTGGTGCGGGATGGCACGTCTCAGCGCTTCTCACGGGCCGATCGAAAAAACAGATCGTGCCGTAAAAGGCAGCAGCGACCGTGAACGCGATCAACAGAGCTATGGGCATTGGGCTATCCCCCAGGCGTGTCGTGTGTGTTCTGTTGGTGGGCATCCGACGCCGAGGATTCTGGGTCGACCCGGCGGCGGGTGCTACGTCGAGCATCGACCGAATCGGATTGAAGCCGGGGCAAATACGCGTCCACATCCGTCCACAGCCGCGCTACGGTGATCTGTATGGAACCCGGTGCGCTGCTGCGTGCCGCTCGCGAGGCGGCGGGTATCTCGCTGCGCGCGATGGCCGAGCGGACCTACTACGGCAAGACGTACCTGTCACTGATCGAGACCGGCCAGCGCCCCGTACCTGCCGGTGTAGCCGCCGCCTACGAAAGGGTGCTGGGCGCGGACTTGGAGCGGCTGACGGCGGTAGCGCGAACGCCAGCCAGCGTAGACACCGCCGCCCTGTCCGATGTGGCGGTGATGTTGGCGGCTACGCGCCGGATCGAGGACGTGGCAGGGGCTGTGGCAGTACTCCCGGCGGCGCGCGGGATGTCTGCCATGACCGAGACCTTTGCCCGTGAGGCACGCGCGGCACGGACCGAGGCAGCTTCCCTCGCGTCTGAGGTAACGCAGTACCGGGGATGGCTGGAGCACGCGATAGGAGCCGACGCTGCCGCCCGGCGTAGCGTCGGCACGGCAGTGAGCCTGGCGAAGGAGTCCCGCGACCCGGACCGGCTAGCGCACAGCCTGGGCTTCCTCGGCTACGTGACTGTCAGCGCCGGGAATTACGGCGAGGTCATCGCCCTCTCGGACGCCGCGCTCGCGGTACCGGACGCGCACCCCACCATCAGGGCCTACGGGCGAATGCGGCGAGCTGAATTGTTGGCCGCGCACGGGGAGACGCGCGAAGCGCAACACGCGCTGGCTATGGCGGACGCGGCGGCGGAAGCGGCGGACAGCATGGAACCCCCTGCGTCGATGTATTGGTGGAGCCCCGGATTCGGGGCCGTGCAGCGTGGGGGCGTTCTGTCGATGCTGGGGCACACGGCCGAAGCAATCGAGGAGGCGACACACGGGCTGGCCGCGATGCCAGACGAGCACCGCCGGTCTGAATGGTTGGCATCGGCGCTGCGCCGCGTCGACCCGGACATGAGTGCTGACGCCTGATATCACTTCATCCGGTAACGGTGCGATGATCCGCCGGTTTCCGAATCGGCGACGTGCTGGCGCTGGCGCGGCGGTAACTGGCTGAGGTGGTTCGGCGGCATAGGCTCAGCAGTATTAGCGAACTGCTTTGCTGCGTCGCGGATTCGAGCGACCATGGAACGCGACCGAGTAGGCCGCGACAAGGGAGGGGCAACGGATGGAAACCGGAACTGTCTGGCGCTGGAAACCGCGTAACGGTACCGGCGTGATCAAGCTCGATGACGCCGACAGCACGCTTGTCTGGTTCCATCTGTCGGACGCTCGTGGGGATCTCGACATCGCCACGATCGCAGAGGGGCTACCGGTCGATGTCGAAGTCGAGCCGATCCCACAGGGGGAATTCAAATGTCGCGCAAAATCGGTACACCGAAGAAAGTGATCGTCGCCGCCCTGGCCACTGCTGCGGCCATCTTTGCCGCAGCCCCAGCGAACGCCGAGCCCGGCTTGCCGATTTCCGTCCCGGTGACCAGAGCTACAGATACGACGGGAAGTACGGAAAGTTTACCGGGGACGCCGTTTATGCGAGCCAGCAGCCGGACGGCGGTAACCGGCTCATCTGGTCATTGCAGCTCTCGCCGTACGTGCGGGGGCTCATCGTCGGCAATACGATGGCGTGCGGGGCCTACGTCGACGGCAAGTCCGGATACTCGGACAACCACAGCGCTATCCCGGCGGACTACCGGTGGCATTCGATGGTGCCGAATCTCGAACTCGACAGGCAGTACAAACTTGTCATGAGCTGCGCATTCCAAGCCACCAATGGTCATGTCGTCTCGCCCGGTCACGCTGACTTTCAGATGGTTTTTACGCTGCATTCCAGCTGACTCGAGATCGCGATCATCTCCTACTGGGCTACGAGATCCTCGAATGGGAGACCGACACCCTCGTGGCCCACCCTGCTCCATCCGCTGCCAGCCGGCATGCCAAGGCAGTCGTCATCGACAACGCCACTGTCACTTTCGGAGCTACCGTGAACCACGGCATGTGCTCTGCACCGTGCGCGTCGAAGCTCTGGTTGTCGGCCAAAAGAGACCGACTGGGCGGTTTTGTAGTTGGAATATTTGCCATTTTCATCACGGATGTAGCCGAGTTGTTCTGTGCCGCTGCGCCTCTCTGCTTCGTCGCACACCTGACGAAATGCCGGACGGGTCGCGCTGAAAGTGCCTCGACATCACAAGCGAACACCGGATCGGCCACAAAAACCATATGGCGACATCCTTTTCGCCCACCGTGCCGAATCTATTTATGTCGAGGTTTTCCTCAGCTGGAAGTTGCTGAGGTGAACGAATATACCGCGTCGTTCCAGATGGGCACGCGGACTCGAACACGGGGGTGTGTGATGACTGAGTTGATCGATTTCTCTGCCGCGCTGATCGACCCACAGGCGATCAAGGACGCCGGATACGCGGGGGTCATCGGCTATTTCTCCGACTCCAGGCCTGGTACGAACTTCGGCGCGAAGCCGCTGACCCGCGACTACTGCGACCGGCTGCGCGCCATCGGACTCGAGGTGGTGACCAATTATCAGTACGGCAAGGGCGATACGTCGGACTGGAAAGGCGGATACGACGCGGGCGTACATCACGCCCGAATCGCGCTCGACTACCATTTCGCTGCCGGGGGGCCGGGTTTCCGGCCCCTGTATGCGCCCGTCGACTCGAATCCCTCCCTGCAAGAGTGGAATTCGCAGATAGCGCCGTTCCTGCGTGGCTGGGCATCGGTGGTCGGCTTGGAGCGGACCGGCATGTACGGCAACGCGCGCTGCATCGAGTGGGCGCTCGAGGACGGCGTCGCCACGTGGTTCTGGCAACACAACTGGTCCGGTGATGCCTCGATCAACGGGGACCATCCCTCCGCACACATCCACCAGATCCGCATCGACCGCGACCAGGTCGCCGGCGTCGTGGTGGACGTCAACAGGGTCCTCGCCGACGACTACGGCCAGTGGTCGAAAGCGGTCACGCCGGATCCGAATCAAGGGGGAAGCGCGAACAAGCCGGATTACGTCGAAATCGATCGGATGGGTAACTCGGCTTCCAGTCGTCACGGTGCGCGGATCAAGAATTTCCTGCTGCACACGCAGGAGGGTAACGGGACCGCGGAAAGTCTGGCCAACTACCTCAACAACCCCAGTAATGGAGTGAGTTACCACTACACCCTCCGTGATCGCGTGGTCGTCGATGTCGTCGACACAGACCTGGCGAGCTGGTCTGTGCTGGACGCGAACCCGTATACGATCAATCTCTGCTTCGCCGGAAGTCGCGTCGCGTGGAGCCGCGATGTCTGGCTGTCCATTCGCGATGACATTCGGATCGCGGCGTGGCTCGCGGTGCAGGACGCCCGCAAATTCGGTTTCGACACGTATGTCATCCAGCCGCCCTACGAGGAGCGTGCGGGGATCTCCGATCACAAGTATGTGACGGAGTGTCTTGGGATCGGCACACACACGGATGTCGGACCAAATTTTCCGTGGGATGTATTCGCCGACGATGTGCGGAGCTTTGCCTCTGGCGGATCGGGCGGGTCGGAGCCGAACGCGATCAACGATTGCGCCGCCGCGAATCCCTGGTTGGGCAATCGGATCACCGACGGCGAAATCGCGACCCCCGACGGTGTGGGCCGATTCGCGGAGTTCGAGCACGGTCATATCTATTGGCACCCCACGACCGGCGCCCACGCCATCCCGGAAACGTTATGGGATAAATACGAGGAATTGCGCTGGGAGACCGGCCCGCTCGGCTATCCGGTCACTGACCGAACGGTGCTGCACGGGCCGGACGGCGAGCCGTCCGGCGAGGTGCAGGATTTCCAAGGCGGAGCACTCTACCGCCAGGCAGCAAGCGAGCACGCTTTCTGGTTGCACGGCGCTATCCGCGACCGGTGGAATCGCTCCGGCTACGAGAACGGCCCCCTGGGATGGCCGACAAGCGACGAAATCTCTTGGGATACCGGCACTTACCAGAATTTTCAGCACGGCAGAATCTTCTGGACCCCGAGCCAGACGCTGGCAACGGTCTCGGTCGGGGGAATTGATACTCCTCTGCACGACGTGCAGGCTTGACGAAGAAAACGGTCCGACCGCGTTTGGCGGTCGGACCGTTCTCTCGCGCGGGTCGGTACCGGGTTCAGTCGGGGACGTTGTTACCGTGGCCCAGGTCACGCAGAGCCTGCTTGATCTTGGCCTGGGCCTCGTCGAGGGACTCGGGACTCGGGTTCGGGTCGGCGCCGGAGATGTCGAAGTTACCCATCGTGAAGGCCGGGAACACGTGGACGTGCAGGTGCGGTACTTCCAGACCGGCGATCAGCAGACCTGCGCGCGGCGCGTCCCACGCCGCGCGCACGGCCTGGCCGATCTTCTGGGCGACGCCCGTCAATCGGGCGAAGGTGTCGGCGTCGACGTCCTGCCACTGGTCGATTTCCTTGCGCGGCACCACGAGGGTGTGGCCCGCGGTGACCGGGGCGATGGTGAGGAAGCCGACGAATTCGTCGTCTTCCCAGACGAATCGGCCCGGGAGCTGACCGGCGATGATCGCGCTGAAGACAGAAGCCATGCTCCGCAGACTAGACCGGTCCGTCCGCCCTGACGCCGAACCGGCAGGTGTCAGACCGCCACGAAGTGCGACAAGATGCCCTGCACCTCGTAGATGTCCACCTGCCGGTTGAACCTCTTCAGCAGGGGCTCGGCGGTGCCCGCGATCCAGATGGCCAGTTCGGCGTCCAGATCGAAGGTGCCCGCGGTCTCCACCGAAAAATGGGTGATCGCACGATAGGGGACGCTGTGGTAGCTCACCTTGCGACCGGTGACGCCCTGTTTGTCGATCAGGATCAGGCGGCGGTTCGTGAACAGTATGGCGTCGCGAACCAGCAGGTATGCGGCGTAGACCTGTTCACCGTTGCCGAGGAGTTTGGCGTACTCCTCTTGCGCCTGGCCCGGATCGATCCGTCCGGCATTGCCCATCAGTCCGTCGATCAGACCCACTGTTCCGCCTCTCCGCGTATTTGCCGGTCGAAGTGTGGCTCGAAATAAACATTACGGGCCGGCGGTCGTGCGTGTGATCGGCTTTGTGACGGCACCGAGCTCGGGCTGCTGGAGCAGCTGAACGGGTGAACGGACGGTACTACTCGCCCGGTCGGTGACGGACAGCCTTTAGGCTGTCTGCCGTGCGTGTACTCGTCATCGGTTCCGGAGCCCGTGAACATGCCCTCGTCCTTGCCCTGCGCAGGGATCCCGCGGTGCATGCGCTCTTCGCCGCCCCGGGCAACGCGGGTATCGCCCAGCATGCGCAGACCCGCGCGGTCGACCCGAGCTCCGCGGAGGCGGTGGTCGGGCTGGCCGCGGAACTGGCGGCCGACCTCGTCGTGATCGGACCCGAGGTACCACTGGTGCTCGGCGTCGCCGACGCGGTGCGTGCAGCGGGCATCGCCTGTTTCGGTCCGTCGGCGGCGGCCGCCAGGATCGAGGGTTCGAAGGCGTTCGCCAAGGATGTGATGGCTGCGGCGGGCGTGCGCACCGCGCAGAGCGAGGTCGTGGACAACCCGGCTGAGCTCGACGACGCACTCGACCGCTTCGGCCCGACCTGGGTGGTGAAGGACGACGGACTGGCGGCCGGCAAGGGCGTCGTGGTAACCGCGGACCGCTCCGCAGCGCGTGATCACGGCGCCGAATTACTCGAGCAGGGCCATCCGGTGCTGCTGGAATCGTTCCTGGACGGGCCCGAGGTATCGCTGTTCTGCCTGGTCGACGGTGAGACGGTGGTTCCGTTGCTGCCCGCACAGGACCACAAACGCGTCGGTGACGGCGACATCGGCCCGAACACCGGCGGCATGGGCGCTTACACGCCGCTGCCCTGGCTGCCGGAGACGACGATCACCGCGATCGTCGATGACGTCGTGAAACCCGTGGCAGCCGAGCTGGTTCGGCGCGACAGCGGGTTCTCCGGTCTGCTCTACGCCGGCCTCGCGATCGGCGCGGCCGGTCCCGCCGTCGTCGAATTCAATTGCCGCTTCGGCGATCCCGAGACCCAGGCGGTGCTCGCGCTGCTGGACAGTCCGCTCGGTGAACTGCTGAACGCCACAGCCACCGGCACGCTCGCGCAGGCGGCCTCGCCGCGTTGGCGTGACGGGGCCGCGATCACCGTGGTGCTTGCCGCGGAGAACTACCCCGGCCGCCCCCGCCTCGGCGACGCTATCGCCGGCGCGGCGGAAGGCGCGCTCGACGAGGCCGCCACCGTCCTGCACGCGGGAACCGCGCTGCGCGAGGACGGCGCGCTGGTCTCCGCGGGCGGCCGCGTGCTCAACATCGTCGGCGTCGGTGCCGATCTCGCCGAAGCTCGCACGCACGCCTACGACCGCATCGCCGCGATCAAGCTGCCCGGCAGCCACTACCGCACCGATATCGGCCTGGCCGCCGTCGAGGACCGCATCACCGTCTGAGATCGAAGCGATGCCGGCGTCGTGGGCTCAGCCGAAGGTCAGACCGCGCAGCGCCAGCCAGGCCTGCGGGTCCACGTGCTGCCCGCCGACGATCACCTCGAAATGGAGGTGCGGGCCGGTCGAGTCACCGCGGTTGCCCATGCGGGCGATCTGCATGCCCGCGGGCACCCGCTCACCGACCGAGACGAAGAAGTCGTACATGTGCCCGTACACGGTGATGCTGCCGTCGTCGTGCCGGATCCGCACCCAGAGGCCGAAGCCCTGGGCCGGGCCCGCGTCGATGACCGTGCCGTCGGCGACCGCGTAGATCGGGGTGCCGAGCGGGCCCGCGATGTCGATTCCGTTGTGGAACGTGCCCCATCGGGAACCGAAGCCGGAGGTGAACGTGCCGCGGGCGGGCAGAACGAAGCCGGAGATACCCGGCCGCGTGCCGGGTTGCACCGGTGCGCTTCCGGTCATCCACGGCTGGCGCTCACCGGCGACCGCGGCGGCCGCCTCGCCTTTCGCGCGTTCGAGAGTCGCTCGCGCGGCGGCCGCGACCACCGCCTGCTCGCGCAGCCGCTCACCGTTCGCGATCGCGTTCAGCAACCGGCGCGCCGACGGCGGACTGTTTTGCATCTGCGGCGGATAGGCGACGGCGACGCGCTGGGCCCGCTCGGGTGCCGGGGTGCGATCCGTGACCGTCCCCGCGAAAGACGTGTCGCTCGCGGCGAACACCGCGGCCACGGCCAGCCCGGCCAGCAGTACCTTGTGCTTGCGCGCCAGCGCGAGCAGTTCCTCCCCGCTGGGCCGTCGCTGCCACATCTCGCGCGGGTCCGGCTTGCGTTCCCATAATGTCCGCCGTTGGGATCGCAGTGCCCACAGGGAGCTCCCGGCTCCCAACAGTGTGCGCAGTCTCTGCTCGGAACCCTTTCGCACCGGCGCGCGCCAATCACGCGGAATGACTCCGATGCCACCCACTCCGCGCACTCGGTCGAGCCCGTCTCGTCGCGCTTTCTCGAGCATTACGGCGACCATAACCCGGACCGCACGTCGACCGTGTGCTCTACCGTCTGTCGAGTGTCCAGAGAATCTCGCCGGTCGACCATTCCCCCTTTCTACGTGATGGATGTCTGGAAAGCCGCCGCGGAACGGGCCAGAACCCACGGCGACGTGCTCGTACTCGCCGCGGGCCAGCCGTCGACGCCCGCGCCCGCGCCGGTGCTGCGGGCGACCCAACTCGCGATCCGATCCGAATTGCTCGGCTATACCGAGACTTTCGGCATCCTGCCGATCCGCGAGGCGATCGCCGAGCACCATCGCGAGACGTACGGCTATCCGGTCGATCCGGACGACGTGGTGATGACGACCGGCTCGTCCGGCGCGTTCTCCCTGATCTTCCTTGCGGCGTTCGACCCCGGCGACACCGTCGTGGTTGCCCGCCCCGGCTATCCGGCCTACCGCAACACCCTCACCGCGCTCGGTTGCCGCGTGCTCGAGTTGGACTGCGGCGCCCACACCAGATTCCAACCCACCGTCGCCATGCTCGAAGCCCTGCCGGAACGACCCGCGGGCCTGGTCGTGGCCAGCCCCGCCAACCCGACCGGCACGATGATCGCCCCCGCCGAGTTGGCCGCGCTGGCCCGCTGGTGCGAGGAACACGGCACCTTGCTGATCTCCGACGAGATCTACCACGGCATCACGTACGACAGCGCGGGTGCGGACAGCAAGACCTCCTCGGCATGGGAGACCTCGCGGGAATCGGTGGTGATCGGCTCCGTCTCCAAGTACTTCTCGATGACCGGCTGGCGGCTGGGCTGGATGCTGGTGCCGAGTGGACTGCGCCCCGCGTTGCAGCGTCTGGCGTCGAATCTGACCGTCTGCCCGCCCGCCATCTCGCAGTACGCGGCGCTGCACGCGTTCGGCGCGGAGGCCAAGGCGGAGCTCGACGGGCACGTCCGGCGTTACGCGGTGAACCGGCGGTTGCTGCTGGACGGGCTGCCGAAGCTCGGCATCACCGAGCTGGCTCCCGCCGATGGCGCTTTCTACGCCTACGCCGACATCGGCCATCTCACCGACGACTCCCGCGCGTGGTGCACGGACGTGCTCGACCACATCGGTGTCGCGCTCGCGCCCGGCGTCGACTTCGACACCGTGAACGGGCACCGCACGGTGCGCTTCTCCTTCGCGGGGGCCACGGCGGACATCGAAGCGGCGCTGCTGCGTCTAGGGCACTATCTCGGTGCGTGATCCGCCTGTCGAGCAACAACTTTCCGCAGTTCGGCACCGTGGCCGCGCGGATGCGGTAAAACAACGTTGATTGCTTTTCCTCGCTGATTTCCTCTGGAAGAACTGATGATGACTGGCACGATGGCACGGTGATCACCGCGACGACCCCGAAAGGCGAACGGCGTCGCCAGGCTTTGGTATCCGCTGCCGCCGAGTTGCTGCTCGAAGGCGGATTCGACGCGGTGCGGCATCGTTCGGTCGCGACGCGCGCTGACCTGCCCCTGGCGTCCACCACCTACTACTTCGAGTCCTTGGACGATCTGATCGCCCGGGCGGTCGAGTTCAGCGGTAACGCGGAGCTGGACGCGATGCGCCGCAGGGTCGGCGAGGTGAGCCACCGCCGCCGCGGTGCCGAGGCCACCGTCGATCTGGTGCTCGACCTGCTGGTGGGGACAGACGGACCCGACGAGCTCGCGCGCGGCCAGCTGATCGCCCGCTACGAGCGCTCGGTGGCCTCGGCGCGCCACCCAGAGCTCCGGGAGGTGCAGCTCCGCCTGCGCGCACAGCTGGACGAACTGCTGGCCGACGTGCTGCGCCGGTCCGACCGGATGGTGCGGCCGGAGCAACTACGCAGGCTGGTCGCGGTGGTGGACGGAGCCGTCGTCGCGGCGCTCACCGAAATGGAGCCCGAACCGCGACGGATGGCCCGCGGCGCTCTCCTCGAGGTGATCGACATCGTCGCACCAGCGACGCCCCAGCAAGTGGATCGTTTCCGGGCACTAGACTGACCGGTCGTGAGCGAGCGAACCATCGACACAGTGCCCCAGGGCACGACGGAGCCGAGCGTCAGCGAGGTGGAGTCGTGAGGGAGCGAAGCGAGCGAACCATCGACACAGTGCCCCAGGGCACGACGGAGCCGAGCGTCAGCGAGGTGGAGTCGTGAGCCTCGTCCCCAACGTTCTTGCCACCCGTTACGCCAGCCCCGAGTTGGTGCACCTGTGGTCGCCCGAATACAAGATCGTGCTCGAGCGACGGTTGTGGCTGGAGGTGTTGCGGGCGCAGTCGGAACTGGGCATCGAGGTGCCCACGGGTGTTGTCGCGGACTACGAGCGGGTGCTGGACCAGGTCGACATCGCTTCGATCGCCGAACGCGAGCGGGTCACTCGCCATGATGTGAAGGCTCGCATCGAGGAGTTCAATGCTCTGGCCGGGCATGAGCACGTGCACAAGGGCATGACCAGCCGCGATCTCACCGAGAACGTGGAGCAGTTGCAGATCCGGCTTTCGCTCGAGCATGTGCATGCGCACGGTGTCGCGATCGCCGCGCGGTTGGCCGAACGCGCCGCCGAGTATCAGACGCTGGTGATGGCGGGCCGCTCGCACAACGTCGCCGCGCAGGCCACCACCCTCGGCAAGCGGTTCGCCTCCGCCGCCGACGAGCTGCTGATCGCGCTGACCCGGCTGCGTGAGCTGATCGACCGCTACCCGCTGCGCGGGATCAAGGGCCCGATGGGTACCGCGCAGGACATGCTGGACCTGCTCGGCGGCGACCCGGCCAAGCTGGCGCGGATGGAGCAGCAGGTGGCCCGGCATCTGGGGTTCGCCACCGTGCTCACCAGCGTCGGCCAGGTGTACCCGCGTTCGCTCGACCACGATGTGCTTTCGGCGCTGGTGCAGGTCGGCGCCGGTCCCTCGTCGTTCGCGCACACCATCCGGCTCATGGCCGGCCATGAGCTGGTCACCGAGGGCTTCCAGCCGGGGCAGGTGGGTAGCTCGGCGATGCCGCACAAGATGAACACCCGCTCGTGTGAGCGGGTCAACGGCCTGCAGGTGGTGCTGCGTGGCTACGCCTCGATGGCGGCCGAGCTGGCGGGCGCGCAGTGGAATGAGGGCGACGTGTTCTGCTCGGTGGTGCGCCGGGTCGCGCTGCCGGACGCCTTCTTCGCCATCGACGGGATGATGGAAACGTTCCTCACCGTCCTCGCCGAGTTCGGCGCCTACCCGGCCGTCATTTCCCGCGAGCTGGATCGCTACCTGCCCTTCCTCGCCACCACTCGTATCCTCATGGCGGCGGTTCGCACCGGCGTCGGCCGCGAAACCGCGCACGAGGTCATCAAGGAGCACTCCGTCGCTGTCGCCCTCGCCATGCGGGAGCAGGGCCGCGAACCGGACCTGTTGGACCGCTTGGCCGACGACAGCCGCCTCCCGCTCGACCGCGCCGCCCTGGTTGCCGCGCTGTCCGACAAGTCCGCCTTCGTTGGCGCCGCCGACGCCCAGGTCGCCGACGTCGTGGGCCAGGTCCAGAAACTGGTCGACCGCTTCCCCGACGCGGCTCGCTACATGCCATCTCCAATCCTGTAGCGCGGTGAGGATTTTCGCCGCGAATCGTTGTCGTAGTCGGCAGACCCGGTCACCAACGGTTTTCGAGCATCGAGCCCAAGGCGTGTCCGCCGACGAGGTGCAGATGCAGGTGATAGACCTCCTGGCCGCCGTGGCGGTTACAGTTCGAGATCACTCGATACCCCTTCTCCGAAATGCCTTCCTGAGCGGCGATCTTCGCTGCTACTGCCAGCATTCGTCCGAGAGCTGGTTCATGTTTCGGCTGGACATCATTCAGTGTTGGAATCAGCTCGTTCGGAACTATCAACACGTGTGTAGGGGCTTGTGGACGAATGTCCCGAAAAGCGGTAACCAACTCGTCCTGGTACACGATGTCGGCCGGGGCCTCACCCCGGACGATCCTGAGAAACGTCGTATCCACAGCCACTCTGCCTACACCTCGCGGCTCTCGCTGTCGATCGCCATGGCCGCTACCTGCGTGGCCTGCCCCCCACGAGCGGCACATATTGCGGCATCGGCCGAGTAGGTCCGCCACGGTGTGCCACTCGTAGGTGCCGAGGCTGGTCGCGGACGGCGACGAGCGCAGCGGTCGACTATTCCGCGTGCTGATGCGCGACTGCGCCTGCTGTCCAGCTCGGGTAGTCGCTATAGCCTTCGGCAGTGCGCCCATAGAGCATCTCCTCGCGGATCGGGGCCAGCGGGAGATCGTGCCGGATGCGATGGACGAGGTCGGGGTTGGCGATGAACGACCTGCCGAAGGAGACCAGATCGGCGAGCCCGGCGCGCAGCACGGTTTCCGCGCCGGCCGCCGTCGTCGGTGCACGGTTCTCGCCGATGTTGGCCACGAGTGTGCCGTGCCACCGCGGCCGCAGGTCGCCGAGTGCGTGGTAGCGGTCGTTGTCGGTGAGATGCAGGTAGGCGAGGTCGCGGCGGTCGAGTTCGACGACGAGGGCCTGGTAGAGCGGCGCCGGATCGGCCTCGACCATGGCGAACTGGGGGTTGCCGGGGGAGAGGCGGATGGCGGTCCGCCGGGAGCCGATGGCGCCGGTCACCGCGTCGACGACGGCCAGCGGCAATCGCATGCGGTTCTCGATCGAGCCACCGTACTCGTCGTCGCGCAGGTTGGTGTTGTCGGCGAGGAACTGGTGGACGAGATAGCTGTTTGCCCCGTGGATTTCGACACCGTCGAAGCCTGCCGCGATGGCGTTGCGCGCGGCTGTGGCGTGCTGGTCCACCACCGCGGCGATGTCGGTGCGATCGAGGGCGCCCGGCGTGATCGGGTCTGCCTTTCCTCCGTCGATCAGATGCACGCGGTCGTCGTCCAGCACGGCCGACGGTCCGGCGGGCCAGGATCCGTCGATCCGCGCGAGCGGATGGCCCTTGCGTCCGCCGTGCATGAGCTGCGCGAAGATCCGGCCGCCGCGTGCGTGCACGGCCTCGGTGACGTGCCGCCACGCCTCGACGTGCGCGGGCGTCTGCAACCCGGGCACCCACGCCTCGCTCTGCCCGGTCGAATGCGGCCAGATGCCCTCGGTGACGATCAGCCCGGCCGTCGCTCGCTGGGCGTAATAGTCGGCGACGTCGGTGGTCGGCGAGCCGTCGGGGAGGGAGCGCAGCCGCGTCATCGGCGACATCACGATCCGGTTGGGGAGGTGGAGCGAACGGTTGCGGTATTCGGTCAGCAGCATGGCTGTACGGTAGAACCTGACATCAATGTCAGGTCAAGGAGCGAACGTGCGTATCGGTGAACTGGCCGAGCGGACCGGCGTGAGCGTCCGGTCGCTGCGGTACTACGAGACCAAAGGCCTGCTGGCCTCCGAGCGAACCTCCGGCGGGCAGCGGGAGTACCCGGAGGCGGCGGTCGACCGGGTCCGGCGCATCCAAGAAATGTTCGCCGCGGGTCTGCACAGCGAGACCATCGGCGAGCTGCTGCCGTGCATCCACGACATTGATGGCACTCCCAACGCGCTGGCGACGCCGTTCCTGGTGGAGAAGCTCACCGAGGAGCGTGCGCGGATCGACCGGGCCATGCACGATCTGCGCCGGACAAGCGACATGTTGGACGGCATCATCCAGGCTGCGGGCGGCGAGGCGCCCGAACAGTAGGGTGGACGTCATGGCTCTCGACAGCGGCACGATCTCCGAACCGGGCAACGGCACTCCCGTCGTAGCGGCGCCGATCGCCAAGACGGTTCCTACCGAGCGGGTGCACCACGGTGACCTGTTCGTCGACGAGTACGAATGGCTGCGGGACAAGGAGAGTCCCGACGTCATTGCCCACCTGGAGGCGGAGAACGCCTACACCGAGGCGCAGACCGCGCACCTGGACACGCTGCGCGACGCGATCTTCGACGAGATCAAGGCGCGCACTCAGGAGACCGACCTGTCCGTACCGTCCCGCATGGGCGAGTACTGGTACTACTCGCGCAGCTTCGAAGGCAAGCAATACGGCGTGCACTGCCGGTGCCCGATCGCCGCCGACGCCGAGGGCATCGACGCGTGGACGCCGCCGCAGCTGGAAGCGGGAACCGAGGTTCCCGGGGAAGAGGTGCTGCTCGACAGCAACGTGCTGGCCGAGGGGCACGACTTCTTCTCACTCGGCGCGTATTCGATCAGCCATGACGGCAATCGGCTCGCCTATTCGGTGGACAACGTCGGCGACGAGCGCTACGTGCTGCGGTTCAAGGACCTGCGCACCGGCGAGTTGCTCGGCGACGAGATCGCCGGTACCGCGCCGGGTGCTACCTGGTCGCTGGACGGCACGCACGTCTTCTACCAGACGGTCGACGAGTCGTGGCGACCCGACACCGTGTGGCGGCACCGGCTCGGCAGCACGGCGCCCGATGTCAAGGTGTTCCACGAGCCCGACGAGCGGTATTGGGTGAGCATCGGCGCGACCCGCTCGGAGAAATACCTGATGATCTCGGTCAACTCGAAGATCACCAGCGAGGGCTGGGTACTCGAATCCGATGATCCCGAGGGCGAATTCCGTGTGCTGCTGCCGCGCCGCGAGGGCGTCGAGTATTCCGCGGAGCACGCTGTGATCGGCGGTGAGGACCGGTTCCTCATCCTGCACAACGACGTCGTGGACGGGGTGAAGGCGGAGAACTTCGTCCTCGCCGACGCGCCGGTCGACGACCCGTCGAACATGACCCTGCTGCTCGCACACCGCGACGACGTGCGGCTCGAGGACGTCGACCCGTTCCGCGATCACCTGGTGCTCAGTTACCGGCGCGAGGCGCTGACCAGGATCGCGGTGTGGCCACTGACCGAATCCGGCTACGGCGAGCGCCGCGAACTCGCCTTCGACCTGGAACTCTTCTCGGTCGGCACGGGTTCCAACCCGGAGTGGACTCAGCCGACCCTGCGCATCGGCCTGACCTCGTTCATCACACCGATGCAGGTGTTCGACTATGTCCCCGCGACCGGCGACCTGCTGCTGCGCAAAGAGCAGCCGGTGCTCGGCGGCTTCGACGCGAACGACTACGAACAGCACCGGGATTGGGCGATCGCCGAAGACGGCACCCGGATTCCCATCTCGCTGGTGCGGAAGAGGGACGCGGCGGCCGATGCGCCGAAGCCGTTGCTGCTCTACGGCTACGGCTCCTACGAGGCGAGCATCGACTCCTCGTTCTCGGTCTCGCGCCTGTCACTGCTGGACCGCGGCATGGTTTTCGCGGTCGCGCATGTGCGCGGCGGCGGCGAGATGGGCAGGCTCTGGTACGAGAACGGCAAGACGCTCACCAAGAAGAACACCTTCACCGACTTCGTTTCCTGCGCGCGGCATCTCGTCGACACCGGCGTCACCACAGCGGACCGGGTGATTGCCGATGGAGGTAGTGCGGGCGGCCTGCTCGTCGGCGCGGTGGCGAACCTGGCACCCGAGCTGTTCGCGGGCATCCTGACCAATGTCCCATTCGTCGATCCGCTCACCTCTATCCTCGACCCGTCGCTCCCGCTGACCGTCATCGAATGGGACGAGTGGGGAAACCCGCTGGCGGACAAGGATGTCTACGAGTACATGAAGTCCTACTCGCCATACGAGAACGTCGAGCCCAAGGACTACCCGGCGATCCTGGCGATCACCAGCCTGAACGACACCCGTGTGCTCTACGTCGAGCCCGCGAAGTGGGTCGCCAAGCTGCGCGCCACCAAGACCGGCGACGCGCCGCTGCTGCTCAAGACCGAGATGAGCGCAGGGCATGGCGGCGTCAGCGGGCGCTACGAGAAGTGGAAGGAAGTGGCGTTCGAGTACGCCTGGGTGCTCGACACCGTGGGTCTCGCCGGCGCGTAGGCCACGCTTGTCCCGTTAGTCGGTGGCCGGCGGGAACAGGAGTTTGCCGAGCAGAGCGGTGAGTTGACGCCGCTCGCCCGGCGACAGCGCGGCGAAGGTGTCGTCGAGAAAGGCGGGCACCGCCGGCTCCACGCTACGGAGCCGTTTCCGGCCCGAGCTCGCGGTCTCGGCACCGTGTGGACCAGTGCTCAGGGGCCGCCGGAACGGGAACTCGCTGCGGCGCTGGGGATTCCATACGACAACGTCATGCTCGCCGCATTCATCCCGGTGGCCTACGCGATCGGCGCCGAATTCAAGCCCGCCGTGCGGGTCCCGCGCGAGCAGGTTCTGCATTGGGACCGGTGGTAGCGGCGCGCTCGACCGAGGCGTGTCGGAGTGTTCGTCGCGTGGTCATGCGGGCTGCATGCCGAGGACATGTACGGCTGACACCGTTGATTCATGAACGCTGAGCTGATCGTGTCGGTCTCCGGGATCAGGGACACCACCCGGGATATGGCGATGGAATTCGCCGAGGAGATGGATCGGCGCGGCGTGCCGCTCTCGCTGCTGGTCGCGCCGCGGCTGAAGGGCAAATACCGGCTGGTCGACGACTTGGCGACGCAGGCGTGGTTGCGCGGTCGCCGGGTGCGTGGTGACGCCATCGTGCTGCACGGCTACGACCAGGCGGCCACCAAGCGGCGACGCGCCGAGTTCGCCGCGCTGCCCAGGCACGAGGCACGATTGCGGCTGACCGCCGCCGACCGGGTGATGGAGCAGGTAGATCTGCGCACCCGCCTGTTCGCGGCTCCGCGCTGGGATGCCTCGCCGGGCGCGCTGGACGCGCTGCCGGAGGTCGGTTTCCGGCTCGCGCTCGGCCTCACTTCGATCGTCGACCTGGAGCGCGATGTGGCACAGAAATCCCGGGTGTACGGCATCGGTGCGGGCTTCCGTGCGCAGCCGTGGTGGTGTCGAGCCCTGGTAATGGGCGCCGCCCGCGCCGCTCGTCGCGGCGGCGTGCTGCGCCTCGCCGTCTCCGCCGCACAGCTGGACCGTTCCGGTCCACGTCAGGCAATGCTCGACGCTGTCGACCTCGCGCTGTTCCACGGTGCGTATGGCCACATCTACCGCTGGGAGCCGTTCCCGGCTGCCCGCGCCGCATGAATAAGTCGCGGCGGCAGGTGTATGGCGTATGTGCGGCTGCCTCGAGCCTTCAGTCGGCCAGGCGTGGGCTACCTGTTGACTTCGTCCGGCTGCGCCGATCATGGGGGCGAAATCTTCGCGTCCGGTACGGCGGCCTTCGCGTCGTGTGTGAAGCCACCCGCCTCCGCGCGGGTGAGCGGGCTCGAAAATGGTCGTCGCTCCAGCTGTTTCATGCAGCGGATCAGGTCCTCCAGCAGCAGGTCGGTCATGTCGACGGTGAAGCCGTGCCGGATCACCGCGCGCATGATCGTCTCGTCGCCCCGGTCCGGGGGTAGCGGATACGCGGCTATCAGCCAGCCCCTGGTGCGCAGGCGATCGGACAGATCGTAGAGGTTGAATCCGGAATCGCTGGTCAGCCGCCAGGACACCGCGGTGATGCCGCGCCGCGGATCGCCGTCGTGGATCATCTCGAAGACCCCTAGTCCGCGCAGCCCGGCGGCCAGGTGCTGCGCCACGCGGTAGATCGTGGACTGCACCCTGGCGTAGCCGGTCCGGCCCAAACGGATGAAGTCGTAGTACTGCGTGATCGCCTGGCCGCCGGGCCGGGAGAAATTGAGGTTGAAAGTGGCCATGCTCCCGCCGAGATAGTCGACGTCGAAGATCAGTTCCTCGGGCAAATCGCCCGCATCGCGCCAGATCGCCCAGCCTGAGCCGAGCGGCGCGAGCCCGGTCTTGTGGCCGGAGGCGTTGATCGACTTGACCCTGGGCAGCCGGAAGTCCCAGACCAAGTCCGGCGCGGCGAACGGGGCTAGGAAGCCGCCGCTGGCGGCGTCGACGTGGATCGGGATGTCGAGTCCGCTGGTCTGTTGCAGTGTGTCCAGCGTCGCGCTGATCCCGGCAACGTCCTCGAACAGGCCGGTGAAGGTCTGGCCGAAGGTGGGTACGACCATGATGGTGTTCTCGTCGCAGTGGGCGGCGACGTCGTCCGGGTGCATGGTCAGCCGGTCGGCGCGCAGCGGGATCTGCCGGATCTCGACGTCGAAATAGCGTGCGAACTTCTCCCAGCAAACTTGGACCGGCCCGCAGACGAAGTTGGGCGTCCCGGAGCCGCCGCGCTTGCGCCAGCGGAATTTGGCCGCGAGCCCGCCGAGCATGGCCGCCTCGCTCGACCCGGTGGTGGAGGTTCCGTGCGTCGTGGCCGGGTCCGGCGCGCGCCACAGATCGGCTACCATCCGGACACCGCGGCGCTCCAGCTCGGCGGTCTGCGGGTATTCGTCCTTGTCCACGATGTTCTTGTCCAGGCATTCGGCCATCAGCCTGCGCGCCTGGTCGTCCACCCAGGTGGTGCAGAAGGTGGCCAGGTTCATCCTGGAGACACCGTCGAGCATCAGCTCGTCATGGACGATCTCGTAAGCGGCCTGGGGAAACATCTCACTCGCCGGAAATCCGCCCTTCGGCGCCGTCCGGCTGAGCCCGGGCAGGGCGAACAGGTCGTCGGGTCCTTCGGTGTCGGGCATGGATACGGCCTCCCGATTCGGCTCGTTGTGGTGTGCCTGTGCGGGTGCCGGAATCGGTAGTTCGAAACCGGCTGCGCTTGCCGTGCATTCCTTGACCATCGAGGATGCCGACTGGTTGCCGGCGCCCGGTGGCTCCAGCTTGACACAATCCGGGGTCGGCGCGCCTGAGTTCTTGTATTCGCAGGTCGGACCAGTTCGGCGGCAGCCGCTCGGCCCCGATTCCGCTGACAGACCGATCGGTTTGCTCTGTTGCCAACCGCGGTCGACGCCCTCGACGGCCACTGGGCAGCAGATGGCGCGTCGTTCTCATGGAGTGATGGCGGATACGCTCGGCAGCGACGGCGGATCGTCTGCGAGGATCTATCGTCAACGCTGATCAAGGCAACGGGCGAGCTGTCCGAGTAGTCGCGCGGTGACAACCGGGGTGTTTGGCGGGCAGACCCGTAGTCGCACGAACGGATCGGCACCTGTCCACCGGACAATGACATTCGACGACGCGAAGAATCGAGGCGCGGGCATGACCGACGATCAACGCACCGCGGCGCTGCGTGAGCAGGTCGCCGGGTTGATGCCGCAAGCGAAAGCAGATCTGACCCAGCTCGTTTCGCTCAGGTCGGTGGCCGACCCCAGGCAGTTTCCGCAAGAAGAGTGTGAGCGAACGGCGCAGTGGGTGGCCGACGCCTTCGCCGCGGCGGGGCTGACCAAAGTCGGTCTGCACGAAACACCTGACGGCAGTAAGGCCGTCATCGCCGCGCGCCCTGCGCCGGAGGACGCGCCGACGGTGCTGCTGTACTGCCATTACGACGTCCAGCCGCCGATGGACGAAGCGGCCTGGCGTACCCCGCCGTGGGAGCTGACGGAGAAGAACGGGCGGTGGTACGGGCGGGGCAGCGCCGATTGCAAGGGCAACATAATCATGCATCTCACGGCGTTGCGCGCGCTCGGCGCCGATCTGCCGCTCGGGGTGACCCTGGTCGCGGAGGGCTCCGAGGAGCAAGGCACCGGGGGACTGGAGCTTTTCGTCGAGGCCAATCCGGACCTATTGCGGGCGGACGCGATTCTGATCGGCGACTGCGGCAACTTCGCGGTCGGCGTGCCGACCCTCACCGAGACGTTGCGCGGCAACGTGAATGTTGTAGTCACCATCGAAACCCTCGCGGGGGCGATGCATTCCGGCATGTTCGGCGGCCCGGCCCCGGACGCGCTTGCCGCACTGATCCATCTGCTCGCCTCGCTGCGCGACGAACGCGGCAACACCACCGTTGCCGGACTGCCGAACGACCAGGTCTGGCCGGGCATCCAGTATCCGAGCGAGCAGTTCCACGCCGACGCGGGCGTCCTCGGCGGCGTCGAGCTGACCGGCGACGGCACTGTCGCCGACATGCTCTGGGCGCGACCGGCTTTGACGGTGCTCGGCATCGACGCGCCGCCGGTGGTCGGATCCTCCACCGCGATTCCGCCGATCGCCCGTGCACGCCTGAGCCTGCGCATCCCGCCCGGGACAGATCCCGGCCGGGCGCACGAAGCGCTCGTCGCGCACCTGGAGGCGAACACGCCGTGGCACGCGAAGCTGACGGTCGAACTCGAAGGCATCGGCGCGCCGTTCCGGTCCGGCACCGACGGGCCTGCTCGCGCCGCGATGGAGGCGGCGCTGGCCGCGTCCTACGGCCGCCCCGCGACCACGCAGGGCCAGGGCGGGTCCATCCCGCTGTGCAACGTCTTCGCCGACACCTATCCGGGCGCGGAGATCATGCTGCTCGGCGTCGAGGAACCGACGTGTCTGATCCACGCGCCCAACGAAAGCGTGGACCCGAAGGAGATCGAGCGCATGGCGCTCGCCGAGGCGCTGTTTCTGGCGACCTACACCGGGTAGCGGCTACACCTCGGTGGCGTCCTCCGGTTCGAGCACCCGGAATTCGGTCCCCGCGGGCGCCATTTCGGCGAGGCGGCCGAAGTAGATACCCCGCGCCTCCGGCACGATGATGCCGAAGTGGATGGGCAAGGCGGTGCGCGGATTGACCGCGCGCACGTAGTCGACGGCCTCGCTGACCCGCATCCATGGCGCGGCGGCGGGCGCGGCCAGCACGCCGACCGGGACCGGAGGCACCCACAGCGAGTCGCCCGGGTGGACAAGCTGGGCGGGATCGTCCGGAGTGCCCAGCTGAAAGACGGTGTTGTCGATCACCGGGATTTCGGGGTGGATGACGGCATGCCTGCCGCCGCCCCCGGTGATCTGGAGATCGCCGAGCGCGAGCACGTTGCCCGCGTGCACAGCCTCCCACCGCCCGCCGCGTTGCTGGGCCGTCTGCGGGTCGGACAGCAGCCGGGCTTCGGGGTTGGCCTCGACGAGCGCGTCGATCCGGTTCGGGTCGATGTGGTCGGGATGCTGGTGGGTGACCGCGATCGCGTCCAGGCCGGTGAGGCCTTCGAAACCGTGCGAGAAAGTGCCCGGGTCGAACAGAATTTTCTTGCCGCGCAGCTCGACGAGGAGACAGGAGTGGCCGAAGTGGGCTATGCGCATTTCGCAATGCTACTGTGTCAGATTTGTCGTGCTGAACATGCCGCGCCTCTGCGCGGCGTGTTCGTAAGACTCGCGCTGTGTTCCCGAGACTCGCGCTGGGTTCTGCTGTGTTCTGCTGTGTTCTTCTGTGTTCTTCGGAGTAGCGCTGTGTTTCGCAGACTTGCACGGTGTTATCGACGACACGACGGGTTATTTGTCCGACCCCGCGGATGCCGTTTGCGACCAGCACAACTAGGCTGCTCAGGTAACCCCCCAACCACATGAGGAGCAACGCGTGGCACGAGTCGTGGTCGAGGTGATGCCGAAGGCCGAGATCCTGGATCCCCAGGGACAAGCCATCGTCGGCGCGCTCCCGCGCCTGGGATTCGAGGGCATCTCGGATGTGCGTCAGGGCAAGCGATTCGAACTCGACATCGATGACAGCGTCGACGACGAGGCACTCGAGCAGATCGCCGAATCGCTGCTGTGCAACACGGTGATCGAGGAGTGGAAGGTGGTCCGCCTCTCATGACCGCGCGTATCGGGGTCGTCACGTTTCCCGGCACGCTCGACGATGTCGACGCCGCTCGGGCGGTGCGCTCGGCGGGTGCCGAGGCGGTCAGTCTGTGGCATGCCGACGCCGACCTGAAGAGCGTCGACGCGGTCGTCGTGCCCGGCGGCTTCTCCTACGGTGACTACCTGCGCGCCGGTGCTATCGCCCGGTTCGCCCCGGTGATGGGTGAGGTCGTGCGCGCGGCGACCGCCGGCCTGCCGGTGCTGGGTATCTGCAACGGCTTTCAGGTGCTGTGTGAGGCCGGGTTGCTGCCGGGCGCGCTCACCCGCAACGAGGGTCTGCACTTCATCTGCCGCGACGAATGGCTGACGGTGGAATCGGCGTCGACGGTGTGGACCTCCCGCTACGAGCCGGGCGCCCAGATCCTGATTCCCCTCAAGTCCGGCGAGGGCCGCTACCAGGCCTCGGCCACCGTGCTCGATGAACTGGAGGGCGAGGGCCGGGTGGTCTTCCGCTACGCGGGTGAGAACCCGAACGGTTCGCAGCGCGCCATCGCGGGCGTCGCGTCGGCTAACGGTCGCGTCGTCGGCCTGATGCCTCACCCCGAGCACGCCACCGAGCCGCTGACCGGCCCGAGCGATGACGGCCTCGGCATATTCCTCTCGGTGCTGGACACTTTGGTCTCCGCTTAGCCTGCCGCCGATCGCGGATCAGAGGAGTCGGTCGAAAATGTCGAACTCGACGCCGTAGGCCGCACGAGGTAGCCGTGTTCGATCGGCTGGTTTCCGTGGTAAATCCATAGTCGCCCTAGGTTTTCGAGCCAGGCCGCGGTCGATTGCGTCGAGGATTTCAGGCATGTGCAGCGAACCCACCGTGCGTGCGAGCGCGCGCATGATGCGGATCGCCTCGCACGGTCAGATGTAGTCGTTGCCGATGATCGCCTTGCGCCGCCCGTCCCGGGCGGCGCGTCGGTCCTGACGACCGGCTTGCCTAGGATCGCAGGCATGCCCGTTTCCACCACTGACGCCACAGCCGCCGGGCTGTGCGCGTTCATCGATCAGTCGCCGTCGCCGTTCCATGTCTGCCGAACGGTCGCCGACGAGCTGGACGCTCGCGGCTTCACCCGGCTCTTCGAGTCGCAGCCCTGGCCCTCGGATGGCCCGAGCAGGCACTACGTGATACGCGGTGGATCGCTGGTCGCCTGGGCCACGGCGGACCCCTCGGGCGCGACCCCGTTTCGGGTGGTCGGCGCACACACCGACAGTCCCAACTTGCGCGTCAAGCAGCACCCGGACCTGGTTTCCGCGGGCTGGCAGCTGGTCGGCCTGGAGCCCTACGGCGGCGCGTGGCTGAATTCCTGGCTGGATCGTGAGCTCGGCGTCTCGGGGCGGCTGAGCGTACGCGACGGAAACACGGTGCGCGAGCGGCTGGTTCGGATCGATGAGCCGATCCTGCGGGTGCCGCAGCTGGCCATCCACCTCTCCGAGGACCGCAAAGGCGTCACGCTGGACCCGCAGCGTCACGTCAACGCGGTGTGGGGCGTCGGATACGAGTCGGACGCGTTCCTGGATTTCGTGGCCGGCCGCGCCGAGGTCGACCCGGACGAGGTTCTCGGCTGGGAGCTGATGACCCATGACCTGACGCCGAGCAGGCTCGTCGGGCGCGACCAGGATCTGGTGAGTGCACCACGCTTGGACAACCAAGGCACCTGTTTCGCGGGCCTGCGGGCGTTTCTCGCGGCGATCGACGAGCCGGGCGCGGCCATCCCGGTACTGGCCATGTTCGACCACGAGGAGGTCGGCAGCCAGTCCGATCGCGGAGCGCAGTCGGATCTGCTTCCCACAGTGTTGGAACGCATCGTGCTCGCGCGCGGCGGCGGACGCGCCGACTACCTGGCCGCGTCGGCCGGTTCGGTGTGTGCGTCCGGCGACATGGCGCACGCGACGCACCCGAACTACCCGGAGCGGCACGAGCCCGCGCACCGGATCGAGGTGAACGGCGGGCCGGTGCTGAAGGTCAACCAGAACTTGCGTTATGCCACCGACGCGGCGGGCGCGGGAGCGTTCGCGCTGGCCTGCGCGGAGGCCGGAGTTCCGTTGCAACGCTACGTGCATCGCGCCGACCTACCGTGCGGCTCTACCATCGGCCCGATGACCGCGGCCCGCACCGGCATACCGACGGTCGACGTCGGGGCGCCGCAGCTGGCGATGCACTCGGCGCGTGAGCTGATGGGCGCGGCCGACGTCCCGGCCTACGCGGCGGCGCTGGCCGCCTTCCTCACACCTGAGGTCACCGGGCGGTAGGTGGCGACCGCGATCACGAAGACCCCGAGGGTGGCCAGCACATAGCTGCTTCCGATGATCTGCTGCCACCAGGCCCAGTCCAGCTCGAGGTCGGTGGAGTGCGGCAACAGCCAGTGCGGGCCGATCAGGAGTAGCACGGTGAACACCGCGACGGTACTGATCAGCCACCGACCGCGGCTGCCGCGCACCATCATGTCGGCGGTGACCACCAGCGCGGGAACGATCCATACCCAGTGGTGCGACCAGGACACCGGTGAGACCAGCAGCACCGTGGCGGCGTTCACGAGCAGCGCGGCGACGGGGGCTCCCGCGTCGATCAGCCTGCGCATCCACACCGCGGCGAGCGCGACGGTGATCAGCGAGAGCGAGATCCAGAGCAGGGTGGCCACCGAATCGGTAACGCCGAGACGGAAGGTCATCCCCTTGATGGACTGGTTGCCCGCGAAATAGGGCGGGCCGATCCGGTCGGTGTCCGCGAGAGCGTGGAACCAATACTCCACCGAGTCGCTCGGGAACAGTACGAATCCGAGGCCGACCGCTGCGATCGCGGACACCACGAGCGTGCCCGCCGCCTTCCAGTCCTTGCGGATCAGGAAGTACAGCAGATATCCGGCTGGAATCAGCTTCACCGACACCGCGATGCCGATCAGCATGCCGCGCGGCCACAATGGCTTGCGCACCAGGCAATCCAGCGTGATAGCGGCCATCAGCACCAGATTGATCTGTCCGAAGCCGACCGTCTGGCGGATCGGCTCGAAGAACTGCGCCAGCGCTACCGCGCCGATCACCGATGTCAGCGCGGTCAGCCGGGTCAGTTCGGGGCGGATGCGCGCGAGCACCAGCCACACCGTGATACCGAGGCTCAGTACGGAACTGGCGACCACGAGGACTTCGGCGATCGGCAGCGACATCAGGGCCAGCGGAGCGAAGAGCAAGGCGGCCAGCGGGGGATAGGTGAACGGGAGTCCGATTCCGAGGACCGGCGGCATCGGGCCGTACAACTCGCGACCGTCCAGCCAGGCTCGGGCGCCGTTGCGGTAGACCCGGAGATCGATGAAGCCGTGCCACCAGTGCGCCAGCAGCGACACGAGCGCCGACACCGCGAATAGCGCAATGGCAGCAATCAGCCAGCGCACCTGGGGCGACGAGAGGTTCAGCGATGCGGTGCGGGTGGTCGATGCGGAATTCGCGCTTCTGGCGCGAGCGGCATCGGCGGCGACCGGTTGCTCACCCGGATTCGCAACCCCCGATCCTTCTTTCACCGGCTCAGAGTAGCGGGTCGGTTCGGCCGGTCGGCCGGTTGACCCGCATGGCCGTATCCCCTCGATACGCCGCCGGGGAAATGGTCACCGACCACGGCCGGTGCTGCTGCTACGCCCTCAGCTGCGCGGCACCTATCCACTGCCTCTAGACTTACACCCAGGCATCTCGCCGCAACCCAGTGACAACGCTCGTCGCTTCGCTGAGTTCGCCCACCCGGCCGGCTCCGCCGGCTTGCCGACCCCCTGCCCGGCCGAAAGGACCCTGGTACTCCGTGACTCCGCAGGTCGACACCGTCAGCGCAGCCGCAGCAAACCCCGATGTGCCGCAACCCTACAAAGAACTGGGCCTCAAGGACGACGAGTACGCCCGCATCAAGGAAATCCTCGGTCGCCGGCCGACCGACGCCGAGCTGGCGATGTACTCCGTCATGTGGAGCGAGCACTGCTCGTACAAGTCCTCGAAGGTGCACCTGCGTTACTTCGGTCAGACCACCACGGACGAGATGCGCAAATCCATGCTCGCCGGTATCGGTGAGAACGCGGGCGTGGTCGACGTCGGCGACGGCTGGGCGGTCACCTTCAAGGTGGAGAGCCACAACCACCCCTCCTATGTCGAGCCGTACCAGGGCGCGGCCACCGGGGTCGGTGGCATCGTGCGCGACATCATGGCGATGGGCGCGCGTCCGATCGCGGTGATGGACCAGCTGCGCTTCGGCGCGGCGGACGCGGCCGACACCCGTCGCGTGGTGGACGGCGTGGTGCGTGGCGTCGGTGGCTACGGCAATTCGCTCGGCCTTCCGAACATCGGTGGGGAGACCGTGTTCGACGCCTCTTACCAGGGCAATCCGCTGGTGAACGCACTGTGCGCAGGCGTGATGCGGGTCGAGGACCTGCACCTGGCCTTCGCCTCCGGGACCGGCAACAAGATCA
This sequence comes from Nocardia sp. NPDC023852, assembly GCF_040639505.1. Classification (NCBI taxonomy): domain Bacteria; kingdom Bacillati; phylum Actinomycetota; class Actinomycetes; order Mycobacteriales; family Nocardiaceae; genus Nocardia; species Nocardia sp. NPDC023852. The sequence continues at coordinate 229,840 of NZ_JBFAAB010000003.1, forward strand.
TCCTGTTCGGTGCGCGCACCGGCCTGGACGGCATCGGTGGCGTCTCGGTACTCGCCTCGGACACCTTCTCCGATGATTCGGACCCGGCTTCGGAGGGGTCGCTTGCGGGCCCCGGCCACCAGCGCAGCCGCAAGAAGTTGCCCTCGGTGCAGGTCGGCGACCCGTTCACCGAGAAGGTGCTCATCGAGTGTTGCCTCGAGCTGTACGCGGCGAAGCTGGTCGTCGGCATCCAGGACCTCGGCGGCGCCGGATTGTCCTGCGCCACTTCCGAACTCGCGGCCGCAGGCGACGGCGGTATGCACATCGAACTGGACAAGGTGCCGCTGCGCGCGGCCAACATGACCCCCGCCGAGGTGCTCTCCAGCGAATCGCAGGAGCGCATGTGCGCGGTGGTCAGCCCGGAGAATGTGGACGCGTTCATGGCCGTATGTCGCAAGTGGGACGTGCTGGCCACGGTGATCGGCGAGGTCACCGACGGCGACCGGCTCGTGGTCACCTGGCATGACGAGACCGTCGTGGACGTGCCGCCGCGCACCGTCGCGCACGAGGGCCCGGTATACGAGCGCCCGGTTCAGCGGCCCGACGAGCAGGACGCGTTGATCGCCGACACCCCTGACAAGCTGACCCGACCGAAAACCGCCGACGAACTGCGCGCCACGCTGCTGCAGATGATTTCCAGTCCGCAGCTGTGCAGCCGCAAGTGGATCACCGAACAGTACGACCGCTACGTGCGCGGCAACACCGTGCTCGCCGAGCACGCCGATGCGGGCGTCATCCGGATCGATGAGGCGACCGGCCGCGGCATCGCGCTGGCTACCGACGCCTCCGGCCGCTACACCAAGCTGGACCCCTACACCGGCGCACAGCTCGCGCTGGCCGAGGCATTCCGCAACGTCGCCACCACCGGCGCGACTCCGAAGGCGGTCACCAACTGCCTCAACTTCGGTTCGCCGGAGGACCCCGGTGTGATGTGGCAGTTCCAGCAGGCCGTGCGCGGTCTCGCGGATGGCTGTGTTGCGCTGGGCATTCCGGTCACCGGCGGCAATGTGAGCTTCTACAACCAGACCGGCCGGACCGCGATCCTGCCGACCCCGGTGGTCGGCGTGCTCGGCGTGCTCGACGACGTGCACCGCCGCATTCCGACCGGGCTCGGCCTGGAGCCGGGCGAGACGCTGATCCTGCTCGGCGACACCCGCGACGAGTTCGGCGGCTCCATCTGGTCGCAGGTCACACACGACCACCTCGGCGGCGTCCCGCCGCGGGTCGACTTCGCCCGCGAGCAGTTGCTCGCCGAGGTCCTCCTCGCCGGTTCGCGCGACGGCATGATCAGTGCGGCACACGACCTTTCGGAGGGCGGGCTCGCCCAGGCCATCGTCGAGGCCGCGCTGGCCGGCGAGACCGGTTGCCGCGTCCTGCTTCCCGAGGACGCCGACCCGTTCGTCATGCTGTTCTCCGAGTCGGCGGGCCGGGTACTCGTGGCCGTGCCACGTTCGGAGGAGACCAGGTTCACCCGCATGTGCACCGCCCGCGAGTTGCCGTGGGTGCGCATCGGCGTGGTCGACCAGGGGTCGGATTCGGTCGAGGTGCAGGGCCAGTTCTCGATCACCATGGACGAGTTGCGTGCCGCGCACGAGGGCACGTTGCCGAAGCTGTTCGGCGCAGGCACGATCTGACCTCAGGCGGCCGGAAGATCTCGACGGCGACAGCGCTCGCTGGAACGCCCACCTGTGCGGGCCCGGACCCCTCGATTGTCGGGCCCGCACAGGTGCGCGTGGTCAGGCGACGGATGTGAACGGATCGTGCTCGGCGAGCAGCTTTTCCATCCGCGCCTGGTCGATGCGGCCATGCACGGTCGCGGCCTCGTGCTGGTCGCGTACCACCTTTGCGAGCGTGAAGGTGCTCGTCACCAGGAAGAGCATGGACATCGCGAGGAAACCCCGCTGCCAGATGTCCAGTGGCAGATAGCAGATGCCGGCGCCCGCCCCGAGAAAGCTGACGCCGAACGCGATCGCGGCCTGGGCGACGAACGCCGAGGTGGTCTTCGGCTGTGCGTTGGGTGTGCTCATGGATATGAAGTCTGCGGACTCAGCGGTGCGAATGACCGCGTACAACTACTCGAGCGGACTGGGTAGTTGCCGTGCCGGGGCATCCCCGGCGGTGCTTCTTCACGGTAGCGTGGTGTGATCCGTGTCGACGGCGCCCGTGTCGCGGCCGGGCAACGCATCGGGCCGCCGGTGGCGACCGCCATACTGGTGCAGTGCTGGAGACCGCCACGACCATGCAGAGGCTGCGTAAGCGCGGCGTCGTGGTCGTCCGGCGCGCCGAGGAGATCATCGACCTGAACTACATCGGCCTTGTGGTCGCAACGGTTTTCTTCGCGCTGTCGGTGACGCCGTCGCTGCTGCCGCGTGACTGGCTGTTCCAGGGGTTGATCAGCGGGGTCAACGCCGCGCTCGGGTACGGCGTCGGCTGTTTGCTGGAATGGTTGTTCCGGCTGTGGGTCCGGCCACGGTTGAGGATTCCCGCGCCGCCCACCTGGGTGCGCTACGCGGTCAAGTCGGCCGTCCTGTGCACCGCCGCGCTGAGCGCCGCTCTCATGCTCGTGCAGTCGGCACGCTGGCAGCGCGAGATCACCGCGCTGATGGGGATGGAGGGCACCACCACGCCCGCCTATCTGCGTACGGGTCTGCTGAGCGTGGCGATCTGCGCCGCGGTGGTCGCGGTGTACCGGACGGCGCGCGAGATCATCCTGTTCCTGGCTCGCCTGCTCAACCGGTGGGTGAAGGTACCGCGCGAACTGGCGCCGGCGGCGGGGTTCCTCGTGCTGGTCGTACTGGCCGTGACGATCTTCAACGGCGTGGCCTCGCGGGCGTTCTTCGCGGTGGCCAACTCCGCCTTCAGCGTGCGCAACGACCACAACTCGCAGAACGCGGTCCAGCCGCAGCAGCCGGAGCGCTCGGGCAGCCCGACCTCGCTGGCCGAATGGGAAACTCTCGGGTTCGAAGGGCGGTGGTTCGTCTCCCACGGCCCGACCGCGAGTCGCATCACCTCGGTCACCGGCAGGCCGGCCAAGGAACCGATCCGGGCTTACGTCGGTCTGGAATCCGCCGAAGAGGGCGAGGAACAGGCCGAGCTGGCGGTATCCGAACTGGAACGGACCGGAGCGTTCGACCGGAAGGTGCTCGTGGTGGTCACCACCACCGGAACCGGGTGGGTGAACGCCATGGCGACCGGAGCGATCGAGTACATGTACGGCGGCGACACCGCTATCGTCGCCACGCAGTACTCGTATCTGCCCAGCGTGCTGTCGTTCCTCGCCGACCGCGGCAAGGCGACGGTCGCGGGCGAGCGCCTGTTCGACGCGGTGTACCAGCACTGGACGGCACGACCGCCGCAGCTGCGGCCGAAGCTGCTGGTGTACGGGGAGAGCTTGGGTTCGGAGGGGTCCGAGGCCGCCTTCGACGGCTTGGCCGACCTGCGGGCCAAGGTGGACGGCGCGCTGTGGGTCGGCCCGCCGAATTCGAACCGGCTGTGGAAGCAGTTCGTTTCGCGCCGCGATCCGGGCTCGCGCGAGGTCGAGCCGATGTACGCGGACGGGCTCGTCGTCCGGTTCGCCTCCGACAGCGCCGATCTGGCGCGGCCCTCGTCGGAATGGCGGGCGCCGCGCCTCGCGTACCTGCAACACGCGTCCGACCCGATCGTCTGGTGGTCGCCGGATCTGATCTTTTCGAAACCGGATTGGTTGTCCGAGCCGCGGGGGTCGGACGTGTCTTCGCAAATGCGTTGGTGGCCGTTCGTGACGTTCTGGCAGGTCGCCGCCGACCTCACCAACGCACAGGGCGTCACCGACGGTCACGGGCACCGCTATGGCAGCCTGGTGCTGGACGGCTGGGCGGCCATCGCGGCGCCACCGGACTGGACCGCGGAGGTCTCCGAGCGGATTCGGGTCGAGCTGGAGGCCGCGGAGGACTACGAGCGGAAGATCAAGTGAGCCGACTACGTGTCGCGGGAACGGCTGCGGCTGTTGTCATTCCGCCTGCCTGGAACAACTGGGTACTGCCCTGGCTCGGCCTCGGCATCCGTGGCCGGACCGCCGCCAACACGGGCTTCGCCACCGGATACGCGCTGGCGATGCGCGGCAGGCCGAACTGGTGCGCGCCGCGTGGCGTGCGCTACGGGTTGGTATCGGCCACAGTCGTCGCCGCCGGTTACGCTGCGACCCTTGCCATTCCGTCGACTCGGCACCGCCTTGGGGAATTCGCCGATCGGAGTCCTGAGGTGTCGGCTGCGGAGTGGGTTGCCGTGCATATCCCGATCGGTACCGTCTACAGCGAGGAACTCGTCTTCCGCGCGACCTTGGATCCCCTGCTGGACAAGGCTTTCGGCACACGGATCGGCGCGCTGCTCGGCGCACTGACCTTCGGGCTGTGGCATATCGCGCCCGCGCGCGCGGCGGGTGACAGCGTGCCCGCCACCATTGCCGTTACCTCGGTGGGGGGCTTCGTGTTCGGCTGGCTGGGCCGTCGTGCCGAGAGCGCCGCTGCCCCCGCCTTCCTGCATCTGGCCGTCAATGTCGGTGGAGCGGTCGCTTCCCGGCTCGGCCGTCGTCTCGGTGGGTTCCGTAGCGGCTGAGCCGGAGCGACGGCGTTCGATATCGAGGACCGCTCGGTGGTCGGGTCCGCGCACTGTCGTGCTGGTTTCGTCCACGTGGGGAACGCGGGCGGTGGTCAGATTTCCGCAGCGCCGCCGGGCCCTGACCGTGCGCGCCGCTGCCTCGCGGAGGCGTGTCAGGGGGATCGTGCCTGAGCGTGGTTGCCGGTCGGCTGGCGTTGTACGGAATTCGGTCATTCGCCAGTAGCGATTCCGAACGCGCACTTGCGCACATCGTTCCCTGATGAGTACAGTGTGCGCATAAGGGAACGACGTACGCGTCAACTGGAAAATTGGGAGCAAAGCGATGTCGAACACTGTGAACTGGGATGCGGCGGGCGATTGGAATGTCCGAGGAAGCTGGGGGAGCGTGGATTCGTCCGGCCGCCGGTTCTCCGTCGCGCGGTGGCAGGCGCGGCTCGACGAGCTGCGTGCCGCGCACCACGTACCCGGCGCATCGCTCGCCGTGCTGGTCGACGGACAGGTCTACGAGATCGCCAGTGGCGTCCTGCACCGAGGAACCGGGACGGCCGTGACGAACGACTCCGTGTTCCTCTGTGGCTCCGTCGCGAAGGTCTACACCGCGACGATGATCATGCGGCTCGTGGACCTGGGCAAGCTCGACCTCGACGCTCCGGTCGTGGACGTGCTGCCCGAGTTCGCCACACCCGACTCGGAGGCGACGCGGCGGATCACGATCCGGCAGCTGCTCAGCCACACCGGCGGCGTGACAAACGATTTCAATCACGACACCGGCCGTGGCGATAACTGCCTCGCGGAATATGTCAGGGCTGCAAGGGATGTCGCGCTGGACTGCGCGCCGGGGACGGCGATGTCCTACGGCAGTCTCGGCTACGTCGTCCTCGGCCGGGTGATCGAGGTGCTGACCGGCAAGACCTGGGATCAGGCGGTGCACGACCTGCTCGCCGCCCCACTGGGACTCGATCATCTGGTGACCCTGCCGGAGCAGGCGCTGCGGTTCCGCGTCGCGATGAGTCACCTCGGCGAGCCGGGCGCCGATCCGGATCCCGCGCCGGAGTGGGATCTCATGCCCCGGTCGGTCGCGCCGGCGGCGCGGGTGATCAGCTCGGCGGGCGACATGGTCCGTTTCGCCCGTATGCACCTCGAGGGTGGGCTCGCGGCCGACGGTACCCGGGTTCTGTCCGCCGAATCCGTCGCAGCCATGCGGCATCGCGAAGTCGACGTCCCGGACAAGTGGACGGTCAGCGCCGACGGGTGGGGCCTCGGCTGGACCCTGTACGACTGGGACGGCGTCAAAGGATTCGGCCACGACGGCGCCGCGATCGGCCAGTATGCCTATTTGCGGGCGGTACCAGAGGCGGGGGTCGCGGTTGCTCTGCTCACCAACGGTGGTGGCGCGCGCCAGCTCTACGCGGCACTGTTCCGCGAACTGCTCGCCGAGTTGGCGGACGTCCGCATGCCCGACCCGTTCGGTCCGGCCGACCCGCCGGTCGCGGTGGACATCGCCCCGTTCGTCGGCACCTACCGACGCGCCGGTGTTGTGGTCACCGTCACCAAACGTGCCGATGGCACCGGCCACATGCGCTACGAATTCGTCGACGGCATGGCGGGCGTCTCGCCCGCGCTGAGCATGGAACTGACTCCGGTCTCGCCCACCGTGTTCGCCGCCTCCGGCGCCGGACCATCCTTCAGCGAGGACTACATGCCGGTCGTCTTCGCCACCCTCGCCGACGACACCGAATGCTGCTACGTCGGCATGCGGGCTACACCGAAGCAGTCAGCCGAGACCGCCTGACCGTCCCCAGCCCCGCCCCCTGCGCCGACCGAGCTGCGCAGGGGTCGGTCGCTTCTGGCGTGCGACGTATCCGATGCGTACCCAGGTAAAACCTTCGACGCGCATCCGAGATCAGCGATCTGTGCTTGGTAGAGCTAACTCGCAGCATGTCGATCATTCGTTGCAGCAGAACATGTTTCATGGCCCAGCCGACCGTTCCGGCTTTCGAATTACGTCACTTGTTGTTCACGCAATGTCGTGAACAACGTCTGCAACCTGTCAATGAGACGGACGTACTGTCCCACTGTGCCTCGCTCTGGAGACGGAAAGAGAGTGTGCTCGAGCAACGCCCCCAGGGGCGGTTGACGACGCCGGCGCTCCTGAGCTGTCCGACGAGTGACGACCTGCATTGGCGGTGACCGAGGACGATGAGTTCGACATGGGATGGGGACTCTTTCATGCACACCTGCTCCGCGGCAGCGCGATTCGTCGCAACCTCATGATGATCCACCTCGACATTGCCAGGTTTCGGCAGCGCCACACCTCGAGAATCGATCCGAACCAGATCGTCGATGAATTGATCCGATTACGACTGCGATGGGCGAATGTCGGCCCGTGGCGGCGCCGCGCGGTCTGGCTGGTGTTGATTCTGTTGGCGCTCCTGGTCTTTCCAGGCGCGATGGGTGCGGTGGCCACCGCGCAGTATCAGGCGGCCTCGGCCGGTGGCGCATCCGAGGTCGACGGGCTGAGCTGGATGAATATCAAGGACTCATCCGGCGTTCCGCTGGCCAACTATCTGTTCGCCAGCGATCATGGCGGACCGCTGAACCCCGGCGCCACCATCGTGTGGGCGGTAGTCGGTCTGGAGTTCATCGGCTACCTCGCCATTGTCACGACAGCGATCTGGTTGATCGGATACGCGTTGAGTTTCCGGTGGCTGGACATGTTCTCCTCCGCGCTGCGCGGAGTGGCGGATGCGTTGACCGGTCAGGTGGCGACACCGTTGGTGTTGGTGACAGCGGCGGCGATGGGGGCGTTCTTCGTGGCGTGGTTCATCGTGCGGGGCTATCACGCAAAGGCCGCGATGCAGGTGGTGACGATGGTCGCGGTGGCGATAGTGGGGCCGGTGTTCCTGGCTGAGCCGCTGGAGGATGTGTTGTCCTCGCACGGGTTGCTGGCGCAGGGCCGTGATCTGGGTATTTCGGTGGCGGCCGGATTGAACGGCAACGGTAACCCGAATCCGAACCAGTTGGTGGCGGCGATGCAGGGGAATCTGGCCGATAATTTCGCGCGGCGTCCGCTACAGGTGTGGAACTTCGGGCACGTGGTCGATGAGCGGCCCGCGTGCCGGTCGGTGTGGTCGGCGGGGGTGCTGGCCGGTGACGACGACCGGGTGAAGAACGGCATGAAGGCATGTGGGGACGCTGCCGCGCACGCCAAGGCCGCGAACCCGAGTATGGGCCAGGTCGGCACCGGGCTGATGTTGTTGGTCTGTGGCGGGATCCTGTTGTTGTTCGCGGCCTACCTCGGAATCAAGGTCATCAAGACCGCCTTGGACACGATCTACCACGGGTTCATGTCGATCTTCGGGTTCGCGGCGGGGGGATTCGTCTACGGTCCGAGCCAGACGTTCCTGGTCCGCAACATCGTCGATAGTTTCGTCGCCGCCGCGCGAATGACCGCCTACACCATCTTCCTCGGTGTCTACGTGCTGTTCATGGGCAACCTGTTCCAGCAGGCGCGGGGGCAGGTGATGGCGGTGATCGTCATCGCGGGCGCCGTCGAAATCATCGCGATCTCACAGCTGAAACGCCTCTCCCAAAGCCTCACCAGCGGCAATGACTGGATTGCCAATCGATTCGCGCTCGCCGTACAAGGCGGTCAGGTCAAGTCCGCCAGTAGCAGTGGCACGGCCCTTGGCATGGGTACGTCCCATGCCGCCGGCTCTCGCGGTGGGATGATTACCGGACTCGCGGCACTCAACACCATCAACTCGTCGCCGGTCGCCGCATGGCTCGCCGCGGGAACTACCAACCCCCTCAACCCGCAGGCACGTGGACGCAGACAGATTGAGCTGGCCAACGTCGAAATCGCGCCGATGCGGCGGGAATCGCACATCTGGGGCCAGCTGGCCCGGACGAATTGGCGAGTGCTGGCAGTGGAAGCCGCTGCCGACTTCGGCGGAATGCGCACCGAACTCGGGGTGGCGAACGCTCTGAAACGTCTGGAAGACAGCAAAATCACCGACTCTCAGCTGCCCAGCGCCTTGATGTCTGCTGGTGGGAGCCGGGAACACGTCAGCAATGCGATACGGGCCCTCAGTACCCAGAAGTCGACGACGTCGCAGAACCAGAATAGTTTCAAACCACTACAGAAGGCCGTTGCGGCGGCACGCGCCGTGGAAAACCATGTGGACGACGATGCGCGCACGGCCTTCGCCGCGCAGGCCGTGGTCGCGGCGAACAGCTTCGCCAGGAACACCAGCGCGCCACCCCCCGGTGCGCCCATCGATCACCGTTTCATCGAAACCGTTGAGCAGAATTGGCATTCGGACCGAGCGCTGCGTGCCGCGATCACGCCTGATGAATGGAACGGCGTCGGTCGTGCCACGCGATGGGAAATCGGGCAGCGGGTGGCGCGGATGCACCGTGATGCCGCCCAGGCTTACCACGCGGATCAATCCGAGCTGAACCGCGCACGGCTGATGGAGTCGACCCGACGAATTTCCAACCTCGACCATATGGATCCCAGTGGTGGCCTCGACCCATGGGATCCGTAAACCCGGCCCGGCCTTCAGCGGTAACGTCGGCGATGTGGCGCGACGATCGACAGTGGACCCGGCGGAGCTGCGGGCCGCGGTGGCGGCGGTGAGCATATGGCTGCGGGACGACACCGCACCGGCCCCCGCGCGCACCGAACTGGCGGCGGCGGTCCGCACCACCGCGCGCACCCTTGCCGCGAACGCTCCGGGGCACTCGGTGGAGGTCCGGGTTCCGCCTTTCGTCGCGGTGCAGTGCATCGAGGGTCCGCGGCATACCAGGGGAACCCCGCCGAACGTGGTGGAGACCGATCCGCGCACCTGGCTGTTGCTGGCCACCGGCCTGCTGGAGTTCGACGCAGCGGTGAATTCCGGTGCGGTCAGCGCCTCCGGAAGCCGAGCAGCCGAGGTGGCGCGCTGGCTGCCGATCGTCCGGGCCACCGACTGAGCCGCGAACCGAGCGGACCGATTCCGCGCGCGCTCATGCCTTCACCTCGCCGGCGCTCGGTTCCACCATGACCGAGCGATGCTGCGCTAGCTCATGCCTGGACGCGATTGCCGCGGTGCAGTCCCTTGCGGTCGTAGAAGCGGGTGACCGCGGCGCCGAACAGCAGTCCGATCGCAAGGCCGAAGACCGCCATCCAAACCCCGCGCGACAACCCCGCGTCGAAATCGGCATCGAAGTAAAGGATCGCCCGCACACCGAGGAACACCTGGTGCATCGGCTCGAACGAGGCCAGCCAGCCGAAGTACTTCGGCGTCGCCTCGATCGGCACGGTGCCACCGGAGGAGGGCAAGCCGAGGATGACGAACAGGATCAGGTTCACCAGCAATCCGGCCGAGCCGATCGATGCGAGCATGGACAGCCCGGTCGCCCCGACCGCGGTAATGGCAAGCGCGCTGTAGAGGTACAGCGCGAGCGGATGGTCGATCGGCATGTCCAGCACCTTGCCGACGCTCAGGAACACCGCCGAGACGATGTTCGCGGCCAGCACCAGCACGCCCCACTTGATCAGCAGCGTCTTGAAGCGTGAGATCGGGGTCGGCGGATAGTGCACGTACCACGGCCCGTATTCGGTGGGCACGAAACCGAGTTGGGCGTCGATCATGGTGTGGATGACCATCGCGCCGACCACGCCCGCCAACAACAGCAACAGCGCATAGAAGAACCCGATGAGTCCCTGCCCGGTGCCGTGGGGCAACGGGTGGTACTGCTGCACCACCACCTGCACCGGCTGCGCGAGCGCGACCCGAGTGGCGCCGGATAGTTCGGGCGCGGGCGGGCTGCCCGGCTTCGGCGCGAGCTGGGCGTTCACCTGATCGGTGAGCTGCTCGCCGACCTGCTTGTTTACCTCGGTCAGCGCCTCGTTGCCGACCCGGAGCACGATCTGGGTACCGAACGCGCCGGTGCGCGGGTTGGTCTGCACCGTGATGATCGGCCGCTGGATGTCCCCGGGTATGACACTGCCCACACCGAGAATGCCGAGTCGCTTGCTGAAATCGCTCGGGATGACGATCGCGCCGTAGACCCGCCCGGACTGCATTTGCCGCTCGGCCTCGTTGATGCCGATCACCCGCAGATCGACCTTGTCGGACGGCACGCCATGCGCCAGCGCGTCGGTGATCTGGTTGCCGAAGTTCACTTGCCGCTGCTTGTCCGCGGTCCCGATGGTGTCGCCGACATCCTGGTTCACCAGGGCGATCGGGAAGTCGTGCAGGTTCTTTTCCGGATCGATGACGTAGTCGAGATACATAATGCCCAGCAGTGCCGTCAGCAGTGTCAGCACGCCGATCGGGGCGAGCACCATTCGAGCCCAAGGCGTGCGCTCCGCGGGCGTGGCCGACCCTGTCCTGCCCGCGTCGTCCGTAGTCGTCACGGCCGCACGGTAACAGTTGTGGGTGTCGGAAATCTGTAGGTATACCGGGCGGATCGCTGCTCGGATGCGGTGACGGTGATCGTCCGCGGGCATTCACCCGTAGACTGAAGGACGCCCCCAGCCCGCCCGAACAGGGAGCAAACGGTGACCAACGCCGAACTGCCGGTCGACAGCACTTCCGCCACCCCGGTTTACGCCGCCCCGGACGTGGACGTGGACGAGAACGAGCCACGCGAGGAGTGTGGTGTCTTCGGAGTCTGGGCGCCGAGCGAGGAAGTGGCCAAGCTCACATATTACGGCTTATACGCATTGCAGCACCGTGGGCAGGAGGCCGCGGGCATCGCGGTGTCGGACGGGTCGCAGATCCTCGTGTTCAAGGATCTCGGTCTGGTCAGCCAAGTGTTCGACGAGCAGACGCTGGCCGCGATGCCGGGCCACATCGCCGTCGGTCATTGTCGCTACTCCACCACCGGGGGAGTGACCTGGGAGAACGCCCAGCCCATCTTCCGTACCACCGCGGTCGGTTCCGGACTTGCTTTGGGACACAATGGCAATCTGGTCAACACTGCCGAATTGGCCGGCCGCGCAAGAGAACTCGGTCTGCTCGCCGCCACCGTCCGGGATGGGCGTCCGCAGCCCGCCGCGGCGACCTCGGATTCGGACGTGGTGACCGCGCTGCTCGCGCACGCCGCGGCGGACTCCAGCATCGAGCAGGCCGCCATGGAACTGCTGCCCACCCTGAAGGGCGCGTTCTGCCTCACCTTCATGGACGAGCACACCCTGTACGCTGCGCGCGACCCGCACGGCGTACGGCCGCTCTGCCTCGGCAGGCTGGAGCGCGGCTGGGTCGTTGCCAGTGAGACCGCCGCGCTGGACATCGTCGGCGCCGCGTTCGTGCGCGAGATCGAGCCGGGCGAACTGCTGGCGATCGATGCCGATGGCGTGCGATCGATGCGATTCGCCAACCCCGAGCCGAAGGGTTGCGTCTTCGAGTACGTGTATCTGGCCAGGCCGGACAGCGCCATCGCGGGCCGCTCCGTGCACGCCACCCGGGTGGAGATCGGTCGCCGCCTCGCGAAAGAGCACCCGGTCGAGGCGGATCTGGTGATTCCGGTGCCGGAGTCCGGCACCCCGGCCGCCGTCGGGTACGCACAGGGTTCGGGAGTTCCCTACGGCCAGGGGCTGATGAAGAACGCCTACGTCGGGCGCACCTTCATCCAGCCGAGCCAGACCATCCGTCAGTTGGGCATCCGGCTCAAGCTCAACCCGCTGCGCGAGGTCATCCGCGGCAAGCGCCTGATCGTCGTGGACGACTCGATCGTCCGCGGCAACACCCAGCGCGCGCTGATCCGGATGCTGCGTGAGGCGGGCGCGCTGGAGATCCACGTGCGGATCGCCTCGCCGCCGGTGAAGTGGCCGTGCTTCTACGGCATCGACTTCGCCTCGCGGGCGGAGCTGATCGCCAACGGCGCCGGCACGGAAGGCAGTTTCGAGGACATGGTCGAGGGCGTGCGCCGGTCGGTCGGCGCCGACACGCTCGGCTACATCTCCACCGAAGGCATGATCGCCGCGACCGAGCAGCCGCGCTCCCGGCTGTGCTGCGCGTGCTTCGACGGCGACTACCCGATCCCACTGCCCACCGAGGCCGCCATCGGCAAGAATGTGCTCGAAGGCATGCTGACCGGCCAGTCGGAATCGGCGCTGCTGAGCGAGAATGCGAATGCGAGCGCGCTGAGCCGTCCGTGAACGCGGCAAAGACATCGCCGTTGGTTCCCAGCGGAAGCTGAGGCCGATCTGGTGACGCTTCGGTTCCGCGACCCACCGTAGGCGACTGCGTCGCCGAGCCCAGACCATGCACAAGACCGGCAGCCAGGCGGCGATCTGCTCCCGAGACGCCGTGGCTGGAGTACACGCGGCAGCCGGTGGCCGCGGTGCCCGACCCGTTGGAGCAGCGCCGCCGGGTCAGGGCATCTGGACTGTTCAGCGCGAATGCCGCGGGCTGCTGGCCCGTATTACGGTTCGCTCGGCCGGATTGTCAAGAGGGTGAGCCAACACCGGTGCGGGGTCGTTATCCGACTCCGGTAGCGTGAGCAGGCATCTATCCGCCGATTCGGTTTGGAGCTCTCCCCGAAAATGACTGAACAGACCCCCAGTGGTGGTGCCTCGTACGCCGCGGCCGGCGTGGACATCGAGGCAGGTGACCGCGCAGTCGAGTTGTTCGGACCATTGGCGAAGAAGGCGACCCGGCCCGAGGTGCAAGGCGGCCTCGGCGGTTTCGCCGGACTGTTCGCGCTGAAGGGAGGCTATCGTGAGCCGCTGCTCGCTGCCTCCACCGACGGCGTCGGCACCAAGATCGCGGTTGCGCAGGCGATGGACAAGCACGACACGATCGGCTTGGACCTGGTCGCGATGGTGGTGGACGACCTCGTAGTGTGCGGCGCGGAACCGCTGTTCCTGCAGGACTACATCGCCATCGGCAAAGTCGTCCCGGAGAAGGTCGCCGAACTCGTCTCCGGCATCGCCGAGGGCTGTGTGCGCGCGGGTTGCGCGCTGCTCGGCGGTGAGACCGCCGAGCATCCCGGCCTGATGGACCCGGACGACTACGACCTGTCCGCGACAGGTGTCGGCGTGGTCGAGGCCGATGCGGTGCTCGGCCCGGACCGGGTCCGCTCCGGCGACGTCGTGATCGCGATGGGGTCCTCCGGGCTGCACTCCAACGGCTACAGCCTGGCCCGCAAGGTGTTGCTCGACATCGACCGCATGTCGCTGACGGGGTACGTCGAGGAATTCGGTCGCACCCTCGGCGAGGAGCTGCTCGAGCCGACCAGGATCTACGCCAAGGACTGCCTCGCGCTGATCCCCGAGACCGACGTGCGCACCTTCGCACACGTCACAGGCGGCGGGCTGGCGGCCAACCTGGCCAGGGTAGTGCCCCCCGGCATGGTGGCCGAGCTGGACCGCGGCACCTGGAACCCGGCGTCGGTGTTCAAGATGATCGCGCAGCGCGGCCGGGTGGAGCGGGCCGAGATGGAGAAGACATTCAACATGGGAGTCGGCATGGTCGCAGTCGTCGCCCCGGAGGACGTCGACCGGGCGCTCGCCGTGCTGACCGCGCGACACATCGAGTGCTGGACGTTGGGCACGGTCAAGAAGGCGAAGGACGCCGACGCCGCGCGTGCCGTCCTGATCGGTGAGCACCCACGGTTCTGACAGCGGTGGAAGACACACCAGAGTCCCGCATCATCATCCGATGCGGGACTTTGGTGTATTGCAAGCCTTTTCGGCGCCAGTCCGTCAACTCGCGAGAACGCTCGAAGGGGGAGGCCCGTCGGCCTCCCCCTTCAGACGTTCATCCGAGTCAGCGGCGCCAGTCGTCGTAGTCGTCCTGTTCCCAGCGGGACAAGGATTCGTCCGCGTCGTGCTCATCGGACAGCACACCACCGCTCCGCTGGGAGGTGGGGCTTCCGGAGAGCTCGCGCTGAAGGCTCGCGAAGTCGGTCGACGGCGAGCTGTACTTCAGCTCCCGTGCGACCTTGGTCTGCTTTGCCTTAGCCCGGCCACGGCCCATGGCTGACCCCCTCGCGTCACTGCGGGGCGGCCTGGGGTTTGGTGGCGGCCCCGTTCGAATTAATACTCTTCCTGACAGACACTTTAGCGTGTGTCCGGCGGTCTCGCTTCCAGGAGTGGGTGAAGATCTCCGGAACCGTTGCCGTTTGCCCGGTTGTCGCCTCTGGGGAATCGCTATACGACCCCGGGAATCGCGCGGATCACACCGACTCGGGCGCCGCCGCCGAGGACCGCGGGGGCCGCCAGCTCCGCATGCGCCTCGGTCCAGTCGACCCCCAATCGATGCAAAATGGCCAGCGTCAGAGGTATTCGGGCCCGGTCGTGGCCGTCTTCGATCTTGTAGGCGAAGGCCGATCCGTCCGGCAGCGCTCCCGCGTGCACGCCATCCGCGCCGATCTTGCACACCAGTCCGGGGGTGGCCCGCATGGCAAGCAGATCGGGTCCGTTCGTGCCGGAAATCACTCGCGGATGGGCTCGGATGGCGTCGGCGACCCGGCGTTCCGGGGAGCCGGGCTCGGCCGTCGCCATAGTCGCGAACACCCGGGCCAGGTTCACCAGCGAGACCGGGATGATCGGCAATCCGCAGCCGTCGATGCCCAGATCGGTCTCCGGCTCGCCGGTCAGATCGGCGATCGTGGCGATGATCGCCTGCTGCAGCGGATGGGCCTCGTCCAGGTAGCCCTCGGTCGGCCAGCCGTTGATCGCGCAGGTCGCGAGCATCGCCGCGTGCTTACCGGAGCAATTCATGTAGATGCGGCGCGGCTCCTGCGCGCCGGTGAGCACGGCCGCGCGGGCGCGCTCGTCGGACGGCAGGTCGGGCGGGCATTCGAGGGATTTCTCGTCGAAACCGAAGCGTTCGAGCAGCCTGCGCACCAGGGCGATGTGGTCCGGCTCGCCGTAGTGCGAGGCGGTCGCGATGGCCAGCTCGGCGTCGTCGACCGGTTCGAAACCATTCCGCAGCAGGGTGATCGCCTGCATCGGCTTGTTCGTGGAGCGCGGAAAGATCGGCAGGTGCACCTCGCCGAGCGCGACAGTCGGCTCGCCCGCGTCGTCGAGCACCACCACCGAGCCGCGGTGCACGCACTCGCGGAAGCCGGAACGGACGACTTCGACCAGTTCCACACTCACAATTGCGCTCCCGTGCCGAGTTCGTCGGTACTGGTCGCCGCGTCCCGGCGGGCGGTGGCCAGTGCGGCGGCGGTATGCCTGCGCGCGTGTCGTTCGATCTGCGCACGCACGTCGTCGGAGATGGTCGGCTCGTCGGCGAGCAGGATCGCGAGCAGGTCGAGATCGGCGCCGGTGAACAGGTCGCGGACGGTGACGCCGTGGTCGGGGACGTACTCCACCGACACCCGGTCACCCGCGCCGATCGTGCCCTCGGTGAGCACCCGCAGATAGGCGCCCGTGTCGCTGCGCAGCGTGAACCGCTTCACCCACTGTTGTTCTCCGCTCCAATGCTGGAATGTCGAGCACGGCACGCGCGGCGCGCTCACCTCCAGCAGAGTGTCTCCGATAGACCAGCGTGCGCCGATCACCGCGTCGCTGACCGCGAGCCCGGCGATGCGGAGGTTCTCGCCGAACCAGCCTGCGGGCAACTCCCGGCCGAGTTCCGCGCTCCAGCTGCGGGCGTCGGCGTGGGAGTAGGCGTAGACGGCCTGGTGTACGCCGCCGTGATGCTTTGTGTTGCACACGTGATCGCCGTCCAAGCCGAGACTGCGTACCGCGACCCGGCCCGGCACCGGGCGCTTGTCGATCGCAGTGCGACCGACCCGGCCAGGCACCGTCAGATCGGCGTGCACCACGCACGCCGCGAGGACCTCTCCGGAGTCACCGACACGCATGGCACTGCTCCTCTCGTAGCGTGCGGGGAGTTCGCCCTGCGCGGGTCGGGATGTCGGTGGGCGTCGAGCAGCCCGCGTCGCATCGGGTCGTCATCGGTGGGTCAGCGCCCGCGCAGCCGGTCGACCGCCAGTCGGCCTGCCTGCGGTGCGTCGTCGGCGGGAACCGAATCGGGGTCGATGGCCGCCGCGACCGGGCCCGCGGACAGCGCGGTGTCGGCTGGAACCGCCCGTTTGATCAGGGCGAGCGCGATCGGTCCGAGTTCGTAGTGATCGACCACCGTGCCGAGTCGGCCGACCACGCGGCCGCCCGCGGTGACGTCGGCGCCGGTGGCCGGTCGCTCGTCGGCCGAGCCGTCCAGATGCAGCAGCAACAGCTGCCGCGGTGGCTTGCCCAGGTTGTGCACCCTGGCGACGGTCTCCTGGCCGCGATAGCAGCCTTTATCGAGATGGACCGCTCCCTGTTCGGCTACGCCGCCGATCCAGTGGGCCTCGTGTGGGATGGTCCGCTCGTCGGTGTCGAGTCCGATCCGGGGGCGCACGGCCGCGACGCGCAGCGCCTCGAAAGCCCACATGCCCGCAGGTGTGGCGCCCGCCGCGGTGAGCCGGGTCCACAGGTCCGGCAGTTGGTCGCGCGGGATCGCCAGGTCGAAGGAGTCCGCCGTCGGCCACGGCATCCGGCGCAGGAAGCCGCCTCCGGGCAGCGGCGTCGCCTCGTAGACGCCGGGAAGGGCGGCCACGCCGAGCGCCTCGGTCAGGTCGGCGACCTGACGTCCGAGCAGACTCAGCACCGCGTGGTCGGTTGCCTCGACGGGCTGGGCGTCGGCCCAGAACACCATCCTCTGCAGGAAGGCGAGCAGATCGGGACCATGCTCGGCCTCGGTGTCGATCCAGACGGTGGCGTCCAGTTCGGTGACCACGAAGTGGTGCAGCACCCGGCCGTTCAGGTCGAGGTCCAGGTTCTCCGCCGACCGCCCGTCGGCGAGCGCCGCGACATGTTGACTGGAAATGGTGTGCAGCCAGGTGAGCCGCTCCGCGCCGGTGATGCGCAGGACGAAACGGTGTGAGCGGTCCACGATCGCCGCGCGCTCGACGGCGGCACGCTGTTCACCGAACGGATCACCGTAATGCCATGCGACGGCGGCATCGGGCGTACCCGGCGCTCCCGCGACGGCTCCCGACGTGCTGAGGATGGGGCTGGGCGCTACGACCACGGACACCTTTCTCACTCTAGGCGCGGTCGGAACGCGGTGTGCCAACCGGGCTGTCGACCTGCTTTTCGACAGAGCGAGTCGGCATCGGGCGAGCATTCCACGCGGCCGCGCGGTGAACCTCGATAAAAGGTGCTGCGAAGTCGGCCATGCGACGGGCATGGTGCGCTCGCACCGCCTACGCTCTCCCCATGGTGGATCGAGTTCTTGTAACACTCGATGGCGTGGTCCGAGATTCGGACGCGCCGTTGTTATTTGCGGACGATATCGGCGTATTGCGTGGCGACGGTGTCTTCGAAACCGTGCTGCTGCGTGCCGGGAACGCGTGCGCGATCGAATTTCATCTAGGCAGGCTGCGTCGTTCCGCACAGGCGTTGGATCTGCCCGAGCCGGAGCTGGGGAAATGGCGGGAGGCGATCGAGACCGCCGTGAAGGAATGGGGCAGCGAGTGCGAGGGGTTGATGCGGCTGGTGCTCACCCGCGGTCGCGACTCCACCTTGTCCGGCACGCCGGACAAGGTGAAGACCGGTGATCTCGCCGCCGCGGTTCCGGTGCCCACGGCTTTCGTGCTGGTGCTTCCGGTGCCCGATCGGGTGGAGAAGGCCCGCGCCGAAGGCGTTTCCGTGGTGACACTGTCCCGTGGCATCTCGATCGACCTCGCCCAGGCGGCGCCGTGGCAGCTGCTCGGCGCCAAGACGCTGTCCTACGCAAGCAACATGGCGGCCCTGCGGTTCGCCGCGCGGATGGGCGCGGACGACGTGATCTTCACCAGCACCGAGAACCGGGTGCTGGAGGGCCCGCGGTCCACTGTGGTGATCGCGCGCGACAAGCAACTGATCACACCGCCCGCGAAGAACGGCGTGCTCCCCGGGGTCACCCAGCGTTCCCTGTTCGTGGAGGCCGAGAAGGCGGGCTGGGAATGCCGCTACCAATCGCTTTTCACGGCCGATCTGCTCACCTGCGACAGCGTCTGGATGCTGTCCAGCATCTCGCTCGCGGCGCGGGTGAACTCGCTGGACGGACTGCGGATGTCCGCGCCGGACAACGCCGCGGAGATCATCGCGCTGGTGAATCGCGGTATCGAGCGAGCAGGAGCGATAGGCGACTGGTGACTGTTCCGCCTCTCCGGGTCTTCAGGCCGTACTTAGTCGGGTAACGCGCGATTCATGTTCAGGTCCTGCGTTGGGTGCCGCTCGAGTATTGGGCGTACCCGACGAGTTACCCATGTGCTGGTGAGATCACTTGTCGCGTCAGCGAAGGCGACGGTGGTGCCACCTCGCTGTACCGCCGCTTCGTGATCTCCGTCCCACTCGGACGGGCGCGGTTGGCGGCGAGCACGGCAATACGGCGAAATCTGGCACAGGTTCCGGTGTGGCGTGGTCTAGGACTCATTGTTCTCGGCTGTCTCCGGCGTAGTCTTACTACGTCACGTCGTAGATATGCAGGAGGCCGGCTTGAACGCCTTGGACATCTCCCGATGGCAGTTCGGCATCACGACCGTCTATCACTTCCTCCTGGTGCCGCTGACCATCGGGCTCGCACCGCTGGTGGCCGCCATGCAGACGGCGTGGGTGATCACCGGCAAGGAGCACTGGCTGCGGCTGACCAAGTTCTTCGGCAAGCTGTTCCTGATCAACTTCGCGCTCGGTGTCGCGACCG
Source organism: Nocardia sp. NPDC023852 (assembly GCF_040639505.1). Lineage (NCBI taxonomy): Bacteria > Bacillati > Actinomycetota > Actinomycetes > Mycobacteriales > Nocardiaceae > Nocardia > Nocardia sp. NPDC023852. The sequence continues at coordinate 249,156 of NZ_JBFAAB010000003.1, forward strand.
GCATCGTGCAGGAATTCCAGTTCGGGATGAACTGGAGTGAATACTCCCGTTTCGTCGGTGACGTGTTCGGCGCCCCGCTCGCGCTGGAGGGCCTGGTCGCCTTCTTCATGGAGTCGACCTTCCTGGGGCTGTGGATCTTCGGCTGGACCCGATTGCCGAAACTTGTCCACCTCGGCGCGATGTGGATGGTCGCGATCGGTGTGAACGCCTCTGCGTACTTCATCGTCGCCGCCAACTCGTTCATGCAGCATCCGGTCGGCGCCAGGTACAACCCGGCGACCGGACGTGCGGAACTCGACAGCATCGTCGCGGTGCTCACCAATAACACGACGTTGGCGGCCTTCCCGCACGTCGTCGCCGGATCCTTCCTCACCGCAGGCACTTTCGTCGCCGGCATCGCGGGCTGGTGGATGGTGCGCAACGCGCGCGGCGGCGACGACGCGAAGCAGGCCGAGGCGCGCACGATGTGGCGACCCGCGGCGCGGGCGGGCATCTGGGTGATTCTGGTGTCGCTGGCCGCGCTGGTCTACACCGGCGACGTCCAGGGCAAGCTGATGTTCGAGCAGCAGCCGATGAAGATGGCCTCGGCGGAGTCGTTGTGCCACACCGCGACCGACCCCGACTTCTCGGTTCTCACCGTTGGTACGCACAACAACTGCGACAGCGTCACGCATGTGCTCGAAGTGCCGTACGTGCTGCCGTGGCTGGCCGAGGGCGAGTTCACCGGCGTGACGCTGGACGGCGTTGTCGACTTGCAGAAAACCTACAACGAGCGGTTCGGGGTCGGCGACTACCGGCCGAACCTGTTCGTCACCTACTGGTCCTTCCGCGCCATGATCGGCCTGTCGGCGGGCGCGGCGCTGCTCGCGCTTGCCGGGCTCTGGCTCACGCGCCGCGGCAGAGTACCGGACCAGCGCTGGTTCTCCTGGCTGAGTCTGCTCGTCATCCCAACGCCGTTCCTGGCCAACAGCGCCGGCTGGGTGTTCACCGAGATGGGCCGCCAGCCCTGGGTTGTCGTTCCGAATCCGACCGGTGATCCGAACCTGCGACTCACTGTCCAGCAGGGTGTCTCGAACCATTCACCCGGCGTCGTGCTCTTCTCGCTGATCACCTTCACGCTGGTGTACGGCGCGCTGGCGGCGGTGTGGTTCTACCTGATGCGCCGGTACGTGACCGCAGGACCCGAAGCGCCCACGGCTATCCGGCGGCCCAGTGCTGGCGAACCGGATGACGACACGCAGGAAGGAGGCCGCTCCCGTGTCGAAGACGTTGAGCAGCTTTCGTTCGCTTACTGAAGCGTGCCGAACTTGTTCGGCACCCTCCTTCGCGAGTGTCTCTTGCTGTTGTCTTGCGGAGGTCCCTGCTTCGTCGAGTTCACTTCCACCAGACCACCGACAAGTTTGTTCGAGGCAATCCAGGAGCTGGCGATGAGTGTGCAAGAGTTCTGGTTCGTGCTGATCGGCGTGCTGTTCACCGGCTACTTCGTACTGGAGGGCTTCGACTTCGGCGTCGGCATGCTCATGCCGACGCTCGGCAAGGGATCCGACGCGCGACGGCGCGTGGTGCTCAACACGATCGGGCCCGTGTGGGACGCCAACGAGGTCTGGCTGCTGACTGCGGCCGGCGCGATGTTCGCGGCCTTCCCGGAGTGGTACGCCAGCCTGTTCTCCGGCTTCTACCTCGCGCTGCTGCTGCTGCTCGTCGCGCTGATCCTGCGCATCTGCGCCATCGAATACCGCGGCAAGATCAACGATCCGCGCTGGCGTGCCCGCTGCGACTTCGGCATCGGCATCGGTTCCTGGATACCGGCCATCGCCTGGGGCTGGGTGTTCGCCAATGTGGTGCACGGGGTTCCGCTGAACGAGAAGAAGCAGTTCGCGGGCACGGTGTGGGATCTGCTCGGGCCGTACGCCTTGCTCGGCGGGTTGGTGACGGGGTTGCTGTTCGCGCTGCACGGCGCGATGTTCCTGGTGCTCAAGACCGATGGGGAAGTGCGTGACGACGCGCGACGCACGGCCCGGCTACTCCTGGTGCCCGCCACGGTCGCGGTCGGCGCGTTCGGGCTGTGGACCCAGCTTGCCTACGGCACCGAATGGACCTGGATTCCTTTGGCGCTGGCCGTGCTCGGGCTCGCTACCGCGGTGGCGGCCGATCTCGGCCACCGCGACGGGTGGGCATTCACCGGGACCACGGTGACCGTGGCGGCCGCCACCGCGCTGCTGTTCGGGGCGCTGTTCCCGAATGTGCTTCCCTCGACCCTCGATTCAGCGTTCGACCTGACCATCCACAACGCCTCTTCGACGCCCTACACCCTGAAGGTGATGAGTTGGGCGGCGGTGCTCGTTACCCCGGTTGTGCTGGTCTACCAGGGCTGGACGTACTGGGTGTTCCGGAAGCGGATCACAGTCGAGCAGATCCCCGCTCCGGTCGGCCTTCCGCTGGGACCCGTGAAGGACTGACGCCATGGCCCGTCCTCCGATCGATCCGCGCCTGTGGCGGTACGCCCGCTCGGCCCGCCGCTACCTGATGCTGAGCATCGCGCTGTCGCTGGTGATCACCGGTTCGATCGCGGTCGCGGCGGTCATGCTCGGACGGGTCCTCGCGGGAGCTGTCACCGACCCCGGCCGCCGCACCCTGAGCGCGTGGACGCTCGAGCTAGCCGTGCTCGGCCTTGCAATCGTGGGCCGGGTGCTCGCCACGTGGATCCAGTCCAGGCTGGCGCACCGGGCGGGCGCGAGCGTGGTGGCGGAGCTGGAAACCGCGGTACTCGCCGCCGGCGCGCGGTTGACTCCGCGCGAACTCGATACTCGCCGTACGGAATTGGCGGTAGTCGTCGGCACCGGGCTGTCCGGACTGCGCGGCTACCTGGTCGGCTATCTGCCCGCCCTCCTGCTCGCGGTCCTCGTCCCGCCGATCGTGCTGGCCGTCATCGCGCTGCACGACCTGACCTCCGGCGTGATCGTGGTGCTCACGCTGCCGCTGATCCCGGTGTTCATGATCCTCATCGGGTTGCTGACACAGGGTCGGGCCGAGGCCACGCTCACGGCGACGACCCGGCTTTCGGATCAATTGCTCGATCTGTTCGCAGGAATGCCGACGCTGCAAGCGCTCGGCCGGGAAATCACCACCGCGGAATCCTTTTCGGCAGAGCCTTCCTGGCAAGTTCGGCATCATGGCGACGGTTCGAGTTCGCCGGCGAGCGGTGCGGGCACCATGCGGTATCGCGTGCGGGATCTCGGCGAGGCGCTGCGGCAGCGCACTATGCGTGCCCTGCGCGTCGCCTTCCTGTCTTCGATGGTGCTGGAGATGCTCGCGACCCTGAGCGTGGCGCTGATCGCGGTCTCCATCGGGCTGCGTCTCGTGTCCGGCGAGATGAGTTTGTACGCGGGCCTGGTCGTTCTCGTGCTGGCCCCGGAGGTGTATCTGCCGCTTCGGATGGTCGGCGAGCGTTTCCATGCCGCACAGGACGGAATGGCGGCCGCGGACAAGGCATTCGCCGTCCTCGAGTCGGCACCCGACGCGTCGGATACGTCCGGTGGTTTCGCACCGGACGATTGGGCCGCCGGATCGATCGAGCTGCGGGACCTGTCGCTCCGGGCGCGCGACGGGGCCGCTCCCGCGGGGCTGTCGGCTGTTTTGCGGCCTGGCGCGGTCACCGTGCTGACCGGCCCCAACGGCAGCGGAAAATCGTCGGCGGTGCAGGCGATCCTCGGTCTCCTCGCGCCGGAGCGTGGCTCGGTGACCTGCGACGGCGTCGACGTACGCGACCTCGACCCGGACCGCTGGTGGGCGCGCGTGGCGTGGCTTCCGCAGCGACCGGTGCTGGTACCGGGAACACTGCGGAACAATCTCGAGCTGCTCGGCGCACGAGCCGTGCGTCCGGCCACACGCGGGCCGGCCCGCGTTCTCGACGACCTCGAAGCGGCCTGTGCCGCTACCGGTTTCGATTCCGTGCTCGACGATCTGCCCGCCCGCTGGGACACCGTGGTCGGTCCCGGCGGCGTGGGTCTGTCGCTCGGTCAGCGCCAACGTCTCGCGCTGACCAGGGCACTCGCCGCCGACCGCCCGATCCTGCTGCTCGACGAGCCGACCGCGCACCTGGACGCCGCGAGCGCTTCGACCGTGCTCGCGGCGCTGCGGGAGCGGGCGCGCGCGGGCGCGACGGTAGTCGTCATCGGACATCACCCCATGGTGCTCGCCGCAGCCGACTACGTCGTCCAGGTGCGTGCCGATCACGGAGCGGCGGTAGCTCGATGAACGCGCCGTTTACCCGAGATTTCTTTCGCGACACACATCGAGGCCGGCGCGGGCCGGAAAGCAGGCGTGCGGCGACGGGCACGGCGCGGACCGCTCCGCGCGGTGCCGGCAGCACCCTGCTCGGCGACCTGCGCCGAGTGTGGGCGCTGCTGGAGCTGCCTCCCTGGCGGGTCACGGTGGCGATCGCATGGGGCGTGCTCGCGCTGGGCAGCGGCCTCGGTCTCGCGGCACTGGCCGCCTGGCTCATCGCCCGCGCCTGGCAGATGCCGCCGGTGCTCGATCTGAGCATTGCTGTCGTCACGGTGCGCGCACTCGGCATCTCCCGCGGCCTGTGCCGCTACCTCGAACGCCTCACCACCCACGATGTCGCACTGCGGGCCATGACAACGGCGCGTACAACGGTCTACCGCATGCTGGCCCGTTCCGACTTCTGGCTGCGCAGGCCGGGGATTTCCGGCAGCGACTCCGAGCGACTGCGGTCGGGTGTGTCTGTTGAGGCGAGTGTCGGCCGGGCCGCAGTGAACGATGTGGCCTGCGGTGCGGTAGCGGAGCGGTCGAGCAGTAGTGGTCCCACTCCGCCACGCAGGGGGGATCTCCTCGTGCGGATCGGCAGTGATATCGACGATCTCGGCGCGGTCGTGGTGCGTGCGTTCGTGCCCGTCGCGGTCGCCGTCGTGCTTGCCGTCGCGGCGGTGGGCCTGCTGGCGACCATCTCGGTGGGTGCGGCCGTGATACTGGCCGGGGCGCTTGCGCTGTCGGGCATCGTCGCACCGTGGCTGTCGGCCAGAGCGGCCGGCGCGGCAGAACGTGCCGTGCGCGCGGACCGTGCCGAGTTCACCGCGCAGGCCCTCACGGTCCTCGACCACGCGCCCGAGCTGCGTGTTGCCGGGCGCCTGGACGCTGCCATGAGCGCCGCCGCGGACGCGTCGCGCCGGGCCGTCGCCGCGGAAGACACCGCGGCCTCGCGCGGCGCGTGGTCGGCAGCGGCCACGCCACTCTCGATCGGCGTCAGCGTCCTCGGTGCCCTGCTGATCGGTATCACGCTCTACGGCCCGCACGGCGGGACGGCAGGTGCGATGACCCCGATGGCACTGGTCGTGCTCGTCTTGCTGCCACTCTCGGCTTTCGAGGCGGTCGGCCCGCTGCCCGCGGCGGCACAGGCGCTGACAACCGCCCGCGCGGCGCTGCATCGCCTGGTCCCCTTCGAAGGTGAACCGGCTGCCCGCGGCCCATGGAGCATCGGCTCGCCGGGGACCGATCGGCCCGACTGCGGCCCTGCCGCGGCGGCTGTGGTCGGTCGGTCGGATGATGGTCGTGCCGCGGTGGAGTTGCCGGAGGGGCGCAGGGTCGCCGTCGTCGGCCCGAGCGGTGCCGGGAAGACCACCTTGCTGATGGCATGGGCGGGACTGTTCGACACTCCCCGTCCCGGTGTCACCTTCTTCGCCGAGGACGCGCACCTGTTCGGCACTTCCGTCCTGGAGAATCTGCGCGTCGCCCGCGGCGATCTCACCGTCGCGGAGGCCGAAGCCGCCGTGCGCGCAGTGGGTCTCGGCAACTGGCTGGATACTCTGCCGGACGGCGTGCACACCGACCTGGTCGGGGGAGCGGCCGCCGTCTCGGGCGGCCAGCGCCGCCGCATTCTGCTCGCCCGCGCCCTCGTCGCGCCGGCCCGAGTGTTGCTGCTCGACGAACCGACCGAGCATCTCGAGGCCGAAGCCGGTGCCTGCCTGCTGCGGGATCTGCTGGACGCCGAAAGCGGCCTCGTCGGACCGGACCGGACCGTGGTTGTCGTCACGCATCAACTGCCACAAGATCATCGAGCCGACACAGTGCTACGGGTAGCCGCGTCGGGCCAGGTGACAACCGATTTTCTGGCTCAGGGCGTGTCTGTTTCGGCTCAGCGAGAAATTCCGTTGCCGACGCGCTGACACCTCGCTAGATTCGTTCGTACACGAGGAAGGAGGTGGTTCGAAGAATGGTTATTCATAGGACACGTGAGGTGGCTGTCCGCTAGCGCCACCGCTGCAGGTGGATTCCGCCCGCGCGAGCGCTGAGCGAAATCCAGGCAGTCACCCGACCCCCGAGCTCCGGTCTGTCCGACCGGACCCGTGCGATGTAACGCCGCACCGGTATGGCTCGGGGGTCGTTCCCTATTCGGTGCTCGGTGTTGGCAGCACCGCAAGCAACTCACCACCGGACCGCTTTCCGTCGGCTGCCTGCGACGACTCAGCCGATATACCGCTTAAGGCGGGCCGAGAGGTGGGGCTCGAGGGGCCCGTCGGCTACGACCCGTTCTTCGACATAGGCCAAGTCGCCGCCCTCGACGATGCCGTAGAGGCGTTTGGCGCCGCCGACCACGATGCCCGATTGGCTGCGGATCACCACGTCGGTGGCCAGTTCCCAGGACGACTGGGTAAGGGCCTGACCGTAGAACAGCTCGACGATGCCGGTGCTGTGGGTGAGTAGCAGCTCGATGACCTCGTCGTTGCCATCGATGCCGACCCGCCAGAAACCGCTTTCGCGTAGGTCGGGGCCGCTGTAGTCGCCGTCGGAGTCGATAACCCAGGAACGGGATTCCCAGCAGAGGTAGTCGCCGCCGTCGTGCGAGACGACAATCTGCTGGCCGAACCGGTAGTCACCGCGCTCAGGATCATTGCCCTCGCCTTCGCCGCGCCACACACCGACCAACGGCAGTAGCGCGAGCATCGAGGAACTCAGGTCGGGCCCGAGCCGCAGGTTCGCGGTGTCGTCGGGCAGCGGAAGCTCCGGTAGGACCGGAATGTTGCGGGCGCCGGTCGATTTCGCCCGTTCTGCGGCCTCGGCGACGACCCGGTCACCGCCGAGGCGACCAGGGGAGTCGGCCGGAGCGTTGCCGTTCGGTTGTTCACTCGCTCGCTCGGCCGGGTTGGAACCTTCGCTCGCGAGTTCGCTCATGATTCCGTGAACAGCCGGTAGAAGACGTACAGGCCGAACCAGCCGATCAGTACGGCTACAGCCACCAGCAGAATCTCGAAGAAGACGACCACGTTTGGAGTGTAACGACATCCGCGCCGCCACACGCAAACGGCCCCGGTGCTTCCCGTCATTGGCGGCGGTCGGACGTTCGTCCGTCCGTGCGCTCTGAGCGGCGGCGGAGATGTTCGTCTGTCCGACCGCTCTATGGGAAGACCGGGGCCGTGTGCTCGCGTGCGGTCGATTACTTGGCGACCGCGACGTCCACGGTGTGGATGCCTGCGCCCTCGGGGCGGATCTCGGCGGAACCGTTGCCCGAGGAGGACAGCGCCCGGACGGTCCACACGCCAGGAGCGGCGAAGAATCGGAAGTCGCCGGTGCCCGAGGCGACGACCTCGGCGGTGAAATCACCGTTGCCGTCGAGCAGGCGCACGAATGCACCGCCGACCGGCTGACCGTCGATGCTCAGGACACGGCCGGTGATGACCGTCTCCTTCTCCACGTCGACCCCAGCCGGGATGGCCTGACCTTGAGTAGGTGCTGCACACATGTTGATTACTCTCCCAACGCGATCGGTGCGCCGACGAGGGAGCCGTACTCGGTCCAGCTCCCGTCGTAGTTCTTGACATTCTGGTGGCCGAGCAGCTCCTGCAGCACGAACCAGGTGTGCGAGGAACGCTCACCGATACGGCAGTACGCGATGGTGTCCTTCTCGCCGTCCAGGCCGGCTTCCTGGTAGATCTCGGTCAGCTCGGCGTCGGACTTGAAGGTGCCGTCCTCGTTCGCGGCCTTACTCCACGGCACGTTGATGGCGCCGGGGATGTGGCCGGGACGCTGGCTCTGCTCCTGCGGAAGGTGCGCGGGCGCCAGGATCTTGCCGGAGAACTCGTCCGGCGAACGGACGTCGACGAGGTTCTTGCTGCCGATGGCCGCGATGACCTCGTCACGGAACGCCCGGATCGATACGTCGGGCGCGGACGCCTTGTACTGGGTGGCGGGGCGGTCCACGGCCGCGGTCGACAGCGGACGGCCGTCCAGCTCCCACTTCTTGCGGCCACCGTCGAGCAGCTTGACGTTGTTGTGGCCGTACAGCTTGAAGTACCAGTAGGCGTACGCGGCGAACCAGTTGTTGTTCCCGCCGTAGAGGACGACCTCGTCGTCGTTCGAGATGCCGCGCGCCGACAGGAGGTCGGAGAACTGCTCCTGGTTCACGAAGTCGCGACGAACCTGATCCTGCAGGTCCTTCTTCCAGTCGAGCCGGACGGCACCCTCGATGTGCCCACCGTCATAGGCGGAGGTGTCCTCGTCGACCTCGACGAAGACGACGCCGGGGGCGTTGAGGTTCTCTTCGGCCCAGTCAACGGAGACCAGGACATCGGAGCGAGCCATTGTGTTCCTTTCTGAGATGACGTGCAGGGTCAGTTCGATGCCGGGGACCCGGCGGTGTGCGCGTCAGGCGCGGAGGCGGCAGCTCGCGTAGCCACGGAGGACTCGCGAGGACCGCCAGCCGGACCAGTCCGGCGGAGGCGGGCGACCAGCGGATAGATCTGGCAACCCAGGCAGATCCCGAACGCCGCGTTCAGGAACGCCGCGAACAGGGCGAAGCCGGCGAATGTCGCGCCGACGACTGTGGAGCCGAGCGCGAAGCCCAGCAGGCTGACGGCCGCGAAGACGAAGCCGAGCAGTTGTGCGAACCGCAGAGGGGCCACCGGCTCGGTCTCGCTGGTGGGAGCAAGACGCGGCGCGACCAATGTGGCGTAGATCCGGCCGTACGGGTGGCGGCGCGGACCGAAGGCGGCGCCGACGGCGAAGACGATCGCCTGCAGGGCGATCAGTACCGCCGCGGCGGCTGGGGAGAACACGGCGGCGAGGAGGACGAGAACGAGGACGACGGTAGTGACCCAGGCGGTGAACCGGGGACCGCGGACATCGACTTGCGCGGCGCGATCGGCGAGATTTTGGGAAGTGCTACTGGTATCGGTGGACATTGTGCGTACTCCTGCGCTGAAAATGTCGAATGACTGGAAAGTCGCCAGTCCGCCGGGGGATCTACGAGATCACTCGCGCGGCAGACAGAGGTCGGCGTCAGGAAATCCGGGGAAGCCGACCGATCAGCGGCACAGGCAGCAACAACCACCGAGCCGACACAGATCCACTGTGCGGCGTCGGGTGAGCATCAGCTCGTGGTTGGAAAGCACGACAGCAGTTTACCCAATTCGGCGGGAGAATTGGACCGGGGGTGGGTCATAGCCGTCAGGGGGGCTTGTCATCGCAGCTCAGGCGGCCACGGTGAGCGGCTCCAGTGCGGAGTGCAGATCCATGGCCTTCGGCACGCCGGAGATCCGGAACCGCTCCCGCCCTGCGCTGTCGAAGACGAAAGTGGTGGGCAGGGAGAGCACGTTCAGTTCGCGCGCCAGCGCCGGTTCGGCATCGACGTCCACTTCGATATCCAGCGGCGGCTGCGGCGATCGCGCCAACTGCTCTGTGACATTGGCAACCACCCGGCGAACAGCGGAGCACGGGCCGCACCATTCGGCGGAGAAATGCAGCACCGCCGGACCGGAACCGGTCACGCCGACGTCCGCGAGCAACTCGGCGCGCGTCGAGTCGGACATCCCGTCGGCGTTGACGTTCGCCGCGCGCACTCTGCCTTCGCGACGGCGTAGCAGAACGCCGACCGCCAGTGCGGCGAGCAGCACTACTGACAGAATTGCGATGTTGATCATGGTCGCTGCAATCGGTCGAGGTCGATCGTGACGTTCACGCCCTTGCCCTCCACCACGATCTGCCCGCCCTGGGCGGACACTTTGGTGGGCCGGACACCGAACGGCAACTCCTTCGTATCGATGGTACGGGTGAATCGGGCGAGCACCGCAGGGCGATCGGTCTCGGTGATCAGCGCGATCGGTGTCGTCTCGGTGCCGGGGGCGCCGCGGTAGAAGCCGGTCGCCACGATCTTCACCTGGTCGCCGTCGAGCAGCAGATCGGCCTGCACGCTCACCTTTTCGCCACCGAAATGGGCGCCGGGGGTATCGGGAAGGGTTCCGGTGAGCACCAGCGCGCCCGTGGTGGTCATGCCGGATCCGCCCGATCCGCCGGTTCCGTCGGATTTGTCGGCGGGACGTGAGTGCACCTGTAGGTCCGGGATGTTGAACAGCCTGCCGAGTTCGGTGGGCTCCACCCGCAGCCTGCTGTCCACCCGCTCGACCGGAACTCCCCGCAGACTGCCGTCGACCAGCTCGCCCACCGGCAGCCGCACGCCGGTCAGCGTCGCCTCCAGCGCGATCTCGCCGGGAATGTCCAGGCGCTTGGCCCGCGCCCGGATCTCGACGTTGTCGTAGCGGCTGTCCCAGGCCTGGCCGACGAATGGGAAGCCGTGGATCGTCACCTCGGGGTCGGCGGTGAGATCGGCGCCGTCGCGCAGCGCGCGTGAGACGCGGTACTCCGAATAGGCCGCGGTGCCGAAGTCGACGACGACCGCGAGTCCCGCCAGACACAGCAGGCCGATGATCAGCTTGCGCATGTGCTAGGCCGCCTCTCCGCGTTTCTCGCCGGCCGTGGGTGCCGCGAGAGCTGCCTCGTGGGCCGGCGGTCGAGTATTCGGCTGGGTTTCGGCCGTACCCGGTGAGTTACCCATGCACGCACGATATCTGTCGTTGCGTTGTGGAGCTTCCGGGAGTCGCCCGGAGCGGGTAACGCACCCGGAACGCGAGGTCACTCGCACCAGCGCGCTAATCTTGCATCCGATTACCTGTGATCAGCGACTTGGGCAATAGTCGCTGAGCCCACGGAGCTACGAGATGGGAGGAGGCGCTGTGGAGCTGCTCCTGCTTACCTCCGACCCCAACCCCGAGTCGGTGTTGCCGTCGCTGGGGTTGCTCGCGCACAATGTCCGTCCGGTGCCCACCGAAGTGGCGTCGCTGCTCGAGGCAGGCTCCGCGGATGTCGCCTTGGTGGACGCACGTACCGATCTGGCCGCGGCTCGCGGCCTGTGCCGCCTGCTCGGCAGCACCGGGTCGTCTGTGCCGGTGGTCGCGGTGGTCACAGAGGGCGGCCTGGTCGCGGTGAACGCGGACTGGGGTCTCGACGACATCCTGTTGCCCGGCACCGGGCCCGCCGAACTCGACGCCAGGCTGCGGCTGCTGGTCGGGCGCAACGGCGGCGTCGCGAGCCCGGAGGCCACTGGCAAGATCACCCTCGGTGAGCTGGTGATCGACGAGGGCACCTACACCGCGAGGCTGCGTGGACGCCCGCTCGATCTCACATATAAGGAGTTCGAGCTGCTGAAGTACCTCGCTCAGCACGCGGGCCGGGTTTTCACTCGCGCGCAGTTGCTGCAGGAGGTGTGGGGCTACGACTTCTTCGGCGGCACCCGCACGGTCGACGTGCACGTGCGGCGGCTGCGCGCCAAGCTCGGCAGCGAGTACGAGTCGCTGATCGGCACGGTCCGCAACGTCGGGTACAAGGCTGTGCGACCGTCTCGCGCCGCGGCCAAGGGCGAGCCGGTCAGCTTTCCGGAGGGCGACAGCGAGGGCACCGACGACTCGCCGCTCGCCCCGGTCAACGGCTCCTTGCAGTGAGTCGGCAGATCGCCGCGTGATCTCCGGTAGTCCGGTGGTAACCACGTGTCGTTCGGCCGACGGAGAAATGCGGGCCGCACCGATGACGTTTCCTGAAGGGGGTCCGATGGCGCGAGGAGCGGAGTCCGATGAGCGGCGTGACAACACAGTGGACCGAACGTCCGGATGCGAACGCGGCGAGGGCGATTCGTGAACTGGTCGAGCGAGCCGCCGCCTCCGACGGTGTCGCGCCGATCTCGGAACAGGCGGTGCTCTCGCTGACCTCGTCCGAGGCCACGGGCACGTGCCATCTGCTCGCGCTGCGCGATGGTGTGCTCACCGGCTACACCAATCTCGTTCCAGCACACGGCGAACACCCGGCGATGGCCGAGGTGGTCGTGGACCCGCCCGCCCGCGGACACGGTATCGGTACCGAACTGGTCTCGGCCGCGCTCGCGGAAGGCGGCCCCGGCGCGCGGGTCTGGGCGCATGGCGATCGGCCCGCCGCCGCTGCGGTGGCGGCCCGGCTCGGTCTCCGCACGGCGCGGGAACTGTGGCAGATGCGACGGGCTCTGGCAACGCCTGAGCTACCAGATCTGGTGATGCCGGACGGCATCGTGCTGCGCACCTACGCCGGCCCCGCCGACGACGCGGAGGTGCTGCGGGTGAACGAAGCCGCCTTCGATTGGCATCCCGAACAAGGGGGATGGACCGAACGCGACATCGAGGTTCGCCGGGCGGAGTCCTGGTTCGACCCGAAGGGACTGCTCCTCGTCGCCGACGCGAGTGACCCCGACCGCCTGCTCGGATTTCATTGGACCAAAGTGCATTACGAGGAGAACCCGCCGGTCGGTGAGGTCTACGTGGTCGGCGTCGACCCGGTGGCGCAGGGCCGCGGACTCGGCCGTCTGCTCACGCTGGCCGGCCTGCGCCATTTGCGTGACCGCGGTCTTACCGAGGTGTTGCTGTACACCGAGGCCGACAACACAGCCGCCGTGCGGACCTACACTCGCCTCGGATTCGCCCCCGCACATGTAGACGTCGCCTACGCGGTGGCCGAGAGTGAATAGTGGGCGCCGCGCGGCAGGCGTCGAGTAAAACTAGGGCAAACATCACACCCGGCGACCGCGATAGCGCTGGGCTGTTCACTCTCTGTTCACTCAGGTCGGTCGAACTGTCAACCACGTGACTTTAGGTTGAAGGAGGGCAGCACGCCGCTGCCCGGTGCACAAGTTCCCGCGAACAGCACCACAGCACCCGTCCGGGCCGGTGAGGGACCGGGCGAGTTGGACACCATTCCGGAGGAATAGTGAAACTCGAGCGCAGCAGCGCCCTTGTGGGCGTGCTTGCCGTCGGTGCGATGACGCTCGCCGCCTGTGGCAGCGACGACAACACCGCGACCGACATGAGCAACGTCGCCAAGGTCGACGTCGCGTGTGGCGGCAAGGAGGCCCTCAAAGCCAGTGGCTCCTCGGCGCAGAAGAACGCGATGGAGCGGTTCATCGCCGCTTACGAGAAGAACTGCGACGATGCCACGCTCAACTACACGTCGAGCGGCTCCGGCGCCGGTGTGAGCGAGTTCCTCGGCGGCCAGACCGACTTCGGTGGCTCCGACTCGCCGCTGAGCTCGAAGAAGGACGAGCCGAAGAAGGCCGCCGATCGCTGCGCGTCGCCCGCTTGGAACCTCCCGACCGTGTTCGGCCCGGTCGCGATCACCTACAACATCGACGGTGTGACCGATCTCGTGCTGGACGGCCCGACCGCTGCCAGGATCTTCAACGGCGCTGTGACCACCTGGGATGCTCCCGAGATCAAGGCGCTGAACCCGAACGCCAAGCTGCCGTCCGAGCCGATCGCCGTAATCTTCCGCAGCGACGAGTCCGGGACCACGGATAACTTCCAGCTCTACCTGGACGCGGCCTCGGACGGAGCGTGGGGCAAGGGCGCCGGCAAGGCGTTCGCCGGTGGTGTCGGCGCGGGCTCGAAGGGCAACGAGGGCACCTCGGGCGCGGTGAAGGGCACCAAGAACGCGATTACCTACAACGAGTGGTCCTTCGCCAAGGCGCAGAACCTGTCGATCGCACGGATCGTCACGTCGGCGAGCAAGGATCCGGTGGCGCTGAGCGTCGAGTCGGCGGGCAAGGCGATCGAGTCGGCGCGGATCTCCGGCCAGGGCAATGATCTGGTGATCGACACCTCCTCGTTCTACAAGCCGTCGGTGGCAGGGGCGTACCCGATCGTGATGCCGACCTACGAGATCGTGTGCTCGAAGTACAGCGACGCCGCTACCACCACAGCGGTGAAGGCATTCCTCACCTCCGCGGTCAGCAATGGTCAGCAGGGTCTGGACGAGGCCGGGTATATCCCGATCCCGGAGCAGTTCAAGACCAAGCTGACCACCGCCATCAACGCCATCTCCTGATAGCAATCCGATGACCGTGCACGACGAAGTTACCGCCGCTGGACCGTCGGACTCGACCGACCAGCGGCCGGGCGGAGATACTGCGCACATGCCGAACAAGCCGAGCATCGAACCGGCCACCACGGGCGGTCGCCGTCACAGCCAGCGTGCGGAGATCATCTTCCGTTCGCTGGCGACGACGGCAGGAGCGATCATTGTCGCCTCCATCGCCCTGATCGCGCTGTTCCTGTTGATCAGAGCGGTGCCTTCGGTATTGGCGAACGACGCGAACTTCTTCACCAGCGCAGAGTTCAACACCTCGGACGCCAACCACCTACGGTTCGGTATCCGGGATCTGTTGATGGTGACGGTGCTCAGTTCGATCTTCGCATTGGTGCTGGCTGTTCCGATCGGTGTCGGCATCGCGTTGTTCTTGACGCACTACGCGCCGAAGACGCTGGCTCGACCGTTTTCGGTGCTCGTAGATCTGCTCGCGGCGGTTCCTTCGATCGTGTTCGGTCTATGGGGGATTCTGGTTCTCGCTCCGCAGTTGGAGCCGACGCAGAACTTCTTGAACAATGAACTCGGATGGCTGTTCCTGTTCTCGGACGGCAATATTCCACTGGCCAGCGGTGGCACGATCTTCACCGCGGGCGTCGTCCTCGCCGTGATGATCCTGCCGATCATCACGTCGGTCAGCCGTGAGGTCTTCAACCTCACACCGCGCGCGCACATCGAGGCGGCGCAGGCGCTCGGCGCGACGAAATGGGAAGTCGTTCGGATGACCGTGCTGCCGTACGGGCGAAGCGGCATGATCGCAGGAGCGATGCTCGGCCTCGGTCGAGCGCTCGGTGAGACGATCGCCGTTCTGATCGTGCTGAAGACTGCCGCGCAGGCCGGGCACTGGTCCGTATTCGACGGCGGTTACACCTTCGCGTCCAAAATCGCCTCAGCCGCTGCGGAATTCAGCGATCCGCTGCCGACCGGCGCGTATATCGCGGCAGGCTTCGTGCTGTTCGCGCTGACCTTCGTCGTGAACGCGCTGGCGCGACTGGCCGCGGGCGGAAGGGTGAACGGGTGATGACCACGTCAACATTGGACATGCCGATCAAGGCTCCGGCCTTCCGGCAGGTGAGCGTTGCGCGCCGGGTGCGCAACAACATCGCGACGGGATTGGTTTGGCTGTCGTTCGCCATCGCGCTGGTGCCGCTGGGCTGGGTGCTGATCCTGGTGGTCACCAAGGGTTTCCACGCGGTAGTCCACACGAACTGGTGGCAGAACTCGATGAAGGGCGTGTTGCCTAATCAGTTCGCGGGCGGCGTCTACCACGCGATCTACGGAACCATCGTGCAGTCGCTCGTCGCGACGGTGATCGCGGTGCCGCTGGGAATCATGGCCGCGATCTATCTGGTCGAGTACGGCCGCGGGCTGCTGGCCAGAACCACGACATTCATGGTCGACATCCTGGCCGGTGTGCCGTCGATCGTCGCGGCGCTGTTCATTTTCGCGCTGTGGATCGCGACGCTCGGCTTCCCCCAGAGCTCCTTGGCGGTTTCGCTCGCGTTGGTGCTGTTGATGCTGCCGGTGGTCGTCCGAAGTACCGAGGAAATGCTCAAACTGGTGCCAGACGAACTGCGCGAAGCCTCCTACGCCCTCGGTACTCCCAAGTGGAAGACGATTCTGCGGATCGTGGTGCCGACCGCGCTGCCCGGCATGATCAGCGGCATTCTGCTGGCCATCGCCAGGGTGATGGGTGAGACGGCTCCGGTGCTGGTGCTGGTCGGCTACAGCAAGTCGATCAATATGAACATCTTCGACGGCAATATGGCGTCGCTGCCGTTGCTGATCTACCAAGAGCTGGCCAATCCCGAAGCCGCAGGACGGGAGCGCGTCTGGGGTGCGGCATTGACGCTCATTCTCATCATCGCCTTCCTGTACCTGGCGGCGGCGGTCCTCAACCGGCTGCTCACGCGGAACCGATAGAAGCGGAACGGATTACCGAAATGGCCAAGCGGATCGACGTCAAAGATCTGAACATCTTCTACGGCAAGTTCCACGCCGTATCCGAGGTGTCGCTGAATGTGCTACCGCGCAGCGTGACCGCCTTCATCGGTCCCTCCGGCTGTGGCAAGTCCACAGTGCTGCGTTCGCTCAACCGCATGCACGAGGTAACCCCGAACGCTCGCGTCGAGGGCGCGGTTCTGCTGGACGGCGAGGACATCTACGGCTCGCAGGTCGACCCGGTCGGCGTGCGCCGCACCATCGGTATGGTTTTCCAGCGGCCGAACCCCTTCCCCACCATGTCCATCAAGGACAACGTGGTGGCCGGACTCAAGCTGCAGGGCGTGCGCAACAAGAAGGAACTCGACGAGGTCGCCGAGCGCTCGCTGCGGGGCGCCAACCTGTGGAACGAGGTGAAGGACCGCCTGGACAAGCCGGGCGGCGGCCTCTCCGGCGGCCAGCAGCAGCGTCTGTGCATCGCGCGTGCCACCGCGGTGTCGCCCGACGTGCTGCTGATGGACGAGCCCTGCTCGGCGCTGGACCCGATCTCCACCCTGGCGATCGAGGACCTGATCACCGAGCTGAAGAAAGAATTCACCATCGTCATCGTCACCCATAACATGCAGCAGGCCGCGCGCGTGAGTGACCAGACCGGCTTCTTCAACCTCGAGGCGCAGGGCAAGCCGGGCAAGCTGATCGAGATCGACGACACCGAGAAGATCTTCTCCAACCCTTCGCAGAAGGCCACGGAGGATTACATCTCAGGCCGCTTCGGCTGATTTCGACCACCGAGTACTTTGCTCGCAACAAGAGAGTTCTGGGCGGTATCGACTGCCCAGAACTCTCGTGTTCCCATCGGCGCAGTGCGATCGAAACACCGCCTACGACCTCC
This sequence comes from Nocardia sp. NPDC023852, assembly GCF_040639505.1. NCBI lineage: Bacteria > Bacillati > Actinomycetota > Actinomycetes > Mycobacteriales > Nocardiaceae > Nocardia > Nocardia sp. NPDC023852. The sequence continues at coordinate 266,218 of NZ_JBFAAB010000003.1, forward strand.
CGTGGGCGCCGCCGACCGGATTTGTGTCAGACCGGGCTCGGCTGGAAACGACCCCGTCGTCGCGGACGTGGCAAGAGGTCTTCTCACGCCTCGGTATCGGGGTCCGCGGGGAGGACTCCGGTGACCAGGAAGATGACGCGGCGGCCGATTTCGACGGCGTGGTCGGCGAAGCGCTCGTAGTAGCGGCCGAGCAGCGTGATATCGACGGCGGCGGCGACGCCGTATTTCCAGTCCCGGTCCATGATCAGCGTGAAGAGGTGGCGATGCAGGTCGTCCATCGCCTCGTCGTCCTCGTTCAGCTGGGCCGCGCGCTCGGGGTCGCGAGTCTCGAGGACCTCCTTGGCGCCGGCGCCCATGTTCACCGCGATGCGGCCCATTTCGGCGAAGTAGCCGTTGACCGCCTCGGGCAGCGCGTGGTTCGGGTGCCGCCTGCGCGTGACCTTCGCCACGTGCAGCGCCAGCGCGCCCATGCGGTTCACGTCGCCGACGATCTGGATCGCGCTCACGACCTGCCGCAGATCACCCGCCACGGGCGCCTGCAGCGCGAGGAGAGCGAAGGCCTTCTCCTCGGCGTCTTGGATCAGGTCGGCAATCCGGTCGTGTTCGCTGATCACCTGCTCCGCCAAGGTGAGGTCGGCCTGGAGCAGCGACTGGGTTGCCCGGTCCATGGCCGACCCCGCCAGACCGGCCATCTCGCCCAGCACGTGGGCGAGATCGGCCATTTGCTCGTTGTAGATGACACGCATGAGATCAGACCCTAGTTCCCGGCGCTGACCAAGTCACCAACAACGGATGAATGACCGGTGCCGCGTGTTCGCCGGTACGTTGCCGCATGTGGCCAGGCCCGCCGGCCCCAGATGCGATCCTGGCATCTACGCGTCGAACCGACCGGCGACATGTGATGCGCATCGCACGGTGGACGTGCGGCCCCGGCACTAGGTGCCCGCGTATCGAGGGTCTGCGATGTCGGCGACCGGCCCTACTTGCAGATGTCTTCTGCGGCGTTGACGTGCTCGAGGTCGGAGGGAAGATTGACCGGCGTCATGCTGGCGGTCGAGCTGACCGGCACGTTGGTGATCGGATCGCCCACCGGAACCGGGCTCGTTACCGTGCCGGTGAAATCGGTTCCCAAGACGACCTCGATGATGCCGCCGAGATCGGACGCCTGTTCCAACGTCGTGCCCGGAATCGCACTGGCCACTGTCGCAGCCTCTGCCTCGTGTCCAGCCGCGTACCGGATCTTCGACGTCGTCGCGGTGCCGTTGGAGTAATTGCCCGTGTTGTAGATCTGGAAGCCCTGATTACCCAGTTTTGTCGACGCCTTGTTGGCCACGCCTCCGACGCCGGAGGCGTTCGAGACCAGCAGCGACACCGTGCTCGGATCGACCGCGGTCAGCTTCGGCGGTGCGGGTGGAGCTGTCGTGCTCGACCCTGGGGCGGGCGCCACCTTCTTCTCGCCGGGCAGCGGCTGGTCATCGATGACCGCGCGGAAGATGGCCTTGATGTCGGACTCGCGGGGAATCTCGTTGCCGTAAGAGGTGGTGCCTGCGGTCGGGATGGTCAGGAAGGTCACCGCACCCGCGTCGACCTTTTGCAGTGATCGTCCGAGCGTCAGCAGGTCGTTCGTATCGACCTGGTCAACCCACGTGTGCTTGGTGAACGCGTCGATGAAGCCGCGCAGCTTGCCGGGGTCGAACAGCACTTTGCTGGACAGCGCACCGCGCAGCAGCGAGGCAAGGAACCGCTGCTGTCGGTTGATGCGGTCGTAGTCGCTGCGTTCCTCACCGTAGACGTGCCGGGCCCGCACATAGTTGAGCGCGGTCTCGCCGCTGACGTGCTGCATACCGGGGTTCTCGAGGACAGTGCCGAGAATCCCGTCGACGATCGGCTTGGAGGCGCACACGTCCACGCCGCCGACTTGGTCGACCATCGCCTCGAATCCGGCGAAGTCGATGCTGATGAAGTGGTTGATGCTGAGCCCCGTCATCTTGGAAATGACGTTGAACAGGCACTTCGGGCCGCCGAGGGCATAGACGGCGTTGAGCTTGTCGCCCATCGCCGCAGGGAAGACCTCGTTGGTGTAATTGATTTTCTCGTTGTCCCAGCCATTGCACCGCGGCCGGCTCACGTCGAGGTCACGGGGGAACGAGACGACCACGACCCGCGATCGGTTCTTGGGGATATTCACCAGCATGACGGTGTCCGCCCGGGAGCCCTCGGCATCGTCGGTCGACCCCGCGCCGAGCTGCCCGTTGGCGCCCACACGGGTGTCGGTACCGACGAGCAGGAAGTTCTCGTCGCCGAGTTGCGCGCCCGAGTCGACGACGTCCTCGGTGTTGTCATCGAGCGCGGAAACCTGGGTGAAGCCGTTGGCGGTGGAACGCAGGTAACTCCAGCCGCCGCCGGTGGCCAGCAGAACGAGGACGGAGACGCCTGCCACCGCCGCTCGGCCCGCGGTCCGCATGCGCGTCTTTCGGCGTTGCCGGGCGGCTTCCAGTCGGGATTGCGACGGCGCACCGACCGCTTTCGGCTTGACGGCCTTGGATTCCGTCGTGGGCCAGCCCGAGCTTTTGCGTTTGGCACGCGTCGGCTCGGTCAGCGGTGGGAGGACGTCGGTAACTTCTTCGGCCGGTTCCGGCTCGGGCCGGATGCCGGGCTCCGGGCGCTCGGCGGGACGCCGGCCCCCGGCGCGCGAGGTCGGTGTGGCGTGTTCGCCGGCGATGTCCTGGACCACCGGCGAACTGCCGGTGTGCCGTGGCGCGGGCGCGTCGGGTGGGCGACGCGGGCCTGCCGCGCCGCGACCATTGGCGGGTTCCGGTGGGCGCCGGGCACCGGGCTCGGCGGGCCCTGGCGGAGCAGCCTGCCTCGGCGCCGGCTCGGTGCGGCGGCCCCGCACCGGTGGCGGGCCGGCGTCCTGCGGTGTCGGCTCGGTGCGGCGGCCCCGTGCTGGTGGAGCGCCCGCGTCCTGGGGCGCGGCTGCCCGGCGACCCCTGCGCCCGCCACGCTCGTTGTCGACCCGCTGGACGAGATCCTGGACTGTGAGCGGCGCGGAACTCTGGTCATGGGCGGCATCGGTATGTCGTGAGCGCCGGGACGCCTGTTCGGCGTCTCGTTCCGGGTAATCCGCCGCGGGATAGCGCTCCCACGGGGCGCGACCTCCGGGCCGTGGCGAACGCCCGTGCCGATCGTCACCCACCAACGAACCTCGCTTTTCGTCTTGCTTTCCGCCTCGGGCCATAGTCGACCGGCAGCACCGATCCCGCAATGATAACGATTCCGCCACGGCGGGCCACCCCAGTGCGAAATCGAAGAGATCGTGTCGTCGTCGGGACGGCGAGTTCGCTGCGGGGTTGCAGGATCAGCCGCCGCTGTGCATCACGTCGGCGGCCTGCGGCACCGCCGGATCGTCCGGATCGTCGAGCCAGCCATGCGGCAGCGCGACCTTGCCCGGTGAGCCCTGACGGCCGCGCGGCCCTTCGGCGTCCTTCGGAAACGGCGCGGTCGGATCGAGTTGTCCGACAAGGTCTTCCAGCTCGGTGAGACTGGATACGGTGGCGAACGTGCGCCGCAGATCAGCGCCGACCGGGAAGCCCATCAGATACCAGGCCATGTGCTTGCGCAGATCGCGCATGGCTTTGTCTTCGCCGAGATGTTCGGCGAGCAGCGCGCCGTGCCGATACAGCACGTTGCCGACCTGGCCCAAGTCGGGCGCGTCGGGCAGCGGCTCGCCGCGCAGCGCGGCCTGGAGTTCGGCGAACAGCCATGGCCTGCCCAGGCAGCCGCGGCCGACGACCACACCGTCGCAGCCGGTCTCGGCCATCATGCGGACCGCGTCGGCGGCGGCGAAGATGTCGCCGTTGCCCAGCACCGGGATCGCCGTGACGGCATCCTTGAGCCGGGCGATCGCGGTCCAGTCCGCCTGACCGGAGTACCGTTGTGCGGCCGTGCGCGCGTGCAACGCGACCGCTTGCGCGCCTTCGGCTTCCGCGATGCGGCCCGCGTCCAGATAGGTGCGGTGTTCGTCGTCGATGCCGATGCGGAACTTCACAGTCACCGGGACCCCCGCCGGTTCGGCGGCACTCACCATGGCGGCCACGATGCGGCGGAACAGGGTCCGCTTGTATGGCAGCGCGGCCCCGCCGCCGAGCCGTGTGACCTTGGGCACCGGGCAGCCGAGGTTGAGGTCTATATGATCGGCCCAGCCCTCGCCGACGATGATCCGCACGGCCTCCCCGAGGGTGGCCGGGTCGACGCCGTAGAGCTGCATAGAACGCGGATGTTCGTCGGCGTCGAAGGACATCATGTGCAGCGTCTTCTCGTTGCGTTCCACCACGGCCCGCGCGGTGATCATCTCGCACACGTAGATGGCGGTCGGGCTGCCGTACTCCCGGCACAGCTTCCGGAACGCCAGGTTCGTGATCCCCGCCATCGGGGCGAGCACCACCGGCGGATCGACCGGGTAGGGGCCGATTCGGACGCTTGCTTCCCTCAGGACATCGGACTGCACGACCCCCATTTTCCTGGACGGTCTTCTACGGTCGCCACGGGGTGGACCGCCACGCGCCCGCCGCTACTTATCGGGCGGGGGTTCGGCACCTTCCCGTGCCCGGCGTCGGTGCCATGGTTGTCTTTCGTGTGTGGTCGGCTGAGCGGGCGAATCGGCGGTTCGGGACCGGGGTCTCGACGCGGTTGACCGGACGCTCCACGGCGTCTCCGTCGAATGCTGGGATGGCGCGGAGTGTGCCGCCCACGATGTTCGGCCCGCGTCCGGCGGGGTGTGCTCCGCGGCCGGTCGACTCGCTGGGTCGCCTTCGACGGTCGCATCGGTGTCGCGTGGTGACTGTGCCTGCTCGCTCGAACAAGCCGTCCACGGTGTCGGACCGGGGGCGGCGGGATCGATCAGAGCGGTGCAAAACCTGTCGAGCCCCGTCGGCGCCGAGGGTTCGGCCGAATCGGGGACCTCCTGACCATCCGGTTCGGTCGGGCGGCCGGTGATCCTGTGTCGTGGGTGTGCGCGGTCGAGGTGGTCGGGTACAGGTTCGTGGAGGGCCGACAGGTCGCCGTTGTCGTTGCCGAGGAAGGCGACGAAGGCTTCTTCGATGTGTGGGTAGGACTGTTTCCAGCGATCGAGTGTCCGTACTCGGGGTGTGGGTGTGTCGTCCGGGTCCGTTTCCTGTGCGTCGGGATCTTCGATGTTCGTGTCGAAGACGACGATGGCGCCCTCGACGTTGGTGATGACGTAGCCGTGGGCATTGGTGCCGTCGTCGACGACGATGACGGCGGTGTCGGCGCCGTCCTGTCTGTTCTCGACGGCGGCGACGATCGGTGCCAGGAGATCATCGGTATGCGCTGTCAGCTCGACCTTGGTCAGCTGTGCCGCGATGGCGGTTTCCACTGTGCGCCAGTCATTTCTACCCGCTGCGGCTTCGCGTGCCTCCTTGCTTCCCAGCGCCGACACCACTTGGGCGACCCGGGCGACGCAATCGTTCCTTTGCCGAACCGCATCGCGGGCGGTCCCGGTGTGGTCGCTCGGTCCGCCTTCCGGCCGGTCGCCCGCCCGCGCCGGTTCGGCGGTGTCGATGAGGCCGCGTTCTTCCGGCATGGGGCGGACGTCGGAACCGCGCACGGTGTCGACCACCTCATCGAGGTCGACCTCTTCGTGGCGGTAGGGCTGCCGGTCGGCGTCGGCGAGCGGTTTCTGGTCGACCACGTTGCGTCGGCCGTCGTCGTATCGCCCGCGCTCGCAGTCAACGGGCGCTGAGCCGATCCTGCGGCCGGGCTGACGGCGATCCACCGCGACGAGGGTCTCGCCTCGGCCCGCGGTGATCTGCGCGACATTGGCCAGCGCCTCGGTGGGTAGTCCGGTCGCCGAGTCGTAGTGCAGATAACCCTGATGCACGGACTCGACACCGGCGAAGTCCGGCGAGTCCGGAAACTCGGCGCCGATTCGTCTGCCGCCGAACTTCTCGGAAGCAGGATCCATGCCGAGGCCGAGCCGCCAGTGGATGCGGCTCCACGGGCCGGGCTGGTCCGCACCGAACATGGTCACCAGATCACGCCACGAGGCGGCGACGAAGACGTTTTCCGCGCCGATGCCGAACTCCGCGGCATTGCGCAACGGGCCTGCCCCAGGCGAGCCCGAGAGAGTGATCGATGCGACCAGCCCTGCCAGCCTGCCGTACCTACCCGCATAGCATGTGGTGACCGAGCCGTAGCTGTGCCCGTAGATCCGGTTGCGGAGACGATCAGGGTCGGCGGTTCCGGCGAACTGTCTGGTGGCGTGGAACGCCGCGATATCGCTCAGCAACAGATCGCCGCCCTTTTCCGCGCGGCTGTGGAAGGCGGCCTTCAGGTAACCGGTGTTCGCGGTCCCGGTCGGCGCGTCGTATCCGATCCAGATGATCGACGCCAGCTCCAGCGATCGATCCACCCGCAGGGTTTCTTCATACAGGTTGCGCAGCGGCTTGAACTGGTAGGCCAGCGAGCGCGACGTCGTATTGGTGCCCGGCACATGCCAGTTCACCGTGTGCGCGGTGTCCACGTTGCCGAGTGCGACTACGGCCTTGCCGTCGCCGTCGAAGGCGGCCGAGTCGTAGGACAAGACGTGCACGGGCGGGCTGCCCGGTACCTCTCTTGCCTGCTGGTCCAACTGTGCCAAGTGATTTCGAGTATGGATCAGGTTGCCGAACTGCTTCGACTCAGCCGCTGTGAGTCCGGTGCGGAACCAGTCGAGGATTCGTCCGTCGGGTGGCCGGCGGGCGTTGAAAGCCCCCAGATCGCGGCTGATCGACAGCCGGTTAGCCCGGTCGCGGATCACCGCGGGAATGCCGTCGGCATTGCCGATCTGGTGCGGGAAGACCTGGATCAGCGCCTGCTGAGCGGCGCTCGGCTGACCCGGGTTCGCGAGGTCGCTCAGCGAATGCCACCACTGGGCGTTCTCGAATGCGCGGCGCGTCGCGGCGTCCGCGATATAGGTGTCGCCGCGACGCTGCAACGTATCCGCGTCGGCGAAGCCACCCGCGCGCAGGGCCGCGTCGGCCAACTGCCGCTGTTCGTCGGTGAAGCCGACGTCCCGAGGCAGTGCGCGCCCCAGATACGTCGGGCGGCCATCCACCTGGACTGGATCGGACGATTGCTCGTCGCCGTGGCTATTGGTGGGCGATCCGGTGATTCTGTGTGGTGGGTGTGCTCGGTGTTCGTGGCCGGGGTGTGGTTGATGGAGAGCACCGAGGGTGCCGTTGTCGTCTTTGAAGTAGGCGACGAAGGCTTGTTCTATGTGGTGGTAGGTGGGTTGCCATTTATTGTCGCCGTTCTCGTCTCCGTCGTAGTTGCGTACGCGGGGGCTTGTGTCCTCGATGAGGGTGTCGAAGACAATGAGGTTGCCGTCGACGTTGGTGATGATGTAGCCGTGTGCGTCGGTGCCGTCGTCGACGACGATGACGGCGGTGTCGGCGCCGTCTTGTTTGGTGCGGACGTTGTCAGCGATGGTGGCAAGGGGATCGGTGCCGCCGGTTGTGGTGGGGTGGTGGTCGATTGCGGTGAGTTGGGCGTGGATGTTGGTTTCGATGACGCGCCAGTTGTCCTCGGCCTGCCATGCGGGGTCGTTTTCGTCGGGTTCGGGTGTGTTGTCGTTGCCGAGTGCTCGTAGAGTGCGGGTGAGCCGGACGGCGCAGTCCTCGATACGCCGGTCCGCCGATCGAGGGCTCGGAAGTGCATCGGTCGCCGCGGCATGGCCTTCCCGCGCATCCTGCGGCACCGTGTCCAGGTCGTCGATCGGCCGCTCTTCGAGGTCGTCCAGTGCCTGTGGATGCTTGACGGGGACGACCTGTCCGGCGGGGGTGTTGTGTCCGCCGGAGGTGCTGTGCCCGACGGGGCTTTCTGGGCCGACGGGTGCGGTGTGGTGTGTGGCGCTCGACGGTATCTGAGGCGCTCGACCTGTGTGCGGTGGATGTTGTTGTGGCGGTTCGACATTGGAATCTGCCGGCAAGGCAGGAAGAGCTGGGGTGGACGGGCCGCTGGTGTGGTCGGTGCGGAAGTTGGCCTTCTGGTGTTGTGCGGCCGCCTCCTGCAGTGGCTCGACCAGTGAACGAAGGGTGTCTTCGGTATGGACGAGCCGCGCCTGGGTCTCGCTGGTCGGCTGGGCATGGTGTTCGGCGGAGGCTTCCCTGTACTGGATGACGGCGTACTGAACCAGCGGGTTGTCGGAGAGAGCGTAGAGGTCGTCGCCGGATGAGGTGTAGTACCGGACGCTGCCTGGATCACCGTTGCGGGCGGCGCGGTTCTCGGCCTGGATGTCGATATCGCGGGACAGTGCCGAGCGGCCGGTGACAGCGACGTGCAGGCCGCCGAGTTCGCGGGTGGTCGCGTTGATCGGGATGTCGACGCCGCGGGCCCCTTGCATATTGATGATCAGGACCTTGCCCCGTTCGCCCGCCGCGTCGAAGATCTGCTGTAGATCGTCCTCGGCGCGGGTGCCGTGCTGGAGGAACCACTTCGCGTCCACTGCGACATGATCGACTTCGACCAGCTTCGACAGCGCGGCGACGATGTCGTTGCGGTCGCACAGGATCAGCTGCGGACGGCCTGTCTCCTGCATTGTCGCGATGTCCGCGGCGAGGTTCTGCAACTTCGCGGCCTCGTCCGGCGCGACCGTGTCCGCCATGACCTCGAGCCGCGACTCCGTGAAGCGGTCGATCTTGATCACCTCGCCCAACCCGTAGCGGTTCTGCAGTGTCGCGGCCGAGCCTTCGGCCGTGCCGGAGGCGCCGGTGACGAAGTTGTAATTCTCCCGGCCGAACAGTCGCTGCGCCGTAATGGATTTCGAAGTGTTGGGGTCGTTGCGGATCTCTAGTCCGCGCTCGGCCTCGATCGCCTGCGCCATGCCGCCGTTCCACCGGCTCTCGGTGGAGGTCTCTGGGTCGAACATCACCTTGTGGGTGGTCTGGTCGATGATGAATATCTTCTTGTGGCCGTTGATTTCGTGCACCACGTAGTGCACGTTCTCGACGTATTCCCACCGGGCCGATGCCGCCATGTCGAGCCGCCGCAGTTCGTTATCGTCCGGGGCGCGTTTCAGCAGTGCTTCCAGCTTTGCTCGACCGGCGTCGGTCAACATCGCCCGCCCGCCGCGCTGGTTGGGTTCCCGCCCGAAATCGGTCTCTGTCAGCAGGCCGCGGTCGAGGCTCTCGACCAGGAAGTCGCGGGCATCGGTGACCTGGGCCACGGTCTCGGGGTCCGCCAGCTGAGCGGCGCCGTCGGACAGGATGTACCGAGTGTCGGCGTGGACGAGCGCCTCGTCGATCTCGTCGATCGCGGCTCGGCGACCCGGCACCCAATTCTCCCGCAGTGCAGCGAAACCCACATCCTGTTGGGTGCCGATGTAGATCGTCGGTCTGCCCTCGGCCGGTGGCGGGGGTGCGTGGTCGGGGTTCATCCGCACCACATCGAAGCCGACTCTGCTCAAAACCGATTGGTAGCGGGTGAATTCGCGGTTGGCGAGATTATCGCGGGTGGTGATCACCTGAACCGCGCCGTGCTCCACCGCGTCGCGGGCCGCGTGTGCGAGGAACACCAGCGACTTGCCCTCCCCGGCATCCATATCGACCGGGCCGTCCCGCATTGCGATCAGCGCGGCCACCTGCGTCCACCGCAGTACTTTGTCCTCGCCGCGACGAATCACCTCGATCAGCGCGGCCGTCGCGTCGGCGGGATCGCCGACCAGCATCTCCATCAGCTTTTCGTCGGAGGCATTCACCAGTCGTTGCTCCTCCGGCAGGTCCTGCCCCGAGCGAGCCTCGTAGTCCTGGAGCGCCTCCTCGGCGGCACGCCGCACCGCATCGCCCGCCGAAAGGGGCGCTTCGCGCTCACCCGACGCGGTGTCGGGCTGATCGTCGGGAAGTGGCTTCCCCTCGTGCGCCGCGTCGGCCGCGTCTTCACCGTCGGATTCCGGCTCCGATCGTGTCGTCGGTTCCTCCGCTGGTTTCCCGGACTCGTCGACCGACGTGGTCCGATCCTCGGTCTCTGGTCTGCCGCTCTGTTCCGCGGAGTTGTCGGGCGACAGCGGCCGCTCGGAGCCAGGTCCAGCGGGCTCCGAGGCGGCTGCGGTCTCGTCCAGAGAGCTGTAATGCGGTGCGCTCGATCGTATTTCGGCATCGGCAAGTGGCTCGGACACTGGTTCCGTAGCGGAGTCGGCAGGCGGTGTCGCGACAACCTCCGGCTCAGCGGTGTTGCCACTGTTGGGTTCGGCGCTGGAGATCTCGGAGTCGATGCGAGGGACGAAACTGTTGCTTTTCGCCGACACCGTTTGGGGCGGTCGCGCCGCCGCACTGTCCACGGAAACCTGCGCCGGTCCGTTGGCGGCACCGGACTTCCCGCCGACTGCGGCGTGCGTTGGTTCGCCGAGGGCGCCCGCTGGCACGTCGGCTGTGGGTGCGTTCCCTTGGCGGAGCAGGGTGTGCAGTGAGTCGAGCAGTTTTTGCTGGTGGGCGGGGGGAGGGTTGTCCGGGTCGTAGTCGTGGGTGCGGATGCCGTGTTGCGCGAGGGCGTCGGTGAGGTCGCGGGTGCCGGGGGGCGCGTCGGGCACCGCAGCCACCGGGGAAGTTGGCGTAGCAGCGTGGATGTGGCGGGCGGCGTGGCTGGCGGCGCCGAGGAATCCGCTGGTGACTGCCGGGAGCAGCCCCTCGGTGAAGGTCTCGCGGGTGAATTTCTCACCGGAAAGCAAGATCGCGACACCGGTGCCCGCGACACCGCCCGCGAGGCCGCCGGCGGCGCCGACCAACGCCGTGCCGCCGATCTGGAAAGCCACCCGCCCGGCGGTACTACCGGCACGTTCGGCCGAGGAGACGGTCGCAGGTACGATCCAGCGGCGTCCGAGCCATTGGCCGAAAACCGCGCCGCTCGCGCCACCGACACCACCCGCGGCCGTTGCGATGCCTGCGGACTTCAGGTCCATCGATTCGCGGTTGTCGTCGGCGATCTGCTTCAGCTGGACCGCGGCATTGATGCCGCCACCTTGGAGCACGCCGATGATCGCCGCATTGCGGGCCAGTACCAGGGTGCTGCGTTCGGCTGCATACTTCGCGCCTTGCCCGGCGAGGTATTCCAGGAGTTTCCGGCGAGCGATCTGCAGCGCGGTTTCCGTCCGTGCCTTAGCCAAGTACGCTTCGATCGCGCCGCCCGCGGCGAACGTGATCGCGGCGTGCGTCAGGGTCCAAGCCAGGATCACCGCAAAGCCGATGACCGTCCATTTCTGCAGCTCGAGATTATTCGCGCCGTCGTACAGCTGTTCGGCCAGCTGGTCGTTGTAGTCGGCCTGGCTGCGGAAACTCTCGGCCAACTGCTTGTAACCGTCCTCGATCGCATCACCCGTACGACCTCGAATGGTGGTGTGCCGCTGCGCTGCTTTGGCGTCCATGTACGTCGCTTGGCCGCGGCACCATTCGGCTTTGTCCGACCAGTAATCGCCGTCGCGACGCATCCGGTCTTCGTCGGCGACCGGGAAGTGGCCCACCACACACTCCATCACTGGGGTGGGCAGCCATGGCGGCAAATGCAGGGTCATCCGTATTCCGAACCCGTCAACCGGCGTTCGTCGAGTGCATCCGTGCCCATGCCACCATCGACCGAATTACCACTGCGGAATCCTCCGACGGCAAGCGCGTTCCCGACCGATAGACATGTTGTCGCCCAGGTCGGGAGTGCGCTGATCGTTGCGCAGCAGGGGTCAATCCGCTGGATTCTGGTCGCCTCGGAGGAAGGCGCGGATATCGTGCAGGCTCGGGGTTTCCGACATGATGTCGGGGAGGTCCGGCATGTCGTCCAGATCGGCGGCGACGGGGGCGGCGATGGCTTCGTTGTGTTCACGGGCGCGGACAGCCGCTTCCCGCACAGCTTCGACGATGAAGCGAGCGAGTTCGCCCGGTGTCTTCCGCATTGCGGACGCGGTCAGCGTCAGGTCGGTCAGCACGCCGCTGGCGTCGACGGTAACCTCCACCGACTGATCCGGTGAACTGGCCCGCAGGCGAAAGGCTTCCAGCTGCCGGTAGACCTCGGTCAGCCGAGGTTTCTGCGCCTCGTAGGCGTCGAGGAGATGCTCGACCTGGTTGCGCAACCCGCTGTTGGCCGACCGCAAGCCTTCTCGCTTCCATCGGTCCATGCAGGCTTCCTTCCTGGACCCACGTGGCCCGAATCCGGATTCGGTGACACCGCAGGCTGCTCAGCATATCCGCAGCTCGGAGTCGGTTGAAGTGTCATGACACCGCCCGTGGCCTCCGCAGCGCGCGTCCGGCCGCGCCGTAGTCACCAGCAAGCGGTGCAACGCCTTCGCCGGGCCACTTGCCTTGTCGCCGTGCAGCTCGACGGTGGCGAACCCTTCGGCCAGTGCCCGCCCGGGAGACAGCACGCCGCAGTCGAAGCAGGCCCTGCTGAGCTGGGATCGCCAGCGCTTGTAGCCACCGACCACACGCCCGAGGGGGTCACCCGCGGCGCCGCTCACCCGCAGGTACTCGGTGATCAGCGCGCGCTGCACCTCTCGCCGCGCCCGGACCCCGCCGAGGAGGTCGAGCACATGACCGAACTCGAGCAGCATCGTCGCGTACATCGGCCGCGGCCAGACCACGTTGTCTGTCGAGCGTGCTGTCGCCTCCGCACGCCTGGACAGCAGGCCGGGGTCCGCCGCGCCCGCGCGGTCGAGGACGATCCACGGTTCCGGAGACTGCGACGGTGTGGCTTCCGACGACCCCGAGGAATGTGCCGGGGCACGGTTCTCGACCCGCGACAGGGCGCCGTCACCGGCTGCGATCTCGATGCCGCGCAGAACGATCGTGTACTTCGTGAGCACGGTGTCTACGGCGTCGGCTATCTCCTGCACCGTGTGCGCGGTCATACCTGCCGTTTCGAATCCGACGATTTCGAGGCCCTGCCGGGCCGCCATTTCCCGCGCGATCCGCATGGCCTCGTCGTTGGTGGTCTGCGGTGGCCGGGCCGCCGCTGGCTCCGGACGCCGGAATATGGTGCGGCCCTTTTCTTTCGAGGGGGCCGCGGGGCCCTGCGGACGGCCGGTGGGTCGCGGCGGGGAAACCCGTGGTGGCATTCCCCTTTCCGCGGGCCTCGCCGTGCTCGGTGCCTTCGACCACGGCGTGCCCGATGAATTCTGCGGCCGGGGAGCGTCGTCCGACGGCGCGGCGGAAGTCGTGGGAGCGAGTCGGGTTCCCGTATTCGTCGGCGGCGCTGTCCTGCCACGTCCTACCGGAGTGGTTGAGGCCGAGACGGTGGGGGCGGAGGTGGTCGGCTGGGACTGCGCCTGCCCTTCGTTCAGGCGGGTGTCGGAGTCGTAGCCAGGAGAAGCTGGATCGGCCGGTAGATCCGGCTGTCGCTGCGCTGCGCGCTGCCGGCTGGTATCGGTGCCGGGACCCACCGTCGGGCCTGCGTCCTGTCGCCCGGTGTTGTCGGCCGTCGGTTCACCGGCGATTGGCGGCGATCCGATGGGTTGCTGTGCGGGATCTTCGATCGGGCTCGGGGAACCGGTCGAGCGGGGGTAGGCCGATCCGCTCGGGTCCATGCTCGCGAGGTCGCCGCCGGTCGAATGCGCGCGGTTCACGTCGAGACCGCCGTCGCGATCCTGATTCTCTAATGCGTCGTTGGCGCCCCGGATGTCGGAACCTATCGCGCGGAGATTCGCCGCGAGGTTCTCGAAACCCTCCATGCCCTGCTCCGCGCCGGGCACATACGTTTGGGCGAAGGTCTTGCCGGGTTCGTCGTCGCCCCAGCACTCCCCTTCGCGGGCGAGGTCGGCGTTCAACTCCGCCGCCATCCGTGCAGTCTCCTCGGCGAGCTGGTGCAATTCCAGTGCTGACGCGTGCAACTCGTCGGTATCGATCCACAACGGCTGACCCATACGATCTCCCTCCGGAACACCCGCCGGTTCCGCGGCGCGGACCATGGCCCGCCCGGGCCGGCTGAACAGCACGCGCTTGTATGGCAGCGCGGCGCCACCACCGAGCAGGGTGCCCTTCGGCACCGGGCAGCCATGGTGCCAATGTGGTCAGCAAGCTTTCACTTGTGGTGATCTTGGCTGCTTCTGCCATCGTGGCCAGGTCCACGCCGTACAACTGAACAGGGCGCGGGAACTCGGTCTCTGCTCCTGCCCACTGTCGGTCCTCCCGCGCGACCCAACGCACATTGTCAACAAGCGTGGTTTCGGACTGTATTCTCTTCACATCAGTTGATGATTTGATTGCACCATGCCTGGTCTGGCCTGTCAACGGTCGTCAAGCGATAATGGGTTCGAAGGCATTCCAGTTGACGGGAAGGCGACCGGTGGACGAAACGGGCTCAACGTTGGCGTCGAGATTGACCCATCTGTTCGACGTCGTGCGCAGGCCGGACGGTCGCGAGTTCAGCAACGAGGAGGTCGCCACCGCGATCGCCCGCCAGCAGGGGGTGCGATTGTCCGGCTCGTATGTCTGGTACTTACGTACCGGTCAACGAGACAATCCGACCTTTCGGCACTTGAGCGCGCTGGCGCGATTCTTCGGGGTTCCCCCTGCGTACTTCTTCGACGAAGAGACCAGTCGCGAGGTCGACGCCGAATTGGGTCTGCTGGCTGCTATGCGGGACGCGGGTGTGCGTGATGTGGCGCTGCGGGCGGCGGGCCTGTCTGCCGAGAGTCTGGCGGCGGTCACTGACGTGATCAACCGTTTCCGCCGCTTGGAGCGACTGCCCGCAGGCCCGTCCGGCGACCGGTAGCGCGCGAAGAACCTCGACTGCCATGCGGACTACGGATTTGCGGAAGCGCTGCGAGAGGCGAATCGACGTGCTCGGGCTACCGGTTCGTTTCGGTATCGGCGAGGTGCGCGAGCGTTTGGCGAGTCATGTGGGCAGACGGATCGAACTGATCCCGATGGCCTTGCCGCCGGCGAGCCCACTCGGGCTGCTGATCACCGACGAACACGGGCATTCCGTCATCTACGAGGAGTCCGCTAGTCCGATTCACCGCCAGCAGATCATCTTTCACGAATTCGCGCATCTGCTCCTCGGCCACACGGGTCAGCCGATCGGCGAAGATCGACGGAACTGCGTGTTCGTGCACATCGCCCAGGAGATCCAGGGGCAGGTTCTCGCCAGGTCCTGCGGATCGACCGAGCAGGAGACCGAGGCGGAGATGACGGCGACGTTGCTCCTGCGGCGCGCGCACCGGTCGAGCCAGCCGGTCACCGTCGCCGCCGATCCGGCGATCGCCGACATAGTCCGCCGCTTGGATAACTCACTGTGACCCCCGACCCGATTCTCCTCATCTTGCTCACGGCGTTCGCTTGCGTCACTGTCCTGGCCATCAAGGCTCGCGACATCATGCGAGATCCGGACAACGGGATGCACCGTGCGAGTGCCCTTTTCACTGGTGCGATCCTGGCGACGATGATGCTCTGGCTCGAATCCGATGCCATTGACCACCACACCCATATTCCGACAATCGGCGTCATGCTCAGTGACGTCACAGCGATGCTCGCGGTGTGCGCGAGCCAGATATGGTTTGTGTACCTCACGACACCGACCGAGATCGCCCGCCGTAGGTCGCCGCTCTGCTGTGCGGGATTCGTTGTCGTCATCGCCGCAGTCGTCTCGCTGTTCGCCGCCTTCCCGCCGGCGTCCCCGAACGGTGCTCGGTATCGGTATCTGTTCATCTGCTACGTCGGTGTCAGCGCCGTCGCGGCAGTCGTGTTCGGGTTTCGCTACGCCGTGCTCACTGCGAAGCCATGGCTACGCATCGGATTCCGGGTTATCGCGATAGGCGGCATCGCCGTGATCGCGCGCCTTGCCTTCCTCGGATACGTGCTCGTCGCAGCCGATCTCGGCCACACACCCCAGCCGCTGCACGCGACCGTCGATGGGCTACTCACGGTAACGGGACTGCTCATCGTCATCGCAGGGATGGCGCTGCCCTCGGGCGGTGAGCTCCTCGGGTCGCTGCTCCACGCTTACCGATGCCACCGCGCCGAACGACAACTCATTGAGCTGAGCGGGCACCTGACATCCGCCACCGGCACGGCAAGCGCTGTGCCCATCCCCATCGGCCGTGAATGGAATCCTTTACGGGACGCCGAATTTCGGCTCTGTCGCCGGGTTGTCGACATTCGGGATGCTCAACTGGCGTTGCGCGGGCATGCCGATCCACGGGCGCGACAACTCGCCGCCGAACGGTCCGACGCGCTCGGCCTGCCGGACCACGAGCGCGGCCCGATGATCGAGGCGGCCGTCATCGCGGCCGCGATCCGGGCGAAGCGGGCGGGCATACCACCCCAACACAACATGACGATGACCCTGTTCGCACAACACGGCGGCGCTGACACGCTGCTCGACGAGGCCAGATGGCTCGGACATGTCAGCCGCGCACTGCGATCCTTCGAGATCGCACGCCCCGAAACGCTGAGGTCCAGCTGCCGCGATCGAGCCTGTGCTGTCGACGGCACCTCTCCTTGTCAAGCTGCCATTATTCGCCGCGCAGCCTGCGGTGGTACTTCTCCCTGAGCGTCGGGTCGGCCTGCGCGTACGCCGTTGTCGCCCCGGTGAATCGGGCCACCAGGAGCTGGGCGCGGTAGGGCAGCAGCTGTGTGGACTTGATGATCGCGGTCAGCCTGCGCGGCACTGTCACCAGCGGACGTGGCCGGAGCACCGTGCCGACGATCGCCCGTGCGACGTCCTCGGGGTCCACCGTGGTCAGCGGCGTGATCCACTTCGGCATGTTGGCGCCCGCGGACAGCTCGGTGCGCACGATGCCCGGCAGCACTGCCGAGACCCGCACGCCGTGTTCCTTCAGCTCCAGATGCAGCGCCGAGGTGAATCCCACCACCGCGTGCTTGGTCGCGGAGTAGGTCGCAAGGCCGGGTAAGCCTTGCGTGCCCGCCAACGACGCGATATTGACGAGGTGGCCGCTGCCACGCGCCAGGAAGCGCGTGATCGCCAGCCGTGAACCGGTCAAGACGCCGCGCAGGTTGATGTCGATGATGCGGTCGGTCATCGCCTCGTCCTCGTCGACGAACAGACCCGTCGGCATGATGCCCGCGTTGTTCACCAGTACGTCCACCAAACCGAGCTCATGCTCAACCGCGTCGAGGAAGGTGGCGAACGAGTCGCGGTCGGTGACGTTCAGAGGTAGGCCGATCACCTTCGCGTCCGGATCGGCGCCGAACTCCGCCGCCGTTTTGGCGACCAGCTCGATATCGATATCACCGATCGCGACGACCGCACCCGCGGCGAGGAACGCCTCTGCGGTGGCGCGGCCGATACCGCGAGCCCCACCCGTGATGGCCACGACCTTGCCTGCGAGCACGGCGCCACCCTGGGTTGTTGTTGTCATCTCGTCGGCCTTCCGGAGTAGCGGTCAGAGTCCACGAACGATGGTTCTCTTCATGATCTCGTCGGCGCTGCCGTAGTTCTTCCGAATTCGGAAATCCGTGTGGGTCCGCAGGAGCCGGGAAATAGGCGCGCCGCCATCCAGAAGTCCGGACGACGGCGCCGTTGTGCCAGGGAGTGTGCCGTCAGCCCACGGTACTGCCCGCCATCTGGCGCTCGCGCTTGGCGGCTTCGCGGGCGAGCATGCGATCGCGCTGCTCCTCGAACTTGAGCACATCGCCGGCCAACTTCTCGAGGAAGAGGCCGAGCCGCTCGCGGACAGCTTCACCGCGCGCGGTGAAGTCGGTGCGCTCGAAGATGTCCCACTTCTTCAGCACCGGCTGGACGACCTCCTCCAGGTGCTGGCGCAAGTCGTAGATGCCGTGCTTGGCCATCAGCACGCCGTTGCGGCGGAAGTTGGGCATACCCGCGCCGGGCATCTGGAAGTTCTCCAGGATCAGAGTGATCGCCTCGATAGCTTGGTCGGGAGACAGGTCGAGGGCGGCGCCGCACATGTTGCGGTAGAAGATCATGTGCAGGTTCTCGTCAGCGGCAACGCGCTGCAACATGCGGTCGGCGATCGGATCGTCGCAGACCTTGCCGGTATTGCGGTGACTGACGCGGGTGGCCAGCTCCTGGAACGTGACATACGCGACCGAGTGCAGGAATCCGGCATCGGCGTCGGCGGGGGAGGCGAAGCCGTTCGTCATATGGATCATCCGGGCTTCTTCGAGCGCGACCGGGTCGACACCGCGGGTGACGACGAGGTAGTCCCGCATGACGATGCCGTGTCGGTTCTCCTCGGCGGTCCAACGGCCCACCCAAGTGCCCCACGCGCCGTCCTGGGAGAAATTCTCGGCGATCTCCCGGTGGTAGGACGGCAAGTTGTCCTCGGTGAGCAGGTTGGTGATCATGGCCGCCTTCGCGACCTCATTCAGCCGGGACTGGTCCGGATCCCAATCGATGCCCCCGAGTGCGGAGAAATTGCGGCCTTCGTCCCACGGGACGTAGTCGTGCGGATGCCATTCCTTTGCCAAGGAGAAGTGCCGGTTGACGTTTTCTTCGGCAACCGGCTCCAACTCCGTCAGAAGCTCGAGTTGAGTCAGATCCCTTGCCATGTATGAACCCTTCAGTGTGTGCGTCCGGTCTTACAGGTCATCCCCACGGTAGACCGATGCCGATGCGGCCATACCTTACGGCACCGTAGGTGTGATGCGAAACGCATCCGTTAGTCAATTGATGCCCTGGTGATGCACGTCATGCGCCGTTACTGGCGTTCTGCGATCCTCACGAGTGTATGGCTTCGGGCCGCCGCGAGGGGACTATCGCCACGGGCCGAAGCGGTGTTAGCCCGACATGTCGCATCCCATAGTGCCGGAACGCACAGATGTGCGGCCGTCGCGCGGGCGAGGACGAAACGCGCGCTCGGGCGCGTCATGGCTTCCCGCGGAACACGCTATCCAGCACTTTCCGGGCATGCCGCCCACGTTTTCGGCCAGCGCCCACGCCCTAGAGCTCTGGCCGCTGCCGTCATTTTTGCCGCCTCTGCCGCAGACCCGGCCCGATCCGGCCGGTCGCGGACCAGGTCTGCGGCGTGCCGTGCCGCTGCCTGGCGTCCATGTGCTCGCCAGGCAGGAGAGCAGATGATCGGGGCAGGTCGACGCCGGGATCGCGATCAGATCGTTGCCTCGGTCCGTCGATGGCTCCGGGCGCGTTGACCACCGTGCCGTCGTCGTTACCGAAGCCGTTTATCGATGATCGTTCACTGCGCGGAGTTCACCCGAAACGGGTGAATCAAGCTCGGATGGGTGTTCATACGCTGGTGGGGTTCGTGTCAGCGATTCCTTGTGCGTCGACCGCACGACCCGAAGGAGAAGCAATGACTGAAACCGGCATGCAGGTCAAGAAAATGACCGTGTCTTCGTCGTCGATATCCCAGTCCTCCGCAGAGCAAAAGAGCTCACCTGGCTGGTACAGGCTGTACAACGATTCCGGCCAGCACGTCTCGGTCTACCGGCAAGAGTGGGACGTGCCCAAGGAGCTGTTCGAACTGGCCCCCGGTGCCACCAGCGACCAGTATGAGTCCGGGCACGAGATATACATCCTGTTCTCCGAGGGGAACGAGGCGAAGCCGATCGAGTGGACGGGTTCAGGTTCGGACCTGTCGTTCACCGTCTCATACAACGTCACCGGATATACGCACGGCAACGGAGTGAACAACGTGAGCGCCTTCCACTAGGTGGCGCGAATCGAAGCGGCATCTGAGCCTGGTGCGTTGGCTGCGGCCGCGCATCCGTGCCCGGACCGAATCAGCAGAAGAGACCCCACAGCCCCGGAAGCGACTTCCGGGGCTGTGGTGTGTGTTAAGAGTTCAGGTGTTCGCTGGTTCTGGGACAGGTAGTAGCACTTCGCCACCGTCGAGGGGCGTCATTCCGCTGTTGGAGAGCTCGGTCACCCACTTCTGCACGTCGTCCGTGGAGATCGACCGCAGGACGTGTTTCTCCCACCGTGGGCGCACATGGTCGCGTAGGCGGGCCTTGTCGGAGCGACCTGTGCTCTTCCTCACGATCCGCGCCGCGTCCCAACTTGCTTCCCGCTCGCCCCACGTCAGTTTGTCGGCCCCCGCAGGGGTAGGCGACTTCCTCTCGGCGACTTCCTTGTTCCCGGCTTGCCGCTCAGCCTCCGGCTTCCGGGTGAAGGTGCCCGCGCTCCGCTTCCTCCCGCTGGCGTCGCGGTAGACGCCCCTGTGCTTGCCGCTGGGGAGCTTTTCCGCCCACGCCATCGAACCGGCCCACCCTCCAATCGGTTCGTGCCCCATGCCCGCTGTCAGCTATGCTTTCCAGCCGAGCCCCTTTAGCTCAGTTGGTAGAGCTGGTGACTTTTAATCACTAGGTCGTAGGTTCGAGTCCTACAGGGGGCACTCATCTCGACGGCAGGGCCGCGGGCGTGCGCGCCCCACGTTTGCCCCACGATTCTAGCGTTTCCGCTGGTAGAAGCGCCCCAACCCTTGGATTAAAAGTCCGTAGCTCTACCAACTGAGCTATAGGGGCGCGGAGAAACAGTGTAGTGCGATCGGTGCCCGATGCCCCAATCGGGGGAGTTGATGTCGGTAGGTGCGGTCGACTGGGGTGTGATGAGGGTCCGGTCGACGCCGTGGTCGGTGACGATCGTCTGCCGCCGTGGGGGTGCTGTGCCGGGGTGACGCGGGGCGCGCGGACGACGATGCAGGCGGTAAACATTTGCCACCCAGCTTTGTTCATCGTAGACGGGTCTGGATATCATCCAATCGTGTTGGCTGGCAATGTGTTTGGATTCTATGGAAGTGGGGTCCCTCGACGCGGGGTGGCTCGCGGGGCGAGTTGGCGAGCAAGGCGCCGTCGGTGGCCGGTCGGTCGGACCGGGTGAACATCACTGGGCCGCTGGCGAATTCGCGCAGCCGTGGGACGAGGGTTTCAAGTTGCCAAATATTTGCCGTTACTGAAAGTGGAGCGGGATGGCTGCTTGACTCGTCGGTTTGCCGCGTGTCGGACCGGGTTTCCGGGTACGGTGACGCCTTGGTGAATTCCGGAAGAATCGCCGACTCGCTCGGCGATGCGGAATTCGGCTTATCGTTGGTGTGCCCGAAGGTGCTGCGGTCGGTCCGGCCGATTGCGGCTCGGTGGAACTCGATGCCGCAGGAGGAGGCAGGTCCGAGACGAAGAAATGCCCGGGTGCGCACCCCCTGCGGCGCGCCCGGGCAGGAAAACTATACCAGCTGGTGTGTTTCAGGTTTTTCGCAAGTTTTCGTACCGAAAGTTTGAAACTGGGCGAAAACCCGGTTTGAAGTATTGATAAAAACTCATAACTTCGCGCCAAGGGTCTGTTCCTTTTGGGGGTGGCTGCTTGGCGGCGAGTAGGCTTCGGAGGCGTTTCGAGCATGGCACGGCAGCAAGAGCGGGCCCGCCGGACACGCGCGGCGATTATCAGATCCGCCGCCGTTGAGTTCGGGAAGAGCGGCTATGCCGCTGCATCGCTCAACCGCATATTGGAAGGGTCGCGTGCCACGAAGGGCGCCATGTACTTCCATTTCGATTCCAAGGAAGACCTCGCGCGCGCGGTGCTGGAGACCGCCGTGGAACGCTACCGTGCCTCCGCCGAGCGTTGGCTTGCGCGAGCGGATCTCACCCCGCTGGACATCCTGCACGGGATGGTCGACGAGATCGCGTTGCGACTCGAGCACGACATCATCGTGCAGGCCGAGCATCGGCTGATCATCGAGCCGGATTTCTCCCGCGACGTCCAAGCGGGCGGCGGACGCATCGTCGGTCGCACGACGAGGGTGCTCACCGTGCGCGCCATCGACCACGGGCAGCTGCGCGCCGACGCCGATCCCGACCGGTTCACACGCACGCTTGCTGCCGCACTGGCCGGCCAGCGATACATGGTCGACCTGATCAGCGGGCCGGTCGATCTGCGGTCGCGGTTCGAGGAAGCGCTCGAGGTGGTGATCGAGGCGATGGCGACCTCGGAGTGGCTGGCGAATTTCCGCAGTGACGGCTGGCGTACCCAAGCCCGCCTGGAGGAGCTCAGTTTGGGGCTCTGACCAGCCGGTTTGGGGATCCGGTCCGGTCTGTCATAAGCTATCCCAGCTCCCAACGGACAGCCGTTGAAAGCCGGTCCGGAGAAATCCGGGGCGAGCCCCCTTCGTCTAGCGGCCTAGGACGCCGCCCTTTCAAGGCGGTAGCGCGGGTTCGAATCCCGTAGGGGGTACGATTTTCGGATCGTTGGTAGCAGAGCATGGCCCTGTGGCGCAGTTGGTTAGCGCGCCGCCCTGTCACGGCGGAGGTCGCGGGTTCGAGTCCCGTCAGGGTCGCAAGTAGGCGCCGGAGCAATCCGGCGTTTCGCTTATGGCATTCACTTCGGGTGCCTGCGGCCAGGTAGCTCAGTTGGTACGAGCGTCCGCCTGAAAAGCGGAAGGTCGCCGGTTCGATCCCGGCCCTGGCCACTCGATCCCCCTGACAGATAGCCCGGTCGGGGGGATTTTTCCATGCCATACCCGTGAGCAGACAACCACTGGTGACCGACGACTCCGACCTCCGGACACGGCCGGTTGGATAGTTATGTGCCGTAGCGGGGCTGAAACCGTTCTGAGGAGTGGCGGATCCCATAGCGATGCACGATTCTTCGTGGTTGTGTGCTCGGTTGCCTCGCAGCAGGTGGGTAGGCTGGCGCCGCCATGCCGACCCTTCTCCTCGCGCTCGCGGGTCTCGCCTTCCTCGACTCGCTCGACGTCCTGCTCGTCGGCGTCACCACGGTCGTCGTCTTCGACAGCAGGCTGAGCCGCCGCTCGCCGCTGGTCGGTGGACTGAGTTTCTTGGCCGGGGTCTTCGCCGTCACCACCGCATTCGGGCTCTGCAGTGTGTTGGGAATCGGCTTTCTGACCGATCTGATGGACCTCGAGATCACCCCGATGGTGCGGTATCGGTGTGAGCTCGGTCTCGGCGCGGTGCTGATCGCCCTCGCGAGCATTCGAATGACCGGCCGAACGTCGGCCCCGGAATGGGCGACGCCTATGCGACGGCAACCGTGGGCGCTCGCGTTGATCGGCGTGGCGATCGGTATCGCGCAGGCGCCGACGGCAGTTCCTTATCTGGCCGGGCTGGCGATGCTCTCCGCGCGGAATCCATTGCCGACGCTGTGGCCGCTGATCGTGGTCGCCTATTGTGCGCTCGCATTGCTGCCGCCGGTGGTGATTCTCGCCTTCGCCGTGCGGGGCACGACCCGGGCTCGGCGCGTCTATCGAAAAGTCGTTCGCGTTCTTGCGGCATATGGCCCGAAATCGGTGCGCGTTCTGTTCGTCCTCTTCGGGGCGGTTCTGATTTGCGACGCGGCCATCCATTACTCGAGTCTTTGGTAAGTCCGCGGGAATTCCGGTCGTCGCGTCGGCACCCGATGAAAGGAAAATGTGAAGCGGGCGCGGTGTCGGGTGGGATGCTGGAGGTATGGCTGAGCGCTGGTATTACTGCTTGAAGCACAATCGGGCCGAGCAAGGACGGCAGTGCTGGTTCCGCGATCGAATGGGGCCGTATCCGGACCAGGCGACGGCCGAGCGGGCTCTGGAGATCGCGCACGCGCGCAACGAGCGGGAGGATGCCCGGGATCGTGCCTGGCGGGACGGCGACTAGGTGGGCTGCCGTCTGCCGCAATAGCTCTCACGTCGGTGCGATACTCCACCACGTGAATTCGGCGCGCTGAGGCGGTCTCGGCGGATGCTGTCGCCCCGCCGGGCCAGGGGCGCATGGGATGTTCCCCGGCGCGGTGAAGTTGATCTTGAGCCGCAGGTCGGCGCACCGAAGGGCGTCCCGCGCGGTGCAGCCGCTCAGCTCGCGGTCAGGTGCATCAAGTACGGTTCTCCAGAAATCAGACGAATGCTCGGTGGTCCTGGCGTGGGCTTCGAGCGGAAACCAGGATCAGCAGGGAGGGCGACCCTTGAGGGTTACCGTTGTTGTGCCGACCTACAACGAGCGGGAGAATCTGCCGGTTGCGGTGGAGCGGCTGACCGCGCTGCCGGTGCCCGACCTGCACGTGCTGGTGGTGGACGACAGTTCGCCGGACGGCACCGGCGAGGTGGCGGACAAGCTGGCCGTTGAGCTGCCGAACATGGTCGGCGTGCTGCACCGGACCGAGAAGGATGGGCTCGGGCGTGCGTACATCGCAGGTATCACTCGGGCGCTGGACGATGGCGCGGACGTGGTCATCCAGATGGACGCCGACCTGTCGCATCCAGCCGAGGTGATCCCGGCGATGCTGGAAAAGCTGCGAACCACGGACGCGGGCGTCGTGCTCGGCTCACGCTATGTGCCCGGCGGCTCGACCGCCGCCGATTGGAAGTGGTATCGCAAGGCGCTCTCGGCCTGGGCCAACTTCTACGTGAACCTGATCCTGCGCCTCGGCGTCAAGGACGCCACCGCGGGCTTCAAGGCGTGGAAGGCCGACACCCTGCGCGCCATCGATGTCGCCTCGATCCGCAGTAACGGATACTCCTTCCAGGTCGAGATGAACTACCGCACGATCAAGAAGAAGATCTCGATCGCGGAGGTCCCGATCCGGTTCGAGGAGCGCACCCTCGGTGCGTCCAAGATGAGCCTCAAGGTGCAGTTGGAGTCGGCGCTGATGCCATGGAAGCTCCTGTTCGGACGCGCGGTCTGAGCGCGCCGCCAGGGCCACGCATCCGCCGGGTCGGTGCCCCGGCCGTTTCGGGTGAGTGGATCTCCCTGGCGATCACTTCGGCCAATCCAGCAGCGTGTCGATGAACAGCTGCCGCACGCTCGCCACCTTGGCGTCCAGGTCGCCGGGATCCCATTCGCCGACATCGATGGGATCGAGGATCGCGACGTCCACGGTCCCGGGACGGGCGACCATCGCGTTGCGCCAACTGATCTCACCCGCATTGCGAATCACGACCGGGATCACCGGCACCCCGGCCTGGATCGCAATGTGGAACGCGCCCTTCTTGAAGGGGCCGACCTCAGGGGTGTAGGAGCGAGTTCCCTCGGGTGCCACCGCGATCGACAGCCCGCCGCGCAGGGTCTCCACCACCGGACGCAGTGCCGCCCTGGCTTGCGCGGTGTTCGACCGGTCGATGAACGTCACCCCCACGAACCGCATGAGCGGCCCGAACACCGGATTCTTGGTGAGCTCCTTCTTCCCGATGCCGGTCACGCCACCACCGAGCACCTCGGGAATGATGATGATGTCGAATTGGCTCTGATGATTGAACAGGAACACCGCGGGGCGTGGCGATTTCGCGTTCTCGGCGCCGGTCACCCGGATGTCGACGCCCGCGATGCGCAGTGTGTTGCCCGCCGCGTGCGCCATCAGCGCGTCAGCCATCTGCTGGCGGTCCTTGGTGGGCGATTTCGCCGCCACACCGAACAACGCGCCGCCGAACAGTCCGGCGAATGCCGCGGCGGTGCGGGCGTAGTCGCTCGCCCGCGGCTCGCGGCGCGGCCGGAACGACAACCGCGTCCAGTGCTGCCGGTCGGCGGTCTCGGCCAGCGGTCCTTCGGCATCGACCGCCACCGGATGACCGACCAATGACAACAACGGCAGGTCGGCGGCCCCGTGGGCGTAGGCGTAGCTGAGTGCGAGGTCCACCTCGTGAGCGGCGGCGAACTCGCGGAATGCTTCGGCTTTGCCATTGCGCCACAGCGTCTTCCCGTCGGGGTATCCGGTGAGAACGCCGTCACGGGCGGCCATCGGCGTGTACAGCACGTGCTCGATGCCGAGCTGCTCCGCCGTGGGCGTCACCTGGAACCGGGTCAGGGAGCTGACCAGCACAACCGTGTGGCCCGCAGCTCGGTGAGTGCGGATCAGCCGCCACGCTTCGGGATACAGGTGCCCATATACGGTGCGCTGGAACAGTTTCGTACCCAGCTGGTCCAGCTCCTGCTCGGACCTTCCTGCCAGCTCCTGCTCGAGGTGGTGGAGGTACCGGCGATACTCGCCGTCGGTCATACCGTTGCGGATACCCCCGACCAGCACGTTCGCGAGGTCACGGCGACGCAGTGGCCTGCGCACAGGTCGCCGCTGGTCGAACCCATCGACGATCGTGCCGCCGAAGTCGAAAACCGCGGCTACGGCGGGGCCCTGTGGCCCGGAGCGGATCGCGGAGATCGCGGCGTCGAGGTCGGCGCGCTCGTCGGTCATCGAACCTGCGTTTTCACCGCGGTGATGTCCGCGTCGAGTTCTCACCGAGCGTCCCTGTTGGACGGGTCCAGCGCGGCGGCCTGTGCGATCCGAGTTCCGATGATTCGCAGTCGCTCGGCGAACTCCCTCCTGCGGTCGACCGATTCCGCCCGGTGTGACACTGCGTCCTGCGCTGCGGTTTCCAGCAGGCCGTAGTTGTCGGCGAGCTTCAGTGCGCTGGTGAACAGCTCGGTGGAAACCGATTCCGGGCTGTGCAGCCGCTGCTGCAGCATCATCTGCTTGCCGACCGCCACGCATTCGGCGATGAATTCCTTACGGTCGATCTCGTCGCCCGCCTCGCGGGCGGCCAGCCGTTCGGCCACCACCAGTTGCGCGTCGATGAAGGAGCGCAGCACGCGGTGGGCCATCATGAATCCGGAGGCCGTGAGCTTGGCCAGGATGTCCGATCCGAGCGTGTCCTCGCGGTTGCGACTGTGCCACTCCGGGTCGACCAGCAGCATCTCCGTGACCATCTGCTCGGCGAACTCGGCCCGGTCGGGGAAGAAGAACTCGAACTTGAGCAGGTCGCGCAGCCGGAACGCCTCGTCCCATCCGGTGTTCAGCGCGTCGGTGTCGCCGCTCTCGACCGCGGCGAGGATGGACAGCTCCAGGATGGCGCGGTTGACGAACCAGTGCACGGCGCTGTTGCGGTAGAAAGCTGCCTCGAGGTGCGCTCCCGCTTCGATCGAGTACACCGGCTCGAGCCCGCCGCGGTACACCGTGACGACTTTGGCCAGCGAGAGCTGTTCCAGCACGACAGCGAGGCTCTGCTCGTCGCGTAGGGCGTCGAGCTCACCGTGCGGCAGATCACGCTTCTCGATGTAACCGAGCACCGGTGCCAGTACGGTGCGCACCTCGCCGAGGGTGAGCGCGCGCTCGTGCACGCCGAGCAGCGCGAGGGTGGCCAGTGCGTTGACCGTGACCGGGGTGACCGCGTTGATCCCGACCGCGACCTCGAAGGCCAGCCGCTGCACGGCTTTGCGCTCCAGCTCGGCGATCTCCGGCGGTTCACTGTCGACGGTCCCGGCCTCGGTGCGGCTCGACGGGATCGGTTCGGTCTGGTGCAGCGGGATGGTCAGCGGTGGGCTGGTGAGTGGATCGCCGTACGCGGCAAGACGATCACGGGCCGACAGCGGCTCACCGAACCGGACGTACACGTGCCCGGCCGAATGCTGCTGGCTGCGGATGTAGCGGGCCATCCAGGTCAGTCCCTCCGGCTTCTTCTTGCCGCCTGCCTGCTCGGTGACGATGGCGCCCAGTTCGTTGAGCCGCTCGTAGGTGATCGAGACCGGAACCAGCATCACGTCATCGATCCGGTTCGCACGCACCGCTGCGGCAAGGTAGTTCAGCAGGCCGTAGCGCGGTGGGCGCAGCTTGCCGGTGCGGGTACGGCCACCCTCCATGTACCACTCCAGGTTGAAGCGTTTGGCCAGCAAGTAGGCGAAATACTCCTCGACGACGGCCTTATAGACTTCGTCGTCGCCGAAACTGCGCCGGATGAACACCGTTCCGGTGCGCCGGGCGATCGGACCCATCGGCCAGAAGCTCAGGTTCGCGCCGCCGATCACGTGGTTCGGCGGAAAATCATTGCGGGCCAGCACGTCGCCGAGCACGAACGCGTCCACGTAGGAACGGTGCGACGGCAGGAACACCAGCGGGAAGCGGCGGTTGACATCGCGCAGCGCGGCCAGTCCGGACGGGTCGGAGTCCACCTTCCAGGTCGACGCGTGTACCGGCCGCATCGCCTGGGTGAACAGGTCCGAGACAAGCCTGCTCTGCGCGGCGACGAGCTCGTTGAGCCCCTTTTCCGCGCGGCGGTACACCTCGTGCGGGCTTGCCCCGATCTGGTCGGCGATCAGCTCGAGTCTGCGCAGGAAGTCGGGCGAGTCGAGGATCTCCTCGGCCACCAGCCGGGGCACCTTGTACCGGTCGCCGATGACGGTGCGCTCGGCACGCTCCAGTGCCACCACCGCCGCGCGCACGATGGCGCGGGCGAACGGCTCGGCGGTGCCCTTGGCGAGTAGCGCCGACGCCTCCGGGTTGTTCGCGCGCAGCTCACTGAGCAAGGCGGGTGCGCCGGTCAGGACGACGTGCCGCTCCGGCGACTTGGCACGCAGCCTGTGTTGCGCCAGCCGGTTGGGCTTGCGCGGGTTGGTCATCAGGGCAAGGTCGGCGAAGGTGATGCGCCGGACCCCGTTGCGCTCCGGCGGCAGCCACAGCACACGCACCGGGACCACAAGCGGATCGTCTCGCCTGCCGACCAGGCGGGTGGTGACCGCGCCCGCGTCCAGGTCGAGCTGGGTCACCGGCGCGTCGGTGCCGAACTCCTTGGTGATCCCGCCGTCGGCGAGCCACGCGCCGACCAGTTCGCGTTCCACCCCCGACGCCGCGTCGATCAGGGCCACTACCGATTGCGGTGTGGTCCCGTGCCGGGCTGTCGCGGGCAAACCGCCGCGGTGATCGATCATCGAAGTTCTTCCCTCCACAGGTGACGCTCCCCCTATTCAAGCCCGCCGGGTCGATTCCGCGCAGGCACTCGGCGCGGCGAGTTCGGTTTAGGCTGCGCACATGGACTGGGCGCTGCGTTCCTGTGGCTGGCACGGCCACTACACGTACGAGCCGGATGAGCAGGATTTGGCCGACCGGCTGCGGGTCGAGACAGTGGCCGGGGCGGCCTGGCGATGCCTGCGCTGCGGGACCTTTGTGCCTGGTGAGCCGGTCGGTTCCGGGCCCGCCGACCACGCGCCCGAGGTGCCGCGCGGGCGCCTGCTGCGCGATCGCTGGCTGATGCGCGCGCTCGCGATCGAGCGGATGTCGCGGGGACTGGTGCTGGTGGTCGCCGCGGTGGCGGTGCTGAAATTCCGGTCCTCGCGGCAGACGATGCGCGCCGCGTTCGACCAGGACCTGCCGCTGCTGCGCCCGTTCGCCGACCAGATCGGTTGGGATATCGACCAGTCGAGAATCGTGCATCTGATCGTTGAGGCGTTCTCGCTGTCGAACACGACTTTGCTGTGGACCGCGATCGGCATCTTCGGATACGCCGGATTGCAGATGGTCGAGGCGATCGGCTTGTGGCTGGTGCGGCGCTGGGGAGAGTACTTCGCCGTCGTCGCGACCAGCCTGTTCCTGCCTCTGGAGATCTATGAGTTGACCGAGAAGGTGACCGCACTACGGGTAGGCGCTCTGGTGGTCAATATCGCCGCCGTGGTCTGGCTGCTCTACAGCAAGCGACTGTTCGGACTGCGCGGCGGCGGCACGGCGTATCACGCCGAGCACAGCGCGGAGAGTGTGCTGAGCGTCGAGCGATCGGCACTGGCGGCGGGCACTGACCGATAGTTCGAGCCATGTTGTGCGCCTTGTGAACCACCTTGTCAGTGGCCAGGTAATGCTAACCTTACCTCCACAAATTAGGCCAGGATAACCTTGGAGGATCGTTGTCGACCACGGAGCGCTCGCGGGTTGAGTATGTGACCGATCCAGCGGCAGCGATGTCCCGGCTGGCGGGGGCCGATCGGTTCGGTGAGTACGTCATGTACGAGCGTCCGGGTGAATGGGTATTCGCCGCCGACCCGATCGGCAGTATCGAACTGGACGTGCAGGAGCTGCGGGTCACCTGGGCGGGACAGACCACCTCCGGTCGATGGGAGGGTAATCCAGCGGGCGTTATCGACCGTGCGCTCGGCACGCTTGCCTTGGAGGGCCGAAACACCTATGGCTGGATCGGATTCGAGTTCTGCGCATGGACCCTCGATGCCACGCGACACCTCGACCCCGGAACGTCGCTGGTGCGTTTGATGATTCCGCGTATCGAGGTGCGGGTCGGCGAATTCGGCGTGCGGGTCGCCGGCGCGACACCCGCCGAGACCGGCGACATCCACGATCTGATCGCGCAGTCGCAGAACACCGAACTCCCGCAAGCTCATATGGTCGACGTCCGCGTCGACCCGACCGGATACCGAGACCGCGTGGCCGAGGCGATCGGTGAGATCCGGGCAAGGCGGTATCAGAAGGTGATCCTGTCCAGGAAGGTCGATCTACCGTTCGCGGTCGACGTCCCGGCCACCTATCGACTCGGTCGCGCGTACAACACCCCGGCGCGGTCATTCCTGTTGCGGCTCGGCGGATTGGAGGCGGCGGGCTTCAGCCCCGAACTTGTCGCGTCCGTGGACGACGATCGCGTGGTGACCACCGAACCGTTGGCGGGCACCCGCGCCTTCGGCCGCGGCGACGCGGTCGACACGGCCGCGCGGGAAGATCTGATCACCGATCCGAAAGAGATTGTGGAGCACGCGATTTCTGTGCAGACCGCCCTCGCGGAGATCTCCGCCATCGCCGATCCCGGCACGCCCGTGGTGTCGGACTTCATGGCGGTGCGCGAGCGCGGAAGCGTGCAGCACCTCGCCTCCATCGTGCGCGGGCGGCTGGCCGCCGACCGGTCCAGCTGGGATGCGCTCGAGGCGCTGTTCCCGTCCGTCACCGCCTCTGGCATTCCCAAGCGTGCGGGTGTCGATTCGGTGTTCCGGCTCGATCACGACCCGCGTGACCTGTATTCCGGCGCGGTGGTGATTGTTTCGCCGACCGGTGCGCTGGAGGCGACACTCGTGCTGCGCGCGGTGTACCAGAACGCCGACGGCGCCTGGCTCCGCGCGGGCGCGGGCATCGTCGGTCAGTCACGGCCGGAACGGGAGTTCGAGGAGACCTGCGAAAAGCTCGACAGCATCGCGCCCTACGTCGTGCGGGCATAGGGCACAACAGGCAGCGCTCCGTGGCGCTCTGCCCGGCAGGTTTTCGTCAGAATGTAACCGATGGGGCGGTCAGCCCTCGGCCTGCAGCATTTTCTTGTCGACCTTGCCGACGGCGGTGACGGGGAGCTTATCGCTGCGGCGAAGCACGTCCGGCAGCTTGTAGGTGGCAAGTCCGCGGGCGGCGAGGAAGGTCTTGATCTCGGCAAGGGTGGGCATCTCGCCGTCGACAACGAGGACGGCGCAGACCTTTTCGCCGAGCGCGGCGTCGGGCAGGACGACGGCGGCGGCATGTCGGACCGCGGGATGGGCGAGCAGATACTCCTCGAGTTCGTCGCAGGAGATGTTCTCGCCGCCACGGTTGATCACGTCCTTGATCCGACCGGAGACCACGAGGTGATCACCGGGCAGGCGGCGGACCAAGTCGCGCTGCGGTAGTAGCCGTCCGGGGTGAACGCGCGGGCGTTGTGCTCGGGGGCGCGATAGTAGCCGCGGATCGTATACGGGCCCTTGGTGATCAACTCGCCCTCCGCGCCGGGCGCGACGTCGTTGCCGTCGGCGTCCACCACGCGAACCCCGTCGGCCGGCGACAGCGGCCTGCCCTGGGTGGTGGGCGGCAGCTCGACTGGGTCGTCCAGCCGGGTGTAGTTGAGCAGGCCCTCTGCCATCCCGACCACCTGCTGCACTGTGGCGCCGAGCGCGGGCGCCACCTCCTTGGCATTGATCTCCGCCAGGCAGGCCCCGCCTACCTGGAGCCGGCACAGCGACCGCGGTCCGGGGCACATCGCGCGGGTGACTGGGGCATCGGCCGCACCGTGATCCGGACGCGACGCGATTCTCGCTCAGACGCAGCGCCGCGGATCCTCGGCCGACCCGGATTAGACTTCCCACTATGAGCAGGTGGGATACCTCGAATCTGTCCGACCAGGCCGGACGGATGTTCATCGTCACCGGGGCCAACAGCGGTTTGGGGGCCGTGACGGTGCGTGCGCTGGCCACGGCAGGGGCCGATGTCGTGCTCGCCTGCCGGAACGTGGCCAAGGGGGAAGCGGTGGCCGCGGAACTGGGGGAGCGGGTTCGGGTGCGAAAGCTGGATCTGGCCGATCTGGCCTCGGTGCGCGAGTTCGCCGAGGGCGCCGACCGCGCCGACGTGCTGATCAACAACGCCGGCGTGATGGCGCTACCCGAGTCACGCACCGCCGATGGTTTCGAAATGCAGATCGGGACTAACCATCTCGGCCACTTCGCGCTGACCGGCCTGCTGCTGGACAAGGTCTCCGACCGAATCGTCACGGTCTCCAGCTGGGCGCACCAGATGGGAAAGATCGACCTGGACGATCTCAACTGGGAGCGGCGCAGATACCAGCGCTGGGCCGCCTATGCGCAGGCCAAGCTGGCCAACCTGATGTTCGCGCGTGAGCTGCAGCGCAGGCTGACCGCCGCAGGTGCGGCAAAGCTGTCGGTCGCCGCCCACCCTGGCTACGCCGCGACCGAACTGCAGTCGCACACCGAGTCGTTCCAGGACAAGGTGATGTGGCTGGGCAACCGGCTGCTCGCACAGAGCGCCGCGATGGGCGCGCTGCCGACGCTGTACGCCGCGACCGCCGACATCCAGCCGGGCGGCTACTACGGCCCGACCGGGCTGGGCGGCACGCGCGGATATCCGGGCCCGTCCGGTTCCTCGAAGGAGTCCAGGGACGAAAAGGTCGCGGGCGAGCTGTGGGAACTGTCGGAAAAGCTGACCGGCGTCACCTACGACTTCACGAAGTAACCGTTCGGCCGGAATCTCGGCCGCTCAGCGCAGTGATCCAGTTCACAAACTGGGATTGTCACACTTCGCGGCGCCGGGTCGTCCTCTTTGTGAACCCCAACGGGAACGACAAAGGACGGACATCATGGAATCCCGCATCAACCTCTTCGCCAACCCCGTCGCCGGCAGCTTCGTCAAGCGACTCACCATGGCCTCAAAGGTGGTCACCGACTCCACCCTGCCCGCCGCCACTTACGAACTCGTGAAGATCCGCGCCAGCCAGATCAACGGCTGTGGCTACTGCACCGATATGCACACCAAGGACGCCGCGCATGCGGGCGAGACCTCCGTGCGGCTCAACCTGATCGCCGCCTGGCGTGAGGCAACCGTCTTCACCGAGGCCGAGCGGGCCGCGCTGGCGCTCACCGAAGAGGCCACCCGGATCGGCGACGGCCGCGCCGTCAGCGACGAGGTATGGCAGGAGGTGCGCAAGCACTACGACGAGGACCAGCTCGCCGCACTCATCGCCGCCATCGCGATGATCAACGCCTGGAACCGGATGAATGTCATCGCGCGCACCCCGGCGGGAGATTACGTGCCCGGCCAGTGGGGCTGAGCTTGTCGGCATCGCCTCGAGCGCCGCTGCACAAAAAACAGCAACCACAGTGGCCCGACCCCCGCTTCCGAGCGCAGCGAGATCATGCATTGCCCGTTCGCGGCCCGGCTCGTGTCCGAGCGGCCGATCGTCCGCGACGAAGTCGCCAGCGCCGGTCGCTCTCGGACACGAGCCAGAAGGGGGCCGCGAACACGCGTCGTCCGCCCGGCCGATGACACGGTCTGGTACTGTGCCGAGCGTGCAGTGCGTGTATTTCTGGTTTAGCAAGCCGGCCCTGGGTGGGCTGGTCTGCAGCAACCACATGCGCTGACGACACTCCACCCCGAGCCGGACGATGGACCGGCTCTACGGGTTTCACGTCCGTGGGTCGGCCCCGAGAAAAGGACCCACGACTATGACAACCGCAGCCGATGTCGACGCGCGGCATTCCGATCTGGATGATCAACGCACCCTGAGTGTCAGCCCGCTGCGCTCGCCTGCGGAGGTGCGTCGAGTGCACCCGATCACCGATGCCCTCGCGGACACCGTTCGCGCGGGGCGCAAGGCCACCGTCGACGTGCTGAACGGTGTCGACGACCGCCTCATGGTGATCGTCGGTCCCTGCTCGGTGCACGACCCCGCAGCCGCGCTCGACTACGCGCGCCGTCTGACGGCTCTCGCCGCTGAGTTCGACGACCGGTTGCACGTGGTGATGCGGGTCTACTTCGAGAAGCCGCGCACTACGCTGGGCTGGAAGGGCCTGATCAACGACCCTCATCTGAACGGCTCCTTCGACGTCAATACCGGGCTGGGCTTCGGCCGCAAGCTGCTGGTCGACATCACCGCGCTCGGGCTGCCGGTGGCCTGTGAGTTCCTGGATCCGATCACCCCGCAGTACATCGCGGATCTGGTGTCCTACGGCGCGATCGGCGCCCGTACCGCGGCCAGCCAGGTGCACCGCCAGCTCAGCAGCGCGCTGTCGATGCCAGTCGGCATCAAGAACGGTACCGACGGCGACGTCCAGGTGGCGGTGGACGGCGTGCGCGCCGCGGCAGCCAGCCATGTGTTCCCCGGCACCGACCTCGACGGGCGCTCCGCGCTGATCCGTACCGCCGGCAACCCGGACTGCCACGTGATCCTGCGCGGCGGCAGTACCGGCCCGAACTACGACGCGGCTTCGGTCGCCGAGGCGTGCATCCGGCTGGACCGGTCGGCGCTGCCGCAGCGGGTGGTGGTCGACGCCAGCCACGGTAACAGCAACAAGGACCACAACAAGCAGGTCGACGTGGTCACCGATATCGCGGAGCGGCTGGCGGCGGGCAAGCCCGGCGTGGTCGGCGTGATGCTGGAGAGCTTCCTGGTCGCGGGTCGGCAGGATCTCACGCTCGGCCACGCCGACGAGCTGACCTACGGTCAGTCCATCACCGACGCATGTCTGGACTGGGAGACCACCGCCCATCAGATGGAGCGGCTGGCCGATGCGGTGCGGCGGCGGCGCGAGCGCTGACCTCGTCCGACGAACGGCCCGATACTCCTCCTCTGACCCAGTCGGATGAGTCGTACCAGTGCAGGTCGCTGCCCCGGCTCGCGTTCGCGCGGCCGCCGCATCCACGACGAAGTCGCAAGCGGTGGTCGCACAAAACGCGAGCCGAGAGGGGCCGTGAATACGCCGCGCCGCAGGCGCGGCAAATCGGTGATACCGCGCGCGAACGTGCCTCCGTCGGACCGTAGACTGCGCGGTGATGGTTGCCGCGCTGCTTTCCGACCTGTTCGAATCACATCGGGCGCATTTGCTCTCGGTCGCCTATCGACTGACGGGCAGCGTCAGCGACGCCGAAGACGCCGTCCAGGAGAGCTGGCTGCGCCTGGCCGGTGCGCGTCAGTCCGAGATCGAGGATCTGCGGGCCTGGCTGACCACTGTGGTGAGCCGCATCTGCCTGGACCGTTTGCGCAGCGCGGCCGCCCGCAGGGAAAACTACGTGGGGCAGTGGCTGCCGGAACCTGTGGTCACCGCGCGCACACCATCGAGTGCACCGGACCCGCTGGAGTCCGTGGTCCGCAAGCAGGAGTGCCGGTTCGCCGCGCTGGTCGTGCTGGACAGCCTCACGCCGCCGCAGCGGGTGGCCTTCGTGCTGCACGATGGGCTTTCGGTGCCGTTCGATGAGATCTCCGATATTCTCGGCATCTCAGCCGACGCCGCACGGCAGCTCGCGGTGCGTGCCCGCAAGGCGGTGGCGCACACGCCCGCACCGGTACCGGACGCCGAGCACGAGGCCGCGGTGCACCGCTTCCTCACCGCACTGAGCACCGGTGACGTGCACGCGGTTACCGCCGTGCTGCACCCGGAATCGGTGATGATCGGCGACGCCAACGGCACTACTGCCACCGCCGTGAACATTCTGAACGGCTCGGAAAGGATCGCCCGCTTCTTCCTGGGGCTGGTACGCAAGTACGGGCTGAACGAGGATCCGGCGCCCATCTACGAATTCGCCTCGGTCAACGGGCAGCTCGGCCTCGTCGTCGCCGGGCGTCCTGCCGAAGAGGGTCGGGCGGGTTATCCCACCCGGATCATGGGCTTCACCGTGCGGGATGGATTGGTCTGGGGTACTTATGATCTCGCGAATCCCGCCAAGCTGGGTGGGGTGCGGCTCGGTTGAGCCCGTCAGACGCCCGGTTGGCTCGCGCTGGGGAAACGCACGAATATGCAGGTAGATCCTGATTTCGAGGTGAAGTATAGATATTAGCTATCTGACGGCAACAATGCTGGCCGCTGGGATAATCTCCGAACATGCCCTCGCAGCCCCCGACTGTTGCCCGCTTGCGGCCCTTCGCCTCCACGATCTTCGCCGAAATGACCGAGCTCGCCATTCGCCATGACGCGGTCAATCTGGGCCAGGGGTTTCCCGATACCGATGGGCCTGCGGGCATGCTCGAAGTGGCCCGCCGTGCCATCGCCGACGGACTCAACCAGTACCCGCCCGGGCGCGGCATGCCGGTCTTGCGCAAGGCCATCGCCGACGACCGGGCTCGTCGCTACGGGACGGAGTACGACCACGACTCCGAGGTGCTGGTGACCGTCGGTGCGACAGAGGCGATCAGCGCCGCGGTGCTCGGACTGGTCGAGCCCGGCCAGGAGGTCGTACTGATCGAGCCGTATTACGACTCCTACGCGGCCGCGGTCGCTCTCGCCGGTGCGCGCCGGCGCACGGCCAGGCTGGTCGCCGATGGTGACCGGTTCGTACTCGACTTGGACAGCCTGCGCGCCGCGATCACCCCGGCGACCCGCATGCTCGTCGTCAACTCGCCGCACAACCCTACCGGCACGGTGCTCGGGCGCGCCGATCTGCAGGCAATCGCCGACATCGCTTGCGAGCGCGACATTCTGGTGCTCACGGACGAAGTCTACGAGCACCTTGTCTACGACGGCGCCGAG
This sequence comes from Nocardia sp. NPDC023852, assembly GCF_040639505.1. NCBI lineage: Bacteria > Bacillati > Actinomycetota > Actinomycetes > Mycobacteriales > Nocardiaceae > Nocardia > Nocardia sp. NPDC023852. The sequence continues at coordinate 302,853 of NZ_JBFAAB010000003.1, forward strand.
CACATCAGCCTGGCGACACTGCCCGGTATGGCCGAGCGGACGATCGTGGCGTCCAGTGCGGCAAAGACTTTCAGCGTCACCGGATGGAAGACCGGATGGGCATGCGGCCCCGCCGATCTGATCGACGGCGTGCTGGCGGCCAAACAGTTTCTGACCTTTGTTGCGGGCGGACCGTTTCAGCCGGCTGTCGCCCACGCGATCAACCATGAGCGGGCTTGGGTCGACAATCTGCGTAACACCTTGTCCGAGAGGCGTATCCGCCTCTCCTCCGCACTCGCTGATACCGGGCTGGACGTGAAGGCCAGCGCGGGGGGCTATTTCGTATGTGCCGACATCACGCCCATCGGAGCCCCCGACGGTCTGGCGTTCTGCCGGGAGCTGCCGAAGCGGCTCGGCGTCGCGGCGGTCCCCGTCATCGCGTTCGCCGACGACACAGCCGCGTGGAAGCATCTGGTGCGTTTCACCTTCTGCAAGCGCGACGAGACGCTGGACGAAGGGGTGCGCCGTCTCCGGCTCGGCTGACCTCGCGTGACGAGGCGGCACAAGGCTGTCGCAATCGCGAGAGGTCTCGCCATCGTGTGCCGCTCGTCACGGGTCAGGCGGGGGTGGGGCGGGCACGGTCGGTGGCGAGGAGCACGGCGATGGCGCCGAGCATGGTTCCCATGAGGTAGCGCTGGGCGCGCAGCCAGAGCGGGCGGCCGGTGAGGAAGGTGGCCAGGCCGCCCGCGCCGAGGACGATCAGGCCGTTCACGGTGAGCGCCACCGCGATCTGCACCGCTCCCAGGCACAGGCTTTGTAGCCACACCCTGCCGTGCTCCGGCGTGACGAACTGCGGGATCAACGCCATGTACATGATCGCGATCTTGGGGTTCAGCAGATTGGTGAGCAACCCCATACCGAACAGTCGTCGCACCGGGTCGGCGGGCAGCGCTGCGGGCGCGAACACCGAAACACCGCCCGGTCGCACTGCCTGCCACGCAAGCCACCCCAGATAGGCGGCACCCGCCAGCTTCACGCCCAGATAGAGCCCTGGCACTACCGCGAACACCGCCGTGATCCCCGCGGTCGCCGCCGCGAGATACACTCCGAATCCGACCGCCACCCCACCCAATGACACCAATCCCGCCCGCCGCCCCTGCGACACCGTGCGCGACACCAGATACATCATGTTCGGGCCCGGCGTCAGCACCATCCCCAACGCCGCCGCCGCAACCCCCATCACCGCCGCCATCTCGATCATCCCCCGATCGTCACCCTCCGATCCCGCGGTGTCGCGGTCCAGTCGGCGGTTGCTGGCCACGGCCTTTTTGGGGGCGGCCCGCGCAGGCTGCGGGAAGAGACCGAGGCCTTCCGGCGTTGCACACGGACGCTGCCGAATCCGCTCATGGCGGAGAATGGCCGGTTACCTGCGGTGTTGTCGGTGGGGTCGGGGAGAATGGGCGGCGAGCCGATACGAGGAGGGGCTGTGACCGACGGTCCACTGATTGTGCAGAGTGACAAAACGCTGCTGCTGGAGGTCGACCACGAGTTGGCCGATGCGGCGCGGCAGGCCATCGCGCCGTTCGCCGAGTTGGAGCGGGCGCCGGAGCATGTCCATACCTACCGAGTGACGCCGCTGGCGCTGTGGAACGCGCGGGCGGCGGGGCACGACGCCGAGCAGGTCGTGGACGCGCTGGTCAGTTTTTCCAGGTACGCGGTGCCGCAACCGTTGCTGGTCGATGTCGTGGACACGATGGCCCGATACGGCAGGTTGCAGCTGATCAAGCATCCCGCGCACGGCCTGACGCTGGTCAGCCTGGATCGCGCGGTGCTGGAGGAGGTGCTCCGGCACAAGAAGATCGCGCCGATGTTCGGCGCGCGCATCGATGACGACACGGTGGTGGTGCACCCGTCCGAGCGCGGTCGGATCAAGCAGATGCTGCTGAAGATCGGCTGGCCCGCCGAAGACCTCGCGGGTTACGTCGACGGCGAGGCACATGAGATCGAACTCGACTACACCGACGACAAGTGGCACCTGCGCGACTACCAGGAGATGGCCGCCGACTCGTTCTGGGCGGGCGGCTCCGGCGTGGTGGTGCTGCCCTGCGGCGCGGGCAAGACGATGGTCGGCGCGGCGGCCATGGCGAAGGCGAAGGCGACCACGCTGATCCTGGTCACCAACACGGTGGCGGGCAGGCAGTGGCGGCGCGAACTGCTCGCGCGCACCTCGTTGACCGAAGAAGAGATCGGCGAGTACTCCGGCGAACGCAAGGAGATCCGCCCGGTCACCATCGCCACCTATCAGGTGATCACCCGCCGCACCAAGGGCGAGTACAAGCACCTGGAACTCTTCGACAGCCGTGACTGGGGCCTGGTCATCTACGACGAGGTGCATCTGCTGCCCGCCCCGGTCTTCCGGATGACCGCAGACCTGCAGTCCCGCCGCCGCCTCGGCCTGACCGCGACCCTGGTGCGCGAGGACGGCCGCGAGGGCGACGTGTTCTCGCTGATCGGCCCGAAGCGCTACGACGCGCCGTGGAAGGACATCGAGGCCCAGGGCTGGATCGCCCCCGCCGAGTGCATCGAGGTCAGGGTCACGCTCACCGACGCCGAGCGGATGGCCTACGCGACCGCCGAACCAGAGGAGCGTTACAAGCTCTGCTCCACGGCGCACACGAAAATCGCTGTGGTGGAATCGATCCTTGCTCAGCACCAGGACGCGCCGAGCCTGGTCATCGGCGCCTACCTGGAGCAGCTGGAGGAGCTGGGTGCCGCGCTCGACGCTCCGGTGATCCAGGGTTCGACGAAAACAAAAGACCGCGAAGAACTCTTCGACGCATTCCGGCGCGGTGAGATTCCGGTGCTCGTGGTGAGCAAGGTCGCGAACTTCTCCATCGATTTGCCGGAGGCGTCGGTGGCCGTGCAGGTCTCGGGCACCTTCGGCTCGCGGCAGGAGGAGGCGCAGCGCCTCGGCCGGCTGCTGCGCCCGAAGCAGGATGGCGGTCAGGCTCATTTCTACTCGGTGGTCGCGCGCGACACCCTCGACGCCGAATACGCCGCGCACCGTCAGCGTTTTCTCGCCGAACAGGGGTATGCCTACCGCATCACGGATGCCGACGACTTGCTCGGTCCGGCGCTCGGATAAGTGGAGGCAATTCCTCCGAAAGCTGTGCTAGGAATAGGGACGTGCGACGCTTCGAATTCCCGGTGGACCGCGGGCATGCCCACGCGGTCAACGAAGTCTTCGCGGACTTGCGTCGACTGCGCATCATGGCGATCACCGCCGCGATCATCGCGGCGACCGGAACGGCCTACTTGATCTGGCTGGACCATCCTTGGGCGTATCTACTCGCGGTCGCCTTCGCGCTCGGCGCGGTGACCGCGTTGTGGGTGGCGTTGTGGACGCCGAGGCATTCCAGCATCGACAAGCTCTACGCCGATGGCGAACTCGTCCCCGCGGTGATCTCCGAGCGCCACCCCTCCGGGGTGGTGCTGCTTGCCTTGGTCGATGTGTCCAAGCCGGAGGAGACCGGTCCGCGCTACGCCCTGGTGACCAGGAAGGTCCGCGCACTACCCGGCCACGAGACCACGGCGGGGGAGCGGGTGCCCTCGGTGGCTGTGCGCACCGACTGGGCGCCGCGCCAGGTCGGCGAGCGCTGGCAGTCGGTGAGCGCCATGCCGATCGCTTGGGGCACGAAGGACGGCACGGTCATCGACCGCGCCCGTGCCGCCATCAGCGAGGTCGAGTGGCGGCTACTCACCGACAACCTCGCGCTGGCCGAGAAGGTGCGCCGCACCACGACCAAACGACTGCTGCTCGATCCGCACCAGCTGCCCGGCGAACTCGGCTCCTGAATCCGGCCGCGAACTCCGGATTTCGAGCTGCGTGTGCACATAGACTCCGAAGAAGGCTCGGCGTCCGACTCTGCGGTGCTGCGGCAGAGCGTCATCGCGATCGTCTCCGGCAGAACCTGAGCCCTGCGACCGGCCTCTGTCAGGTCTTGGTTCGCGCGGTCGCCCGGCGGGCTGGAAGGCGGCAGGGACGCGTGCTGATCCTCGGTGCAGGCGCGTCGGCGGCGCTCACCGGTAGCGGCGACTGAAGCGGCTACCATCCAGCGAGTCGGTACATCGGTACCGAGAGGGGCGGAGAGGGTGGTTGTCGAATGAGGTTGTCCGGCCGGATGTGCGCCGCGGTCGCGGGTGTGGCCGTCGCGGCGCTGTCGGTGCCCGCGAGTGCCGATCCGCCCGCCGACCCGCTGGTCGGCTCCCCCGGACTCGGCGACCCGTACTACCCGCTGGACGGAAACGGCGGCTATGACGTCGGCCATTACGACGTCAGCATCGACTACGATCCGCCGAGCCGCCAGCTCACCGGGACCACCCGGATCGAGGCGACCGCCACCCAGGCTCTGCGCATGTTCAACCTGGACTTCGCGGGGCCGGACGTGCGCATGGTCTCGGTGAACCACCTGCCCGCCGCGTTCGTCCGTGACGGCGCACACGAACTGACGGTGACCCCACTGCTCCCGCTGCTACCCGGCCTGCCGTTCACCGTCACCGTCGACTACTCAGGTCCCGCGGTGAACACCGAGGGCGCGGGCTGGACCTTCGCCCCCAGCGGAGGCGCTTTCGTCGCAGGTGAACCCCACTCGGCGACAACCTGGTATCCGCTCAACGACACCCCGCTCGACAAGGCCACCTTCGCGCTGCATACCACCGTCCCCGCGGAGTGGGAGGTGGTGTCCAACGGTGTGCGGACCGATGACATCGTGCGGGGCGGCAAGCGGACCGTCGGGTGGGCAACGACCAAACCGGTGCTCGGCTATCTGACCACGGTCGCGATCGACAAGTTCAGCTACCTCGAACAACGTCGGCCCGATGGCACCCCGCTGATCAGCGCGTTCGCGTCGGACGCGGAGGGCAAGCGGGAGACCGAGCAGCGTCTGCCGGAGATCCTCGACTTCACCGAAACCCTCTACGGCCCGTACCCATTCGAGGCGGCGGGCGGCATCTACCTGGATGCCGACATCCGGTTCTCGTTGGAGACCCAGACCCGCCCGATCTACGCGCCGTGGACCGATCTGCAAACCGTAGTTCACGAGATCACGCACCAGTGGTGGGGCGATGCGGTGTCGGTGCGCCACTGGTCGGACATCTGCCTCAACGAGTGCTTCGCCAGCTACACCGCCGAGTACCTGTGGCCGGAGCGGATGGAGGGCAAGAACGTCGACGACGACTACCGCGAGACCGTCCAGAAGTACCGCGACAAATCCAGATTCTGGGACATTCCGCTGGAAAACCCTGGCGCGGGACAAGAATTCACCTCCGTCTACTACCGCGGCCCGCTGTTCCTGCACGCCCTGCGCAAGCAGATCGGCGACGAGGTGTTCTTCGCGGCCGCCCGTGACTTCCTCGCGGCGCACGCGTACGGCAACGCATCGATGCCGGAGTTCCGCGCGTTCGTACAGTCCAGGGCATCGACGGACCTGACGGGCTTTTTCGACGCGTGGTTGAACCGCACCGAACCACCTCCGGAGGCATACCTTTTCCCGGGAACCCTCCGGGGCTGAGCCGCGCAGGCTATTCGCCGTCGAGGCGCTGACGAGCCCGTTCCGCCCGGCGTTCGGCCCGGTCCAGGTGGCGTTGGGCACTGTGCAACTGGTCCCTCGCCGACCGCTCGGCTGTCCTGCTGAACTGCCGCTGCTCTTCGGCGTGTGTCAGTTCGGCCGTCAACGTGGCGATTCGGGATTCGACGCCGGACAGCCGCTTATGCGCTTCGTCGACCTCGCCCTGCGCTGAATCCCTTGCCGCGCGGGCGGATTCGAGCGCCTCCAACGCCTCCTCCAGCTCCCCGCGCGCGGTGTCCTCGGCCTCCGGCCTCGGCGCGGCCCGCTTGGTGGATGCGGGCACGGCGACCAGATTCGGTCTGCTCGGCCCGAAGCCATCGTAGGTCGCCGCGGTGGCTAGCGTTCCGGCGCGCACTCGCTCTGCCACCGTCGGCTCGGCCAGCGCCGCCGTCAAGGTCTGCCCGACCTCGCGCAGCACACCCTCGCCGACCGGGTGGCCGTGCTCGGCGGCCAGTGCGCCCGCCTTCTTGGCCAGCGCGTTGACCAGTTGCTGCCGCTGCGTAGTCAGGTCGCGAAGCTGATCGGCGGACAGTTCTCGCTGCGCTGCGGCCAGTGCCGCGCCGAGTCGCAGCAGCGCGTCCACGTCGCGGGGCGCTTCGCGGGCCAGCAGGTTCGCCGTCCACGCGGACACGGTGGGTTTGCGCAGCTTGCCGACCGCGGCCGCGAGCTCCTTGTCGCCCGCCCGCTTGGCGGCTTCGACGCGGGCGGTGCGCGCCGCGACGAACTCCGCGGGTGCCACCCCATACAGCTCGCCTGCGACGTCCTCGACCGTCATACCGACCAAGCGTAACGACTCGGTCACACGGAGCGTAGAACCCACGGATCACACGATGGTCCCTCTCATGGGTCACTACGGCCTGCGCATGGAGCGAAGCAGGCCGCGCTCGGTGTCACCCGCCGAGCTGATGCGGCCGCAATGATCCTGCGGGTATCCTCACCGCGTTCACGAGTCCGTGAACGTGTTCGGTGAGAGAGGTTTTCAGGTGAAGTTTCCAGGAGCGCGGCTGCTGGCACGGATTGTGCTCGCCCTCGTCGCGGTGGCCGCGGTGGTGGCCGCGGTGGCCGGCTGTTCGTTGATCGAGGACTCGAGCAAGTCGGACACTGCCAAGGCGAAGGTCGGCGACTGCATCAACGTCATCGAGAGTTCCGCTGTCGATTCCAAGACCGAGCCGGTCGACTGCTCATCGGACAAGGCCGTGTACAAAGTCGCGCAGTCCTTCGACAAGAAGACCGAGTGCGCCGCCGACTACACCTCCTACGAGGAGACCCTCAGCGGTGGAACCACCGCGTTCCTGTGCCTCGCGCCGAACTTCAAGGAAGGCAACTGCTACAACGAGAGCAGCGCGACTGGATACAAGCACGTGGAGTGCGGTTCGTCAGAAGCGACCTTCCGCGTTCTGAAGCGGATCGAGGGCAAGGCCGACGAACTGCTGTGTGGTGCGGACGCCGACGGCTTCCGCCTCATCGAGACGGACCCCAAGGTCACTTTCTGCACGGGCAAGCCGAAGGCCTGATCACTCCAGCAGGGCAACCGACGCGATCCGGTGCAGCGTGAAGTGCCGGACCGCGCCGGTCACCGGGTCCAGCGCGTCCAGCTGCCCATTGCCTACTTTCAACGGCTCCACCACCCGCTGCGTGGCGACTCCTTGGGCGTCCACGTAGCCGATGTTCACCGACCGCCGCACCCGCGCCGCCAGCTGAAGCAGGGCGAGGGTCGCGGCGGTATTGGTGCGGGTGCCATCCGGGCGCACCGCTTGGCCGGCGCGGGCGCTGGCGGCGCGTTCGCCGGCGCGCAGTTCCGCGACGAGCAACTCCAGCTGTTCGGCGCTCGGCGGCGTCGGCCGATATGGCTGCCTGGCGCCCGGCCGCGCCGAGATCCGGGCGCCGCGGGGTCGAAGGTCGACGATCGCGCCCGTCGAATCCTCACCCGCTGGTGCGAAGCCGGCGGCTCGCAACTGTTCCAGTAGCTCGCCGAGCGGCGCATGGGCGATGGCGACGGTCGGGGCGATGGTTCGCAGCGCCAGCGCGCTCGCCACGGGCGCGGAAAGCACCTGGGCGAGTAGCGCCGGGTCGTCGCTCCGGATGAAGGACTGGGCCATGCCTGCCCGTAGCTGACCGTGCCGCCTGGCCACGTCGTCGATCAGATAGGTCAGCGCCTGTGGGATCGGCGTCCTGGAATGCTTCGCGAACAAGCTGTGCAGTTCGGCGGCGGTCAGTCCGACATCGAGTGCGCGGCGCACCGAGGACTCGCTGAGCCGGTACACCGTTGCCGCACCAGCGGATTCGACGTCGGCGACGAGGGCGATCCGGTGCTGTAGGTCCGTGGTCAGTGGGCCGGGCGCGATCACCGTCAGGTCCGCCTGGACCAGCACGTGGTCGACCGGTTCTGGCAGTGCCGCCTCCATCTCGGCCTCGGCGTCGGCCGCACTGGTCGCCGCGCCGTGCAGCAGCGCCCGCGCCGGTGAGCCGAGTGCACCGCGGCCGACGAAGCCGACCGCGGCCGCCTCGGCCAGCGTCTGCTCGACAACTTCCGGCCGGAAGTGCCTGCGTCGGCGCGGCTGCCGCCAGGCAAGCACCCGGCCGATGTCGGCCGGGTCGAGCGCGGTGCCCGACGAGCACTCCGTGAGCAAGTCGAGAATCGCCCGCCGGTCGCGGGGTGCGTGCGGGGTGCGCAGCTCCAGCGATAGGGCCGCCAACGGTTTGTCATTGGCGTCGCGCATGCCGATCATCCACGGCATCCGGTCCAAGTCGAGCCAGGCAATCGCGAGCGCGACCCAGCGCCGTGCGGGCGGTGCCGCCAGCCAGGCGTCGACCGCGGGGGTGGGTGCCCAGAAGTCGTCGGTCGAATCGAATTCCGGTGGTGGCTCCGGCACACCTTTTTCGAGGAGTTTGGCCGCCGCCAGCAGCTCGACCAGCAAACCGGCCCTCGGCTCCTCGACGCCGATCTGCTTGGCGATGCGGCGCAGCTCCCGTACGCCGAGCCCGCCCGCCCGCAGAGCAGGGGCGGGGGCTTGGCCGAGTACATCGAGAACTGCGGCGCAGTGCCGCAGTAGCTCGCCTACCTCGCCTGCCGCGACCGCGTTGACCTCGGCAGGCGTGTATTTGGCCGGGCACGGCTCCGGTGGGGTCAGCGCATGCGGGTGGGTGACCAGTTCCCGGCGCAGCACCTGGCCGACCGTGACTGGAAGCTCGACGGTCTCGTCATCGATCCAGTGCAGCAGCCTGAGCGCCAGTAGGCGCTGGATGGGACGGTCGGCCGGGGTGCCCGGCGCAGCGTCCCTGGTGCGTCCACGCGGTCCCGTCGCGGCCAGCTTGTCCAGCAGGGCACGTTCGGGGGGTGTGAGCTCTGGAAGAGCGGCGATCACCTCCGGCTCGGTGAGCGCGTCGGGGAGTTCGGTCGCGCCGCCGATCGGCCACGGCAGCGCCTCGGCCGCCGCCGGAATCACGTGCAGCTCGTCGTCGTCGGTCCAGACGAGGGCCCGAGCGGTCAAGTGCTCCAGCGCGTCATCGATCGCGGTCGACGCCACCCGTCCGCTCAGCCGCACGTGCAGTTCGTCGCGGCGCAGCGGCGGGCGGTCCCGGTCGGTGTGCTTCACGCCATGCACCACGAGGATTTCCAGGATGGCGAATTCCAGCGTGTCCAAGTCCTCGGTGGCGCGCAGCACCGACGCGCGCTGTTCGGCGCGGGTGGCCAGCACCGCCATCGACGAAGGCAGCGGCACAGCCAGGTCGGGCCGAAGTTGCAGCAGCGTCACCAGCTGGGTATCACTGCGGGCGCCGAGCCATCCGGCAAGGGAGTCGGTCGCGGTCATCTCATCCACCCTACGATGCTGGGGCCGGGTGATCGGATCCCTCATGCAACAACTTATTTCGCGAGAACATGGGTAACTCGGCGGGTACCCACGAAACCCAGCTGACCACCAACAGTCAGCCCGCAACGATACTCGTCACGCACTGACGACCGGCAAGAAACGGGAAGAGGCAGGTTAGCATGGGGCCGTGGTGAACAAATCGAAGAAACCCTATGTCGACAACGGCTGGCCGAAGGTCGACGACGGCGACCACGCGGTCACCGAGCTCTCGTCGGCCCGCTCCGGTGGTCTCTCGCCGTACGGCGAGGACACCGAATTTCCGGTGCCCGCCGATCAGCTGCCCTACATGCACCCGAACACGGTGATCAACCGCTGACCGCGCGTAGGGTGATTCCTCGGAAAAGAAGAAGGGCCCCGCATCCTCGTTGATGCGGGGCCCTTCTTCGTTGGTGTAACGATCAGGAAGGGATCAGACCCTTGTTCGCCTCGTAGAAGTTCACGATCGCCGGGTCGAGCATGACTCCGCTCGCCTTGGCGGCGTTGACGAAGTCGAGGGCTTCCTTGGGCACCTGCACGCCCTGGCCCTGCACGACCTCGAGGGCGCGGTCGACGGCCGAGTAGACCTGTTGGGAGCTGACCTCCGGCGCGGACTGGGCGGCCTGCGGCGCGGGATTCCAGCGCGGGGTCTCGGTGGTGGCGGGAGCGGTGCGCTGGGTGGGTGCGCCGCTCAGGCCCAGCGAGGACGAGCAGGAGGGCCAAGCGCCCCAACCCTGCGAGGCGAGCACCTTTTCGGCGACGGCGATCTGTTGTTCGCGGCTGGCCTGGTTGGCGGTGGCGGCGTACTCCTGGCCACCGTGGGCACGCCAGGTGCTTGGAGAGAACTGCAGCCCGCCCTGGAAACCGTTGCCCGTGTTGATGCCCCAGTTGCCGCCGGCCTCGCACTGTGCGAGTCGATCCCACTCGGAGTCGGGTGCCGCGCTGGCGTTGCCTGCGAGTGCCACACCGGCGGTGCCGATCATGGCCCCGGTGACGGCAACCTTGGCTACCGTGCGGCCGGTCGAGCTTGGCTTGCGATGGCGTCCACTCATATCGGGTTCGTCTTCCTCTCGACGCACCTGCGAGGCTTCGGCTCCGGGTTCGGACTGAGAGGTCGTCCGTTCCGCCCTCGCCCCTACATTTCCGTCGGGGTCCGGTACCCGCGGGGCGAGGTTCGGTGCGGCGGGCCGGTTGTAGCCGGTTGTCCCGGCTGGATAAGACCGTACGTCGATCCCAGCGAAAAATCACTATTTGGTAACCGGCGTGTACGGACGGGTCTCGGCACGGTATCGATCGGGGTAGCACGGCTTACGTGCAGCTAGAGAGGCCGTCGTCGCTCCGATGGGCCTCCGTCACCGCTTTGTGACCTACTCGTAATGTGACGAGGATCACATAGCCGCGTGGGTAACGATCGCTTGGGTAATCAGGTCGCGAGCCAACGCGAGGTAAAGCCTCCGCTTCAGCGTGATCTCCGACCTGAACGCAACGCGAACACGAGCGCGACCACGAAGCCAAGTGGCGCGAGCAGCGCCCCGAAGTAGAGCCAAAGACCCGGTTCACCGTCGGTGAGCGCCGGCGTCAGAAAGATGGCGACTATTGCCAGCAACCCCAGCGCGAACAGGCAGAGGGCGAGTCGGAGCAACCAATCCCCGGATCTGCGCGGCACGCCGCCGGAGGGGGTCGGAGCGGAGGGGTTCGTCACCGCTCGACCGTAAAACTGATGTGCTTGCGTTATACGCACCGGGGTAGACTTGTCACAACCGCGTCCCGCATCATGCTGGGCGCGTTCTTTTCGCACAGAGAAAGGACCGGTCGCGGCGCCGCCGCAGGACAGGTCCGGTAGACGGATGCGCTCGGGCCGACGGGGTCCGAGCTTTCGATGATGAACGGGTGAGCGCAGTGCCGACCGGCAGGGTTAAGTGGTACGACGTCGAAAAGGGCTTCGGCTTCCTTTCCCAGGACGAGGGTGAGGACGTCTACGTCCGCTCGTCCGCGCTGCCGCAGGGCGTCGAGGGCCTCAAGCCCGGGCAGCGAGTCGAGTTCGGCATGGCCGCAGGCCGCCGAGGCCCCCAGGCTCTGAGCCTGAAGCTGCTCGAGGCGCCGCCCTCGATCCGGCATGGCCAGGAACGCAACGCGCGCAAGGAACCCGCTGCCCGCAGGCACACTCCGGACGAGCTGCACGGGATGGTCGAGGACATGATCACCCTGCTCGAGGCGACGGTGCAGCCCGATCTGCGCAAGGGCAAGTACCCCGACCGCAAGACCGCGCAACGCATCTCGGAGGTCGTCCGAGCGGTCGCACGCGAACTCGATCACTGAACTGTCGATAGGTGGTCCGACCCGACTCGGCTACGCGGTGCTGATCGACCAAGCGGCGTGCGGAACGTAGAACTCCTTGCCGGTTTCGTCGCGGGCGAGGATCGGCAGCTGCAGTTCGACGCCGATCAGGCGTAGGTCGGGCTCCGGCATCGAATCGAGGGTCAGCGCAAGGGCTCTGTCGGGGTAGTCGTTACGGCTGATCACCCGATCCACCTTCTCGCCAGTAGGCAGGACGTAGATGAGCTGGGCGAGCCAGGGTGCGTCGGCGATCTTCTTCGGCAGCGACAGCTGTAACGGATAACCAGGGGGCACCTCGAGTTCGACCGTCCTGCCACGGTGGCAATCCGGAGTTTGCTGAGCGCAGGGCAGGGTGGCGAACACCGTGCCCTCCGCATTCCCCTCGGGCAGGATGTGGCAGTCCTGCATGGTCACGGTGCAATAGCTGAACGGCCGGACGGTGACCGTCTTGCCATGCGCGTAGGCGGTGATCGTGACGTCTGGTTCGTCGGCATTGCGGACCAGCACCACCAGCACGCCGACGAAAGCGACGGTGAGCATGAGCAGGGCGGCCGCGACAAGCGCGACGATTGTGCGTGCGTTGGGCTTGCTCACCAGAGGGGGTCTCCTTGCCCTCGTTGGGTCCGTGTGGTGTCGCCGCCGCGGCGTGGCCCGCTCAGGCCGTGCTCGCGGTATGTGCTCGTGGAGTGGCCCGCGGGCCGGGCCGTCGGGACCTCCTGCTCCGCGTGCTGCGGACGGTTGCCACCGAGGCCGGGCAGCAGCGAGTGCCCTCGGAAGCTGACGAAGGTCTGCACGAGGCCGATCACGAGTATCGCGGTGACGACCGCGAATCCCTTCCAATAATCGGTCGGCAGCAGCACGCCCGCCGCGCCGCCGACCACCCAGCTGAGCTGTAAAACCGTCTCGGAGCGGCCGAATCCGGACGCGATCGACTCCGGCGGAAGGTCGTCCTGGATCGCGGCGTCCAGCGACACCTTGGCCAGCGCGCTCGTTCCGGCCGCGATCAACGTGGCCAGTGCCGCGCCGAGCAGGTTGTTCGCGAAGGTCGCGAACAGCGCGACCAATGCGCAGGCCGCGGTGCAGCCGAGCACGATCAGCGACGGCTTGCCGAGCTTGAGCCGGGCACCGGTCGCGTTACCTGTGAAGTTGCCGACGGCCGCTGCCGCGCCGACGACGCCGAGCATGGCGGCCTGCTGCACCGGCCGATGCTCGGTCGCCTTGGCGACGAATGCGACGTAGAAGGTGAGGAACCCGGTCAGCACGCGGATGGCGCTGTTACCCCATAGACCGGTCACCACCGAGCGGCCCAGCGGCTGTCTGCGCTTGCGCGGCGGGACCGCCGATTCCTTCGCGGACGCCAGCACCTGGGTGTGCGCGTCAGGCCCGTGATAGCTCAGCGTCGCCGGGACCTCACCCTCGGTGACCTCGACCCAGGACGGGATGCGCAAACTCAGATATGTTCCCGCGCAAGCGATCAGCATCGCAAAGACCAGCGCCCCGTTGGAACCGGCGATGCTCGCCGCGAGCGCGGCCACCGCCCCCGCGCCGATGGTGCCGCCGACCAAGCCGAACACCGTCAGCCGAGAGTTGGTGCGGACCAGATCGATATCGGGCGGCAGGACGCGCGGCGTCACCGCGCTCTTCAACACCGAGAATGATTTGCTGCCGATCATCATGCACAGCGCGAGCGGATACAGAGCCCAGGTGTCGAACTCGACGATCAGTACGAACGCGATGACCACACGCAGGGCGAACGACGTCGCGAGCGCCAGTCGCCGGCCGCGCTGCAGGCGGTCGAGCATCGGGCCGATCAGCGGAGCGATCACCGCGAACGGCGCGATCGTGATCAGCAGGTACAGCGCGACTTTCGTCTTGCTCTCGGCGGTGGCGCTGGCGAAGAACAGGGTGTTGGCCAGCGCCACCGCGATGGCGGCGTCGAGGGCGAAGTTCGCCATGGTCGCGTAAGTGAGCGCGGTGAGGCCGGACTCGTCCGCGCCATCCGCCTTGGCCGCGCGCTGGAAGGTCGCGATCCCCTTCTCGGTCAGCTGCCTGCCGCGCATGGCGGCGACGCGGGTAACCGTCAGCTTGCGGGGGGCACGCTGGGTGCCGGGCGGAGGCGGGGTCTCGCGCGGTTCCGGCTCGCTCGGGAGCTGCCCAGCGGGTTCGGTGTAGTCCGGTTCGGCGTGGTGCGAGGGTTTCGGGCGGCCCGGAAACACGCGGCGCGGCGTCGGACCGTGCTCGGTGTCACGTCGGCCGCGCAGCAGGCGCCGGGTCTCCGGGTACTCGGAGCCGGGCGGTGTTTCGTGTCGCCGGGTCTCCGCGTCCTGCCGCCGGTCGTCGTACGGAGGCGGGGTGTTGCCCGCGTCCGGTCGGAGCGGTGGCAGTGGCCCGCGCCGCCGCGGCGCGTTGGGTGGCGGATATCGGTCGAAGCCGGGATGCCGTTCGGTCGGCGGATGCCCCTCGCCTTCCCACCGATCACGGTCGGGACCGGGAGGCTCGCGGGGAGTAGTCACGTCGTCAATTCTGTCGTACTTCCGTGCTGGGCGTTCACCCGCGCTCCGTGGCTGTCGACGGAAGGTGCCCGCCCTAGCTACCCGCCGGTTGCGCTCGAGCCGGAGTGAAGCGGACTTCGAACATGGTCGGCCAGTTCTTGCCCGTGACGAGGAACCGGTCGGTGCCGGGCAGCTGGGCGATGCCGTTGAGCGCGTCGGCGTTCGCCCGCGCGTTCGGGGGGAGCAGACCAGCGGCATCGATGGTCGCGAGCACGCGACCGGACTCAGGGTCGATGCGCACGATGGTGTCGGTAGGCCAGTCGTTGGCGTAGACCGAACCGTCCGCCGCGCACTCGAGTTCGTTGAGGCGGGCGTTGTGATGGCTGGTCAGCCGCACCGAGCCGGTCGGTGCGAAGGTGACCGGATCGCGGAAGGTCAGCCGGTCGGTGCCGTCGCTCATCACCAATCGCCCGGTCCTGGTGCACAGACCCCAGCCTTCGCCGTCGTAGGACGCCCTGCCGCGCTCGGTCAGGGTGCCGGGGTCTCTCGCGATAGCGACGTGGTCCTGCCAGGTGAGTTGCCACAGCGTGCCTGCGGCCAGGGCGATGCCCTCGCCGAAGTAGGGGGCGGGCAGCTGCGCGCTGGCGAGCTCATCGCCGGTCGAGAGGTGGGACGCGCGTACGCTCGACGCGCCCGGCAGCCCGGTGCCTTCGTAGAGGACGTCACCATCGATTTCCAGACCCTGGGTGAACGCCTTCGGGTCGTGCGGCCTGGTGTTCACTACCTCGATATTCATCGTGGGTGTCGTGTCCTCGGTGCCGCCGCATCCGCTCACAATGAGCAGACCGAGCAGGGCAACGATGGCCAACGAACGCCTGTTGCGCTCCATACGGCAAAATGTAGGCCGTGAGCGCAGTTTCTGTTTCGGAGTCCGGCGTACGGCCGATCCTGGCTGATGCCGTTGACGTGGCTCGCCGTGCGCTCCTGGAGTTGGAACCAGAAGCGGTCGGCGCACATCTCGGCGTAACCGCCGAGGACGAGAACGCCGCGACCCACCGGTTCGAGGCCACCTTGCCTGGTTATCGCGGGTGGCAGTGGGCGGTTGTGGTGGCGGCCCCGCCGGAGGCGGAGTACGCGACGGTCAACGAGTCGGCGTTGCTGCCAGGGCCCGATGCCCTGGTCGCGCCCGACTTTGTGCCGTGGGAGCAGCGGATCCGGCCCGGTGACCTCGCGCCAGGAGATCTGCTGGCCCCACCCGCCGACGATCCGCGCTTGGTCCCCGGCTATGTCGCGACCGGAGACCCGGTGGTCGACGAGGTCGCCTACGAGGTCGGCCTCGGCCGTACCAAGGTGATGAGTGGGGAGGGTCGTGCAGAGGCCGCCGAGCGCTGGTACGCCGAACACGGGCCCGATTCCGAGATGGCCAGGTCCGCACCGTCTACGTGCGGACTCTGCGGTTTCTACCTGCCACTGGCCGGGTCGCTGCGCGCCGCGTTCGGCGTCTGCGGTAACGCCATGGGCGCCGACGGTCGCGTCGTGCACGTTGCCTATGGCTGCGGTGCCCATTCCGATACGGTGCTTCCCACCGGCGGCGGTTCCCCGCTCTACGAGGCGTATGACGACTCCGCTGTCGAGATGGTCTCGATCGAGTCGCAGCGGGCCCAGCCGGTGACTGGCGCCACCGGGGAGAATTCCCCCGACGCGCCTTCGACAGCTGTCACGCCGTCGACATCCGTGGGGGAAGGTTCCGAGCATGCCGCCGCCGACGTGGGGGTTGGCGATGCGTCCGCTGTCGATGCCGGCGAGGTGGCTGCCGCACGGCCGGATAATGCCGCTGCGGAGCCGTCCGGCCCGGAGCCCGTGGCCGAGCCCCGGAGCGCACGGGCCGGGGAAACGGACGCCGCCGAGCCCGTCACCGCGCCGGAGTCGGCGGCTCCCCAGGCAGCGCCTGGCGAGCCTGCTCCAGAGCAGGGCGTGGCCGGGTCGGAAGAGGCCGATGCGCAGGCTCCCTCGGGCACCGAGCAGGACACCGGTGACGAGTCGGGTTTCCAGGAGCGGCCGGAGTCCCAGTCATCGCCGCGGAGCTGACCGACACCGCCGATCCATTCGGCACATCGGCGCTGCGTGCGGCGGTCCTCGCCGCATGGCGTGATTCGCCGACTCGGTTGCGGGAGGACGCCGCCACCGAAGCCGACCTGGTGCGTGCCGGATATCGCGACCGGCTGCTCACCGAGTTGGCGCAGAACGCCGCCGATGCGGCGGCCAGGGCAGGCGTGGCCGGTCACCTCGTCGTCCGCCTCGCCGGTCGCGATCTGCACATCGGCAATACCGGTGCGCCGCTGGATCTCTCCGGTGTACACGCGCTCACCGCGCTGCGCGCGTCGGGGAAGTCCGATGTCGGCACGGTCGGCAGGTTCGGTGTCGGTTTCACCGCGGTCCTCGCGGTGAGCGAGGACGTCGAGCTGCGTTCCACCACCGGGTCGCTGCGGTTCGCTCGCGATCTGACCCTGGATGCCCTGCGCCACAGCGATATCCGAGTTTCCGCCGCGGACGGGGACGAGTTCGCCCCTCCGGTGCTGCGACTGGCTTGGCCGGTCGAGGCGACCCCGGCGGACGGGCTGGACACGGAAGTCGTGCTGCGCCTGCGTGACGATGTGGACGCCGAAGCGTTACTCGCCGGGATGCAGGAAGAAGCCGTCGACCTGCTGCTGGAACTGCCCCCGCTGCACCGCATCCGGATCGGCGAAGACGAAGTCGTCAGCAGCGCCGAGGATATGGGTGACGGGCTGCACGAGGTGTACGTAGACGGGCCGGGCGGCGAGCAGCGGACGTGGTGGCAGTACCGAGCGTCGCGCGCCCGTTGGCTGCTGCCGGTGCGGAATGGCAAGCCGGTGGCGGCCGCGCCGGATGTGCTGCGGGCGCCGACCAGGTCGGACGAGGAGCTGTCCCTCCCCGCCCTCCTCATCGCCGACATTCCCATGCAGCCGGACCGCCGCAGGTTGCTGCCCGGCGCCCGCCTGGCCCAGTTGGCGGAGGGTTACGCGGATTTCGCCCGCGCGCTTCCGCCCCGCGACCGTCTCGTGCTCGTCCCGGCGCCTGGTTTCGCGCGCAGCGAGGCCGACGGTCTGATCCGCGAAGCTCTGATCCGCGAGCTGCAGACCCAGCCATGGCTGCCTGTCGTAGCCACGCGCCGTCACACTGCGCCTGAAGGCCTGGTCGGAGCCCTTGCGCACCTCGACTCGGTTGCGCGCGAGCCCTATGCCGACGGCTCGCCCGGCGCCACAACCTCGATCGGCGAGCAGACGGCGGGCGTAGCCGCGCCGACCGACGCGCTCGCCGGCGAACGCGATGACGTGTTCGACAGCTCGGCGCAGGTCGCGAACCGCGTCGCGATCCCGACCAGCACGCATGTATTCACTGGCCTCACCGAGGAATTGGCCGCCCTGCTCGTTGACGTGGTCGGCCCGTTGGCGATCCCTGACCTCTCCGGCCGTGTACAAGCGGAAGCCATGAGCGTGCTGGACGTCCACCGTCTCGGTTTGGCGCGCATCGCGGAACTATCGGGCGGCTTGGAGCGACCGCCGACCTGGTGGCGGTCGCTGTACTCCGCGCTGGAACCGTTCGTGGTGGATCCGCTCACGGCCGAAGAGCTGGGCGCGCTGGCGGTTCCGTTGGCCGACGGCAGGCTGGTCACCGGGCCGCGCACGGTGATATCGGACGATCAGCTCGAGGTCGCGATACCGGTGCACTGGGCCAGAGTGGTGCATCCCGAGGCGGCGCACCCGTTGCTCGCTCGGCTCGGCGCGCGATCGGCCACTGCCGAGGATCTGTTGAGCGACCCCGGATTACGCGCCGGCCTGGAGGACAACCCCGCCGAGCCGGACACCGTCGACGCCATCCTTCGCCTTGCCGCGCATGCCGATCCGGCTGCGTTGCCGTCCTGGCTCGGTTCGCTCGAATTACCCGACACCGAAGGCGAATTGCTGCCCGCTGACGAACTGTTGTTGCCCGGGGCTCCGCTGCGGGATCTGCTGGTCTCGGACGCACCGTTCGGTACGCTGGATCCTGATCTGGTCGATCGTTACGGCGCGGAGGCCCTGCGTGCCGTAGGTGTCGGCTGGGATTTCAGCGTGGTCGTCGAGGCCGACCCGACCGGCCCAGACCACGATCTGGACGACGAACCGCACTGGTGGTCGACACTTCTGGACGATCCGCCGGAGCTGGCGGCGGTCCGCGACCTCGACTTGGTGGACGGCGCCGCATGGCCGGAAGCGTTGCGGCAGTTGGCCGCCACACCGCGCACTCGGCGCCTGCTCACGGACGCCAACGGTTACACCGCATGGTGGTTGCGCAGATACGCGCGTATCGACGGCACCCCGCTCGGGCTGCTCCGCCACCCGGCGGACACCCAATTCGTGGGCCTGCTGCCTCCTTTCGTCGACATCGACGCGGACGCCTTCCGCGCCGTACTCGCGAACCCGGATCTGATCACCGAGGACTTGGGTGTCGCGTTACTGGATGCGCTCGCCGACCCGGCAAAAACGCCTGTGCCTGATGTCGTGTCGCGCACGCACGCACGCTTGGCTGCCGCCGTCGCCGCGGATCGGCTCGACCTCACCGACCTCCCACCACCCGATCGCGTGCGCGCTCTCTCGGGCGCCGTGATCGATTCTGGCGACGCGTTCGTTCTCGACCAGCCGTGGTTCGGCCTGGCAGTGCCGTCGGACCAGCTGGTGGTGGGCGATACCGACACCGCCTCGGCCCTGGCCACTCTGCTGGATCTGCCGCTGGTCTCCGAGTCCGTCACCGCCGAGGTGGTCGGCGCGGGTCGCCGCACGATCTGGGCGGCGGAGCCGTTGGGAGTCGTTCTGCGCCAACTGTTGACCCTGACCGAGCCGGAGGGCGAGCTGATCTTGCACGACGACCTGCTGGTGCGGTTGAGCGGCGCGATCGAGGCCACGGTCTCCGTACCTCTGTGGTGTATCGGCTCGACCGTCCACGTCCGCGCGCCGCGGTCGCAGAGCTGAACTCAGGGGTCTATTGGGCGGGGCTGCCTCACCTTCGCTCGGCCCGGCGCGTAAGCGGCGACCTCGAGCCTCCGCGCGGCCCGCATGAGCTGCCGGCGGACTTTATCCGGCTGCGCCTATTCCGCCGCGTACCCCGTGATCATTTCACTCAGCAGGTCCAGCTGCACGCGCACGCTTTCGCTGTCGTTGTCCACCAGCCAACGAAGCACGAGGCCGTCGATCACGTTGAGCGTGAAGCGGCTCAGCGTCTGCACCGGGACGGACCACTGATTCCCGGTCGCGTCGCGCGCATGTTCCAGGATGTCGGCCACGGTGGAATCGTTGAAGTTGTACTGTTCGCGCGCGATCGCGATTTTTGCGGGGGTTTGTTCCCCTTCGCGTAGTGCGTAAGTGGTTGTTTCGTATGTGAGCAACTGCCGTTCCGGGGTGGCTTCGATGTTGAGCCACATGAGTTCCAGTCCGGAACGGATCAATTTTTGAAGAGCTTCTTTTCCACTTCCGACTTCTTGCCACACTGTTTCGTTTGCGTCGACCGAATCGCGTAATTCCATCGACAACGCTTTGACCAGCTCGGTCATCAGCGCGTCCTTGTTTTCGAAACAGTAATGCACCACACCGAGCGACACGCCCGCAGCCTGAGCGACATCACGTGTGGTCACGCCCGCAACGCCCTTTTTTTCGGCAAGGCCGATCGCGGCCTCGATAAGGTGGGCCCGTCGTTCTTCAACGCTCAATCGGGAGGACACCCAAGCGAGTTAAGCGCGCGCGGCGCGTGCAGTCAATTCGCGGGTCGGAAATTCTCAACTGGACGAGTGACCAGTTATGTGGCCGCTGCATCAGAACCGAAGGGAGGCCGGTATGCCGGTGTCGCGCGGACCAGTCCTGGCCCAGAGCGTGATCGGTTCGGCGGCGCTCGCCACCGCGCGTGCCCGGGACAACCAGCGCGCTCGGCGTCCGACCGGCGCCACACCCGATTCCGGCAGCTACTAGCCATATCGACAAGGCCGACATCGCGGTGGGTGGACGGTTTCACCCCGGACTGCCACACCGCGCCTGCCACGGCGGGCGTTTCCCTGATGGCGGGCAGCATCGTGGACGATCCCGGCTTGCCCGGCGCCTCATTCCGGAAGGTGTGGGCGTCCCGTTCCACGGATCGCTCGGCGATGCCGGCCCGGCCGCACCGGCCTGGCCGGTCGACGCGCAGACGCCCGAGGCGATCGCGGTGCCACTCGGCCTGCTGCCCCGGCGGGGCGTCGAATGTGCTGCCTATCCGACTCGTTCGTATCGGTGGATCTGTATTCGGCCGCTGCGGGCGGCGAATTCACCATCGCCTCGGGTCTGCGGATTCGCCGCGAGGTTGCCGCAGTGCTGAACATTCCGCCGGGGCAAGTGCGCACGCAGGATTATGCGAACGCTGCCACCAATATGTCACCACCCCAGAGGAATACGACTCGCAGCACTACGCGGATAGCCCTGCCCTGGACGGCATATCGCACCCGTCCACCGGGACCCCGGACGAATTCGAAGTGGCTCGAGCGCGACCCGGATGGCTACAGCCCCGTCTGCGCACCCTTGTCGCCGCGCCGCGCGCCGCGCCGCTGGATCAGGAAGATGCCGAGCGCGAGGACACCGACCACCAGTCCCATGAGGCAGACCGGCCGCGCCGGCTCCCATCGGTCACCCCCCGCCCACGCCACCGCCGTGGCGATCAACCACAGCGTGCTGCCGACCGCGAGCACGGGGCGCGGATCGGTCAGGCGCGGCGGAATCTGCGGGACTTTCTGTGTCACGGGCCCAGCCTAGCGGCGGGAACCCACGTCCGGCCGATACCGGTCCCGTATCGTTTGCCACTGTGACAACGCCATCGGATGTTCGAGCCCTTGCCGGTGAACTCTCGCTGGCGGTCGTTCGACTGACGCGACATCTGCGCGGCCGCCGTGCCGACTCCCAGATATCGCTGACCCAGCTCTCGGCCCTCGCCACCCTCGCGCGCGACGGCGCGATGACGCCGGGTGCGCTTGCCGCGAAGGAGCGTGTTCAGCCGCCGTCGATGACCCGCGTCATCGCCTCCTTGACCGATCTGGACCTGGTGGAGCGCAAGCCGCATCCGACAGATGGCCGTCAGATCATCGTCTCGTTGTCTCCCGCGGGCCGCGCGCTCATCGCCGATGAAACCAGCGCGCGCGAGGCGTGGATGACCGAGCAGCTCACCACGCTCACCGACGAGCAGCTCGTGGTGCTCACCCGCGCCGTGGCGATCATGAAGCAGATCGTCTCGGAATCCGAGTAACGGCCACGGCGGCAAGAGGATTCGCGCTTCGCGCTCGGGCGGAACCACTGCACCGGCTCAGTGTCCCGTTCTGCCGAGCCGGACGATGGTGTCGGCGCCCCACCACAATAGGCGGCCCGTGATCGACAGGTAGAGGACGAACGCCAGATAGACCAGCATGGCGCCGTAGTCGTCGGCCCAGTCCGGCAGGTGGTTCAGTTGGGTGCCCGCGGCGACTAGCAGCAGCAGCCCGAGCGCGATTGCGATCGGTGCGAGGGGCGCGGTGCCTGGTTCGTCGGCAGGTCGAGCGGGGCGGTTGGTCATAGCGGCGCTCTCCTGGCGTGGTCGGCTCGGAGCCGAATCGGAGCGAGGGAGATGCCACCGATGTCGGCTACCCTTTAGCTACCTTTCGTGCGAAGGGTTCGTTCCGTTAACTCAAGTGTGACTTATATCACTATGGAGTAGTGAATGGTCGATCGCTGTCTACGATCTCGCGCCCGAGTGGGAACAGGGAGAGCGGAATGAGCTTGAGATTGGCCCAACCGAACGGTATGCCGATAATCGAGACGAACAGCGGGATGCTGGTGAACAGATGGCCGAGTGCCAGCCACCATCCGGCCACGATGAACCAGATAATGTTGCCGATCAGTGAGCCCGTCCCCGCGCCCGGCTTCTCCACCGTAGTCCGGCCGAACGGCCACAATACGTAGACCGCGATCCGGAAGGACGCGATTCCGAACGGGATCGTGATGATCAGAATGAAGCAGATGATCCCCGCCGCGATGTAGCCGAGCGCAAGCCAGAATCCGGCGAAGATCAACCAGAGGATGTTGAGAACCAGCTGAATCGGCTTCATGCCACCAGCATGCCAGCCCCACGCCGATTCAGACATATCTTCCCTCCCCGCGACGGCGCTCTAGAAGAACCAGCCGAGCACCGCGTCTCGCTCCGCGCGGAAGGCGTCGTCCATCGCGTGCAGCCGGGCACCATCCTGCGCCACCGGTCGTAGATTGCCTCCGCCGCGGCGCGCGCCTCGCTCGGCTCGCACAGTGTGACCCCACCTGGATCCGGTACGCAGGGCAGGAATTCGGCGAACCGGCGATCGATGCCGACCGCGTTCTCCCGCGTCGCCGGGCCGTAGCCGAACCGGCCGTAGATGCCTCCCTCACTGGCGGTGAACATGGTCAGCGGCAGACCGGCTGCCTCGATGCGCCGGTGCTGCTCGGTGTACATGGCCCGGAGGATGCCGCGGCGCCGATGTGTGGGTGCCACTTCGACACCGGCGATACCGCATACCTCGACGGTCCGTTCGCCAGGTACGGTCACCGTCATCGTGGTGGACTGCACGTGCCCGACGAGCCGCCCGCGCTCGACCGCCACGATTGCCTGCTCCTGCGGGAACAGTCGCGGTACCCGCTCCAGCTCCGCCGGGTCGTAGCGGGTCCCGAAGGAAGTCTCCACCAGCGTCCGGATCGCGGCTGGGCCGTCCTCGGTCGCGGACAGGATGGTGATTTCCGGGAGGGTCATGCCTCGACCATTCCACGGTTGATCACGAGCATGCACCAGATTTTCCCGTGTCTCGCGACGCCGGAGCGAACACCGGCGACGGCGCGGCAGGACCGCCCCGGCAGGATGTAGCAGTGGCCGAAGTGATCGATATCGATGATCCCGCCGACCCCCGGGTCGATGACTTCCGCGACCTCAAATCCGCCGACCGCAGACCTGACCTACCCGGGCGCAAGGGATTGGTGATCGCCGAGGGTGTCGTGGTGGTCCAGCGGATGTTGGATTCGCGGTTCGCGCCGGCCGCGCTGCTCGGCGTGGAGCGCAGGCGCGCCGAACTCGCCGACGACTTGGCCGCCGTCGATGTGCCGTACTATCGCGCCTCAGCTGAGGTCATGGCCGAGGTCGTCGGGTTCCATCTCAATCGCGGAGTGCTTGCCGTGGCGCCACGTCCCGCCGAACTCGGCATGGACGAGGTGACTGAGCAAGCGCGGACCGTCGTCGTGCTCGAGGGCGTGAACGACCACGAGAATCTCGGCGCGATGTTCCGCAACGCGGCCGGCCTCGGGGCGGAGGCCGTCCTGTTCGGTGACCGGTGTGCCGATCCGCTGTACCGCCGTGCCGTCCGGGTGTCGATGGGGCATGTGCTCCGGGTTCCCTTCGCGTCCGTGCCGGATTGGCCGCGCGGCCTGGATATACTGCGGCGCAAGGGATTCCAGATCATCGCGCTGACACCGAATCCTGCGGCGGTGAACTTGGCGACAGCAATGAACGGGGATCGGGTGGCGTTGTTGCTAGGGGCCGAGGGGCCGGGACTGACCGAGGAGGCTATGCGAGCCACCGATATCCGTGCGCGCATCCCGATGTCACCCGGCACCGATTCGCTCAACATCGCGACCGCGGCGGCGATGGCCTTCTACGAGCGGGTGAGGATCTCGTGACCAGTATGAACCGGCCGTACCCGTCCTACCATGACCCGACACCGTGGGGAGCGGGGCTGACCGTCGCCATCATGGTGGCGTTGCTGTCCGCGGTCGCCGTGTTCGCCTTCGGCGCCGCGCTGGCCGAGGTGCACCCGCTCCTCGCGGTCGTGGTGAATCTGGTCGCGGTCGGTGGCGTGGCGCCGACGGCGTGGCGGTTGCGTCGCGCCCCGGTGACCCGATGGGTGCTCGGCGGCGGCGCCGCAGGAGTGCTACTCGGATGGGTCACGCTACTACTGAGCTAGCGGCTTGATGGACGCAGGCCGGACGAAAGTCTGCTCGCAGCCTGCGGTCGGGCCGAGCGGAGGTGGTGGCCGCATATGCGCCGGGCCGAGCGAAGGCGAGGTGGCCGCCTAGGAGACAGCGCGCCCCGCGGTCTAGGAGACGCGGTCGTGCCCGCGCAGCCAGCCGAACAGGCCGCGCCTGTGTGGTGTTGCCTCCCGTTTGTCGGACCGCGGAATCCGCGCACCCCGGTTGGGTGCCTGGCCCTTCGGGTACAGCGTGAATCCGCACACCGCGATGTCGCCCGGCATCAGCGCGCTGTCCGCGGCTGGTGTCCGGTAGTGGAAGCCGAGCCATTCGTTATTGGCGGCGTCGGCGAAATCGGGGGGGTCGAACGGCAGCGCCTGTGGGTCGGGTAGTTCGCCCGCGTGCCAGCGCACCGGGTGTTCGCCCGCCCAGTACGGCCGCTCCCATACCAGCGGAAGGCCCTCGTCCTCCAGGATGTTCACCCGGGTCGAGCTGAACGCCCGGCGGAACTCCCCGCGCTCCCAATGCGCGAACGCGCCCCAGCCGTGTGCCGCGTCGAAGGACACCAGATAGGTGTGCTCGGAGGCCAACGGGCGCACCAGTAACTCCGGGATATCGGTCGGGCGAACGCGCGCGGCCTGGGTCGAGCACACCACGGTCACGCCGGGGTAGCAGCCGATGTACACCTCGTCGACCTCCGGGCCCGCGCAGCCGGCCAGTGTGCCGACCATGATCGGCAACACGTCGAGGTCGCTGTGCAACTGCTTCGCGAGTGCGAGCGCGGCCGCGGGGTCCGGGTCGTGGTTCGCGCGGAGAACCGCCAACGGATCGGGTGTGTCGATGTACCAGAGGGACGAAGCTTTCGATAGCAATTCCGGCACCTCCCGATGGTTGCACGAATCAGCTAGCAAACTTCAAGCAACGCACGGTGGTGTCCAACGGTTCACCGCTTGTGTGAACTGCTCGACGCCGACGTACGACGCCGACCACACCTAAAATCTACCTGCCGAGTGCCCGTCTTCGGGGACCTTCCGCTCACGAACACGTCAGCGAGCACCGGAACTCCTGTCCGATTACGGATTCAGCAACTTCGACGGCGTTGCAGGCAAACATCAACGGCGGCCGGGCGCCGAATTCGACGCCAGGGCGCGGCAGTGCTGGGCTTTCTCATCAGGTTGCCCGCCCGAAACAGCAGAGCGGCAGACGAACTCAGTTACCCGAGCTACGAACCCCGAGCAGCACGTCCTCCCAGGACGGCATGGGGGCCTTGCCGCGCTTGCTGCGGCTCGGCTTCGGGGGGGCCTTGGCGGCAGGCTTCGCGGGCTCCTCCACGGCGGGAGCCGTCGACGCGGTGGGAACGGGCGGAGCCGTGTCCGCGGTGGCGTCGGAGGTCGTCGCGGCCGCAGCGCCGTTGGTGGATGCCGCACTACCGGCGGTGGGGGTCCCGGTGCTCGACGCGGCCGGTGGTGCGCTGGTGCCCGCCGTGACCGCGGCGCCGCTGCCACCAGCGGCGACCGCGCGCTGTTCGAAGTACTCGTCCAAGCTGGACTGGCCCTGCTGCCGGCTGGCGCGCGCGGGCGGCGTGGCCGGGGCGGGGCGGGGCGGGGCGACCGGCTCAGGCTGTGGCGCAGGCGGCTCCGGCTCGGCCGGCAGGATCGTCGCCAGTCCACGGAGGGCACGACCGAAATCCGGATCGATCAGGTCGGAGGCCGGGTCATCGAGCGGGGAGACCGAACCGCCGTGCGCGTCCGGCTGGTAACGCCAGTGCGCGGCGATCTCGGAACGCCCGTTCTGCCATTGCAATTGGGCGACCCAGTAGCCCTTCTCGTCCTTCCAGGCGTCCCACGCGGCGCCCTCGATGTTGTGACCGCGCTCGGTGAACGCGGCGGTGACCACATCGATGAGCGTTTCCACGGCGGGGCCGTCGGGGCGGACCGGATGCGCCTTCTGTGCGAGTTCGGCGGCACGAGCCCGTTCGAGGAGGACCGGATAAGCGAACCGGTCGACGCGGCTGGCCGGCATTCCGGATTCTTCGGTGACTTGTTCTACAGAGGCGCCGGCGCGGATACGGGCCTGGATATCGCGGGGACGCATAGTTGCTTCCATTTCGATCTCAATCTGGCCGAATCGGGCAAGGTCTCCGCGCGCAGCGGCTCGTAGTTTGTCATCGGCGGGAAGCCGGAACTTCTGACCGGACTCGGTGTCGATACACACGATGTGCGTGGCGTCGGGCGTCACCCCGATCACTCGAAGTTCACGCACCGTTACCTCCTTATCGCGTCGACTCGCGACACCGCCCACTTTCCGAAACAGTAGTGCAGATCTGAGATTCATGGGGCAGGACACGCGGCACGGAAATCTCCGAAGAGGCTCCCGCACCCCGCTAATCTGCTCTGTTCGACGTTCCGCGCCTTACTTCGCGGCGTGTCTAATCCGGGCGTGTCGCGCCGTCAGTCGAGATTCTGGACGACCCAGTCGATGGAACGGGTCAGCTGGCTGACGTCCTCGGGATCGATTGCCGGGAACATGCCGACGCGCAGCTGGTTGCGCCCCAGCTTACGGTAGGGCTCGGTGTCCACGATGCCGTTGGCGCGCAGCACCTTCGCCACGGCGGCCGCGTCGACCGAGTCGGCGAAGTCGATGGTGCCTACCACCTGCGAACGGTGCGCCGGGTCGGTGACGTACGGAGTGGCGTACTCGCTCGACTCGGCCCAGGAGTACAACCGCGACGAGGAGTCCAGCGTCCGCTTGACCGCCCAGTCCAGACCGCCGTTGGCGTTGAGCCACTCGATCTGGTCGGCGAACAGCAGCAGGGTGCCCAGCGCCGGGGTGTTGTAGGTCTGATCCTTGGTGCTGTTGTCGATCGCGATCGGCAGCGAGAGGAACTCCGGTGTCCAGCGGCCCGATGCCTTGATCTCCTGCACCCTGGTCAGCGCGGCCGGGCTCATCAGCGCGACCCACAGGCCGCCGTCGGAGGCGAAGCACTTCTGCGGTGCGAAGTAGTAGACGTCGGCGTCGGTGATGGTCACTGGGAGGCCACCCGCGCCGGAGGTGGCGTCGATGGCGATCAGCGCGTTCTCCGAACCCGCGGGCCGCTGCACCGGGATCGAGACACCGGTGGAGGTCTCGTTGTGCGCCCAGCCGATCAGGTCCACCGACGGGTCCGACACCGGCTCCGGCGCACTACCCGGATCGGCCGAGACTACGATCGGGTCGCCGATGAACGGGTTGCCCTTGGCCACCGCGGCGAACTTCGAGCTGAACTCGCCATTGGTCAGGTGCAACGAGCGCTCCCGGATCAGGCCGAACGCCGCGGCGTCCCAGAACGCGGTGGTGCCGCCGTTGCCGAGCACCACCTCATAGCCGTCGGGCAGGCCGAACAGTTCGCGCAGACCCGAGCGCACCCGCGCCACCACGTCCTTCACCGGCTTCTGCCGATGCGAGGTTCCGAACACCGAGGCGCCGACCTTCACCAGGGACTGCAACTGCTCCGGACGCACTTTGGAGGGGCCACAACCGAACCGTCCGTCGGCGGGCTTGATGTCGTCGGGAATGGTCGGGAACGCAGTGGTCATGCGGTACAGGGTAGACGGTGGTATTGCTGTGTCGCTGACCACACTCCAGCTAACCTAAGTGTCCATGAGCATGGTGTCGGCTAACTCGGGGTGGCGACTGCGTGGGCGGGCGGCGTGGAGTTTCGGACTACGCTTCGCGACGGTCTCGGACGCGGTGAGGCGTGAGTTGCTGATTCGCGGTAGGACGGGTTCGGCGACGATCCTCGGCGTGCGGCCGCGGCGCACCGAACCAGGGCACGTGTTCTGGGTTCGGGTAGAGCTGGACGGGGAATTTCCCTACGAGACCAGGGTGCGGCAGCACGCGACGGAGGCGGACCTGGAATGGATGCAGCCGGGCGACGTGGTGTGCTGCCGGGTGGACCCCAACGACCGCGCCCGCTTGCTGCTGTATGTGCCCGCCATCGAGGTGTCGGGGCGGGCCAGTATCGCGAAGATCCTCGCCGACGGCCGCCGCGCCGATGCCACGGTGCTTGCCGCCGCGCCGGTCGCCGCCGACTACACCGGCCGTGACGACCCGGTGCTGCGCCTCGACCTGGAACTGCGTGCCTGGGACGAGCCGAAGCCGTGGCGGGTCCGGCTCGTGCAGCCGGTGCCGCTCGGCTCCCTCGGTCTCGTCGACCTCGGTCAGCACCTGGAGGTCGCCTTCTTCACAGTGGACCGAGGCGAATCCGTCGCCGTCGACTGGGTCGCCTCACTCGGCGACGAATGATCTCGAGTACTCGGGCCACTGTCTACAAGTGGACGAACCAGCGTGGTCAGCTGGTCGTGATCGGCCCACTTGGTCGGCCGCCTCCCATACCGAGCCGGTGTCCGCGATGCCGTAGGCGACGCGACCGGTCACCCAGAGCGGTTTGTGCGCGACGCCGTTATCGGCCAGCTCGAACACTGGATTCAACGCCAGCTGCGCTGCCCGCGCCGGGTTCGCGTCGATCCACCGCTTGTTGGAGAACAGCGTCGCCGGAATCCGCTGAGCGATAAGAAAACCCACCAGCGATTCGTCGATGTCGTTGTTGCCCGGCCTGCCGCACGAGTCGAAGGTCAGTGCCAAGTGCCTGTCGGTGGCCTGAGCCGAACGTGGGCGGCGGAACACGTCTCCGGCGCGCGATCATGCTGTACGGAAATCGCCTACGTGTGCGAGACCGAGGCCCAGCCCGAGACCTCCTCGGGCTTGCGCGGACCCGGCCCGGTGTAGATGGCGGCGGGGCGGACCAGCTTGCCCAGCTGCTTCTGCTCCAGGATGTGCGCGCACCAGCCAGCGGTGCGGCCACAGGTGAACATGGCGGGCATCATGTGCGCGGGCACCTCGGCGAAGTCCAGGATCACGGCGGCCCAGAACTCGACGTTGGTCTCGATGGCGCGGTCCGGACGCCGCTCGCGCAGCTCGGCGAGCGCGGCCTGCTCCAGTGCGGCGGCGACCTCGTAACGCGGAGCGGCGAGGCGCTTCGCGGTAGCCCGGAGCACACCGGCGCGCGGGTCCTGGGCGCGGTAGACCCGGTGACCGAAGCCCATCAGCTTCTCCTTGCGGTCCAGGATGTCCTTGACCAGGGCGCGTGCGTCGCCGCTCTTCTCGACCTCTTCGATCATCGGCAGGACGCGTGCGGGCGCGCCGCCGTGCAGCGGGCCGGACATGGCGCCGATCGCGCCGGACAGCGCGGCGGCCACGTCGGCGCCGGTGGAAGCGATCACGCGGGCGGTGAAAGTGGAGGCGTTCATCCCGTGCTCGGCGGCGGACACCCAGTAGGCGTCGATGGCCTCGGTGTGGCGCGGGTCCGGGTCACCCTTCCAGCGGGTCATGAAGCGCTCGGTGACCGTGGTGCACTCATCGATCGTCTTCTGTGGGACCGCGGGCTGGTAGATACCGCGCGCGGACTGCGCCACGTACGAGAGCGCCATCACCGAGGCGCGCGCCAGGTCCTCCCGCGCGGTCTCGTCGTCGATGTCCAGCAGCGGCTGGTAGCCCCAGATCGGGGCGAGCATGGCCAGGCCGGCTTGCACGTCCACGCGCACATCGCCGGTGTGCACCGGCAGTGGGAAAGGCTCGGCGGGCGGCAGGCCTCGGCCGAACGATCCGTCGACCAGCAGCGCCCACACGTCTCCGAAGGTCACTCGGCCTTCGACCAAGTCCTCGATATCCACACCGCGGTAGCGCAGCGCACCACCGTCCTTGTCCGGTTCGGCGATGTCGGTGGTGAACGCCACCACGCCCTCCAGGCCGCTGACGAAATCGCTGGGTACGGTGGCCTGTCCACCGGAAACCGCGGGGCTGGTGGTCATGTTGCGACTCTCCTTGCACTTCGGGTCATATGTTCTCGCCGATGGGAAGTTGTCGGACTTGACGAGTACATGCCGATAACCAAAACCTTAGCTCGCTGCTACCCCGGAGTAACGTCTGGCCCATGCGTGACCTGGACAATTCACCCCGCGGCCAGGAAACGGCCGACTTCCTGCCGAGCGCCGATCTCGCCGCCATGCGCACCGAGTACGGCGGTGTGCCCTACGGCAGCGGCGAGGACGTCGACCTGGACGAGAACTGGCTGGCCGGGGGCTGGGAGCCGCTTCTGCGCCACTGGATCGAACAGGCCACCGCGGTCGGTATCGCCGAGCCCAATGCCATGGTGCTCGCCACGGTGTCGCTGGTCGGCGGTACACCACGACCGGTTGCGCGGACGGTGCTGTGCAAAGGGCTTTCGCCCGAAGGCGTGACTTTCTACACCAACTACGACTCGGCCAAGGGCACCCAACTGGCCGCCGTCCCGTTCGCCGCGGTCACCTTCGTGTGGCCCGCGCTGGGCAGGCAGGTGCACCTGCGCGGGGCGGTCGAGCGGGTGCCGGCGGAGACGACGGCGGTCTACTGGCAATCTCGGCCGAGGGACTCGCAGCTGGGCGCGTGGGCCTCGCAGCAGTCCAAGCCGATCGGTTCCCGGGCCGAGCTGGACCGAACGCTCGCCGAGGCGACCGCGCGATTTGCCGACATCGACGAGATCCCGGTGCCACCGCACTGGGGCGGTTTCTTGCTACGACCCGACGAGGTCGAGTTCTGGCAGGGGCGGCGCGGCCGACTGCACAACCGGATCCAGGTGCGCATCACGGACGAGACGATGACAATCGAGCGATTGCAGCCCTGACGCATCCCCGCTCGGCGCGTGAACATTGTCGGGTCGAGCCGGGCCGGGCCGACTCGCTACGCTGCGGCCGGTGAAACTGCTCGCAGACACCACCCCGCTGCGCCATCCGGATTTTCGACGTCTGTGGGCCTCGGGAGTCGTCACCACGATCGGCGCGCAGCTGTCTGTCGTCGCGGTGCCGCAGCAGATCTTCCAGATCACCGGTAGTTCCGGCTATGTCGGCCTGGCCGGATTGTTCGGCCTCGCACCGCTGATCGTGTTCGGCCTTTGGGGCGGCGCGCTCGCCGACGTGCTGGACCGGCGCACGCTGATGCTGATCACCAACGCCGGCACCGGCCTCACCGCCCTGGCCTTCTGGATCCAGGCGGCCACCGGGGTGGACAACGTGTGGGTGGTGCTCGGCCTGTTCGCGGTGCAGCAGGCTTTCTTCGCGGTGAACCAGCCCACGCGCAGCGCGACAATCCCACGCCTGCTGCCGGAAGACCAACTGGCCGCCGCGAATTCACTGAGCATGACGGTCATGCAGTTCGGCGCGATCGCGGGACCGGTGCTGGCGGGCGCGCTGATCCCGCTGGTCGGGCTGGCTACGCTCTACCTGATCGACGCCGTAGCGCTGCTCGCCACACTCTGGGCGGTCTGGCGGCTGCCCGCGCTGCCGCCCACCGGGTCGGTGCGCAAGGCCGGATTCCGGGCGGTGCTGGCCGGTTTCGGCTATTTGGCGACCCAGCGGGTGCTCCTCGCGTCGTTCGCGGTGGATGTGATCGCCATGGTCTTCGGCATGCCTCGTGCGCTGTTTCCGCAGATCGCGCACGAGACCTTCGGTGACCCGGCCACCGGCGGCGTCGCCCTCGGGTTGCTGTTCGCCTCCATGTCGGTAGGCGCGGTGCTCGGCGGAGTGTTCTCCGGCTGGATTCCGCGCATCCGCCGCCAGGGTCTCGCCGTGATCGTCTGCATCGTGCTGTGGGGCCTGGCCATGGTCGGGTTCGGCATGGCCGTCGGATACGCCGGACATGGTCTCGGCCTCCGCGTCGGGTTGTGGATCGCGCTGGCGTGCTCGGCCTTCGGTGGTGCGGTGGACATGGTCTCGGCCGCGCTTCGGGTCACCATGTTGCAGACGGTCGCCACCGATGATCTGCGTGGGCGGCTGCAAGGAGTGTTCATCGTTGTCGTGGCGGGCGGGCCGCGCATCGGTGATGTTGCCCACGGTTTCGCGGCAGCAAGCGTGGGTACTGCTGTAGCCGCGGCCGGAGGAGGTGTGCTCGTGGTGGTCGGCGTGCTCGTCGCGGCCGTCGCCTTCCCCGCGTTCACGCGTTACCGTGTCGGCCGCTTCCATGCCGAAATACCAGCATGACCAGCACCGCGACGCTGGACGACGACGACCGGACGCACCTGCGAAACCTCACCGCTCCAGGACGTGTTCGTGAGGCGCCGCAGGACTACCCTCCGTATTTGTCCGTGTCGGTGAACAGCTAGCGTTGGGGCAAGCGCATCGTGTGCCGACCGCGCCGGTGCCTGTGGTTCTAGCCTGAGAGGGATCCTTCCGTGCCCGCTGAGAACATCATCAACGTCGACGACGACGCCAAGCCGGTCCTTTCCTATCCCGGCGGGGAATTCCCGATGACGGTCACCAAGGCCGCCGAAGGCAACGACGGAATCGAGCTGGGAAAGCTGCTGGCCAGCACCGGGTATGTGACGTACGACCCGGGCTTCATGAACACGGCACCCACGAAGTCGGCCATCACCTACATCGACGGCGAGGCGGGGATCCTGCGCTACCGCGGCTACCCCATCGACCAGCTTGCGGCGTCCTCGACCTTCATCGAGGTCAGCTACCTGCTGATCTACGGCGAGCTGCCCACGCAGGCCCAGCTCGAGGACTTTACCGACCGGATCCGTCGGCACACGCTGCTGCACGAGGACCTCAAGCGCTTCTTCGACGGCTTTCCGCGCAACGCGCACCCTATGCCCGTGCTGTCGTCCGCGGTGAACGCGCTGTCGGCCTACTACCAGGACTCGCTGGACCCGCGCGACCCCGAGCAGGTCGAGCTATCCACCATCCGACTACTAGCCAAGCTACCCACCATCGCCGCCTACTCGTACAAGAAGTCGGTCGGCCAGCCGTTCCTGTACCCGGACAACTCGCTGAGCCTGGTGGAGAACTTCCTGCGGATGACCTTCGGCTTCCCCGCCGAGCCTTATGAGGTCGACCCCGAGATCGCCGCAGCCCTGGACATGCTGCTCATCCTGCACGCCGACCACGAGCAGAACTGCTCCACCTCGACCGTCCGCCTGGTCGGCTCGTCCGACGCCAACTTGTTCACCTCGGTGTCCGGCGGCATCAACGCGCTGTGGGGCCCGCTGCACGGCGGCGCGAACCAGGCTGTGCTGGAGATGCTCGACGGCATCAAGGCCAACGGCAGCGATGTCAAGGAGTTCATCCGCAAGGTCAAGAACAAGGAAGACGGCGTGAAGCTCATGGGCTTCGGGCACCGCGTCTACCGCAACTACGACCCGCGCGCCTCGATCGCCAAAAAGCACGCCGACGCCATCCTGAGCAAGCTGGGCGGCGCCGACGAGCTGTTCGATATCGCCCAGGCCCTGGAAGAGGCCGCGCTGACCGACGACTACTTCATCGAGCGGCGTCTGTACCCGAACGTCGACTTCTACACCGGCGTCATCTACAAGGCGATGGGCTTCCCGACCCGTATGTTCACCGTGCTTTTCGCGATGGGCCGGCTCCCCGGCTGGATCGCGCACTGGCGCGAAATGCACAGCGAGCCTCTGAAGATCGGCCGTCCGCGGCAGATCTACACCGGCTACGGCGCCCGCGACTACGGCGAGATCGCCAGCCGTTGACGAGTTCCCACCCACCCACCCACCTATCGAAGGGGATAGCTGAATGACCAAACCGGAGATCGAGTTCCAGGAGGGGCCCGCGCCCACCGAGCTGGTGATCAAGGACATCATCGAAGGCGAGGGCAAGGAAGCCGTGCCCGGCGGCACCGTCGAGGTGCACTACGTCGGCGTCGAATTCGAATCCGGCGAGGAGTTCGACTCCTCGTGGAACAGAGGCGAGTCCATCACCTTCCCGCTGCGCGGCCTGATCCAGGGCTGGCAGGACGGCATCCCGGGCATGAAGGTCGGCGGCCGTCGTCAGCTGACCATCCCGCCGGAGCTTGCCTACGGACCGGCCGGTGCAGGCCACCGCCTGTCCGGCAAGACGCTCGTCTTCGTGATCGACCTGCTGAACGCTCAGTAATTCTTGGCAGCGCCTGTGGCGCTGCGTGTCCGCGGCCCCTTGATGGCTCGTATCCGAGCGGATGCGAGCCGGGCCGCGAACGAGCAATGCTCGGTCTCGCTTCGCTCTGAAGTGGGGATGAGGCCGATGTGGTCGCCGCGTTGGGCGGCCGGCGGGATCGGCTGTCAATCAAACACGGTCAGGGAGTACGAGGACCAGGCGGACGCCGCCGAGGGTGCCGTCGTCGAAATAGGCGCGGCCGCCGTGTAATTGGGCCTGTTGCGCGACCAGGGCGAGGCCGAGTCCGGAGCCGCCTTTGCTTGCCTGGCTGCCGCGGAAGAAGCGGTTGAAGACGGCTTCGCGCTCCTCGGGTGGGATGCCACGCCCGTTGTCGTCGATGGTGATGACGATGTGGCTGTTGGCCGCACGGTGCGCGGAGACGAGGGCTTCGGTGGCCCCGCCGTGCTTCACCGAGTTCGCCAGGGCGTTGTCCACGGCAAGGCGTAGCCCGGCGGGCAGCCCGCGGGTCACCAGCTCGGCGTCGGAGTCGATGTGCACTGTGAGGCCGGAGAAGTGCCGCATGGCGTCATGCGCTGCTTGGTCGCACAGGTCCCCCACATCGGTGGCGACGTGGTCGTGCTCGTTGGTCAGGTCGCCGGTCGCCAGCCGCTCCAGTGCTGTGAGCGTCGTCTCTACTCGGCCCTGGCTATGTTGCAGGTCACCGAGGATCTCCGCGCGCTGTGCCTCGTCCAGATCGAGGGTGCGCAGCACCTCGAGGTCGGTGCGCATCGCGGTGAGCGGGGTGCGCAGTTCGTGTGCCGACACGGCGGCGAAGTCACGCGCGGTCTCCAGCGCGGCCGCAGTCTCCGCCTGCGCCTGGTCCACGCGCTGCAGCATCGTGTTCACCGCGTCGGCCAGCTTCTCTGCCTCGCGCACGCCCGAGCCTTCCACGGGTGCCTGGGGATTGCGCGGGTCGGGGAACGCGCTGCGTGCGCCGACCTGCCGGGTGAGCCGGACGATCGGGCGTACCGCTGCGCCCGCAAGCAGCCAGCCGAGCGCCGCTGCGGCGGCGATGGCCAGCAGGGCGCCGCCGAGGACCCAGCGCTGCTGCTCGGAGGTAGCCTCGGCCGCGCCCGCGGCGGGTATGCCGAGCGAAACCACTCGTCCCGCAGGCTGAATCTCCGTCGTGGTCAGGATTCGGTACGGGGTGCCGCCCACTGTGGTGGTGCGCGAACCGGTAGGCAGCGCGGGCAATTCGGTAGTGGTGCTCGCCGTGATCGCGCCTTTGTCGCGGACAGTGACGGCCATGTCGTTGTTCAGCCCGGTCACGCTGATGAAGTTGACCGCGATGACCGGCTCGATCAGCACGATGCGCGCCGCGATGGCGAGCTGTTGGTCGGACTGCTGCACGTTGTTGCGCTCGATGGCGCGGATGCTGAGCAGGCTGATCAGCGTCACAATGACGATCGCGCCTGCCGCCGCGGCACCCGCTACCCTGGTGCGCAGCGAAAACGAACGCCGTCGATGGTTTTTCGGCGGCGCGGCGAACGTGCCCGGTGCCGCCTCTCGAGCCGGGTGAAGCGCGGGCTCGGTCATTTCGACGCTCGAAGGACGAACCCGACACCGCGGATCGTGTGCAGCAGTCGGGGTGTGCCGTCCACCTCCAGTTTGCGGCGCAGGTACCCGACGAAGACGTCGATCACATTGGTGTCGGCCGCGAAGTCGTAACCCCACACCAGTTCCAGCAGCCGTTCGCGGCTCAGCACCACGCCGACGTTCCTGGCCAGCGTGGCCAGCAGCTCGAATTCTCTTTTGGTGAGCTCGATCTCGTGACCGTGCAGCAATGCGCGGTAGCCGGCGACGTCCACCTCGAGCGCACCGATGGTGATCGCGCCAGGGGTTGCCGGAGCAGGAGTGTCCGACCGCCTGCGCAGCAGCGCCCGGATTCGCGCCACCAGCTCCGCCAACACGAACGGTTTGATCAGATAGTCGTCGGCGCCGGACTCCAGCCCGGAGATGCGGTCATCCACCGACGCGCGGGCACTGAGCACACAGATCGGCACCTCATTGCCCATCGCGCGCAGTGCGGTGACCACGCCCGCGCCGTCGAGCACGGGCATGTTCATGTCCAGCACGACGGCGTCCGGCGCGTGTTCGTTCACGCTGCGCAGGGCCTGCGCGCCATCCCTGGCCATCAGCACGTGGAAACCGGACAGCCGCAGTCCGCGTTCGACCGACGCGAGCACGTCCTCGTCGTCGTCGACGACGAGGACGGTCGGGATCGAAGTTGTCACGTCATCCATTGTGCCGCCACTTGGAGAAGGTATCGGTTAGGTGACCTGCTGATTTCGTCGGCACATGCAGGAAGGCCACACCGCTGGTCGCTCCAGACGCAGGACCTGAACAGAATCCCGCTGCTCGACTGGTACGGCACGCCACGTAACTACTGATTTCGTAAGAACATGGGTAACTCACCGAGTACGCCCGGAACTCGAGTGGCACCGAACGTAGGACCTGAACGAAAATCCCGCGTCACCCGACTAGTACGGCCTAAAGACCCGGAGAAGCGGGGGAGCGAGGCGGAACAGCTCAATAGCTGTGGCAGGATTCGGCCACGACACGGAAGGTGTCGCGCAACTGCGCGGTCCGCGGATCATTCTCCGCGTCACGTGCGGCCTCCGGGTTCGCGTCGATGGTCCGCCGCAACTCCGCCCGCCGCTGCTCGACCGGCTGATCGAACTTGCGCTGCAGCTCGGCCTTCTGCGTCGGGTTGGCATCGAGCATCGCCGCCAGCTGCGGTGCCTTCGCGTGCAGCGCGGCGTCGACTTGGGCGAAGGAACAGGTGGAATCCAGCAGTGGTGCGGCCAGCTCCATCGGATCGGCGGCCGCGATCGCGGGACTGAGGAACAACGCAACCGTGGCGAATCCGCCTGCGGCGAGTGCGGTGACGGCGGGACGGCCTACGGAAAGCTTCATGGATGTGCCTCCAGATCATCGGGGGTTCTGTCTCGAGGCTATTACGGGCAGCTGGCGCGCGGGTGAACGCTCTCTGAGGAAACTCTGAGAAGCGTTGCCGGAGCGCGACTTCAGGACCGCGCGACCGAGTTCACGTCGGGCGCCACCACATCGTCGGGATTCTCGATGGTGTCCGGCACCGGCTCCTCCTGCATCGGCCGTGCCGCGCGGATCTGCTCCGCCAGCGACACCAGCGCCGCGGGATCGTCGATCGTGGATGGCACCTCGAACGTCTCGCCGGAGATGATCTGCCGGATGGTCTTGCGTAAAATCTTGCCTGATCTGGTCTTGGGCAGCGCGGTCACGACGACCGCGTCGTGCAGGGTGGCGATCGCGCCGATCTGGTCGCGTACCCGCTGGATCAGTTCGTCGCGCAGCTGTGCAGGATCGATCTCGACGCCGGACTTCAGCACCACGTAGGCCAGGGGGCGGTGGCCCTTGAGTTCGTCGGGCAGACCGATCACGGCGCATTCGGCGACTGCGTCGTGACCGGCGATCGCGGCCTCGATGCTGCCCGCCGAGAGCCGGTGCCCGGCCATGTTGATGACGTCGTCGCTGCGGCCGAGGACGAAGAGGTAGCCGTCCTCATCGAAATAGCCGGAGTCGCCGGTGAGGTAATGACCGGGGTAGGCGGAGAGGTAGGACCGTTCGTAGCGGGCGTCGTCGTGCCAGAGTCCGGTGAGGGTGCCGGGCGGCAGCGGCAGTCCGATGACGATATTGCCCTCGGTGTTCGGAGCCACCGCATTGCCGGATGAATCGAGCACACGTAGTCGATAGCCGGGCACCGGCACCGACGCCGACCCCGCCTTGATCGGGAGCTGCTGTAGGCCGCGCGGGTTCGCGCAGATCGGCCAACCGGTCTCGGTCTGCCACCAGTGGTCGACCACGGGGCAGTCGGAGCGGCCCGCGAGCAGGATCTCGTCGGCCCAGGCATAGGTGGCCGGGTCCAGCCGTTCGCCTGCGCAGAACAGCGCGCGCAGCGAGGACAGGTCGTACTCGCGCGCCAGCTCGGCGCCGGGATCGGCCTTGCGGATCGCGCGTAGCGCGGTCGGCGCCGTGAACAGCACGTCGACCTTGTGCTCGGCGATCACCCGCCAGTAGGCCCCCGCATCGGGGGTGCCGATCGGCTTTCCTTCGTATAGCAGCGTGGTTGCGCCGACCAGCAGCGGCGCGTAGACGATGTAGGAGTGGCCGACCACCCAGCCGACATCGGATGCCGCCCACATCACCTGACCCGCGTCGACGTCGTAGATGTTGCGCATGGACCAGGCGAGGGCGACCGCGTGCCCGCCGTTGTCCCTGACCACGCCCTTGGGTTTCCCGGTCGTGCCGGAGGTGTAGAGGATGTACAGCGGATCGGTCGCGGCGACCGAGACCGGATCGGCGAGTGGCGCATCGCGGACAGCGTCGTCCCAATCGAGCCATCGCGCCGCGACGGTCTGGGTGGAGCTCGGTAGGAACCCGGTGGCGGGCTGCGGCGGAGGGAAGGGGATGGTCTGGAACTGTGGCCGCTGTTTGACGATCACCGTGCGCGGCGCGGTGGTCTCGGCAAGATCCAAAGCCTGTAATACGATCGGCGGGTATTCGATCTTCTTGCCCGGCTCGAGGCCGCCCGACGCTGTGACGATCAACACAGGTTCGGCGTCATCGATACGTGCCGCCAGCTCCGGCGCGGCGAAGCCGCCGAACACCACCGAGTGCACCGCGCCGATCCGTGCACAAGCCAGCATCGCGACGACCGCCTCGGGGATCATCGGTAGGTAGATCACCACACGATCGCCCGCCGAGACGCCGAGCCCGGCCATCGCTCCCGCGAACCTGGACACCTGCTCGAGC
Source organism: Nocardia sp. NPDC023852 (assembly GCF_040639505.1). Lineage (NCBI taxonomy): Bacteria > Bacillati > Actinomycetota > Actinomycetes > Mycobacteriales > Nocardiaceae > Nocardia > Nocardia sp. NPDC023852. The sequence goes on from NZ_JBFAAB010000003.1 coordinate 341,953, forward strand.
AGCTCGGCATAGGTGATAACGACTCTGGTGTCGGTCATAGCGGAGTCGTATATCAAAGCGGGCTGATGCGCGCGGCTTCTGTCCTCGGGGGTGCCTCCGTACACATGCCGGTCGAGCGCGTTGAAGGAGGTGTTGAGGCGAGCGTCGGGGAACCACCTGGCTGCCGGACGAGCGTTGGTGTCGACGATCTGCGTCGGCGGCACGTCCCAATCGATCGCCGCGGCCGCAGCGGCCCAGAACTCAGCGGGATCGACCAAGCTGGTCTGGTAGGCCGGTCGGTACTCGTGCCGCACGTTCAACCCCGTGACTCCCTAGCCTCGCCTCGATGCCCGCCTCGATAGATCCGGTTGATTGTGGCAGACTTCACGCGACGCCCGGTTGGGTGCCGCGACCTTAGGTTTTGCCTGGAACTGGCAGGTCAATGATCGCAACATCACGCCAAGTCGCCCAAGAAGTTATTGATCCGTTAGAATCTGATGTCACTTATTTTGGGCCGTCGTAGACGCAATTTCTCGGCCAGCCGCAGCTCTCGGCCAGCTCCACCTGTCGAGCCAAGCACGCGATTGTGGAGGTTCGGTTGATGGTGCGTGGTAGAGGCCAGTTTGGAAAGTGAGTGGGAGATGCGTGACGCCGCTAGGTCCGGCAATAAGCGCTGGGCGCTCGGCAACTGGGACCTGCGCTGGAAGGTAACAGCGGTCCTCGCTGTTCCACTCGCGGTCGCGGTCGGGCTCGGCGTGTCCAGAATTTCGGCTCAGTTCGCGGAGTCGAACCGGCTCGCCGACATCGCTGAGAGCGTCGCCGCCATCCCGGCGGTCACCGCGCTCAGCGCGCAGACCGCGACCACTGCGAGCTCCCAGATGGTCTCGCTGGGCAACCAATCCATAGCTACTGATCAGAACCTGGCGGATCTGGACAAGGCGATCGCCAACGCCGAGAACGCGATCAGCCGGCTCGACAGCGTGCCCGGCGCACGCGCGGCCATCGACAGCATGCTCACTCAGGCCAAGGGCGTCCGTGCCCAGGGTAAATTGCCTATCACCGGTCCGCCTTCGGACTCTGTCGCGCTGATGGATCGCGTCGTCAACGACAGCGTGCGCACCGTCGAGGCCACGGTCAGCCAAGTCAGCGACACCGCCGTGGACGCGGCCAAACTGCGGCTGGTCGACTCGCTCAACACCCGTGCCACCCTGGTCAGCGAAGTCGCGGCCTTCTCCGAGGTGCTGCGCAATCAGCAGTCCGGCGTGCAGAGCTTCCTGGTCGCGTCCAACACCGAGCGCGCACTGCTCAACGTGCTCGCGCACCGCTTCTCCGACGGCGACACCTCGATCGCCGATCTGCGTGCCGGCATCGACACCAGGATCGCGCTGCTGACCAGCCCGCAGGCTCAGGCGGGCCAGCTCCCGGTCGGTGACCTGAAGAAGTCGCTCCAGGACAGTCTCGCGGTTTACGAGCACGTCGTCGGCAAGGCGACCAAGGACATCGATTCCGCGATGAACGAGCTGGTGTCCACAGCCCAGGGCGGCGCGTGGACCTACACCGCGGTCGTGATCGTGACCATCCTTGCCGCGCTCCTGCTCGCGGTCTTCGTCGCCCGCTCGATGATCGTCCCGCTGCACCGGCTGCGTCTCGCCGCGCTGCGCGTGGCCGAGAGCGACTTGCCGCAGGAGGTCGCCGAGCTGCGCAACGGTGCCTCGCCGGAGGAGGTTCCGCTGGAGCCGATGCCGGTGCGCAGCACCGAGGAGATCGGTCAGCTGGCCCGCGCTGTCGACGACATCCATGGTCAGGCGCTGCGGCTGGCGAGCGATCAGGCGAAGATGCGTTCGCAGGTCAATGACATGTTCGAGACCTTGGCTCGGCGGTCGAAGTCGCTCGTCGACCACCAGCTCACCCTCATCGAGGCAATGGAGTACGACGAGAAGGACCCGCGCCTGCTGGAGAACTTGTTCCGGCTGGACCATCTCGCTGCGCGTATGCGTCGAAACGGCGACAACCTGCTCATTCTCGCGGGTACCAGGCAACGCCGCGCGAAGTCGGCTCCGGTCGAGATCGGCGACGTGCTGCGTGCCGCGATCTCCGAGGTCGAGGACTACGAGCGCGTGAAACTCGGCGCGACGCCGCGCGGTTCGCTGAAAGAGCCGTCCGCCTCCGACCTCGCGCATCTCTTTGCTGAGCTGCTGGACAACGCGCTGCGGGCGTCGCCGCCGGAGACCGACGTCAAGTTCACCTTCGCGCAGGCGCATGACCAAGGGTTGCTCATCGAGGTCGCCGACCGCGGTATCGGTATGCCGCCCGCGGAGATGGCCGACATCAACCGGCGGCTCGAGCAGACCGCGGAGCCGGGCCCCGACACCGCCCGCCATATGGGTCTTTTCGTCGTCGGCAGGCTCGCCGAGCGGCATGGCCTCTCGGTGCGGCTGCGGCCCACCTTCGATACCGCCCGCGATCCCGGCGTGACCGTCACCGTGCATGTGCCGATCGGTCTGATCGTCGCGGAGAAGCCGATCGCGGGGCAGCCCGTCGCCCCGCAACCCGCACCGCAGCTCTCCGCGCCGCAGCGGCCGTCGGCGCAGTCGTCCATGCAGACGCGGGCGATCACGCGCACCCCGGGGGGCAATGTCATGGTCACAGTCGATCCCCGGGTGAGCGGGCCGATTCCGGCAGCCAACCCCGCGCCCAGCGCACCATCCAGCGGGCCGATCCCGTCAGGCCCCGGCGGTCTGCCGCGCCGTCAGCCGGGTTCGTCGATGTCGTCCGGTTCACATTCGGACGCTCAACAGTCGGGTGCGTCGTTGCGTCCCGCGCCGGGAACGCCCGGCCAGAATTCGAGCATGCCGCAGCGCGGCAAGCTGGCCGCGGCCAACCTGCCCAAACGCAACCTCGGACCGGGCGGTCCGCCGCCGCGCAGGCCGGATGGTCCGTCCGAGCCGACTGGCACTGGACTGCCGCCGCGCCAGCCGAATTCGGGCGAACTACCGCTGCGTCACCCTGGCATCAACGGTGTACCGCAGCCCAGCACCGGCCTCCCACAGCGCCAGCCGAGCGCGAACGGCCTACCGCAGCGTGAGTCTGCGTCTGGTTTGCCGCAGCGTGAGTCTGCGTCTGGTTTGCCGCAGCGTGAGTCCGCGTCGGGTGGTTTGCCGCAGCGTGAGTCTGCGTCTGGTTTGCCGCAGCGTGAGTCCGCGTCTGGTTTGCCGCAGCGTGAGTCCGCGTCCGGTTTGCCGCAGCGTGAGTCCGCGTCCGGTTTGCCGCAGCGCGACGCAACCGCAAACGGTCTACCGCAACGTGCTTCCGCTCCCACCGGATTGCCGCAGCGCGACCCGAGTTCGGGTGCGCTGCCGGCCGTGAACGGTTTGCCTCAGCGGGATCCGGCCGTGAACGGTTTGCCTCAGCGGGATCCGGCCGTGAACGGTTTGCCTCAGCGGGATCCGGCCGTGAACGGTTTGCCTCAGCGGGATCCGCCGGCGGACGGTCTGCACCGCCGGGAGCCGAGTTCGGGTGCGCTGCCGGCTGTGAACGGTCTACCCCAGCGGGATTCCGCCTCCAACGGTTTGCCTCAGCGAGATCCGGCCGCGAGCGGTTTGCCTCAGCGGGATCCGGCCGTGAACGGTTTGCCTCAGCGGGATCCGGCCGTGAACGGTTTGCCTCAGCGGGATCCGGCCGCAAACGGTCTGCACCGCCGCGAGTCGGGCAGCGATGGTCTGCCGCAGCGTGATTCGGGCATCGGTGGTCTGCCGCAGCGTTCGTCCACAGCGGCGAGCCTGCCGCAACGCAATGCCGGTCCGACCGGCCTGCCGCAGCGGCAGCCGGGCGCCCAGGTGCCGCGGCGCGAGCCCGTGCCGCCGGGAGTCGGTCTGCCGCAACGGGATCGCAGCACCGAGCCCGCAGCGAGTGCCAGTAGTGAGCAGCCCGCCGTCTCGCAGGCGCGCGATCCTGGCAAGCACAGCTACCGGTCCAACCCGGCGAAGACAGCCTCTTTCTTCCAGACGAGGCTGCAACCCGCGCCCGAGTCGGGGCCGTCGATGGGTACGCCGATCTTCGCTGAGATGATGTCGGCATGGCTTTCGGATCCCAACAGCGACCGGTCCCAGATGGCCGAGTCGTTCGACTCCCCGGGTGACGAAGGCTGGCAGGCGGCTCGTCGGGCGAGCGAGGCGCAGTCCGAAACGAAAACGGCGGCCGGGTTGCCGCAACGCAATCCGGGCGGAAGGCTTGTCCCGGGCGCCGTAAGTGGTGCGGTGGACCGGGCGCCGCATCGCGATCCAGAAACAATCAGGTCCAGCTTGAGTCGTCACCAGCAGGGCGTCCGGGATGGCCGCGCAATGAGAGCAATGAACCTAACCGGAGATAAAGGAGACCGATGAACCCCGATCTAGGTGGTACGAATCGTCAGCTGGATTGGCTGGTTTCGAACTTTGCCAACGAGGTTCCTGGCGTAGCCCATGCTGTCCTGGTCTCGGCTGACGGCCTACTCATGGCCGCGAGCGCCCAGCTGCCCGTCGATCGTGCCGAGCAGCTCTCGGCCGTGACGGCGGGCCTGGCCAGTCTGTCAGTGGGCGTCTCGAATCTGTTCGAGGGCGGAACCGTGCTGCAGTCCGTCGTCGAGATGGAGCACGGCTACTTGCTACTCATGGCAGTTGGCGATGGCTCCTATCTCGCGGTGCTGACGAACACGTCCTGTGACATCGGTCAGGTCGGCTACGAGATGGCTCTGTTGGTCGAACGTGTGGGGCAGTCGGTTCAGGCCACACCACGCGTCACGATGGGTTCCTGATGGTGGGATGGACATAGAAGATCACCGCATGAGGAGCGTCGAGCCGAGCCTCGTACGGCCATACTCGCTGACCGCAGGCCGCACCAGGCCCGCGGTCGAGTTGGCGTTGGAGGCCCTTGTCGCATCGCATCCGGTCGCCCTGGAGCGGCAGTTCGAACTGAGCAACATCGAGACGTCAATCGTGGAGTTGTGCAGAGAATCGCCGTCCGTTGCCGAGGTAGCAGCCAGACTGGGTATCCCCATCGGGGTAGCCCGCGTACTCGTGGCCGACCTGATCGAGGCCGGGCACGTGCGCGTTTCGGCAACTTTGAAAGACGATTCCAGCGACGATGAACGTCGCGAGCTGATCGAAAGGGTTCTCAGTGGACTCCGGCGTATTTAATTCGACGGCGCAGGTCGACACCCGTACCAGCAAGCCGACCTCGGCGAAGATCGTGGTCGCGGGTGGCTTCGGTGTCGGCAAGACCACGTTGGTCGGTGCTGTCTCGGAGATCGTTCCGCTGCGCACCGAGGCATTGGTGACCAATGCCAGCGCCGGTATCGACAACCTGACCGGCATTCCGATGAAGTCGACCACCACGGTGGCGATGGACTTCGGCCGCATCAGTCTCGCCGACGATCTGGTGTTGTACCTCTTCGGTACGCCGGGCCAGTACCGCTTCTGGTTCATGTGGGATGACCTGATCCGCGGCGCCATCGGCGCCGTGGTGCTGGTAGACACTCGCAGGCTGGAGGACAGCTTCGCGGCGGTCGACTACTTCGAAGCGCGCGGCTTACCCTTCCTGGTGGCGCTCAACGAATTCGACGACGCACCGCGGTACCCGATCGAGGACATTCGGCAGGCACTGGCCGTGCCCGCCGATGTGCCGATTCTCTCCATCGATGCTCGGCGTCGCGAGCCCGCCAAGCATGCGCTGGTTACACTCACCGAGTACGCGCTGCGCAAGGTGATGCAGGGCTACTGAGTGTTCGCGCGGCACCCTGGCGCATCGGATTCTGCCGGATAGGCTCGGCCGATGCGTATTTCGGCGCGGGAGCTGCTCGAGCAACTGCTCGACACGGAATCGTTCGTCAGTTGGGACCGGCCGCCGGTGACGGTGGCTGCGACTCCGCGGTATCGCGATGCGCTGCGGAATGCGGCGGTAGCGGCGGGCACCGATGAGTCGGTACTCACCGGCGAAGGGCTGCTGCGTGGTCGCCGTGTGGCCGTGATTGCCTGCGAGTTCGAGTTCTTGGCGGGTTCGATCGGGGTTGCCGCGGCGGAGCGGATCGTCGCTGCGGTGGAGCGTGCCACCGAACTCGGCGTGCCCCTGGTCGCCTCGCCGACCTCGGGCGGCACCCGGATGCAGGAGGGCACCGTCGCCTTCGTGCAGATGGTGAAGATCGCGGGTGCGGTCGCGGCACACAAGTCCGCCGGGTATCCGTATCTGGTTTACTTGCGCAACCCGACTATGGGTGGTGTCTTCGCCTCGTGGGGTTCGCTGGGGCACATCACCTTTGCCCAACCGGGCGCCCTCATCGGGTTTCTCGGTCCCCGGGTCTATCAAACCCTCTACGGCAGACCCTTTCCGGAAGATGTTCAGACCGCGGAGAACCTCTACCGCCGCGGCGTTATCGATGGCGTCCTCCCGATCTCGGTGTTCCGCCGCATAGCCCATCGCGCTCTGAGCGTGTTCAGCGGCGTCGAGCCACCGGATTCCGCTGCTGCTCGACCTGACACGACACATGATCGCGGCCCGCTCGCATCGGAGTCTCGACAAGAATCGGCACGCGACGCCGCGCTACAGTTGTCCGACGCGGCGAAGCGACCAGACCGCGATTCGAAAAAGGTTGTGCCGGAGCGAAATCCTTGTGGCGACGGGCCCGAGGACGGTTCGGCGTGGCGGTCGGTCCTGATCTCGCGCCGCCCGGAACGTCCAGGCATCCGTGACCTTTTGCGTCATGTGACGCAACGTGTTCCGCTCAGCGGCACCGGGCAAGGCGAGTCGGATCGCACGGTTGCGCACGCGCTCGGGCGATTTCGGGGTCAGCCGTGCGTGGTGTTCGGCCACGATCGACGTGGCCAGGAGGGCGAGAACACCATGGGGCCGGCGGCGTTACGCGAGGCGCGGCGCAGCATGGCGCTTGCCCGGGAGCTGCGGCTGCCCTTGGTGCTGGTCATCGACACGGTGGGCGCGGCACTGTCGAAGGAGGCCGAGGAGCGTGGCCTCGCACCCGAAATCGCACGCTGTATCGCGGACCTGGTGGCCTTGGACACACCGACTATCTCGGTACTGCTCGGCCAGGGCACCGGCGGTGGCGCGCTGGCCCTGCTGCCCGCGGACCGGGTGCTGGCCGCCACGCATGGGTGGCTCGCTCCGCTGCCGCCGGAGGGCGCCAGCGCCATCGTGTACCGCGATACCGGCCACGCGGCGGAGCTCGCTACGGCCCAACGGATCAGTGCCGCCGATCTGCTCGCCGACGGTGTGGTCGACCGAATCGTGCCCGAGTATCCGGATGCCGCCGACGAGCCCGTGGACTTCGCGCGCCGGATGGTGGCCGCGGTCGCAGGCGAACTCGCCGGCCTGCGTGCCCGATCCGAAACGGAGTTGCTTGCCGCGCGGAGGGCGCGCTACCGCAGGCTGGGCCTGCCCGGCGTGGCGGACTGACCGACGGTGTTCGTTCTGCAGCGCCCGCGGCGCCGCGAACGTGCTCGTAAGGGGCTGGAGTGCGATGATCAGGGCGTCTTGGACGCGAGTCGGCCCGGAACGTACTCATAAGAACGTCGGGTGCATCCAGCAAACTGTAAGCCAACACGCCCGAGGCCGTGATTGACGGTTCGCCGCCGCACTTCTACCGTCGAAATGTGACCTTCAAAAGCGAGACCAGCGCCGTTCCCTCGATCGTGCTGAGCGACGGGAACGTGATCCCGCAGCTCGGCTTCGGCGTATTCCAGGTGCCTGCCGAGGGGGTCTTCCCGGCTGTCACCGCCGCGCTCGAGGCGGGCTACCGCAGCATCGACACCGCCGCGATCTACGGGAACGAAGAGGGCACCGGCCGTGCGATCCGCGAGTTCGGCGTACCGCGTGACGAGGTCTACGTCACGACCAAGCTGTGGAACTCGGAGCAGGGCTACGACTCCACGCTGCGCGCCTGCGACGCGAGCCTCGACCGGCTCGGCCTGGACTACCTCGACCTCTACCTCATCCACTGGCCGGTAGCCGCCGCCGGCCGGTTCGTCGACACTTTCCGCGCCTTTCAGGCGCTGAAGTCGCAGGGGCGGGTCAAGTCGATCGGCGTGTCGAACTTCACGGTCGCGAACCTGCAGCGGGTGATCGGCGAGACCGGCGAGATCCCTGCGGTGAACCAGATCGAGCTGCACCCCCGGTTGGCCCAGCGTGAGTTGCGGGAGTTCCACGCGGCGAACGCGATCGCCACCGAGGCGTGGAGCCCGCTCGGCCAAGGCACCTTGCTCGATGACAGCACCATCGTCTCCGTTGCCGCCGCGGTCGATCGCACCCCGGCTCAGGTGATCATCCGCTGGCACCTGCAGCTGGGCAACATCGTCATCCCGAAGTCGGTCACGCCTTCGCGGATCGCGGAGAACTTCGACGTGTTCGGCTTCGAACTCGCCCCGGAGCAGATGGACGCGATCAAGTCGCTGGACAGCGGCGAACGGATCGGTCCGGACCCGGACACCTTCACGATGGGTTTGTCGGACTGACCCAGCCGGTCGCCGGTCTGGCCGGTCAGCGCAGCCCCAGGTGGTCGGCAAGTTCGATCGCCGCCGCGTGCCCCGCGCGATTGGCGCCGATGGTGCTCGCCGACGGCCCGTAACCGATCAGATGGATCCGAGGATCGGCGGCTACTTGTGTGGCCAGCCGGCCGGACATGGTGATCCCGCCGCCGTGCCCGCGCAGCCGCAGCGGCGCCAGATGATCGAGTGCGCTGCGGAATCCAGTGGCCCAGAGGATCACGTCCGCCCGCTGGAAGGTGCCGTCGGCCCAGCGCACCCCGCCGGGCTCGATGCGCTCGAACATCGGCAGCCGCGTAAGGGCGCCCCGCATCCGCGCTGCCCGCAACCGCTCGTCGAGGCGCAGACCGGTCACCGAAACCACCGAGCCGGGCGGCAGCCCGTGCCGCACCCGGTCCTCGACCATCGCCACGGCGGCACGTCCGACTTCCTCGGTGAACGCGCTATCGCGGAAGTGTGGTGGTGTCCTCGTCACCCATGTGGTCGTGGTGACCTGGGAGATCTCGTCGAGCAGTTGCACCGCCGAGATACCGCCGCCAACCACGACGACGTGTTTGCCCGCGAACTCCTCGGCGGTGCGGTAGCCGCGGGTGTGTAGCTGGTGGCCGGCGAAGGTCTCCGCGCCGGGATAGCGCGGGACGAACGGATGCTCCCAGGTGCCGGTGCAGTTGATCAGGCCGCGCACCCGGATGGTGCCCGCCGCGTCGGTTTCCGCGTTGAGCAGCGGACCGCGCTGGGCCGGGCTACCGTCCTCGGTGCGATCGCAGACCACCGTGACCGACACCTGCCGGTGTACCCGCAGGTCGAACCGCTCCTCGTACAGCTCGTAGTAGTGCGGAACCGCGGTCGCGGCGGGGGCGGTGTCCGAACCAGGCGGCAATGTTTCCGCGAACGACATGCCTGGCAAGTCGTGCACCTTGTTGACCGTGTTCAGGGTCAGCGAGGGCCAGCGGAACTGCCAGGCGCCGCCGGGGCCTGGTGCATGGTCCACGATCCGAAATTCCCGTTCGGGACGCAGCCCGAGACGCTGGAGGTGGTAACCGGCCGACAGCCCCGCCTGACCAGCGCCGATCACCAGGATGTCGAAGTCTGTCGGCACAGCCGGTGATCGTATCGCCCAGCACGGAATGGGCGGTCGGCTGTGGCAGAGTGAAGAGAATCAGAAGGACCGTTCAGTTGGGGAGGTCGCATGCTCGGCGTCAGCCGCGATGGTGACGTGGTCACCATCGAACTTCAACGGGAGGAGCGTCGTAACGCGCTCGACAGTGAGCTCGTCACGCTGCTGCGCGAAGCCGTCCTTGCCGCCGTCGCCGATCAGGCGCGGGTCATCGTGGTGACCGGGCGAGGCCCGATCTTCAGCGCGGGCGCCGATCTGTCCGGCGTGCGCTCCGACGAATTCCTCTCCGGCTTGCAGGAGATGCTGCACACGATCGAATCGGCGCCGATCCCGGTTATTTCGGCGATCAACGGCGGCGCGTTCGGTGCGGGTGTCCAGTTGGCGCTGGCCTCGGATCTGCGGGTGCTCGCGCCCGATGCCTATATAGCGATCCCGGCCGCGAAGTTGGGCATCACGGTGGACCGCTGGACTATGCGCAGGCTGGTCTCGCTGATCGGTGGTGGTCCGGCCAGGACCGTCTTGCTCGGCGCGGAACCGGTGTCGGCCGCCGACGCCTACGCCTTCGGGTTCGCCAACCGTATCGGCACCCTCGCCGAGGCGCAGGTCTGGGCGAAGGAGATCGCCGAGCTCGCGCCGCTGTCGCTGCGTCACATGAAACTGGTGCTCAACGACGACGGCACCCGCGATCCGGAGAACGCGCAGCAGCGCGCGGCGCTGGAGGCGGCGTGGACGAGCGAGGACGCCAGGGAGGGACGCTTGGCCCGACAAGAAAAGCGTGCGGCGAAGTTTGTGGGGCGATGATGAACCCTCGACGTATCGCCGGTGCGGCCGCGGGTGCGCTCGGCATCAGCTGGGTGGTGCGGGCGGTGTGGGGCATCCCCTCTGCGATGGGCGCTTCGATCTCGGCGATCCAGCCGTACGCGGCGGGTGCGACGAGCTACCGCGACCGCCAGTTCCACAACACCGAGCCCAGCAGCCAGCTTGCCGCGGGTTCGGCTCCCTCCCTGCTGGTCTCAGCCCTGACCAAGCGCAACGTGGGCAGGCCGCCAGGGCCGATCCCATTGCAGACCCCGAAGGCGCCACCCGAGGCGGCCGACCTCGCTGTCACCTGGTACGGCCACGCCACCACGCTGATCGAAGTCGACGGCTATCGGATTCTCACCGATCCCGTATGGAGCGAACGGGTTTCTCCGTCGGCCATGGTAGGACCTGCGCGGATGCACCCTGTGCCGCAGCCGCTGTCCGAACTGCCCGCGGTGGATGCGGTGATCATCTCGCACGATCACTACGACCACCTGGACAAGGAGACCGTCCGGGAACTGGTGCTACGCCAGAGCGCGCCGTTCCTCGTCCCGATCGGTATCGGCGCGCACCTGCGGCACTGGGGTGTCCCAGAAGATCGGATCGTGGAATTGGATTGGGGAGGTTCTCTATCGCTCTCCGCGCTGGGGCGTGGCAGAGACGGTGCCGATCTGGTGCTGACCTGTACCGAGGCACGGCACTTCTCGGGCCGCGGCCTGATCCGCAACACCACGTTGTGGGCGTCGTGGTCGATCGTCGGATCGACGCGACGGGCCTACTTCGGCGGTGACACCGGATACACCAAGGCTTTTGCCGAGGCCGGCGCGGCGCTCGGTCCGTTCGATCTGACGCTGCTGCCGATCGGCGCATACGACGAGCGTTGGCCGGATGTGCACATGAACCCGGAGGAGGCGGTCCGGGCGCACGCCGATCTGTGTGCCGGCGATCCCGGGCGCGGCCTGCTCGTGCCCATCCACTGGGCGACATTCAACCTCGCCTTCCACGGGTGGTCCGAGCCGGTGCGGCGGATGGTGGCGGCCGCTCGAGCCGGAGGCACCACCGTCGCCGTGCCGATGCCGGGGCAGCGTGTGGATCCGCAGGGTGTCTCCCCAGGGGATTCCTGGTGGGAGAATGTTGGATGAATTACTCGGGATAGTTGGCGACAGGAAGGGAATGACGGCGATGAGTTTCGCGGACACTCTGAAGGGCCTGGTCGGCAAGGGAAAGGAAGCTGCGGCCAAGAACGCCGACAAGATCAACGACGCGGTCGACAAGGCCGGTGACTTCATCGACCAGAAGACGCACGGCAAGTACTCGGACAAGATCGAGAAGGGCAAAGAGGCCGCCAAGAAGGTGGTCCCGCCCGACCAGTCCGGCCAGCAGGGGCCGCAGGCCTGAGGTCGTGGCGGGGGCCGAATGTCGGTCTCCGCCTCTACACTGCGGATATGGTTTCCCGCCGGAATTTCGGTGGTGTCGAGGTTGAGCTGAGCAACCTCGACAAGGTGCTGTATCCGGCAACCGGCACCACCAAAGGCGAAGTCATCGCCTACTATTCGGCGATCGCGCCCGCCATGCTCCCGCATATCGCGGGGCGTCCGGTTACCAGGAAGCGCTGGCCTAACGGAGTCGACGAGGCCTCCTTCTTCGAGAAGAATCTCGCGGCGCATGCGCCATCCTGGCTCGAGCGACACACGATGCGGCATTCCGGACGCACGGTCGTCTACCCGGTGATCGATTCCGAGGCCGGGCTGGCCTGGCTCGGCCAGCAGGCGTCGCTGGAAGTCCATGTGCCGCAATGGCGGTTCGACGGCGACCGGATGGGTTCGGCGACCAGGCTGGTGTTCGATCTGGACCCGGGCCAGGGGACCGGGCTCGCCGAATGCGCCAGGGTAGCGCTGGCGGTACGCGACATGGTCGAGGGGATCGGCTTGCGCACGTACCCGGTCACCAGTGGCAGCAAAGGAATTCACCTCTACGTGCCGCTGGATCGGGAGCTGAGCCCTGGCGGCGCCTCCACGGTGGCCAAGCAGGTGGCCACGAATCTAGAGAAGCTGCACCCGGATCTTGTCACCGCGACGATGGCGAAGTCGGCGCGCGGCGGGAAGATCTTCTTGGACTGGAGCCAGAACAATCCAGCCAAGACCACTATCGCGCCCTACTCGCTGCGCGGGCGCCCGGAGCCCACTGTCGCGGCACCGCGCACCTGGAAGGAGATCGAGAACCGAAAGCGGTTGCGGCACTTGTCATTCGATGAAGTCCTCGCTCGGTATCGGTCGGATGGTGATCTGCTGGCCGAGCTCGACCCGCCGCTGGGCTCGGCCTCGGCGGAATCGGGCGCGGACGCGCTGGCGAAGTACCGGTCGATGCGTGACCCGGCGCGCACCCCCGAGCCGATTCCCGCCGAGGGGCCCGAGTCGGCAGAGAACAACCGGTACGTCGTGCAAGAGCATCATGCGCGGCGGCTGCATTGGGACGTGCGGCTGGAGCGTGACGGGGTGCTGGTCTCCTGGGCGGTACCGAAAGGCCCGCCGACCTCCTCGCGCCAGAACCGGCTCGCCGTGCACACCGAGGATCATCCGCTGGAATATCTGGATTTCCACGGCGCCATCCCGAAAGGGGAGTACGGCGGGGGCGAGATGACGATCTGGGATTCCGGCACCTATGACACCGAGAAGTGGCGCGACGACGAGGTGATCGTCCAGTTCCATGGCAGACGGCTCAATGGGCGGTACGCGCTGATCCAGACCAACGGCAACCAGTGGCTGATGCACCTCATGCGAGAGCAGAACGGTGCGGGGCCGGACGACGCGGAGCACGGTTCAGAAACCGAGGCGTCTGCCGGTCGAATTATCCGCCCGTCGAGCGGGGCGTCGCCGTTCCCGCGCGGTCTCGCGCCGATGCTGGCCACCCCCGGCGACGTCGCCGACCTCGACGCCGACGAATGGTGTTTCGAGACCAAGTGGGACGGGTTCCGGCTGATCGCCGAGATCGACTCCGGCGCCGTCACTTTGCGCAGCCGGGCCGGGAACGTGGTAACCGATCGCTACCCGGGGATGCGGAAGCTTGCGCGGGAACTGGCTGGGCACAGCGTGGTCTTGGATGGCGAGGCAGTGGTATTCGACGATCACGGCGTCGCCACCCTCGGGCTGTTGCAGGCCGACGCGGCGCGGGCCGTGTTCGTCGCCTTCGACGTCCTGTATCTGGACGGCACCTCCCTTGTTCGGAAACGGTATTCGGACCGCCGCCGGGTATTGGAGGCGCTGGCGGCGAATGCCCCGTCGCTGCTGGTGCCGCCGCGGCTGGACGGTTCGGGCGCGGACGCGGTGCACTACAGCCAGGAACACGGGCTGGAGGGCGTGGTCGCGAAACGCAAGGACTCGGTGTATATGCCGGGCAAGCGCGGGCATTCGTGGGTGAAGCTGCGCAACTGGCGCACCCAGGGTGTGCTGATCGGTGGCTGGCGGCGCAGTGTGGCCAGGAACTTCAAGTCGCTGCTTGTCGGAATTCCACACGAGGGGCGGCTGTACTACGTCGGGCGGGTCGGCACCGGGTTCACCGAGCCGGAGATGCGGGATCTGGCCCGACGGCTGAGCAAGCTGGAGCGCAAGACCTGCCCGTTCGACAACGATCTCACCGCGGAGGAGCGTAAGGAGGCGGTGTGGGTGACGCCGAAGCTCGGCGGCGCGGTGCGGTTCATGAACTGGACCGAGACAGGTCGGCTGTGGCATCCGGCGTGGCTGGACGGCGCGAACTGAGCGCTGTCACGCCGCGTCGCAGTGCCCGCCCGAAGCGATTCGGCCGTGCCGACATGTCCCTGCTTCGTCAGTTGGTGCCCGCGAGAAGCGGTGTGATGGTGGCGATGTCCGTGACCAGCGTGTGGCCTTGGAATTCGAAGTCGTCGTAGGCGCGCGCCATGGCCTCTTTGTCCCGGCCGCCGCAGGCATCGCTGATCACCACCGGAACGAAACCGAGGTCGGTGGAGTGCGTGACGGTGGGGGCGATGCCGATCTCCAGTGCGACGCCCGCGATCGCGTACGCGCCGACGCGCAGGTCGCGCAGCATCGAAGCCAGGGGAGTGCCTTCGAACGCTGACATCGACGTCTTGTCGAACACCACCTCGTCCTCGCGCGGCCGCAGTTCGGGAACCAGCTCGAAGGCCGGGGTGTCGCGTTGCAGGATGAAGCGCACCTTGTCCACCGAATCCACCTGCTGCCAGCTCATGGCCATGCGCAGCGCGAACGTTCCGCTGAGGCGCTCGGGCAGGAAGAAGTGACGCAGGAAGACCACGGGATAACCGCCTGCCCGCGCCGCGTCCACCACCCGCACCACGCGCTCGATGATCTCCGGGCCGTCCGGCAGCTGGCTGAGCACGCCGACCTGCATGTCGTAGACGATCACTGCCAGCCGGTCCGGCGCGCACACGTCGGCGAGTCCTTGTGGGATGTCCAATCCGTTGCCATGCCGCATGTTCGGCCACTCCTCTTCGTTGCGTTCTGGTCGCCGACGGCGCGGAACTTGGGGCGATCGGGTTGCGTTAAGGGCTATTTCGCACCACTGTAGCCAGCCGAGAGGACAGCCGCGGCGGTGGGTCCGACCTGGAAGTGACCCGTTGCCGGGTCTCTGACCTGGCAGTACTGTGGGTACCCAGAGGCAGGAGGTGAGTCGAGGCCAACGACGCCCGGCGCACGGTCACTCTGTCTCGCCGGACTGGGGAGGCCGTGATGAACAAGATTCACGGAACGTCTGCCACTGGGCAGTCGCCGCATCGAGGCCCGCGCGCGATACGCACCATTTCGGCAACCGTTCTCGCGGCGCTGACCCTCCTCGCCACGATGCTGGTCACCGCCCCGCCGGCGTTCGCAGGTGTGCCACACCCGGACGACGACCCCTTCTACGCGGCACCTGCCGACCTCGCCTCGTACCCGAACGGCGCCGTTCTGGACTCGCGGCCGATCGCATTGTTCGGTCTGCCCCTTCCGGTCTCGGCGTGGCAGGTCGCGTATCGGACCACCGACGCGAGCGACCGTCCCGCGCCCGGCGTCGCGACGGTGATGGTACCGATGCTGCCGTGGTTCGGACCGGGGGCGCGGCCACTGCTGTCCTATCAGGTCCCCGAGGACAGTCTCGGCACCCGGTGCGCGCCCTCGTTCGCGCTGCGCGGAGGTTGGGATACCGGCGTGGTCAACACGCTGATCGACACACCATTCATGGCCGAAGCGCTCCGACGGGGATGGGCCGTGGTGGCCAGTGACTACGAAGGCCCGCAGTCCCGGTTCCTGGACGGCGTGAATTCCGGACGCGGCGTGCTGGACGGTATTCGGGCGGCCCGCGATTTCCCTGCCGCCGGCCTCGGACCCGCTACACCGATCGGGGCATGGGGCTATTCGGGCGGCGCATTCGCGACGTTGTGGGCCGCGCAGATGCAACCGCGTTACGCGCCGGACGTCCGGTTCGCCGGGATCACCTCAGGCGGTGTTCCCGCGGATTGGCCCGCCATCGCCCGGCACGCGGACGGCGGTGTGCAGGCCGGGCTGGCGCTCCTCATCCTGTTCGCGGTCGCCCGCAATAATCCCGCCGACGGCGTCCTGGAGTTGCTCAACGAGCATGGGCGGGCGGCACTGGCCGAGGACGCGGCGGCTTGCGGGTCCGATCTGGTGCCGAAGTACGTCGGGGCGCGCGCCGACGACTTTTCCACGGTACCGAATGTGTTGAGCCATCCCACTTTTCGGGCCGCGACCGCGGCACAAGAGCTCGGTGGCAGCGCCCCCACCGTACCGATGTACCTGTACCACAGCACGACCGACGACGTGATACCCGTAGCCGGATTCACCGACCTACTCGGCCGGTACTGCGCGCAGGGGGCGACCATCACGTCGCTGCACTCGATGTTGCCGACTCACAATCCGACGGCGATCGGTGAGGCGTCGGGGGCGATGGGGTACCTCGCGGATCGGTTCGCGGGGGTGCCGGTGGCGGCTGGATGTCATTCGCGATAGTCCAGCCTCCGGGCTGTCGCTAGGGGTGGGGTTCGCGACTCGAGACCGTGGCGCTGCTCCGAGTGAGTAGGCATCCTGGTGTGTCTCGATAGCTGTATGAGAAGCGAGGAGGACGCGCATCGGAGAAGCGAGACGGCGCGCACGGAATCACCAGGGATTCGGTGCGCGCCATGTCGAGGGCGTGTGTGTCAGTTCTTCTAGCGGCCGGCGGCGTCCACCCACTGGGTGGTTCCCGGCGGGGCGTTGAGAGTATTGAGCAGGTCGATACCGGCGACGATCAACGTGGGGCCGCCGGCAACCAGAGTCCCGATGACAGCCCCGATGGCGGCGCCGGTAAGCACTGTGCCGATACCTATCGGACCACCGGCGATCCCGATCAGTCCGATAGCCGCTCCAATGGCAGTGCCGATGAACCCGCCAACGGCTGTGGCGATGCCGAACTGAGTCAAGAAGGCTTGCTGAGCTAGCTGGTTCTCATACGGGGAGGCGACTGGCGTGGCGGCTGGGCGAGCGTGCGCGGCATCCCTGACTACGGTTAGCTCCAGCACCCGGTCTGCGTCCTTCACTGCATAGGGCAGTGGGTACTCGAGCCCGTCCTGCCGGAAGGCCAGCGGCATTGTGACCACTACGTTTCCGGCTTCATCCTTGACGTCGACCGAACCGCCGGACGCTGAGAACGTACCCCCGGTGAGGGTCGTGACGATCTTCTCACCTATCAACTGGGCCTTGTACTCGATGTTCGGGACGGGGGTCGCGGCTGGTTCCGCGTGGGTGGTGCCCGCGCCCACCGTCAGCGCGGCGACGAGTGGTAGCACAGCCGCCGCGATTTTATGGACAATCATTTCCGGTTCCAATCTCATCAGGTTCTGACCACTGGGGAACGCCGCGGGCGCCGAAATTCCTTCCCCCGCACGCGCATACAGCTGTGATGTGATCAAGAAGACAGCTCTCGACAAGCAACTGTACTGTGACTGAAGGGTTTGGACGTCGAATTGAACGGGTATTCTTCCTCTTTTTGATTGCGCCAGTCTTGTTATAGCCGTTGCCTATTCGCTGTCGAACGGGCCGGCGCCGTCGACAGGTACCCTTGCCGTCACACCTCTTCCATCGATCCGCACGGATCAGCGATTGCCACCGAGGCCACCTGGCCATGCAGGGCGTGGTCGCGTGGCCGCTTTCATGCTGCTCGTCGCCGGATTCAGAGCAGCAAATGCAGGCCGATGGCGCCCAGACAGACGGCGAGGACCACCGCGAGGGCGATGGCGTCGCGGTGGCTGGGGGCACTGGGGTAGGCGGTGAGCTGCCCCGTGCCGCCGCGTGCGGTGATCGCCTCGCCCAGTTCGCCGGCGCGGCGGGTGCACACCGCCATGGCGGCGGTGAGAATGTCGATCAGGGGATTTTCGGCGGCGCGGTAAAGCAGGCTGCCCTTGGGGCGGAGTTGGCGCGCGGCACGCAGGACCCGGATTTCCTCCAGCAGCAGCGGAAGGCCGCGGAGGGTCAGTGCGACGACGACAGCCCATTCGTCAACGGGCACCCGGAGTTTGCGCAGCGGCGCACCGAGTTTGGCCAGGGCAGGCGCGATGTCGCTCATCGGTGTGGTCCACGCGATGAGGAACGAGGCGGCCACCAGGATCAGTCCGAACACCACCACCTGCGTGTACCGCAGCACCGCAGCACCGCCGACCGGCACGTTGATCAGGGCTCCGGCGGCGAGCAGCGCCCAGAACCACCACGGCAGACGCGGCAGCGTGCCGAGCGGCAGCCGGGCGACCACGCCGACGAATACCAGGAAGGCGACCATCACGCCGAGCACCGGCCAGGACGGCAGGAACATCAGCAGCAGGCTGATCAGGAACGCTCCGATCATCTTCGTGCCCGCCCACAGCCGGTGCACCGGGCTGGCGACCGGAACCTGGCGGAACAGCACGGTGCTCATGACTCCACCTCGCTGGCGCTCGGCTCCGCCACGGCCACCCGGGTGGCTGTGCTGATTGATGGCTCACTCATCGGCGGACTCCCAATTCCCGGGGCGACTCAGCGGACATCATCGACCTCCGTGTTCGAGCCGCCACGCCGCATCGCCGGGTGGGCGCAGCGGCGCGGGCGGGTAGTCGCGGTGCGGCACAGGGCTGTTCGCAAGCAGCGCGGTATCGCGTGCGGACTCGGCGGCCAGAATCCGTCCGGACCTTAGATGCACCGTCCGGTCACACACGGCGGCCATGTCCGCTACGTCGTGTGAGATGACGATCAGTGTCAGGCCCGAATCTCGCAGCCGCGCCAGCAGTTCCACGATGTCGGCGCGACCTTCGGGGTCGAGGCCGGCGAGCGGCTCATCGAGCACGACGACCTGCGGATGGCTCGCCACAATCGCGGCGAGCACGACCCGCTTGGCCTGTCCGCCGCTGAGTTCCTCGATGGAGCGCGCGGCCAGGGACCGATCCAGCCCCACCGCGTCCAGCGCGCGCCCGACCGCGCCCGACCCGGTGGCCCGACCGCCCCAGTCCGCGATCTCCGCGCCGACAGTCTGCTTCTGCAATTGCAGGCGGGAATGCTGGAAGGCCAGCTCGACGCGTCCGATCTGCTTGGTGATCGACTTTCCGCCGAGTTCGCACCGGCCGGAACTCGGTTCGATCAGTCCGGCCGTGATCCAAGCCAGGGTGGATTTTCCCGATCCGTTTCCGCCGACGACGAGCAGCGCCTCGCCGCGGCGCACCGACAGATCCACGCCGTGCAGAGCCGGCGCCTCCCACGGGGTTCCACGGTTGTAGGTGTGCTGGACGCCGCGTAGCTCGAGGATCGTCTCGCCCATCGGCCTGCGCCTGGCGTCGCGCACCGGGCGAGGCCAGGCGGGCAGGCGCTCAACCGAGCGTCCGGCGGCCAGATGTACGACTCGATCGGCCGCGGCGGCGTCGGCCTCGTGATGGGTGACGAGAACGACTGCCATCGAGTGCCGTTTCGGCAGTGCCGCGAGCAGTTCCACGAGTTCGCGGCGTCCGTCCGGATCGATCATCGAGGTCGCCTCGTCGGCGATCAGCAGGGCGGGGCGACGGGCCAACGCCGCGGCGACGGCGAGACGCTGCTGCTGCCCGCCGGAAAGCGTGGCGGTCTCCTTCGCCCCCATGCCGCCGAGACCGACTTCGCCGAGCAGTCCGTCGACATTCACGTCGGCGGCGAGCTCGGTGGGCAATCCCCACACCACATCGTCGGCGACGAGCACTCCCAGGGTCTGACTCTCCGGCCGCTGCGACACCAGCGCTGTTCCACCGAGACGCCCCAGGCCGGCCGACCCGGGACGCTCGACCGTTCCCGAGGTAGGTGGCAGCCCGGCGAGCAGCCGCGTCAGCGTCGACTTGCCCGATCCGTTGTGTCCTACCACCGCGACGAATTCGCCGATTTCGACGGTGAGGTCGATGTCGTGCAGCGCGTCGCGTACCGCACCCGGGTAGCGGAATCCGGCGCCGCGCACCCGCACCGGCAGCGGCGCGATGGGCCGGTCGTCGCGCGGCGCGTCCAACCGATCCCGACCCGGCAGCCAGACGAGCCGGTCCAGCACCGAGCCGAGTACGTACCAGGAGAACAGTCCGGTGGCGACCATGCCCATCGCGACACCGCCGCCGATCCAGGCCCACCACCAGCGCAAGACCGAGTCGGTGAGGTCGGCGGCAGCCCGTCCGAGCGGTTCCAGCTGCGTCTGACGCGCCGCGAGATCCTGAACGCCGCGCGAGGCGTTGCGGATGTTGTCGAAAAGCAGCTGGCGGGACGCCGAGAGCAGCAGCAATGACCCGACCGAGAACGATGCCCAGATCAGTCCGGTCAGCATCGAGAGTCCGAACACCGCGATGACACCGCCGCGGCGCCGCTTCACCGCGCCGATGATCCCGCCCAGCATCGCCGACGAGACCAATCCGATCGCGGGCACCACACCCGCTGCGACAAAGGTGACCAGCGTGGCCGCGATGGTGGCGGTGACCAGGGCCCGCAGCCGATAGCGGTGTGCGATCAGTGCCATCGGCACCGCGGCGACCAGTTGCAGAGCGGCGGCGAACGGGATCACCGAGCCGACGGTGACCAGCCCGACGGTCGCGCCGCCCAGCACGGCGCCGGTGGCCAGCTCGATCGGACGCAGCGGCCCCTGCTCCCCCGGATCGCCCTCAAAGGGCAGTGCACTCACGGAACAAGTCTGCCAGCCCGGCGAGGGTCGCATCGTTTGCGGCAATTCGAGAGGGCCCCTCCGTGGAGTGCTACGCGTCAGGAGGCGGGGTGAGGATGTAGGCGGTGGGGTCTAGTTTGCGAATGGAGCGGCGGTAGCGGGTCTGGGAGCCCGGCCAGTTGTTGGTGATCCGGCCTGCGGAGTTGCGGTACCAGCTGGAGCAGAAGTTCCAGGGGGTGCGGGCGAGGCGCTGTTGGAGGGCGGTGTTGAAGGTCGCCTCCCGGTCCGCGCGCACGTCGAGACAGTGGCCGGGGCGGTCGGCGAGCAGTTGCACGGCTTGGCGGATGTAGCGGGTCTGCGATTCGATCATGTAGATGATCGAGCCGACGCCGAGATTGGTGTTCGGCCCGTAGACCAGGAAAAGGTTGGGGAAGTCCGGCACCGAGATGCCGTAGTACGCGTGCGCGCCGTCGGCCCAGACGTCCGACAGCTTGCGGCCCGCGCGGCCGTAGATGTTCATCGGCCAGAGGAATTCGGTGCCTTTGAACCCGGTGCCGTAGATGATCACATCCGCTTCGTGTACGACACCGTCGGCGGTGCGTACGCCCTCCGGTGTGATCTCCGCGATAGCGGTGGTTTCCACCTGTACGTTCGGCTGGGTCAGTGCGGGGTAGTAGTCGTTGGAGAAGAGCGCGCGCTTGCAGCCGACCGGATAGTCGGGGGTGAGTTCGGCTCGCAGCTGGGGGTCCTCGACCTGCCTGGCCAGGTGCTCGGACGCGATGCGCGCCACCAGCCGCGCGATCGCGGGGAATTCGACCAGCCCGAGCGAGATGAGCTCGGCGATCGACCACCACCCGAACCGCTCGACCAGCAGTGCGCCGGGCACCCGCGCGAACAGGCTGTGCTGGATCGGCGAGTAGTCGGTGTCGAATTTCGGGACCACCCAGGCGGGCGTGCGCTGGAACAACGTGAGGTGGGCGACCTGCGGCTGGATCTTCGGGATGAACTGGACGGCGCTGGCTCCGGTACCTACGCAGGCGACGCGTTTGCCGGTGAGTGCGACGTCGTGGTCCCATTCCGCCGAGTGGAACGACGGGCCGGTGAAGGTGTCGATACCGGGGATGCTCGGCATGGCTGGGCGGGACAGCTGGCCCACCGCCGAGATCAGCACATCGACGATGCGGGTACCCCCGTCCGCGGTGCGGACCGTCCAGCGTCCGGTGGCGTCGTCGAATTCCGCGCCGGTCACGGCGGTGTCGAACCGGATCAGGTCGAGTACACCGTGCCGCTCGGCGACACGGCGCAGGTAACCGTGGATGGCGACCCGCCCCGAGTACCGCTGCGGCCAGTCCGGTTTGGGTTCGAACGAGTACGAATACAGCGGGGACGGCACGTCGCACGCGGCGCCGGGATAGGTGTTCTCCCGCCATACGCCGCCGAGGTCGGCGGCGCGCTCCAGGATGGTGATGTCATCGAGACCGTGGCGCCGCAATTCGATCGCCATGCCGATGCCGCCGAAACCCGCGCCGATGATGAGGATCGATGGCCCATTGCCTGCTGTCATGTGGGACTCCTCACAGGACCCTGGATGACTCCACTGTAGGAGCCTCTGCCAGCTGTATCGAGATATCCGGCCATAATGTCCGAGTGCAGCGGGTGCAAGGTCCAGGAATCCGCGATTGGAATTTTCCGCGCGGCGTGGCAAGCGTGGCGCTGATGGTCGGCTACGCGGCCGAGCACGACGTCCCTACCGCGCGCATGCTGCGCGGCACCGGTCTCACCGAGCAGCAGCTGCGCGACCCGGACACGCAGATCGATGCGCACACCGAGCTCACGGTGATCCGCAATCTCGTCCGCGCACGGCCCGACCTGCCGGCGCTCGGTATCGAGGTCGGCCGCCGCTACCGGATCACCACGTTCGGCATCTTCGGCTTCGCCTGCGTCAGCAGCCCGACGCTGGGTGAGGCGATCAGATTCGCGCTGCGCTACCTGGACCTCAGCTTCACCTTCTGCTTGCCGGTGGCGGAGTGGGGCGAGGCCGAGTTCGTCGCGTGGGTGCACGACGAGTCGGTGCCCGCCGACGTGCGGCAGTTCCTCATCGAACGCGACGTGACCGCGATGCATCAGGTGATGAGCGACTTACTCGGCACGCATCTGCCGCTGACCAGGGCCGAATTTCATTTTTCCGCACCGAGTTACGCCGATCGGATCAGGGCGGTCACGGTGGTGCGGCCGCGGTTCGACATGCCGCACAACCTGTTCGCCATCGATCCTGCGATGCTCGAGCAGCCGCTGCCCCAGGCGAACGAGCACACCTGGGCGATGTGCCTGACCCAGTGCCAGGACTTGGTGCACCGCCGCAGGGCCCGCACCGGCATCGCCGCCGAGGTGCGTGCTCGTCTCGTGCCGCGCGGCGGCACCGACGGCTTCGCCGCGCCACCCGGAATCGACACCGTGTCACGCGATCTCAACATGAGTACGCGTACCCTGCGCCGCCATCTCGACGCGGCCGGGACCAGCTACCGTGCGCTTCTGGACGAAGTCCGACGTGCCTTGGCCGAGGAAATGCTCACCGCCACCCCGCTTTCGGTGAGCGATGTCGCGATCCGCCTCGGCTACGCCGAAGCGTCCACGTTCATCTACGCGTTCAAGCGGTGGACCGGCGATACCCCCGCGGCCTATCGACGCGAACGCGCCGCGCAACGTTAGGTCGCTTCGCCCCGTCCGCTTCGACTGCCGGTGTAGGCCAGCTCGCGAATCTTGCCGACCGCCTCGGGGAACATTTTCACCTCGGGCGGATGGTTGAGCATAGGATCGAAATAGTCCGTCCGGTGCTCGGCGGGTTCCTCGTGGCGGAGCGTGAGTTCGGCGAGCCGCAGGCGCGGCACACCGATGCCGCTCGAGGTGAGGGTGAAGGTCACCATGTGTTCACGCAGGTGCTCGTTCATCGCGTCGAGCGAGGCCGAGCTGGGCTGGCCGGCGTCCGGCTCGGCGAAGAACCAGGTCGGCGTGGACTTTCCGACCCGATAGGGCAGCAGGCTGCCGTATCGGGCGCTGGCCCAGCCTCGGGCAGGCGTGAACACGAATCGGCTCAACGGTCCACCACCGGTCGTGGCCAAGGCGAAGTCCCATGGCTCGTTATCGCGGTCGAGCACCCGGAACGCGAACCCCAGCACATCGGGTAGGCCCGACGGCGTGCCCGCCCCCTTGGACAATCGTGCGATAACGGCACGTTCGCCGCTGCCGAAAAGGGGCTCGAACTCGCTCTCCGCGTGCAGCCGCCCGGACAGATGCAGGCCGTCTGGGTGGAATACCCGCGCGTGCCGGAGCCGCGCTCCGGTCGCGAACGCGCCTTTCACCACTGCGGCTGGTAGGTCGACCATGCGGGCCCTCCGGGGGTAGGCGTTGCTGTCGTCTCCCGATTGCCCCGGCTCCCGGCGGGTAAACCGAACTCAGCCGGGCTGTACCCCGATGCGGCCGCCCATCGGGATCGTGCGGAAATGGGTTGTCATGCGGTTGTTCCCATCGATGACGTGTAGGGCGACCGCCGGGTCCGGCGCGTAGTCCATGACATGGTCGGGGAGCTCGAGCTCCCATTCGCCACCCAGCACGGACGCGGTGCTCGGCCCCACCAGCAGCGGACGTCCCGCGAACATGGTCGTCGCCGACGAGTGCGCGTGGCCGGTGAGCACGCCGACGATGCGATCGTCGCCCGCGACCAGCGCGGCGAGCCGCTGCGGGTCGGCAAGTGAGATCTCGTCGACGACCGGGCTGAACAGGTGGGCGGGCGGGTGGTGCAGGGCGAGCAGGACCGGCTTGGCCGCCGGCGCCGCGGTGAGAACGTCGCGCAGCCAGTCGTAGGTCTCGTCGGTGAGCTGCCCGCCGGCCTCGCCGGGAATGCTCGAATCCAGCAGGGCGACGGTGAGGTCGCCGATGCGAGGGGCGTGGTTGATCGGCGCGTCTGAAACGGGCTCGCCGAGCAGGGTGGCGCGGAAGCCCGCGCGGTCGTCGTGGTTGCCCGGGATGGGGTACACCGGGATGTCGACGTCGAAGGCGCGCCTGGCCTCGGCGTACTGCTCCGGCTTTCCGCACTCGGTGATGTCGCCGGTCACCAGGATGGCATCGGGCCTACGACGGAGGTCGGCGAGGAAAGCCATGACCCGCTCCACACGTTCGGCGTTGCGGGCGCCGAGATCGAAATGGGTGTCGCTGACCTGAGCCACCAGGATCATCGGCATTCGCTTTCACTAGGGGATCGCTGCAGTGCGCCATAGTGTGCTCACGGCGCGTCCGCGGCACGTCATCAGGCTAGATGACCTGCGTATTACGCGTCGTCAGGAGGCTTACCCCCGGTCGGGACCTGCTCGGCGGAATGGGGTCGAGGAGCGAATCCGCCTGATCCGGCGCTGAGAGTTACCGCAGATAGCGGCACTACGCTCGAGTTTCGAACGCTGCGGCACCGGCGGAGGTCGAGCAACAACCCCGCGTCCCGGCCGCAGGTCCACACGCGACTGCGCGGCGGTGGGCCCGGTCACGCCGGCCCACCGCCGCCCCGCTACGGAACGAGTGCGGGCTGGTCCACGGCCCAAAGCCACGACCCGTCCGGCTGGCGACGGGCGATCTCGACGGTCACCTCGCCGGTGGTCAGCGTGGACGCTGTCAGTGCCAGGTCGCCGCTCACCAGCGCTGGATGCTGCCTGCCCGGCGAGAGCACCGGCGCGGCCGCGACGAACTGCTCATACACCTTGCGGATCTCCGCATGTCCGCCCGCGAGGTTGCCCGGCGGAAACGCCAGCACGGCGTCCGGCTCGTACAACGCCACCAGCCCGTCGACGTCGCCCGCGTTGGCGCGCTCGATGAAATACCTGCCCAGGTCGTTCGGCTCAGTGGCCACTTTCTTGTTCGTCATACTGATAAGGCTCCCAACGAATCACGACATCTTGTGTCGTGTATTTCCGCAAAGGTTTCCGTATGCGCGCCGACCGATTGGTCTCGCTGGTGTTGCTGCTGCGCCGGCACGGTCGGCTGTCCGCGGCCACGTTGGCCCGCGAGCTGGAGGTATCCACCCGCACCGTGCTGCGCGATATCGAGGCGCTGTCCGCGGCCGGCGTCCCGGTCTACGCCGAACGCGGCCGGCACGGCGGTTTCGCATTGTTGCCCGGTTTCCAGACCGAGCTCACCGGACTGAACCACGACGAGGCGCTCGCGCTGCTGGTCGCCGGATCACGGCGTGGCGCGCAGGTATTCGGCCTCGGCTCGGCGCTCGTTTCGGCCATGCGCAAGGTGGTTGACGCGTTACCTGAAAGCTATCGGGCCACCGCGACCGGCGCGGCCCAGCGATTGCTCATCGACCCGGAGACCGACCTCTTCTCACGCCGACTGGTCGCTGAGGAGGTGCCCGACACCATAGTGACCGAGGTCCGGCGCGCGGTGTTCGCCGGACACAAGCTGCGCATCCACTACGCGGCTGTGGACCAGACCCCGAAGTGGCGCACCGTGGACCCGATCGGCCTGGTCACCGTACGCGACCAGGGCTACTTGCTGGCCACGAGGTCTGGTGCGGACCGCACCTATCGGCTGTCCCGGGTCTTGGCCGCCGAGGAACTCCCCGAACCCGCACAGCGACCGGACCGGGTCGATCTGGACCGGGCCTGGCAGGAACGCGGCACGCGGTTTCGGACCGGCGGCGACCAAGTCACCGTGCTGGTGCGGGTGAACCCGGCACAGCGGGAGGATCTGGTGGGCACCGCGCTGGCCGTCCGCGCCGAGGAAGCCGACGCAGACGGCTGGCTGCGGCTGGAGGTGACATTCCAAGATCCGAGACACGCCGAATGGGCACTGTGGCAGCTCGGCACGAACGCGGAAGCCTTGACCCCGCAGTGGTTGCGCACCTCCCTGCGCAACCGCGCCGCCGCGATCACCGCCTGCTACGGAGTGTCATCCTGAGAGTTGTCGCCTTCTGCGGGCTGCCCCGATCAACGAGAGGACACGCTCGAACTCGACTCGAATCCGCAGTGGCCGGCCTCACTGTTGATCGGCAGGCAGATTCTCCGCCGCCCAGCGCCGGCCCGGTTCCGGGTCGACACCGAAGCGCTCGGCGTAGCGTTCGTGGATGTCCTTCCACGGCTTGTGTGCCGCCTCATCGGAGAGGTGGCCGCCCGCAAGGTGGGGCTCGAGCCGTGAGAGGTAGGTCTCCCAACCGGTTGCGGTCTGCGCTGTCGGCAAGTCATCGATGACGTGAGTGAAGATCAAACGACAGCCGCCTTCCTCCTCGACCAATTCGAAGCTCTGACGCTGGCCGGCATATATCCACGCCAGGCGATGCGGTGCATCGACTTCGGTCACCTCGAGGGTCGCACCGCCGAGTTCGATGGTCTCGCCCTCCGCCGGCGTCCAGTCCGCCGCGCCCGGAAAGAAGCGCTCGAGCTCTGCCGGCACGCTGACCGCCTGCCATACGCGCTCGATCGGGTACGCGTACGAACGCTCGAAACGCAGGCTTGGACGTCCGTCGATCGTCTCGAGTGTTCCGTAAGCCATGGTGTCGGTCATGGGCGTCCCTTCATGTCTGTGACCACTGATCGCGATAGCTTGCAGCGGTGTGGGGTCGAGGTATTTGTAGCGGCCTTGCTTGACCGCGAACACGAGACCGGCCGGATCTGCGATCGCCTTGTCAACGTCGCTCACGGCACCAACAATAGGCAAGTATGTACTTGCCTGTCAAGGCTGGCGGGGCCCGTCGCGGTAGTGGATGCCCTGCTCGACGGACGACTCTTGGGGGATGGTGGTGTCGGGTGTGGCGGGTTGTCCTACTTCGGCTGTTCGGCGACGGCCGCGCAGAGGATGCGTAAGGCGCGCAGGAATACTCGCCGGTCCGCGGCGGGGAGCTGATCGAGCAGCCGATTCTCTTGCGTCTGGATTTCGCGTTGCGCACGATCGCGCAGCGCCCGGCCTACCTCGGTGAGGGACACCAGGTTCACTCGCCGGTCCGCGGGGTCTGGTGCACGGTCGATGAGCCCACGCCGCTGCAATTCGTCGAGCACACCGATGATGCGGGTCTTGTCCGCGCCGATCGCCTTGGCCAGGGCGGCCTGGGTGTAGACCGGTTCGGCGTCGAGGCCGAGCAGCACGGCATATCCCCACATCGACAGCTCGTGACGGGCCAGCACGGGAGCCTCCGCGGCCATGAGCGCCCGTATGAGCGGCACGATCATCGCGGCGAGGTCGGGGCGAGATTCTGGCATGGATCGAAGATATCGCTTGGCAAGTAATAAGCGATTGCATACGATATGCTCATGCTTACTATTGGAAATGAGCAGGAGCTGCGCGACCTGCATGCCCGTGCCGTGCGATTGAGCGTCGACGTCGTCGACCGCGTGACCCCTGACCGGCTCGGCGCCGAAACGCCCTGCGCCGAGTGGAATCTGCAAGCCTTGCTGGAGCACATGATCACGCAGAACCACGGCTTCGCCGCCGCCGCGCGGGGCAGCGACGATCCGGGGCTCTGGACGGTTCGCCCCGCTACCGATCCGGTCGCGGACTATCGCGCCTCGGCCGACGACGTGGTCGCCGCGTTCGCCGCCGAAGATGTGTTCGAGCGCGCGCTGCTGCTGCCGGAAATACAGCCCGGCTACGGTTTCCCCGCCGGCCTCGCGATCACCTTTCACCTGATCGACAGCGTCGTGCACGCCTGGGACGTAGCGCAGTCGATCGGGGAGGCCATCACCCTGGACGAAGACCTGGGCAGAGAGGCGCTGCGTGTCGCGCTCGCCGTGCCCAACGGTCCGGAACGCTCGGCCCCTGGCGCGGCTTTCGCGCCGGGATCGGTGGTCCCCGATGAGACGCCGGTGCTGGATCGGATCCTGCTTTTGCTGGGGCGTTCGCCGAGCTAGTTCGAGCGGCTCAGCGGATGGTGTGCAGCAACTCGTTCGCTCGCTCGAGCGCCGCTGCCTCGTGCGATCCGTCTATTGATCGCCAGAATCCGGCGTCGGGCGGGGCGGCAAGCACGAGTTCCGGGGGCGTGCGCCACGACGCGGTCAGACCGAGACACCAGGAGTGCAGATAGGTTCGCTCATGCGTTCCGGATCGGTCGAACAGTGGGTCACCGACGATCGGGTGACCAATCCAGGCCAGGTGGACCCGGATCTGGTGGCGGCGTCCGGTGACCGGCCGCAGAGCGAGAACGGTGTGCGCGGCACCGCGCAGCACGGTCGCGAAGTGAGTGACCGACGGATAGTTCTTGGCGTCGAGCAGATCGGCCTCCTCGACGAACCACCGATCCGCCTCGTGATGTATGCGCTCCCGCGGCGCGGCGATCCGCACCCGGTTCTTGCGGCCGACGCTGAGCGGCAGATCGATCACACCGGTGTCGGGCAGTCCGGTAGCCGCGACGACGGCCAGGTACGCCTTGTCGGCGGTCTGCTTGTTGAACTGTCTGGTCAGCTCACCGTGCGCACCGAGTTCCTTCGCGAACAGGATCAGGCCGGAAGTTACCTTGTCGATCCGGTGCACCGGATACAGCGTTTCCCCCGCAGCGGCCGCGAGCTCGACTATGTCGGTGTCATGACGTTCGCCGGTAACGGAGATTCCGGCTGGCTTGTGCAACGCGAGAATCGCCGCGTCCTCTTCCACGAGGGAACGCGCGCGCAGCTGTGACCAGTCCATCTTCACCGGGACGAGCCTAATGGGCGCAGTCGGACGAGTCTGCCCACCGCCCGCGCCGGGCCGAGCGAGGGCTCGAGGTAGCCGCGTATGCGCCGGGCCGAGCGAAGGCGAGGCAGCCGCCTTGGGTCCGTCCGGCGCGGTTTCGGAGCGGGACTTACTTGCTCTTGCCGTTGCGGCGCAGCACGTGTGGGCGCAGCCGGTTGAAGCCGCGCACCCGGACGCTGCGCAGGTTCTTGATGTCGAAATCCGTCTCGCCGTCCAGTGCGACGGCGGCCGCATCATCGATCAGCACGGTGCCCGGCCGTGCGACGCCGGTCAGCCGGGACGCGATGTTCACCACCGAGCCGTACAGGTCCCCGAAGCGCTGCAGTACCGGGCCGTAGGCGACGGCGACGCGCAGCTCCGGGGTACCGCCGACCATCATCGTCGATTCCTGGATGGCCAGCGCGATCCGGGCGGCGTCGGCGGCGCGCTCGGCGGCGAACATCACTTCGTCGCCGACGTTCTTGATCACCCAGCCGCCGTTCTCGGTGATCGCCGCGGTCGTGGTGGACTCGAACGCCTCCAGCAGCATGGACAGTTCGTCGGGATGCAGGTGCCTGGTCAGCCGGGTGTAGCCGACCATGTCCGCGAAGCCGACGGCCAGCTCCCGGATCGACTCGCCCGCCGTCGTTCCCGGGTCCAGCGAGCGGGACAGTGCCGCGGCGAGATGCCGCCGCCACGCATAGCTGTTCAGTTGCTCCAGCGTGGCGATGGCGCCCTC
Organism: Nocardia sp. NPDC023852; assembly: GCF_040639505.1. Taxonomy (NCBI): domain Bacteria; kingdom Bacillati; phylum Actinomycetota; class Actinomycetes; order Mycobacteriales; family Nocardiaceae; genus Nocardia; species Nocardia sp. NPDC023852. The sequence continues at coordinate 371,945 of NZ_JBFAAB010000003.1, forward strand.
GGTCGCGGCGCGCACCGCCTCGGCCGGGTCGGCTCCCTGGCCCGCCTCCTCGATGCGCTCGGCGATCTCCGCGAGCACCAAATCGACCTGCCATTCCGCCAGCCGCGCCATACCCTGCCCGAGCGTGCGCACAGTCGCCGCCTGTTGGCGTTTATCAGCCGAGGAAAGGACGTTCAGTTGCTGGAAGCTGCGGACTGCCGCGACGTCGGCGTCGGTGTAGTCGACCGCATCGTCGTCCACGCTGGAGGGGAAACCGAGCGCCATCCAGAGCCGCCGGGTGAGCGCCTTCGTCGTCCCGGTCCGCTCGGCGACCTCGGGGCGGTTGTACCGGCGCGTTCCGTCGAGCAGATACGACTCGACGACCGATTGCACCAGCTCGGACATCGCGGTGGGCACCATAATCGGTACCTTACGGTTGTGTCCGATTCGTAGCGCCTGAGGCAGCACAAACCGGCTGCATTCCGGGGTGCTCGCTGCCGACCTCTTCGGTGGCTGTGCTACCGCCGGAATCGGCTAAATTGGCAGAGTACTGCCATTCCACGGCAGACCGCACGGGTGGACGGAGGAGGCTCGGTGGACGCGAACGCGGAAGTTGCGGCGGGTCCTGCGACCTTCGACGAGCTGCTGGTCGAAATCCGCGGTCGGATGGATTCGCTGTCCACCTCACACAAGAAGTTGGCTCAGCGCGTGCTGTCGGATCCCGAAGCGGTGGCGTTCATGACCGTCTCCGAGCTCGCGAGCGCGGTGGGAGTCAACGAGGCCACTGTCGTGCGTTTTGCCAATGGCCTGGGTTTGAAGGGATACCCAGGGCTGACGCGATTGTGTCGCGGACGGCTGCAGGAGCAGGCGCAACTGTTGCGCCGCTTCGACAATCTCGAGCACCTCATAGCCGAGGGAGCCGGGCTGCGCGAACAGACCGTGGCTCTGGACCAGGCGAATATCGCCCGGACGTTCGCGCGCGTCGAAGACGCGATGTGGGAGTCGGCCGTCGATCGGCTGGCCCATGCGCCCCGGGTCCATGTGATGGGTCTGCGCAAATGTCACGCCCCGGCGTATCTGCTGGGCTACTTGCTGCGCATGCTGCGTGAGGATGTGGCGACGATCGATGCCACCGCTGGCACCCTGACCGATGAACTGCGCCGGGTGCGTGCGGGCGACTGCTTCGTGGCGATGTCGATCCATCGCTACAGCCTCGACACCGTGCGTGCCGCGCAGTGGGCTCGGCAGCGCGGTGCCCACGTCATCGCATTGACCGATACCGCCGTCTCACCGCTGGCGGTTTCGGCACACGACACGTTCTACATCGAGGCGTCCAGTGCCAGCGTGCTGCGATCGATGACCGCCTTCACGTCCCTTGCTCAGGCGATGACGGGCGAGGTCGCGCACATTCTGGGGCATCAGGTGCGTCCGACGCTGCTCGAGGAGGAAAAACTGCTGGGCGAGTTCGGTGTCTATGCCGCCGATACCGCCGGCGAATAACGCAGGCGTGGTGATCTACTCCGCTGTCGCCATCGGTACCGCGGCCGCCCGGCGCTGATGAATCAGGCCTGCGGCGACGGCGGCGGCGGTGACCGTCATGGTCAACGCGAGCGGAGTCCGGGTGCTGGAGGTCAGTGCCATCCCGACGACGATGGCCAGCAGGATGGCTCCGACCGCGTAGGACAGGTAAGGGTTGCCCCACATTTTCACGGGAAGGGCGGCGATCTGCGCCGCGGTCTTGTTGCGACGTCCGACGATCTGGGTGGCGCAGATACACAGGTAGACCACGACCGCGATCGCGCCCGAGGAGCTGAGCAGGAAGGTGAAAACCGCTCCGGTGGGCAGGAAGAAGTTCGCCACCACCGCAAGGAATCCGGCACTCGAGGCGGCGAGAACACCGGCGACGGGCACCCCGGAGCGGGCGGTCCTGCCCAGCAGACGGGGGGCTTCACCGCGGCGCGACAGTGCGAACAGCATCCGTGAAGACGAGTAGAGACCCGAGTTCAGACAGGACAACACCGCCGTGAGCACGACCAGATTCATGATGGTCTGGGTACCGGGAACTCCCAGCAGGTTCAGCACCGCGGCGTACGGGCTCTGGGTGATTTGAGTTGCGTTCCACGGCAATAGCGTGACCACCACGAGTATGGAGCCGACGTAGAAGATCAGGATGCGCCCGGCGACGCTGCGCATACTCGCGCGCACCGCACTGACCGGATCTTTCGCCTCGCCAGCGGCGATCGTCACCAGTTCGGTACCGAAGTAGGCGAAGAAGACTGTCAACGATGCCACGAGCAATGGCGTGAATCCGTTCGGGAACAGGCCGCCCTGCCTGAGCAGGTTCGCCGTTCCTGGCGCGGGGTAGTGCGGGAACAGGCCACAGACCGCCGCTATACCGATTCCGATGAAGGCCACGATCGCGATCACCTTGATCATCGCGAACCAGAACTCGAAACGCGCGAAGGAAGTCACCGCCGCGAGGTTCACGCCCGTCAAGGCGCTCATGAAGATCAGAGAATACAGCCAGGTCGGCACCGACGGCAGAAGCTGGTTGGCGATCGCCGCACCGGCGATGGCCTCGAAAGCGACTGTGACACACCAGTGGTAGGCGTATACCCACCCGACCGCCAGCCCAGCCCAGGAACCCAGTTCTCGGGAGGCGTAGCTCGAGAACGATCCCGTCTCGGGGCTGGCCGTCGCCAGTTCGGCGAGCATGCGCATCACCAGGATGATGAGGAGGCCGGTGAGTAGGTAGACGAAGACGATGCCAGGCCCTGCCGCGGCGATCGCCTTACCGCTGCCTATGAACAATCCGGCGCCGATGACTCCGCCGATACCGATCATCGTCAGCTGACGAGTGTTGATGCTGTGCTGCAGGTTCCCCGAGGTTGGCACGATGCCTTCTTCCGTGGGCCGTGGGCCGTGACCCGACAACTGGTAGTGATATGAAACACGGTCCGTGCGGTGCATGCAACAGATGTTGCATAAATATTGCATAATGCAAATTTGATGGCATAGTGAAGGCATCGAACCGCGAGGCCGACAGCTCGGCGCCGCGGTTCGCGGGGCATGCGGGTCGGCCGATCTGCCTGTGCCGCAACGCGTCAGGCAGCGATCAGGAAGAAGTGAGGCGCATGTCCACCGTGCTGGTGAGCAGATCCGGTTCCACCGCAACACTCGTTCTCAACCGGCCCGAACGGCTCAACGCCGTCAGCGCAGAGCTGTACCGGTCGCTGATCGACGAGCTGAATGCCGCCGACTTCGATCCGGGTATCCGCTGTGTCATCCTCACCGGCACCGGGCGGGCGTTCTGTGTCGGTGCCGACCTGAAAGCGCACAAGTCCGGCACCAGGACTCCCGCGGAGCAGGCGCACTACGTCGAGCTGGGCCAGCGCGCCTGCGAGCAGATCCAAACGATGGGCACCCCGGTGGTGGCAGCGGTCAATGGATATGCCCTCGGCGCCGGTGCGGAGTTGGCCGTCAGCGCGGACTTCCTGGTCATGGCAGAGGACGCGCAGATGGGGTTTCCCGAGGTGAGCATCGGCACCTTCGTCGGCGGTGGCGTGACCAACCGGCTTCCGCGTCTGGTCGGTCTACGTAGGGCTACGGACATGCTGATCCTTGGAGAGCGATTCAACGGTCGGCAGGCACTCGAATGGGGGTTGGCCCATTCCGCGGTACCTGAGGATCTCCTGCTCGGTTCGGCTGGAGCGCTCGCCGAAACCCTTGCGGCGAAGGCGCCACTCGCCCTGGCCCGGATGAAAGCGGCACTGCGCCGCGACGATCCGCCCGATGTCGCGTTCGCCACCGAGCCGAGGGAGCTTCTCGAATTGATGGCGACCCGGGACTGGGCCGAGGGCGTCGCCGCGTTTGCCGAACGCCGCACCCCGATCTTCGAAGGAAAATAGGCATGACCAGCATCGACGAGCACACATCCCGTCTCGACACTCACGCCCGCACCGCACTAGAGCGGCTGTTCGACCCGCATTCCATCGCCATCGTCGGCGCGTCCGCCAATCCGGCCAAGCGCGGGTTTCAGGCCATCCGAGCTCTGCAGCAATCCGGCTACGCCCATCCCATCTACCCGGTCAACCCGACAGCACCGCAGATCCTCGGACTCGGCGCGTACTCGTCGATCGATCGGCTCCCCTACAGCGTCGACGTCGCGCTGATCGCTGTGCCCGCCGCCGCAGTCCCCGACGTGCTGCGCCAGTGCGCCGCCGCCGGTATCGCCGGAGCCGTCGTGCTCGCCAACGGTTTCGGAGAGATCGGGGAAGCCGGCGCCGAACTCGCCGCCGCGCTCGCGGCGGCGATCACCGAGACCGGCATTCGGGTCATCGGTCCCAATACCTCCGGCCTCCTCAACGTGTTCTCGGGTGCGAATCTCGTCGGCCTCGAGGACGTTCCGTGCGGACCGATCAGTGTGATCACGCAGAGCGGGAACATGCTGCTATCGCTGGTCAATGACGATCGCGCGATCAAAGGCCCCGGTTTCCACGCCTACGTGGGACTGGGCAATCAGGCCGACGTCCGCTACGACGAATGCCTCACCGAATTCGCTCGCGATCCGCGCACCGGCGTCGTGGCGATCCATTCCGAGGGATTCGTCGACGGGCGGTCGTTCCTGGTCGCCGCCGCTCATGCCGTGCGGGATAAACCGGTTGCCATGCTGCGTGGCGGACGGTCGGAAGTGGGGCGCCGCGCCGCGCGGTCGCACACCGGCTCGATCGCCGGATCGGACGCCGTGGCGACGGCCGTGCTGCGGCAGGCCGGGGTGGAACTCGTCGACCGCTCCGACGAACTAGCGGTCGTCGCAGGCGCTTTTGCCACCTGCGCCCCGATCGCCCCGGGGCGCAAGGTCGCGATCCTCAGCGATGGCGGTGGCCACGCCACGTTGGCCGCCGATGCCCTGGCGGCCCGTGGAATCGAACTGGCCCGGCTCGGCGAGCGGACCCAGCTGCAGCTGCGGCAACTGCTCGGCGACGCCGCCGCGGTGGCCGATCCGGTCGACGTAGCAGGCGCCACCGACACCGACCCGATGGTGTTCGCCAAGGCCGCCGATATCCTCATGCGCGATCCCGAGGTCGGTCTCGTGCTGATCATCGGCCTCTACGGCGGTTACCACCTGCGATTTGATCCCGAACTGCGCGAGATCGAGGACGTCACCGGCGACATGTTGCTCGCGCTCATCGCCGAACACGGCATCCCTCTGCTGATCCAGAGCTGCTATGCCGGTTTCGAGATCGCCAACCACGATCGCCTTCGGGCCGGTGGTATACCGGTGCTCAGCTCCATAGATCACGCCGTGCGGGTCGTGGCGGCCCTGGAGCGGCGTGGCCGCCTGCTGGCCGATGCCGCGCAACGATCCTCACTCGTACTTCCGCCCGCGGCCCCGGCCCTCGAAGGATCAGGGCTTCTCGACGAGCCGACCGGACGGCGGGTGGTCGCGGCCGCTGGAATCGACGTCGGCGCCTGGGCATTCGCTCGCACCATCATGGACGTGGTCGCGGCCGTCGCCGAGTACGAACGGCCGTGTGCGCTGAAAGTCGTTTCTCCGCAAGTGATCCATAAATCCGATGTCGGAGGGGTCCGGCTCGGGGTGGTGGCCTCCGATGCGGCCCAGCACGCCCAAGCGATCATCGACTCCGTGCATGCCCACGTGCCCGATGCCCACATCGACGGTGTGATCATCACCCCCATGGCCGATGCCGGTGTCGAATTGCTCGTCGGCGCCACTCGCGATCCGATCTTCGGGCCGGTGGTGGCCTTCGGCGGCGGTGGGGTGATGGTCGAGGCATCGCGGGATGTCGCATTCCGGGCCGCTCCCTTCACCGAGCTCGAGGCACGCGAGATGATCGACGAGACGATCGTGTCGCGCATGCTCGACGGCTACCGTCATCTTCCGGCGGTCGACCGGCACGGGCTGGCCCGATTCCTTGTCCGCATCGGCGATTTCGTTGCCGCGCACCCGGAGATACTCGAACTCGATCTCAATCCGGTGATCGCTTCCAGTTCCGGATTTTTCCTTGCTGATGTCCGAATCATCTTGTCGGAGAACGCATCGGGAGATGGCAATGAGTGAACCGATCCTGATCGACCGAATCGGCCATGTCGTCGTCTGGACACTGAACAACCCGGCGGTGCGCAACCCGATATCCGAAGCCGACACCATCACCGCCCTCGAGGACGCGGTGACAGCGGCCAATCGAGACCACAGCCTGCGGGCGGCGATTCTCACCGGTGCGGGGTCGGCGTTCTCTTCCGGCGGCAACGTCAAACAGATGCGCGATCGGGCGGGAATGTTCGGCGGCACACCGGCGGAGCTGCGGCAGGGGTACCGGCACGGCATCCAGCGCATCCCGAAAGCCTTGTACCAATGCGAGATTCCCACGATCGCCGCTGTCAACGGTCCCGCTATCGGCGCAGGCTGCGATCTGGCGCTGCTGTGCGATCTGCGGATCGCCGCCAGCACCGCGGTATTCGCCGAGAGCTTCGTGAAAGTCGGTCTCATTCCCGGCGACGGCGGCTCCTGGCTGCTGCCGAGGGCGATCGGCATGGCCCGAGCCTGCGAAATGGCTTTCACCGGTGAATCGATCGACGCGCACACCGCTCTCGATTGGGGCCTGGTCTCCCAGGTCGTCGAACCCGACGCTCTCCTCGACGCGGCCCACCGGCTCGCGGCCCGGGTGAGCGCCAACCCGCCGCACGTGCTTCGGATGACCAAGCGCCTACTGCGCGAGGGTCAGCACCAGGGCATGGAAAGCCACCTGGAGCTGGCCGCGGCGATGCAGGCCGCCGCTCATCACACCGAGGATCACCGGGAGGCGGTCGCAGCAATGCTGGAGCGCAGAGCGCCTGATTTCACAGGGCGCTGAAGGGACGGCGCCGCCGATCCGCCCGACCTGACTTACCATGAGCCGCAGCGAAGGAGTGTATGGAGCGCATCGGATTCGCGAGAGCCTGAACTCGTCGGAATGGGATGTCCGGCGCGCCGCCGCGCGCGCACTCGGCACACTGCTCCCCGATTCCGACGCGCTGTCCGACTTGACCGCACTGCTTCGCGACGAGGACATCGCCGTACAACAAGAAGCCGCGGAATCTCTGAGCCGATACGGCGGCCGAACCGGGCTCGCGATCGTCCTCACCGAACTCGGGCTACGCGCCGAGGACGCGGACGCGGACGCGGACTATATCGCCTACCGGCTTCGCGAACTGCAAATCTTCGAACAGCTGCCGATACTGCGCACCGCGCGTGATATGACGGCCGAGCTCACCGCCGACGCTCGCGCCGGACTCGACCAACTCGAAGAACTGTTCGGCACACACTTTCCCGCTTGACCAGACTGGACCCGCTTCCGAGCCCCAGTCGCCGACGTTTGTGATGCGGGCCGAGTGGTCGACTCCGTCGCCGTCCCAACCTTTCGCGTCCCAACACGGTTGATCCCGCTATCAGCACGTTCCCGAGTCGGACAGGGTAGGGACAGCCATGGGAGACATCGGACCGGTTCGTCGGCGCATCGAGGTGATTCCGGAGACCCGACCGGTACTGCCGGTTCCGCACGAACCGGAGACTCCGGAGCGACCTACGGTGCCGGAGCCCGCCGCGTCCCCGCGTGAACCCACACCCGCGCGGTGATCCAGCGTGATACCCAGCCTTTTGCACGCAGAGGTGATTCGTGAACACGGCACAGGACTCGCGGGACCGAGCCGCGGTGGCGCGGATATTGGACGCGTCCGATCGGCCGGTGGGGACCGGGTTTCTCGTCGGTCCACAGATGGTAGCCACGTGCGCGCACAGTGTCGCGGCGGCAATCGGTGGCGATCCACACACCCTGCTGCGACCCTATGTCCCCGTCGGGGTGGATTTCCCGTGGCATGCTCCCGGCGGGCGGGTAATCGCCCGAGTGCGCGGCTGGGTGCCGGAGTATGCCGACGGTTGTGGCGATATCGCTGTGTTGAAACTCGATGCCGCACCACCGGCAGCAGCGAGTCCACCCTCGATGCGAGGGACCGACGGCATGACGGCCACCGGATTTCGGATGCTGGGAGTAAGGAACAGCGGATTCGGTATCGTTGCCGTGCGCGGCGACTTCCGGACCCCGGCATCGGGTATGAGTGTGGTAGCGCTGGAAGTCACGCACGAGATACCACCTATCTCCGACTGCTGCAGTGGCGCCCCCGTATGGGACGGCGCGGCGAACACAGTGATCGGTATGGCGACGGTCCCGGACCGGCGATCGGTCACCCGCACCGCCTACATGATCCCGATCGAGGATGTGCTTCGCGTCGTCGGTTCCCTGCAAGCCCGCGATGCCGACGTGGGGAAGCTCTACGCCGAGCCGGATCCCGCCGGCGAGCCGGTGATCGGCGTCTACGGGCTCCGGACGTTCACCGTCGACCACGGGAAGCTGCGGCCGGTGTTCGAGCGGGGAGACAGCACCGCGTGGCGCGACGGAACGTGTATCGCCGAGTGCAGCAAGGGCGCGCGGCATCAAGCTCCGGCCGACGGCTGTACCTGTGGCGTGTACAGCTTTCGAGATCTGAACCACCTGCGGCGGCAGTATTCGGAGTCCGCCACGATCGTCGGTGTGATTGCGCTCGAGGGCCGGGTGGTCGAGGGCGGCTCCGGTTGGCGAGCGCAGGCGGCGCGTGTCATTGCGTTGTGGGAGCAGGCCCCCGGAGTGGTGGACGTGTTACCGGGGGTCAAGCGGTATCGACAGGTGGATGACATGGTTCGTGCCTATTCGGGCCTCACCGTGGGCAGCTCGTCGGAAAGTGCCGCCCCCAGACATGCCTCGCCCTCGCCCTGGCCTGTCCCGTTGCGGACTTCGCTGTCCGGTCCGGCCTCGAGACCTGTTCTGCCGAGGCCTGTGGCAGCGAGCCCGACACCGCCGCGGCACCAGCGGTCAGCTCGAACAGCACCGGCCGGTGTTCTCGAGTTCGCGATCCCCCTCCTCGTTGCAGGAGTGCCGCTGGTGATCTTGGTGTTTGCGCACGGACTGGTCGTCGTCCTGATCGAAATCTTTGTCATGCTGGCCGTCATGGTGGCAACAGTGCTTGTGGATTGAGGCCTTCCGTGCGCGCCGAAGTCCGTTCGGTCCGCGGGTAATTCCGTCTCCTGCCCGTGCTCGGCGACGATTCCTTCACACCATCGGCGGATTTGCTACGCTTGCCGAACTTTCCCGGGAGGGCTCGACGCGTGCAAGGGATTGCGGACACCGGTCGGCTCGGCTGGGCCTCAGTGCGGATTCTAACGCCCACCGGCGATGTGGTCGGCGCGGGATTTCTGGTGCGGCCCACTCTGATTGCGACGTGCGCGCACGTCGTATCGGCGGCGCTGGGTGGGGAACCGACGGACGACATTGTGCCCGAAGCGCCTGTGGCCGTGGATTTTCCGTCGGCAGGTGCCACAGTTCCGATACTCGCCCGGATCCGGCACTGGTCCCGCGTCCGCGAGGACGGCCGCGGCGATATCGCCATCCTGGAGCTCCTCGCTTCGCCGCCGGATTCCATTGCGCCGCTGCCGTTCTGGCCCGCCCGCCAGCCCTGGGGTGGCGAGTTCCGGATGTTCGGATTTCCGGCCGAGATGCCCGGCGGCGTCTGGGTGTCCGGCGAGTTTCGAGCCCCGCAAAGCCAGGGCTGGGTGCAGCTGCAGGCAGCGACCGGCGGGCAGCCGATCACCGAGGGGTTCAGCGGCGCCGCCGTGTGGGACACCGAGGCGCATGCCGTGACCGGAATGGCGGTCGCCGCCGACCGCCGCCGCTACACCCGCACCGCGTTCATGCTTCCCATCGACGAGGTGCTGCGGCTGAATCCGGCGCTGCTGTCGAGCCCGTATCGCGGTATGGCGCCGTTCGACGAGGAGCACGCAGAGTTCTTCTACGGGCGGGACGACGATATTGCGCGGGTGCGGGAGACGCTGCGGCAGACCGGTTTCGCCGCGGTGGTCGGACGTTCCGGCACCGGGAAGTCCTCGTTGATCCGAGCCGGGGTGATACCGCGATTGCGGCAGCAGGGGTGGCAGGTCGCCGCATTCCGGCTCAGCGGCGACGCCGCGACGGAATCCGGAGTGCGCGCAATCGGTTCCGGCATCGCCGCGGACGAGCCACTCTCGACCTGGTTGATCGAGAAGGCTGCGCCCGCGCCCGACGCCGATGAAGCGGCCACACTGCTGCAACAGCTTCCGCTGTACGGCACGGTGTTGTTCGTCGACCAGTTCGAGGATCTGGCCGTGGCGGCCCCGCGGCAGGCCCGTGCGCTATTGCAGGCGTTGCTCGAGCTCACCCGCGCCGACACCGAGGGACGTCTGGCGATCGTGCTGACGTTGCGCTGGGACGCGCTGGACGACCTACTCGACGCCGAACTCGCCGAATTCCTCGGCGGCACAACAGTTGCGGTGGCCCCGCTGAGCCGTGCCCAACTGCGCGACGTGATCAGCCGCCCCGCCACCCGTGCCGGAGTGATGCTGGACGATGCGGTGGTGCAGCGGCTGATCGACGGTGTTTTCGACCAGCCCGGCGGTTTGCCGTTGCTGGCGTCGGTGCTGTCTGACCTGTGGGCCCGGCACACCGGCGGCCGGATCACCCTCGCCGACTACGAAAAAGTCGGCAGCGTGGAGGTTTCCATCGCCCGGCGGGCCGAGCAGGTCATGGCGCAGTTCACCGATCCCGCCGACCGGGCCGACGCGGAACGGCTCCTGAAGCTGCTCGCGGTGCCGACCTCGAGCGGCGCCGGATTCCTCCGAGCGGTGCTGCCGATGCGGGAGTACCCCGAACTCCGCGGTGTGGTCGGGCGGCTGGCGCTCGACCGCCTGGTCGTCGTCGGCCGTGACAAGAACGGCGCGGACACCGTCGAGCTGGCACACCAAGCGCTCATCGATAACTGGGAACGGCTGCACGACCTGCTGCAGTCCGACCGCGAGTTCCGCGCCTGGCAGCAACACCTCGCGCAGGACCTGGACAACTGGGAACGGCGCGGTCGCGAGCACGACGCGTTGCTGCGCGGTACCGCTCTCGAGACCGCGAGGGACCAGCTCGAAGCTCGGAAATCCGATGTGCCGCAAGCACATCAGGAATTCATCGCGGCCAGCCGCCGGCTGCGCGGGCGGGAGGTGCGGCGCCTGCGAGTGGTGACCGCAGCGCTCACCGTTCTGGTGGTCGTGGCCACGTCGATGGCGGTGGTCGCCTACCGGAGCAGTGCGGCTCGCGCGGCGCAGTTGCGGTTGCAGGCGGGGCGCAGCCTCGCGGCGGAATCCATGCGGGTGGCCGACTCCGACCTGGACAAGGCGCTGCAATTCGCGCAGGCCGCAGCGCGGTATGCGCCGGACGACGACATGGTGCGGACGGCACTGCTGTATCAACAAGTGCGGATGTCGTCCGTCACGGATTACCGGACAGGCCTGTGGCGCGATGCGACATTCGGGGCGGCAAGTGGCGACGGGGCCGAGGTCGCGGTCGCCGAGGGCCGCGACGTCACAGTCTGGGCCGGTGTGCTCGGCGATGAGCCGATGCCGTGGCGACTTCCACCGACCGCCGGTAAGGTCGCCTCGCTGAACCTCAGCCGGAACGGCTCCGCACTCGCCGTGGTGACCGACGATGGTGCGGTCGCCGTCTGGGATGTACGAAACCGCACCGGTCCTGCGTTGGTCCGTCCGCCGGAGCCTGCGCCGTTGCTGCCCAATGGCGTGTCGACCGGCTGGGATCAGACCGGGCGCTGGCTCGCGGTGCGACTCAACCGAGCGCAGGTCCAACGGGCAGAGCTTCAGCAGGCACAGCACACCGACCTGCTGGAGGTGTACGACATGGCGGGTGCCGGGCCCGTCCTGGTCTCTTCCCCGCCTCCGCTGGGAGATTTCGCCCAGTTTCCGGACTATGTCGACCCGACCGGCAGCATGATCGCGATGCGCGAGTCGAAAATCGGGATCACGCACAACGTCGTGCGCGACGCCAAGACCGGACAGCCGATTCGGGAATTGCCAGCCGGTAATATCACCTCGACCGGCCTGGTCGTCGGATGTTCCGGCGACCAACTGGTCGTCTCGGACGCGTTGACGGGGGCCGAACGTCTGCGGACGCCGCGCGGCTCGGGCTCGACGACCGAGGACTGCAAGTGGGCCGTCGATAGCAGTGGACGGTACGCGTGGTCGACGAGAATCCTCGCCGGCGATACTCTCGGCCAGACTCACCTCATCGACCTACGGACCGGCCAGGCCTTCGCCGTCCAAACAGCCAGCCCTCGGGATATGTCGGCCACGGTACTGGTCGCCCCTGCCGACGACGGCCCGAGGCTGGCACAGTTCACGTCGAGTGGCCTGCTCCGCTTCGCGCCTGCCGTGGCGATCTCGGACATGAACGTGTTCGCCGGACCGGCCACCGAACAGCGGATTGTCCGGTGGAGTCCCGACGGCTCGTTCGTTGTAGACGTCGCATGCGGCCCAGAAGCTGCGAACGCAACGGTGCGCGTCGTCGAAATGACCCCCGCCATAAGGGAAGTCGCGCGTATCACGGTGACCCTTGCCGTGCGTGGGTCGATTCCGCCCGAATCTGCCTACCGGATGACTGCCGACGGGAAGCATTTCGTCGTGGCCGGTGCGACGGGTGGCATCACCATCTTCTCGCTGCCCGGACTCGCTGTCGAGCAACGTATTTCGTTACCTGTCCCGCCCGAACTCGGACCTGGACTGCGGCGACCGACATCCATCATGCAGCCCGGCGACGACGAGTTGGCCTTCTTCCATGCGGGCTCGGTCACCCGGTGGCGGATCAGCGATGGGAAACAGCTCGGCCACACCGTGCGGACTTGGCGCGACATCGACGAACTGGTGTGGATGGTACGGGCTGGCGCGCAGGCGGCCCTCGTCCCGACGCACAACGACCAGTACTTCACCGAGAACATCGACGGCGATACCGTCCGGGCCCTGGATGACGGACGAGTACTCCGCTCGGTACCCGTCAAACCGATTGATCGCGGCAAGAGGCAGGATGCCTTCGTCAGCCCTGCCGCTCCACAGATATACATCAGGTACGAGTCCGGGGAAGACACCGTGGAGAACTTCGACAGCGGTGTGGAATCTCCTTCTGCACAACCGTTTCCATCGGGCAATGGGGTTGGCATGACCGATGATGGTCTGCTGGTGGTTGATCACCTCGGGACACTGGAGATCTGGGACTTCGATCGCAGCGCAAAGCTCTTCGATGTGAAGATCTCGGACCAGCGGTACGGGGATCTCTCCGGAGATGCCCTGTACGCGCTGAATCCCGGCAGGTACTCCGGCAGCGGAGGTGTCGGACGGTACTCGATCAATCTCGACCGTGATGACGTACTGGGACGGCTCTGCGCGATCAGTGACCGCGAGTACACCCAGGCCGAACGGGACGAGCTACCCGTGGGTGCCGACAACACCCCACCCTGCCACGGGATCTGACGATCAAGCGACGTGCTCTTCGAGGTATTTTCGGACGCGCAACAGCCCGTCGTGGACGTATCCCTTGACGGTGCCCTCCGCCACGCCCATGACCCGAGCGGTCTCTTTGTAGGTGTTTCCCTCGTAGGTGTAGATGATGACCGCCTCGCGTTCCCTCGGCGGCAGTGCGTCCAATAGCCGGATCAGCATGTCCTGCAAGGCGATCATGTCGTCGAACGGCAGGCCGGCATGGTCGGCGAGTACCGAAAGGCGTTCGTGTCCGTCGGAATCCAGCCTTTCCCGGTCCTTCGAGGCCCGGACCATGGCATCCTTCACCAGGTTTTCCGCCGTGGTCCACAGGTACCTCCGGAGCCCTTCGACGTCGGTGATGTGGTCCGGCCAGCGTGCGTACACCCGCATGAACGCGGTCTGCACTATGTCGTCGGCGTCGGCGCGGCTACGCGTCAACTTGGTGATGCGGGCCAGCAGCATCTCGCTCGCCGACTCGTATGCCTCCACCAGCATTTCGGCGAATGCCTGCTCCCGCTGCTCACCACCGCGGGCGATCCGGATGACGGCCGATCCGGTATCGGCGGTGAGCAGCGAGAGTGGAGCCTGCGCACATTCGTGCAACACCACACGCAGCAAGGCGGCAAAGGAAATATCACGGGCCTGGGCGGGATCGAGTGGCGCGCTCATGTGGTCTGGCTCCCTGTCGTCTCTCGGTATCTTATGCCTGATACTCGAGCCACCGCGTGGTCGATGTCGCCAAGGTCAGGATGATCGTGGCGATGGGGAACACGGCCACGAATATGGCGAACAGCGGGCTGCCGATTACACCGTAGTCATCGGAGGCTCCGGCAACAGCAAGCACGACCACTGTCTCGATGATGCTGTAGGCGATGTCGACCGCACAGCCGATGACGATCAGCCGACGGGCCGAGGCATGCTTGCGAAACATCTGGATGCCACCGGCAAGCAACAGCGAACCGGCGAGCAAGAAGACCGGGATCGAGATCGCGAAAAGCAATCGCGCCCCCTTGGTTTCGCCCTCCGCGTCGAGGTCGCTCAACATCGCTATCCCGGCGATGAGCACAAGAATACTCAGCAGCCGGTGCGTACCGCCGAGGCAGGCGAGCACCCCGGCCGTGATGGCGGTCCCGCCGCCTGGCGGCGGTGCCGGGTGTGAATGGGCAAAGTCGTCAGGGGCGGTGGGGCTCTGCATCATGGCGGATTCCTCCTATCGAACTGGATGTTCGTAGGGATCAACCGCCGTGGGTCACGAAACGTTGGGTCCGTAAGAAGGTTTTCATGGAATCGCGGAGAACCTATCTGATCTGAGCGTGGCCGACCACACTCTGTCTGGCGGCGATGCAGGCCGGCGACAGATCCGGTGTGGTGAACGTCCGACCAATCGGCTCCCCACCCCGCAATTGTTCGATCGTGCGCCGGACGAAGACAACTGGAACGCACAATTGGCCGGGCAGCCTCGGTTGGTGATCAGCGCCGAGACGGCGCTGGCGGCGGTTCGAGATTCCTGGGCGCGTATTACGGAGTGACTGCGAAGCATCGGCCTTGCATGCCAGGATCTGTCTGGCGGTCTGTGATCGTTTCACCATTTCCCGCTGCGGACGCTGCACCGACCTCGGTCTTCGCCGATACCGGCGCTCACGCGGTCCCAATGCGTAGCGCGAGTGCGTTCTCGACCAGCGTGTGGGCAGCATTGCCTGGGCCGCTTGCTCTGCTGGTAGGGCGAAAAGTCCTCTCGTACAGGGCAATCTCGGACCGCCGGGGCACGGTGAGTTCGGCGCTCACGGTCTCGGTGATGACGGGCCTCGGCCGTACAGCACCAAGTTTGTTGCGGGAGAGCGGTACTCGGCATCGGGCGGGATTACCCCGAGCCAGAGGTCGGGCCGCTCCGGCTTTCCGATCAGGGACTCGAGCTGCGCGCCATGACTCAACCTTGCGATGGCCTTCATATGCCGCTACTTCGCGACCGCTGCCTCGCGGGGCGAGGTCTCCCGAGGTCTACCGGCAGGCGGACGTCTTGGCTATTTCCGCACCGGCGACCGCGGCCTCGGCCCGCCCGATTCCTTCCTTATTGAGATGGCTGCGAGCGTACTGCAGGTCCGCTTGTGCCCTGTTCAGGTTGGCGCGAGCTTCCTCGCAGGTCATCGCGGCCGCGGCGGTCCCGCTTGCCGACACACCGATAGCGGCGAGGAGGGCGACCGCGCCGAGAACCGCGCCGATCCTGGACTTCGTCATTGTGGATCCCCTGTCATCGGTATCTGCCGCTCCTGGTCAGCATCGGTGAAAGATGCCTTCTCGCAGTACCTTTGCCGACCGAACCCACGGATCAGATTTACTCGTTCCGCATGACGATTCGTGCTGACGGAACACCGCGGTCGGCCCGGGGCGAATGGATGTCTCCTCATGGGTTGGCGCGGACGCCGAAGATCTCGTTCATCGATTCCGTTGTCAGGACACCGGATTCGTGAATGCGGACGTGATCGCTGACAAGGTAGTGGGAGTAGATGTCGATCATCGGGCAGGCGTCGAAATATTGGCCCTTCGCCGGGCCGGGATGCCTGTCTTATGGTCTGTGGACGTAGTGTGTGACGGGCTGACGGCCGGCCCTGAAATCCCGCGAGTTGCCCGGCCTGGTTGCCCATGTTCTGTGTTTCCTGAGGGCTCGTACCAGGGCAACGGTTTGACCTGCATATATCGGTTTTTGGTGGTGATCCGAGAGCGATGCACAGGTCAGGAAAACCTGCTGACCCGCGGAAACAACGTCACAGCTATGTGCCCTCGGCAGGACACGCAAAACCATGGGCAACCAGAAAAACGCCTTGTCATCGTGGGTTTATACCGGATCTGAGGAGCGCGGGTGATATGTTGCGCTCGCCACAAGGTTATGGTGCGGGTACCATAACCTTATGGGTCTGAAGAAGACGACGGTCATGGTCGACGAGGCCGACCTCGAGCTGGTGAAGAAGGCCGCGGCACGTGAAGGGCGGCCGGAGTCCGAGTATTTTCGTGAAGCTTTTCACCTGGCCGCGATACGCACTCGCCGATGGGATGAGGAGTGGGATATCCCCGTACTCGACTACGGGCATGCGGTGTCGGCGGATGAAATCGATAGCACTGTGCGAGAAGCGATCACCAACACCGAATCCGATGCTGGATGATCGTGATCGGCGACACCTCAGGTCTGGTCGCCGCTTTCAACTCCGCGGATCCCGAGCACGTCTGCGCGCGCGCAGCGCTGCAGCAGGCGGCGCTGACCATCGTCTCTCCACTCGTGTTGCTCGAAGTCGAACACATCACCACCCGAAATCTCAATCGTCGAGCCGCATATGCGGTGAATGATTGGTTATTGGCGCAAGAGCGCACCGGACGCATCGAAGTGCCCACGGTCTCGGCGGACTTGTTGCGGGTCGCACGCAGGGTGCAGAACAGATACCTGGCCTTGCGCCTGGATCTCACAGACGCCACCAATGTTTCATTGGCGGAACGATACGAAACCGTGGCGGTATTGACACTCGACCGACGTGATTTCCGCGCAATCAGCCCGCTCACTGGTGATGCCGCGTTCCGCCTGTTGCCCGATGATCTCTAGTGCCGTGTCGAGCAACGTTCGGTAGGTAATCCGGATGGCGAATTCTCGAGCCTATGGAGAAGTCCCGTATCAGGCTGCCGTGCTGGTTGCGCCACCGGATGTAGCTGGCAATGGCGTCGTCCTGCTCGCCGTGGCTGCGATGGTCGGCGCACCATTTGCACACCTCGCGGCGCTTATGAGCGAAATGGTTGTCCAGGATCAGGTACAGCTTTCCCTCGGACCCGCAGCGACTTCAGGAACGACACTAACTCCGTCCAGCGTTTCCGATCCCGGAATCCAGTAGTACACGCGCCCGGTGGCCAGGTCGAGGGTGCCGAACATATGCCGCACGCCCTCGCGCAGGGTTTGTGCCCTCGGCGGGGCACATCGAAGTAGATGGGAACGCGGGTGACCTGCCCATATCTTCCGGTCAACTTGTGATCGAAGCCGATTTCTCTCCTGTTGAGTAGAGTTTGGCGCGGGCTGGGACGTTTGCGTGGTCTGGAGCGGTCCCGGCCGCTTTTCGTTGCTGCACAGGCGCGGAACAAGCGCGCGCCGCTGGGGCGGTCGCTACTTTCGGCTTTCCTTGTCTGGTCCAGGCGCGGGATCACCGCGATGACAGGTGGTTGCGTCGGGCTGTTGTGCGTGAGTGGTCGCAGGCCGTATGTACCGGTGGACAGTAGACGGCCGACCCGCAAGCAGGGCTCATCGAGCGCTCGGTTTGAAGCGCGGCCGCTCCTCTGTTGATCACTGCCCTACGTCCCTCATCGAGCGACGCCTCGACGAGCCTGGCGGACCTCAAGTTAACAGTTGTCGGTAGGGCTGTGGCGCGCGCGATGCTGCTACTCAGCTGAAATGTTCAGGTAGAGGTAGTTTTATCCCAGGTCGGAGATGTGTCTATTTCCGCTGCTGGAGTGATGTAACAGTAATTGCGCATGGCAATGCGCAAAACTCGTTCGTTTCTGTGGTGCATAGCGTGATGCTCATGCAGGCGGGGTCGTTCTCGCCTTTGGTCATACGGAGGAGTTCGATGTTCCCATCTGTCCGAGTCCTACTGGCGGTGGTCGCCATCCTGATCGGGGGGCTCGTAGGAGTCGTCGCTGGAGTCCTTGCGGTTGCGGATGGCGCCTCGACGGCATCGGCGGTCAAGAGTGGCGGCCGTGCTTTTGGCGCAGCGACCGCGTTGGCGTTGACGTTGATTATTTTCATGTTCGGATTCGGGCAGTGAACATCACCGAGGGGCGGGTCGTGTCGCGGCGGGAGATCATGACACTGGGTGGTATCAGCAGCCAACTGTTGTCGACGTGGAAGCGACGGCACGCCAGCTTCCCTCGCGCGCGGTCATCGGAAGAGGGGGAGTTCTACGTCCTCGCCGAGGTGATCGAGTGGTTGAGAGATCGCCCGATTCCCGCTGCAAGCCTCTTGCCCAGCGATGAGCTGCCAGGTTCTACCTACGCCGATCGGATAGCTCGGAACTCCCGCACACGGGCGCCTTCCCGATCTAGCCGACCGGTAACCAGCGATGGTTCTGTTCGAGCGCGTTCCGGTCACGCCAACGCCATCGCCGAACTGTACGGGCCGCTAGCCGAGAGGATTAGCGGCGGCGGATCATCAACGGAATATCTGCAACTCGTCCTTGGCGCGGTTTTTGTACGTGTCCGGGATCCTGAGAGCTGGGGGGAAATCAGTCATCTGGCCGAGCGTGCAGTCGCACAGCCGCATACCGAACCAGCGATACTCCTCGCCTCAGTGGCAGCGGTCATCGACCGCGTTATGCGTGAGCGCGGCGTGTTGCCCGGGCTTGGCCCAGTTTTCGCGCGGCTACGCCCGACTGCGGTCGGGGACGTGGCCCAGGTTCTGCGGACCTGTCGCGAACTAGACCGCAGCGCGTTCCCAGCACTGCTCGATCGCTTCGTACTGTGGAGCCCGCGGGCTAACAACGAGTTCGTCACACCCGCTGGCATCGTCGAGCTCGTCACCGCGACCGTGGTCGGCGATGCTGCTGATGGCTTCCGCTGTCACGATCCGCATATGCGATTTGGTGAGTTCCTGTCGGGAGCCGCTGCTGGGGCGGAGAACGTCAAAGTATCCGGCGCTGGCCGCGACAGAGAGCAACTGCGAGTGGCGGGAATGAGTAGCGCCCTCCAAGGTGCTGACGTCACCGGATTGCTCCAGAGTGCTGCAGCACCGCTAGGGAGTTCGGTGAATCGGCCGGTCGGCGTTGACTTCGTCATGACCAACCCGCCCTTCAACCAGAAGACATCGGGTGAATGGCCTGCGCCGAACGGGTACTGGCCCTTCGGAAAGCCTCCGAAAAAGAACGGCAACTTCGCCTGGCTGCAACACGTGTACGCGTCGCTCAAGAAGGGCGGGGGTCGTGCAGGGGTGGTCATGCCGAATCAGGCCGGGACTTCCGAAGACCCGGCGGAACTGTCCATTCGTGCGGCGATGATCGATGCAGGGGTCGTGGAGTGCGTTATCGCTCTCCCGGCGGGGCTCTTCGCGACAACTCCTGTACCGGTGAGTATTTGGATCTTGACCCACTCGAAGAAAGTTCGAGATTCCGTCCTGCTGATCGATGCGCGTTCGGTCGGCGAAAAGAGAAGTGGTCAACGGTATCTGAGCGAGCACGACGTCCAGACCATCGTCAACTGTCATCGCGCGTGGGTCTCGGGCAGGACGGAACTCGGGTCCGTGAATCTTGGTCGCGGCAACATCGCTCTTGCTGTTGGTCGCGATGAGATCGGGCGTCGCGGATACTCTCTCAGCCCCGCTGACTACCGCCTGATTCCTGGTGAACCTACCGCCGCGAAAATGGTTTCTCTCGGCGAACTCTGCGATGTCAAGGCCGGGCCTTCCAACGATATTGTCAAGACTCTGGACATCGTCGATGAGGGCGTCCCGCTGATCGCGCCCGCGCAGCTGCGGCACCGCCGCGTCGCGGCTGACCATGCCAGGCGTGTACTCCACGCCGATGCCGACCGGCTGAAGCGATTCCGCGTCCAGGCGTCAGATATTCTGTGTGTCAGAACAGGAACTCTCGGCCCCTGTGCCCTTGTTGATCCCGGCTGCGAGGGGATGCTGTTTTCGACGGGGTTGATCCGGCTACGGGTTGAAGTCGTCGATGTGGTCGACCCGCGCTATCTCATCGCTTTTCTGTCTCTCTCATCGACCGTAGCGTGGATCGAAAACAAGGCTGCGGGAACTTCCATCCCATCGATTAGCTCCTCGAACCTCAGCAAGTTGTTCGTACCGTTGCCCTCGCTAGGCGAGCAGCGACGAATCGGAGCCGAGGTAGCCGCCTCAGATGAGGAAATTGCATTGCTGCACCGGAAAGTTCAGGACCTCGACAAGCAGCGAGTCGATACAGCGGTCGCTCTCTTCGCGAACCTGCCCCGCGGATGAGGACTCGGTGATGCAGCAGTTGTGAAGTCGGTCTCCGCATCTAGCAAAGCAGTGCCATGCATGTCAGTGTGGGCTAACACAGAACCACCTGCTACGAGCACGTCGATGTTGTCCTCATGGCGTCGCCAGGCGCTTGTCCTCGGCGTACTTCGGTGCCAGTACTTCCATTTGGTCGATGACCTGGCGAATGGCGGCGGGCTGCTTGTCCGGCGGGTAGCCGTACTTGCGGAGTAGGCGCTTGATGGTCGAGCGGAGTTTGGCGCGGACGTCGTCGCGGACGGTCCAGTCGGTCTTCACGTCACGCTTCATCACGGCGACCAGTTCTCGGGCGATATCGCCGAGGACATCGTCGCCCAACTCGATGACAGCGGACTCGTTTTCGTGGACGGCGTCGTAGAAGGCGAGTTCGTCTTCGTCCAGGCGTGGGTTGAAGGTCCCCCCCCGGTCGCGTTCTTTCGCCGCTTCCCGGGCGAGCTCGATCAGCGCGGAGATGACCTGAGCGGAGGTGAGTTGCTGGTTGGTGTACTTGTTCATCAGTTCACGCAGGCGTTCGGAGAAAGCCTTCTGTCGGACCAGGTTGTTGCGGGTGCTGTGGCTGACCTCGGCCGTCAGGGCGTCGCGGAGAGCCTCGATAGCCAGGTGGGGATGTTCGGCTTCGCGTGCCTGCTGCTCGAAGTCGACGGTGAGGTCGGACAGCGACGGTTTGGGCATGCCCGCCGCTGCGTAGATGTCGATGATCTGGCCGGAGGCGGTGGAGTCGGCGAGCAGCTTGTCGAGGGCGCGTTTGATGTCGGCGGGCAACGGTCGGCCTTCGGCTTTGCGTTGTTCGGCATCGTATTTGGCCATCCAGACCCGGACCTGTTCGTAGAACTGGATTTTGGGTCGCAGGTCGGTCAGGGTTTCCGAGCCTCGGCTGACCGCCCAGGCGCGGCCGAGTTGGTTGGCTAGGTCGCGGAACCGGTCGGCGAGGGTCGGGTCGCCGGCGGGGACCTGGTTGCCGGGTGTGGTGGGGGATCGAAGGTACTCGAGAGTGCTGGTGACGACGCGCATGAATTGCCCGGGCTTTTCGACGAGTTTCGTCCACCACGGATAGCCGGCGCACAGGGCGTCCAGTTGGGCGACTAGTTGCCGGGTGAGTTCGACGACCTGGTCGGGTGTCGACTGAACGGGCTGTTCGCGGCCCGCGGTGCGGGTGTACTCCTTGAGTGCGGCTTCGAGGTTGTCGGCGATCGGTGCGTAGGCGACGACCAGGCCGTCCTGTTTTCCGGCGAAGGTTCGGTTGACCCGGGCCAGGGTCTGCATGAGTAGCGCGCCTTGGATCGGCCGGTCGAGGTAGAGGGTGTGCAGGGGCGGGGCGTCGAAACCGGTGAGCAGCATGTTCTGCACGATCACCAATTCGAGGGGGTCGTTCTCGTCCTTGAGTCGATTGGTGATCGCCTTGTTCTGCGACTCGCGACGCACATGCTTCTGGATCGGTTGCGGGTCCTTGGCGCTGCCGGAATACACGACCTTGATCACGCCTTGGTCCAGCGCGTCCGATTCCCACTCCGGTTCGAGCGCGATGATCTCCTCGTAGAGGTTCGCCGCGATCTCGCGGGTAGCGCACACGATCAGCGCTTTGCCGTTGCCGCCGATGTACTCGTCCATGACCGCGCGGCGGTTCTTCCAGTGCTCGACGAGGTCCTTGGCGACCTTCTTCAACCGTTCGGGTGCCCCGTAGAGGGCGTTGAGCACGGTCACCGACTGTTCGATGCGTCGGCGTTCGATGTCGTCCAAGCCGACCACCGCGGCGTCGGCGGCACCGTCGATCTCGGCATCGGTGACCTCGGCGGCGACCTTCACCTCGGGTAGCCGTGGTTCAAAGATAACCCGCACTGTCGCACCGTCGTCGACGGCACGGGCGAGGTCGTAGACGTCGATGTACTCGCCGAAGACATGGCGAGTGTTGCGGTCCTCGAACGAGATCGGGGTGCCGGTGAACGCGATCAGCGTCGCGTTGGGCAGCGCCGACTTCAGGTGCGCGGCGTATCCGTCGAGGTCGTCGTAGTGGCTGCGGTGGGCTTCGTCGACGATCACGATGACGTTGCGTCGGTCCGAGAGCAGCGGGTGCTCCAGCCCGGATTCCTTCTCCTGCTTGGTCAACCCGAACTTCTGCAAGGTCGTGAACAGGATTCCGCCGGTCTGCCGGTCCGCCAGCGCGGTCCGCAGTTCCGCCCGGCTGCCGATCTG
Source organism: Nocardia sp. NPDC023852 (assembly GCF_040639505.1). Lineage (NCBI taxonomy): Bacteria > Bacillati > Actinomycetota > Actinomycetes > Mycobacteriales > Nocardiaceae > Nocardia > Nocardia sp. NPDC023852. Next base: position 394,558 of record NZ_JBFAAB010000003.1, read on the forward strand.
CTTCGGTTCCTCTTGCAACAGTGCGGATTTCGAGAACGCGGCGTAGAGCTGACCGTCGAGTTCGGTGCGGTCGGTGACCAGCACGATGGTCGGATTCTTCAACTGTGGCTTGGTGCCGACGAGATGGGTGTAGAGCTCCATCTCCATCGACTTGCCCGACCCCTGCGTATGCCAGACGACCCCGGCCTTGCCGTTACTGCGCATCGCCTCGATGGTGCAGCCGACAGCCTTGGAAACCGCGAAGTACTGGTGCGGCTTGGCAATTCGCTTCTGCAGGCCCTGCGGGGTCTTGTCGAAGGCGACATAGTCGCGCTGCAATTGCAGGAACCTTTCGGTCTGCAACACCCCGTCGACCAGGTACTCCAACTGGATGCCCGCGTCCTCCTCCTCGATGCGCGTGCCGAACGCCAGTGGCTCCCCACTGTCGTCGACATTCCACGGCGAATAGTGGTTCAACGGGGTGAACGGGGTGCCGTAGCGGGCAGTGACACCGTCGCTGATCACGGTGAGCACGGTGAACCGGAACGCCATCGGGAACTCGTCGAGATAGGTCGCCAGCTGGGCGTGCGCGGACGCCAGGTCGGCAGCCTGCGCACCGGGGTTCTTCAACTCGACGATCACCACCGGCAGACCGTTGAGGTAGAGCACCACGTCGAAACGCCGCCGGTGCTCACGCGAGCGCACATCGACCTGCCGGACCGCGAGGAACTCATTGTCCTCGACCTGCCCACCGATGAAGTGGATGGTCGGATTCTGTTCCACCCCACGGTGATCGACATAACTGATCCCTGTGTACCCGTTGATCAGGATCTGATGCAGCCGAAAGTTCTCCTCGATCGCCCCCTGCGACTTCGGCGCCAACACCTCCGCCCGCGCCTGCTCCAGGAACTCCACCGGCACACCAGGATTCAGCTGCCGCATCCGCTCCAACAGACGCCCCTGCATCACCAGGTCCTGCCAGGATTCCCGGCCCAAATCCTTACCCGGGGCAATGTCGGTGCCAGCCAACGGCTGCCACCCGTGCAAATCCCCCAACCGCTCGATCATCATCTGCTCGAGCTGGTTCTCACTGACACCGACATTTTCGGTCATTAGGCTATCGCTTCCACTTTCTTTTCCGTATCTTTGACGCGGAGTTTTCCGGACATAAGTAGAGGGAGGAGCTCATCGCGGGTTCTGGCGAGGACTTGCGAGTCCTTCCGTGCGCTGTCGACACGCTTTCCCAAGCAATCGATCAGATCGCGTACCTCCGCGTTGAGGGAGTCGGGGTCGCCCACGTGAGCTGCCAGAATTTCTGCTGGCTTCACGCGCTGATGACTTCCTGACGTGCCAGCTACTCTACCTGCGATGTGGGTCATCACCTCGGGCTGGCATAAAAGTGACCACAACACTGAAGTTGAATATCCGATCGGTTCCAGCACGACAAATTCCGTGGATGCAACAGCCTGGTTATGTCCAATTTCAACTACGTTCCAGACTCGTGGAATCCTAGGATTCAGCTTAGAGATTAGTACGCTCGGATTGGTGAGCGTGAATTTGTTGCTCTTGATGGACTGCGCACGCTCGATCGAAGGCTGGGCGGCGCCGTCGAAAGCGGGCAGGCTGTAATGCGCGACCGTCTCTTGAAATTTGTCTGGACTTGTTGGCCGGGTAGAATGTGTCGCGATTCTACCGACCTCGGTCGAGCTCGTTGCACCGCTGGCGTACGCAATCGCCAACTTCTCGCCGCAGGTGATCGAATGCTCATTAGCGGCGATCTTGTCATCGAGCGCCCCCAACACCTCCGCAATCGCACGCTGGGTCGCCAACGCTGGGATCGCAACTGGCCAGCTTGGCATTGTTGCGAGTCCGATTCGCTGCACAGTCGCGCCGTGAATTGTATTTTGTGCGATCCTGCGTTGAAACTGGGGACTCAAGTAAAAGTACAGCAAGAATCGCGGGTCGACAAGCTCCCTGTCGGGTCGCAACAGGGCCATTCGACGGCCCAAGCAGGCGCGGATTCCCTCTGGCATAAGCGCGGCTTCGCCGAGTCGTGTTTCGTAGGAGAAAAGCAAGTCCCCAGGCTCTGGTGTTACCCGTCGGGTCCAGTGTGTGAAATCGCTCTCCGACAAGTGATCTGAATCCGTCAAATCCAAACGTCCGGATTTAAGGCTTGAGATGTTGAGGAAGTATGGCCCTGTGTCCAGGCGCTTCGGGGTTGCATGGGGGCCGTCGAAGAGCTGACCTAAGCGCCCAAATGTTGTATGTATCAGGTTATCCATTGAGTCGCTCCAGCTGAATTCGAACGGTCGCTTCGAGCTGTGCCGAGAGGTCGAATGCCGCCAAAAGCTCCTTTCGGAGTCGACTTACCTTCGAATCGAGTGGTTCGTCGTCCGCCTCGTCGGCAGTGGCTCCTACGAAGCGCCCGGGTGTTAGTGCATACTCTGCCGCTTTGATTTCCTCCACAGTCGTCGACTTGCAGAATCCCGGCACATCCTCATACGTAAGCCCCTGCACCGCAGCCGACCGCGTCCCTCTCCAAGCGTGGTACGCATCCGCGATCTTCGCGATGTCCTCGTCCGACAATGCCCGCTCGGCCCGATCCACCATGTACCCGAGCTCCCGGGCGTCGATGAACAACACCTCCCCGGTCCGGTCCACAGCCCCACCGTGCCCGGCCTTCTTGTCCTTGGCGAAGAACCACACGCACACCGGAATCCCGGTCGACCGGAACAGCTGGGTGGGCATCGCGACCATGCACGACACCAGGTCGGCTTCGACGATTCGAGCGCGAATGTCGCCCTCTCCGTTGGAGTTCGACGCCATCGACCCGTTCGCCATCACCACGCCGGCGGACCCGTTCGGGGCAAGCTTGTAGAGCACATGCTGGATCCAGGCGTAGTTGGCATTGTTGGCCGGTGGCACGCCGAAGACCCAGCGGGGGTCTTCGATATTGCGGGTCCAATCCTTGATGTTGAACGGGGGGTTGGTCATGACGTAGTCCATGGCTACGCCAGGGTGTTGGTCGCGGGCGAAGGTGTCGCCCCAGCGGGCGCCGAGGCCCTTGTTGTCCATGCCGTGAATGGCGAGGTTCATTTTCGCCAGCCGCCAGGTTTCCTCGATGGCTTCCTGGCCGTAGACGGCGAGGTCTTGAGCGTCGCCATGGCGGTATTCGACGAATTTCTCCGACTGCACGAACATGCCGCCCGATCCGCAGCAGGGGTCGTAGATGCGGCCACTGCTCGGTTCGAGTACTTCCACGATGGTGCGGACCACGCTGGGTGGGGTGAAGAACTCGCCGCCGCGTTTGCCTTCGGCGCGGGCGAAGTTGCCGAGGAAGTACTCATACACCTCGCCCATCAGGTCGCGGGCCTTCTGGTTGCCGTGGCGGCTGAACTTGGCGCTGTTGAACAGGTCGACCAGCTCGCCCAGGCGTCGCTGGTCGATGTTGTCGCGGTTGTAGATGCGGGGGAGGGTACCGAGCAGGGATTCGTTGGCTCCCATGATCGCGTCCATCGCCTCATCGATGAGCAGGCCGATCGACTTCGGCGACTCGCCGGGCTCGTTGCGGCCCTTCGCGTACTTCGACAGGTAGTCCCAGTGCGCGTTGTCGGGCACTAGGAACACCCCGTAGCCCTGGTATTCGTCGGGGTCGTCGAGGTCCATCTCGAGTTGCACGGGATCGGCATTGTCGCCGCCGAGTTCGGTACGCAGGACCTCACGGCGTTCGTCGTAGGCGTCGGAGACGTACTTGAGGAATACCAGACCGAGGATCACGTCTTTGTACTGGGCCGCCGACAGCGACCCGCGGAGCTTGTCGGCCGCCTTCCATAGCGTGTCCTTGAGCTCCTTCATGGTCGACGGTGCTTGCGCCACATTGTTTTTCCGCGTCCTCGGGGGCACCCGGGACTCCTCTCCTCGTTGTCCGACAATGTCTTTCACGCCCGGGTTTCAGCCGTTGCTGCCGGGACATCCAGGCTCACCGTGCCAGCGCCGATCCCGCTGATCAGGGCGCGGCACAGATCCTCCATCGCATCCTGCCGCCCGCGCAGGCGTCTGGTGTAATCGGCGGCATCGGCGAGCACCGACTCCAGACGCTCGGATTCCTCGGCGGGCAGAAGTGGCACTACCCAGGCACGCCAGTCGGTGTGGTGGGCCGGCACATCGTTGATCAGCGCGGCCAAGATATACGGCCCGATCCCGGCCCCCGGTGCCAGTCGGAGGATCCGCGACGGCGACAGCACCCGACTCCCGCCAGTGGGGTCGACGATCGCGCGCGGCGGGTGATCGCTGAAGACGACATCGCCGGGTTCGGTGCGATTTGCGCGCGGATAAAGACGTTGCGCGTCCAACGGGTCGAGCCGGAACGCTTCGACACCGTGGTGTGCTGACAACACTGTCACAGTGCCTTCCGGACTGCCGTGTGACGGGTCAATCCGATTGCCGGTACGAAGGTGTATCAGCCCAAGTCTCGACAGCTCGCTGAGTGGTCGCTGGACGATCTCGCGTGAGCTCGCCGCGGCCCCGGCGTGCACGTCGAAACCCGGATCGAGTTCGGAGGTGACCAAGGTGGCGGTATACACGCGGTTCAGGTCGTCGATCGTCTCAGGCGTGCGCAGCCGCACCGCCAAAGCGCCCGGTGCCACAACCTCGCGTCCAGCTCGGATGTCGCTGAGCGGGACTTCCTTGCCGTAACGGTAGGCACGCGCTTCCCGGTCGGTGCGATCGCCGAACGCTGCGGCCAAGTCAGCGGCGAGAGCGTGGTGGTCGAGATCAGTTGGCCGGATGGTGCCGAGGTCGGCGACCATGGGAAGGCTGGTCTTGGCGCCGCCGTGGAATACCCAGACGCCGAGTGCTTGCCGGTGTGCTTCCTTCCACAGCCCGCGCGGCAGCTTGAACGCGGCGATCAGACCACCAGAACCCAGAGTCTCCGCCCGCTTACCCGCCAGGGTGTCCTGCCGTCTCCCGACGCGCGGAATCGCGTCGCACAATACCGCGGCCGAGCCAATGATCACCGCGATCTCGTCCCGTTCAAGCCCAAGGAGCGTGTAGTCGACGTCGTCGACGGCCTGCGCTGACTCGGTGCCGACCACCGACAGCAGCCGGACTCGGGGACCGACCGCGACGGTGTGTTCCCGTTCGCGAATCACCATGCGGCGTCGCAAAGCACGTGCGTCGCGACCATCGCCGATCGCGCGGATCTCGAGTTCGGGGTCCGCGTCGGACAGAGCCAGTACCACCGCCGGTGCGTCACCGCCGGAGACCAGTTGCACACCGTCGGTACCCAGTTCGGCTCGACACGCGCCGATAATGGTGCCAAGCAGTTCGATCGCGTCCGAGGTGAGGTCCCGAAGCGCGAGTTCACGTCCGGCACGGGAGGATTCGAGCTTGGCGAGGGCGTCCGCCCCACCGAAGCTTGCCGCCATCAAGCCGTCGATGAACACCCGTGCCGCGCCGGTGTCGCCGAGGGCCGCGATCTCGCTGGCGAAGGACTCGTCGGCGGGATCGAGCTCCCAGGCGAGGTTGACGCATTCCTCGTCGGTCAGGTGAGCCAGGTCGCCGACCAGGTGTCGCACGCACAGCAACGTCACCAGGTCTTCCAAGGACCAGCCTTCGGGAGCGCCGACAGTCGCGGCGTCCAAGCGGGCTTCGGCGTTCTTGCCCCGGCCAGTGCGTTCGAGATAGTCGACCACCTCGGATCGGTCGAAGCGAGCGATGCCGCCGACCTCGGCGACCGGCTGCGGAAACGGGATGAGCTGCCCACGAACCGACTCCCGGTTACGCCACATCGACACCACAGCCCGCTCGACTTTTGCCAGGTCGGCGATGTCTTGCAGCGTGAGCGTTGGTTCGCTGGTCGGCTGGTCCATGGGTACCCCTTCATCTTCCTCGTGGATCGGCACCGACACTACGCCCCTGCGGTGAATGGCATAAAACTAGAACACTGATAAACGGGCTTATCAGTGAAATGCATCGACAGTTGTTGTGGGCTAGCTCATGGTGATCTCACACCGCACACCGAGCGAGGAAGTCACCATGAGCGGACATCGCACATACCGTCCCTGTCAGCAGTACCCGCCCCGATTGGCGGCGGTGCGCCGAAGGCTCGACCTGCACACCGGCGCGGATCTGGCGCAGCTGCCGCCGCTGGTCCGGATCGCTCGATGTGGGTCGGGGAAGCTGAAGTACTTCACCTTCGCCGACGCCGACCTCGCGCTCGCCGGTATCGACGCATCGAACCCGAACAGGCGCGAACAGCGTGTCTATCCGTGCCCGCTGTGTCCTGGCTGATCTCACCAGCCAGGACCGCCATGACCGGGCGGCAGCGACGGAAGATTCAGTCTAAGAACAACATTCACCCTCGGCCTGTCCTAGATCGAGAAGTCCACTTATCACCATGCGGTGCGACAACCAGTCGCGCCGCTCCCCAACGCGCCCTCGCGAGGAGAACCATGAACCACAACGCGCACTTCACCGACAACAACACCGCCCTGGCCATCGAGCAGCTGATCCTGCGTGATCGAGACGTCCTGCGTGAGGCTCAGCGCTGGACGAGCGGGCATCGCGGTCCGATCGTCGACGACACCGAGACCCTGGCCGCCGCCGACCTGTCGGCGTTCATCACCGAGGTGGTCAAATGCGGAGCCGTCGCGCTCGCTGCCACCGGTCAGGCCAGCGATGCCAAGGAACTGGAACGGATGGTCGCCGAGGTGGGTGAGAAGGCCGCCGCGTCGGCGGCCAGGGCAGCGGAGTTGACCGGCCAGGCCGCGAAGGATGCCTCGGCGGTGATGGCCAAGACAGTCGATTCCGCCAAGAAGGCGTTGGCTGAGGCTGATGCGAACTGCCGCAAGGAGATGGCGGCGACCGTCAACTCAGCCACCGCCAACATCACCGATCAGGTCAATCGGCTCTTTGGCGGGTCGGATCCGGAGTTGGTTGCTCGCCTGGAACCGGTACTCAAGCAGTTCAGCGCCGACTTGACGATGAAAGCCGCCGTCGGCACTCAGGAACTGATCGCGACCGCGACCAAGCAGTTCGACTTGAATGACCCGACTTCGCCGATCGCCAAGCACACGGCCGCGCTCGATGCTCGCCAGCTCCAGATGAGCGATCTGCTGATGGCCAACCACGCCGACCTGGCCAAGCGGTTCGAGGAGATGACAGCCGCGCTGAAGGTGCGGGAGGCGAAGGCGGCTCTCATCTCGATGACCACGCGTAAGGGCGACTCGTTCGCCGCGGGAATTCACCGGTTCATGGAACCCATCGCGGCCGGTCTCGGTGACGAGTACTACGACACCGGCGCGATGGTCGGAGCGCTGCCGCGCTGCAAGAAGGGCGATGGCCTGCTGACCACCGCCGAGGGCGCGCGCGTGGTGGTCGAGATGACCGACTCCCTGCGGTCGGGGTGGAGCGACTACCTCGTCGAAGCCGAACGCAACCGCCAGGCCGCCGCATCCTTGGGCATCGTGCGGTCGCCGGAACAGAACGGCGGCGAGACGCTGCGGGTGCTCGGCCCGCGCCGGGTGGTGCTCGCCTTCGATCCCGACACTGACGAGCCGGACCTGTTGCGCGCGTGTGTGTTGCTGATGCGCGCAGCGAGCGTAACAGTGGTCGCGCGCAGTGGCGGCGAACAGTTGGCGACCGCTGCCGAGAAGGTGCAGAGCGCACTGTCCAAGCTTGAAAAGCTTGCTACCGCAAAGAAATCCGCCGACGTAATTCGGCGTGAGGCCACCAAGATCGACAAGACCGTGACCGACTTCGCGACCGAGGTCGAATTGGTGCTCGCCGAAGCGGTCACCGCCCTCACCATCAGCGCCGGGCCGACGCCCTTGGGCGTGGTCAACACCGACGTCGCCTGAGCCCGGATCCACCAGACCGGTGGATCCGGGTTGAATGCCCGCTACCGCAGAGCTGTGCGGGCCCCGTTGGCACTTCCCGACCGAGCAGGCTTGAGGTGGAAGCCCGCACTGAACGCGTTCGCGATCACTTTCGAAGGCCGGATCACCCCGACTGGAAAACTATCACCCACCGGGGTCGGATCGGCCATTAATCCGACACTCCCGTCGTTGCTCCTGCGCGCTATTCCGTTGTCCGATGTCGTTCCCATGTTCGCTGTGCCCTACTCGGCACACCCGACAACGCGGCTGACCTGGGGTTTTAGGATGGGGGGTCCGCCGAATCGCGAGAAGAAAGCGGTTGACCTGCGGAAACACTGTCGCAGGTTGTGCCCTCGGCAGGATTCGAACCTGCGACACCCGCTTTAGGAGAGCGGTGCTCTATCCCCTGAGCTACGAAGGCTGGTCGTGGTGGGTGTTGAGTCCACCGGGGACGTGGGCAGTCTACCGGGTCGAGGGCTGGGAGGCCGCATCGCTTTCCAGTGGGGTCGAAAGTAGCAGTTCCGGGCGGTAGTCGGCGAGTCAGAATCCGCCGCCGCCGTCGTAACCGCCGCCGCCGTCGTAACCACCGCTGTCGTAGCCGCCACCCTGGTCGTACCCCGCGTCTGATCCGCTGCCGTCGTCAGCCGCGAGCCCGTCCTGGTACCCCTCGCCGTATCCGCTTTCGAACCCCTGCGCGTCGTAGCCCACCCCGGACATCCCGGAGAACAGCGACGTGAACAGCACTGCGGAGCCGAGGCCCCAGGCGCCGCCGACCAGGGCCGGCTTCCACCAGGGCTCGGAGTACCAGCCCGCGGGGACCGGTCGTCCGGCGACTCGTCCGCCGGGATAGTAGTTCGGCGTCGCCGACGAAGGCTCGGGCGAGGTCGCGATCTTCCTTCCGTCGTACTGGACGACTCGCTTCTCGCTGACCTGCCCGGCGGTGTCCTGCCCGTCGAGCGCCGCTACCGCGGGGCCTGGGTCCATGCTCATAGCGGTGCGTGCGGCCCTGATGTAGTAAAGACCTTCCAGCGCAGTCTGTTTCGCCAATCGCGCCTGCGCAGGGGTGCGGGCCTGATCGAGTTGCGATCCCGCCGCGAGATGCCGTTCTGACGCATCGGCCAATGCCTGCTCAGCCGCGTCGTTGCTGCCGCTGAGCGTGTAGACCTGGCCGCCGAGTCGCTCGTTCACCTGCCGTGCGTCGGCGAGCGCGTCGGCGAGTTCGGTCGCAGCGCGCTGTTTGCTCCGCAGCGCTTGCCACACCAGTAAGGCACCCAGCGCCACAATTACCACGACGATCAGTAGCCACCACACCGTGCACCTCTTCCGTTGCCTCGACCCCGGACAGTGCCAGTTTACTGTCGGCTTGCTGAGACCGGGCTGAGTGGGGAAGGGCAGGACACGGTGGCGGGTGCCTGGGCCTCGTCATAGTCGGCAGGGTCGAAAGTTTTTGTCTTCCAGCGGTAGAGCAGGGTGGCGCCGGGCCAATTATTCGTGATTCGTCCCGCCGCGTTCCGGTACCAGCTGGAGCAGAAGTTCCACGGCGTACTTTTCAGCCGCTTCTGCAGCCAGTCGTCCCAACGCTGCTCGGTGGCGGCGCGGGCGGCGAGATAGTGCCCGGGCCGGGTGGTGAGGTGTTGCACCACCTGCCGAATGTAGCGGGCCTGCGATTCGAGCATATAGATGATCGAGCCGGAGCCGACGTTGGTGTTCGGACCGTACATCATGAACAGGTTCGGGAAGTACGGCACGGAAACGCCCAGGTAGGCGCGCGCGCCGGTGTCGCCCCAGACATCGGACAGTTTGCGCCCGCCGAGACCGTGGATGTTCATCGGTGCCAGGAACTCGGTGCCCTTGAACCCGGTGCCGTAGATGATGACGTCCACCTCGTGCTGGACGCCGTCGGCGGTGCGGATTCCGGTCGGCGTGATCGCCTCGATCGCGGTGGTCTCCACGGTGACGTTCGGCTGCGTCAGTGCGGGGAAGTATTCGTTGGAGAACAGGCCGCGCTTGCAGCCGGCCGCGTAGTCGGGTGTCAGCTTCGCGCGCAGTTCGGCGTCGGGCACCTGTGCGGCGCGGTGCCGATCGGCCAGTGCGATGACGGGGGTCTTCACGGCAGGGATGTCGGTGAGCGCCAGCGCCATCACTTCGAAGAAGGACCAGATCGCGAAGCGCTCCGCGAGGCGGCTGGGCGGGACGTGCTTGAACAGCGCGTGGTGCACGGCGTTGTACTCGACGTCGGCCTTCGGCAGCACCCAGGCTGCCGAACGCTGGAACAGCGTGAGATGCGCGACCTTCGGCTGTATGCGCGGGATGTATTGGACCGCGCTGGCTCCGGTGCCGATGCAGGCGACGCGGGTGCCTGTGAGGTCGACCTCGTGGTTCCACTCCGCGGAGTGGAAGGCGGGGCCGGCGAAGGTGTCGATCCCCGGGATATCGGGCAGGGCGGGACGCGACAGCTGCCCGACGGCCGGGACGAGGATGTCGGCGGTGAGCCGCGACCCGCCGGCCGTGCCGATAGTCCACTGGCCGGTGTGCTCGTCGAACTCCGCGTCGGTCACCTCGGTGCCGAAGCGGATGAAGCGCTCCAGGCCGTGCTTCGCGGCCACGCCGCGCATATACGCGTGGATGTCGCGTTGTTCGGAGAAACGCCGTGGCCAATCCGATTTCGGTTCGTAGGACCAGGAATACAGCGGCGACGGTACGTCGCATGCCGCGCCGGGGTAGGTGTTCTCGCGCCACACGCCCCCGAGATCCTCGGCGCGCTCCAGGATGGTGAACGTGTCGAGCCCGGCCCGCCGCAGCTCCAGTGCCATGCCGAGCCCGCCGAAACCGGCTCCGATGATGATGATGGACGGCGTTGTCATACCTCGAGCGTAAGACGCGAATCCGCAGGTCCGAAGACATCCGCGGTCAGCGAATTGGTATTTTCGGCCATGTCGGGTGATCAGTTCTCGGCCAGATGACGGGCGATGACCAGGCGTTGGATCTGGTTGGTCCCTTCGAATATCTGCATCACCTTGGCCTCGCGCATGTAGCGCTCGACGGGAAAGTCCTGGGTGTAGCCGTAGCCGCCGAACACTTGGACCGCGTCGGTGGTGACCTTCATGGCGGCGTCGGTGGCGACGAGTTTGGCCACGCTGGCCTGGCGGGAGTACGGCAGGCCCATGTCACGGCGCCGCGCGGCGTCGATATAGGTAGCGCGTGCGGAGTCGACGGCGGCGGCCATGTCGGCGAGTACGAAGCCGAGGCCCTGGTGGTCGATGATGTGGCGGCCGAAGGTCTCGCGTTCCTTGGCGTAGGCGACGGCCTCGTCCAGGGCGCGTTGCGCCAGACCGGTGGCGATCGCGGCGATGCCCAGTCGGCCGGAGTCCAGGGCGCTGAAGGCGATCGAAAGTCCCTGTCCTTCGGCGCCGATCAACCGTTCCCCGGGCAGGAACGCGTCGTCGTAGGCGGCGGTCGTGGTCGGCACGGCACGCAGGCCCATCTTCTCCTCGGGCTTGCCGAAGCTGAGACCTTCGGCGTCCCGCGGGACCAAGAAGCAGGAGATGCCACGCGAGCCTTCGCCGGTGCGGGCGAACAAGGTGTAGAAGTCGGCTCGGCCGCCGTTGGTGATCCAGGCTTTGGCGCCATTGATTCGGTAACCGCCCTCGACGCGAGTCGCCCGGCAGCGCAGCGCGGCCGCGTCCGATCCGGCGTGTGGCTCGGAAAGGCTGTAGGCGCCGATGGTCTCGCCGGAGAGCATCCCGGGCAGCCAGCGCTGCTTCTGCTCGTCGGTACCGAAAGCGAACAGCGGATGGCACGACAGGCTGTGCACGCTGACCGCGACCGCGACGGCGGCCCAGCGGGCGGCCAGTTCCTCGAGCACCTGAAGGTACACCTCGTACGGCTGGGCGCCGCCGCCGAACTCCTCTGGGTACGGCAGGCTGAGCAGTCCGGCCGCACCGAGTGCGGGGAAGGCGCCGTCGGGGTAGGTCCCGGCCTTCTCGCAGTCGACCACCCGCGGCTCCAGCACCTTGTCGGCGATGTCGCGGGTCAGTTCGAGCAGATCCCTGGCCTCGGGGGTGGGCAGCATTCGGTCCACTGACATGTCGTCTACTCCGGCGGTCACTCGGTGCGTTGTCTCGTGACTCACAGTAACCGCGGCCTTGCCGAAGCCTGCCTTCCTTCGGTTCAGCGGTCCGCGCCCCACGTCGTGCTGAAACCGAACACCGCCGTGGTCCACGCGTATCCGGCGCACAGCGGGTCGGACCGGCCGCTTCGACCGGGTAGCCGAGCTGACCAGCGGAGGCTGATGGCGGCCGCACGTCCGGCCGGATCCCGCCGGCGCCTCCCCGCTGCGCCCTACTGTTGGGTAGCATCGCCGATGTGATGTGGCTCATGGTCGGTTCGTGCTGAGACATGCCGGCGCGCGTACCGAACCTCTCCACGGTTCCCGACCTGGCCCGATGGAGCCACATCCTCGAGCATCTCGACTCAGGTACCCGGCGCGCCCTCGGACCTCTCGGCTTCACCGACAACGTGGCATGGACCGGACCCGAGCGTGTGCTGTCGTGCGCCATGCTCGCCGGCGGCACACCGATTCTGGACCCCGAGGTGATGCCCTGGATCGGGTTGCCCTACGGGATCACGTCGGAGACGCCGCAGGTTGCCGACACCGACTTGGCTTTCTGACGGGAAGTCACTGAAGAAAAAGGAGTTCCGATGTTGAGCACCATGCAGGACGAGCCGTTGTCGCTGGCCACGTTGCTGCGCTACGCATCGACGTTCGTCGGCGATTCCACCGTGTCCACTTGGACCGGTACCGGCGTGCGCACCATGACCTACCGCGAGGTCGGCGCCGAGTCGGCACGGCTGGCGAACGCGTTGCGCGGGTTGGGGATCGGCGTCGGCGACCGGGTCGGCACGTTCATGTGGAACAACAATGAGCATGTGGTCGCCTACGTCGCGGTGCCCGCGATGGGTGCGGTGCTGCATGCGCTGAACATCCGGTTGTTCCCGGACCAGGTCGTGTACGTGGCCAACCACGCCGAAGACCAGGTGGTGCTGGTCGACGGCACGCTGGTGCCGATGTTCACCCAGTTGCTGCCGCACATGAAGACAGTCCGCCACGTCGTCGTGGTCAACGGGGAAGCGGCCACGCTCACCGCGCCGGACGGTGTCCAGGTGCACTCCTACACCGAACTGCTCGGTGCGCAGCCGGATACCTACGACTTCCCGGTGATCGACGAGCGGTCCGCCGCGGCGATGTGCTACACCTCCGGCACCACGGGCGACCCGAAGGGCGTGGTGTACTCGCACCGCTCCAACTGGCTGCACGCGATGCAGGTTGCCGCGAACAACGGCATGGGTCTGATCGGCACCGACACCATCCTCACCATCGTGCCACTGTTCCACGCGAACGCATGGGGCCTGCCGTATGCGGCGCTGATGTCGGGCGCGAGTCTGCTCATGCCGGACCGCTTCCTGCAGCCGGGGCCCCTGCTCGAGTGCATGGCCGACCAGAGGCCGTCCTTCGCCGCCGCCGTGCCCACGATCTGGGGTGGGGTGCTGGCTGGTCTCGCAGCGAAACCACAGGACATCACGCACCTGCGCTCGGTCGTGGTGGGCGGCTCGGCCGTTCCGCCGTCGATGATGCGCGCCTTCCGGGACAAGCACGGCGTGCGGGTCCTGCACGCGTGGGGCATGACGGAGACCTCGCCCCTGGGCAGCGTCGCGCATCCGCCGGCAAGTGCGCTCACCGAGGAAGAACAGTGGCCCTACCGGGTGACGCAGGGCCGGTTCCCGGCCGGCGTGCAGGCTCGCCTGGTCGCCGACGATGGCAGCGTAGTCCCCACCGACGGCGAATCGCTCGGTGAGCTGGAAGTACGCGGCCCCTGGATCGCCGCTTCCTATTACTCGCCGGACGGCGTCCCGGTGGACGCGGAGAAGTTCCACGACGGCTGGCTGCGCACCGGCGACGTCGGCAAGATCAGCGGGGACGGCTACCTCACCCTGGTGGACCGCTCCAAGGACGTGATCAAGTCAGGCGGCGAATGGATTTCGTCGGTGGACCTGGAGAACGCCGTGATGGGGCACCCTGCGGTCGCCGAGGCGGCCGTGATCGGCGTGCCGGACGAGAAATGGGACGAGCGGCCGCTGGTGGCGATCGTGCTCGCCGAGGGCGCCGAGGCGAAACCCGAACAGCTGCGCGAGTTCCTGGCGGACAAGGTCGCGAAATGGCAGCTGCCGGAACGCTGGACGTTCATCGCGGAGGTGCCGAAGACCAGCGTGGGCAAGTTCGACAAGAAGCGGCTGCGCTCCCAGTACGCCGAGGGCGACTTGGACGTCACCACGCTCGGCTGAATACACCGCCTCACGTCACCACTTCAGCATCGGCAGTGGTGACGTGGGGTTGGTCCACAGTCGCCGCGCGACCAGCCGCACCAGTGCGCGATGGAAGCCGTGGTCGGGATATCGTTTTACCAGGTCACGGTAGGTCGCCCTGGATACGCCGAACCGGCCGAGCAGTCCCAGCTCGACGTCGATCGCATCGGCGCGGCGGAAGATCTCCACCGCGTCGTCCGGTGTACCGGCGGCGCGGATTTTGTGGTGCTCGGTGATCATCGGCACCACCCTCTCGGTCAGGTCGCTCCGGTCGATGCTCGCCAACCAGGCGCGTGCGTGGTCGCAGGAGGGCGCGAGGTAGTCGAAGGTACCCGCCGACCAGATGCCGATGTCGTGCAAGGCGGCGGCGGTCAGATACTCCTCGCGGCTGCTCGGTGGGGATTGCTGATCATCTGCCAGAAGATCGCACAGGGCTAGCACGCGCAGCACATGATTGGTGTAGCCCGCACCGTCCCCGCCGAGCTGTTGTCGCCACGGCGCCAGCCTGCCTTCGATCTCATCCCGAAGATCGTTGCTGCTCATGCCGGTTCACACTACGCGAAGGGCCGGAAGGCAGACGGTGTCGACGCGCGGGGTGCGATGCTGACAAGAGAACACCCGGCGCAGGACGAAACAGTTTGCCGCGCCGGGTGTTCAGAGTTTGCCGATCAGCAGTTGCGCAGCTCCGGGTTTTGGTTGAGCAGCTGGGCCCTGGTGCCGATGAAGGTGGTGTAGGTATCGCCGCCGACCGCGGAGATCGGGAACGCGGCGACCCGGTGGCAATTCTGGAAGGCGAGCTTCACGCCGAAATGCCGTTCCAGCCCGCCGCGGATCGCGTCCGAGGCCATGGCTCGCAGCAGCTGCCCGCGGGCGACCTCGTCCGGTGGAGGAACCCTGTTGTCGGCGAATTCGGCAGTGCCGGACTTCAAGTCACCGGCGACTCGGCTGACGACTTCCCAAGCGTAGGGCAGCGAATCGCGCACGACCTCGACGAAGTCGGCGTCGTCGACCTCGCCGCGCTCGGCGCGTTCGAGTAGTTCGGTGGGGACATCGAGGGACATGGCGCTTTCCTCCAGGGATAGACGGTCGATGCGATGCCCCTCGACTTTAATCGAAAGTCGTTGTCAACAAGGCTGGATTCGACGCGAAAGCGCTGACTCCAGTGCGTTTTTCGTGTCGGCGGCCAGCGCTCGCACCAGTTCACCCGCGGGCAACTCCGGTGCCAGGGCGTGTGTTTGCCCAGCCCACAG
Source organism: Nocardia sp. NPDC023852 (assembly GCF_040639505.1). Taxonomy (NCBI): domain Bacteria; kingdom Bacillati; phylum Actinomycetota; class Actinomycetes; order Mycobacteriales; family Nocardiaceae; genus Nocardia; species Nocardia sp. NPDC023852. Next base: position 410,027 of record NZ_JBFAAB010000003.1, read on the forward strand.
GTTCACCTCGTCCGGGTTGCCGGCCGCCCGTGCTGCCGCCCGCAGCGGGGCGGTGGCGTAGTGGATCTCCGGGTACGCGGCAGGCGCCGCGGTGTGCTCGATCATGAATCGGTTACGCAACCCGCGCGCTCGGCGTCCAGTGAAGGCGCGGGTGAGCATCGTAGGGGTGTCCTGGGTGAGCGTGGCGCGGTGCACCTGATTGGTGCCCGCCTCGGGGCAGCGTAGGAACGCGGTGCCGAGCTGTGCGGCGGCGGCGCCCGCCGCCAGCGCCGCGGCGATGCCTGCGCCCGTGACGATACCGCCGGTCGCCACGAGCGGACGGTCGGTGGCGGCGGTCAGGATCTGCACCAGGGCCAGTAGCGTCAGCGGGTCGGTCGCGTCATCGGCTGGTCGGTCCACGAAGGTGGCGCGGTGCCCACCCGCCTCCGCGCCTTGGGCGATGAGGACGTCGGCGTCCGCCTCGACCGCGACGCGCGCCTCGGCCGCCGACGTCACCGTCACCCACACCTCGGAGCCGACGGCATGCAGCCGTGCGATCTCCTCGGTGGTCGGGCAGCCGAAGGTGAACGAGACGGCCGCGACCGGATCGGCGACGAGCAGGTCGAGCTTGGCGTCCCAGTCGTCGGTGTCGAACTTTGCGTCCCCGAGCTGATGGTCGGCGCCGAGTTCGGCGAGATAGGTCGAGAGGTCCGCGGTGGGAGTCTCGGGTCCGGGCACGAAGAGGTTGACGCCGAACGGCTTGTCGGTCGCGGCGCGGGTCGCGGTGATCCGCGCGGCGGTGTCGGCGGCGCTCAGATAGCCGGCCGCCAGCTGGCCGAAACCGCCCGCTTCGGCGACCGCGGCGGTGAGTTCGGGAGTGGAGGGGCCGCCCGCCATCGGGGCCAGCACGATGGGGACGCCCAGTTGGTGGATGATCACGGTCCAAGTCTCGCTCATGTGGACATGTGACCCAGCGCTCATCAGCAACTTTTTCGCAAAAGGTTGCGGAATGGTCACGACGAGGTAGAGTTCCCATCACAACGGACGCCGAAACGTTATCTAGCTCAGCTTCACCGGATCGTTATCAACCGGTCGACGCCAAGCATGGCATCCGGGACGGACCCCTGTTCTTCGAGGCAAGGACGCAGCTTTGTCGCAGCACCGTGTAGGCCCCAGTTCTATTACCGTCATGAGCCTCATCGGCGATGGTGTCACGGGTCGGCCGACACGGCACCGCGCCGAGCCGTCCTCTGCTGGGCGGGTGAAGTTCGCTGCGAGCGTCGTGGTTGCCACCGGCGCGCTGATCGGCACCGCCACCCAGGTCACCTACGCGTCACCACAGCTACCCGGTGCGCACGACGCCGACGATGAGGCGGTCGAACAGGTCACCGCAAAGGGCACCGGAATCACGCAGGTCGCCGAGCTGAAAACCGCGCAGGAGCCGGTTGTCGAGGCTGCGGCGGAGCCCGCTCCGGCCGCCACCCAGGTTGCCGCACCAGCGGCCGCTCCGTTCGGCATTCCGAACCTGCCGCCGGAGGTCGTCGCACCGCTGGCTCAGGCCGAGGAGGCCCTCCGGGGTGTGCAGCAGCAGGTCGCTCCGGCCCAGGCGGTACGCCCGGTGGGGGGCGAGATCAGCTCAGGATTCGGCAGTCGCTGGGGTGCCATGCACTACGGCCTCGACTTCGCCGACGCGCTCGGCGCGCCGATCCACTCGGTCAGCAACGGCACCGTGATCGAGGCGGGCCCGGCATCCGGGTTCGGCCTGTGGGTGCGCGTGCTGCAGGACGACGGCACCACCGCGGTCTACGGCCACGTGAACGAGATGTTCGTCCACGCGGGCCAGCGGGTGAACGCGGGCGACGTGATCGCCACCGTCGGCAACCGGGGCCAATCGACCGGTCCGCACCTGCACCTGGAGATCTGGAACCAGGGCGGCACCAAGATCGACCCCATGCCTTACCTGGCAGCCAAGGGCGTGCCCATGCAGTGGGGCCCGACCGCGCACTGAGTTCAGTTGCCGGGCTTGCTGTTGCGACGATCACGCCGGTGTCTACCGCGGGTTGTCCGCACTGCGGCGGCACGATGAGCGCTTCGAGAGTCGGTCTGCTCGAGCCGCCCCACAGGCATCGGTCGGTCGTTAGGCTCGGGCCGTGACCGAGCTGGGCGACATCTTCGATCCTGGATCACCGCATGGCCGCACCTACGCCGTGCTGGTGCACCATCCGCGATCGAGTCTCGCCGATATCGCGCAGTACCTGGGCATTTCGGTAGACCTCGCCGCGGACTCGTTGGATCTGTTGTGTGAATTGCACGCCGCAGTCCGCATCGAGTCGCCCGACGGCGACCCGGTATGGGACGCGCACGCGCCGGAATCGTTGTCCGAAGCCGAAGCGCGGTGCAGGCAACAAGAGATCAACCAGATGCATGCTGCCGCCGCGCGTCTGAGCGAGACGTTTCGTTCGGTGCGCCGCTCGCCACGCGGCAGCGGCGCCGTGGTGCCGGTGTTCGAGCGCTTGGAGATGCTCGCGGATTTCGAGGAGATGCAGACCGGTGCGCGCGCCTGCGTCAAGCTCGTCGAACGCGGACCCTATCTCAGTGATTCGGACCGTGAGCGACAGTTGTTCCAGCTCAAACGGGCCAGGATCGCCGAAGGCATCCGTTACCAGACCCTCTATCAGGACACCGTCTACCAGGACCCGGAGCGCCTGCGGCACGCACTGTCCACCAATGCCAGTGGGGCACAGGCCAGAACGCTGCCCGAACCGCCGTTCAAGCTGATCATCAGCGACGACGAACGGGCCAGCCTGGTGCTGCACGCCGACGAACGCAGGCCCGACCCAATGGGTCTGCGGATCACCGGCTCATCCACGCTGGACCTGCTGATCAAGACCTTTGACGTGCTCTGGGCCCTGGCCGCGCCCATCTCCGTGAATCCGACCGCGGAGGCGCTGGACGAACGCGACCGGGCGATCCTGACCCTGATGGGTCTCGGCGCCACCGACGACACCATCGCCCGCAGGCTGGGGATGTCCAGGCGCACCGTGGTCCGCCGCACCGCCCGGCTGCTGGAGCGGCTCGGCGCGAGCACCCGATTCCAGGCGGGCGTGCAGGCCACCCGGCGTGGATGGTTGTGAACGAGCTCATCGTTTCGGCTACTCCCGCGACATGACAGAACCTGCGTCGATCCCACGGCAGGCATCGGGCAATGCGCCTCTTCCATGAGAGATCGGACGGTGTTCGACGAAAGGATGGCCGCACCGAAGGGGGCGGCCCGCAGCAGCGGAAGCCGTGGCAATCCAATCGCGAGTGGCTACCGGTCAGTCCCCTTATATGATTGCTCGGACCGCACTGGTCCTGGACATCATGCCCTGATCTGGGTAGGGCCGGGTCCTGGCTCGATGCGAGAGGTGAATGCACTCGAATGGAAACCGCCCGTCGATCCGCTCGAGGTAGCCGTCGCCGCAGGTCGAGCAGTTTGCTTTTCGGGCAGTTACTCACCGCCGCGGTGGAGTCCGCCGCCACTGAGGTCGCGATCAGGTTCAATCCGACGGGAGATCCCGCCGATGATCGCGAGTTGACCTATGCCGAGTTGGACTCGGCGTCCTCGCGGCTGGCGAGGGAGTTGATCGAGCGTGGTGTCGGTCCGGGCGATGTGGTCGCTATCGGCATCGCGCGCAGTGTGGAGTCGGTGCTCTCGGTCTGGGCGATCGCGAAGACCGGCGCCGCGTATGTGCCGGTGGATCCGACGTACCCGACCGACCGGATCAACCACATCGTCTCCGATTCCGGT
>NZ_JBFAAB010000004.1:0-108078 GCF_040639505.1 Nocardia sp. NPDC023852
ACGAACTCAACGGGCGCCCTCGACAAACTCTCGGATTCCGCACACCATCAGAAGCACTCGAAGAGGTGTTGCGTTGACCGCCTGAGCCCGCACCGAATGCAGCGCGAAGTGTGGTGGCAGCCGTGCCTGCTGGCGCCACTGAGTCTGAACTTGTGGGCAACAAGTTCGGCGCGGATGCGATCGGAGTGGAGCTCTACATGAACCGCCACTTCGGCGATTTCTGCGCCGGGATCGCACTGGCCGGTTCATCGGTGGCGGAGACGCATGGCAGCAGAACCTGTGCTGCATGTCTAGCAGATTCCGTCTGACGTGTTCGAGGGTTTGCCTTCAGGCTCGTCTGGCCTTCCACGCCCAACCGGGAAGTTTGAGAAGTCTGTACTGGCGATCTACTTCCAGTTCGTCGCTGGCGTACCTCCTGCGTTGTTTCGTGACCCATCGGCCGAGTGCGTAGCCGTCGTCGGTGACGTGGGTGGAGGGGACGCGGGCGTTGCCATTCTTTTTGATGTAGTCACGGAGGTAGCGGAATCCCTCATCCCATTTGTCGGTCGACGGGTCCCACGTCCAGCCGGGCAGCGCTTCGAGTCGTTCTTTCCTGTCAAGGTCGAGTTTGCCGTCTCGAAATAATCTGCGTTGCCTTTCGACCCATGCCCCGACCTGATAACTATTGATGCGATAAGAGTTCGGGACGCAGGCATGTTGGTGAGTTCGACGAATTCGAGGAGGTGGTTGAATGCTGTTTCCCATTTGTCTACTCGGGCTTCCCATGTCCAGCCGATCACGGTTTCGAGCCGGTCTCGGCGGGGTGCTTTGATTGTTTTATTGGAGTATGTCCGGCCACTGGTCTGCTTTGAGGTGCCAGCTCCAGCCGGGGAGGTTTTGGAGCCTTTGTCGGTAGGGAGATGGCAGGATGCCTTGGGCATGGTTGCTGTGTTGCGCTGGCCCACCAGCCGAGTTGGAAGCCGTCAATGATGCATTGTTGCGGGATGCGGGCGTCGCCGTTGCGATCAACATAGGTGAGTGCAGAACGGAAGCCCTCCTCCCACTGGTCCGTGAACGGGTCGCAGGTCCAGCCGGGAAGGATGTCGAGTCGGCTTTCGCGCTCGGGGTCGAGTTCGCCCTTGCCCAGGGCCCTGCGTTGCGCGACAACCCATCGTCCGAGCTTGTAGTCGTCGATGGTGCATGATGGTGGGACGCGAGCGTGGCCATGTTGATCGATTTACTGCCTCAGCAGCCCGAACCAGAACTCCCACGCTGCTGTTTCCTGTTCGATCAGACGCACGTCGAATAGCGCGGGCGAAATCGCTGTCGACTTGCACGGGCAAGTCGATAATGATCTTGGTGGGGAGGCGCGGAGAGTTTCCGCTGTGGCCTATTTCCTGCCGCAGTGTGTCGAGTGTTTCCGCGAGTTCATCGTCGTGGGCCCGAAGGGCCCGGATGACGTTCCATACTACTTTGAACGCGGAGCTGTCTAGGGCGACGGTGGCGTCTTGGTCCGGGTCGACAAAGATTGGGATGGCAATTGTGCCGAAGGTTTTGTCGTCGGCCCGTCGGATCGCCCGCCGACTGCTTGCACGATATCGATCTCGGCTTGGTGTGGGTCGACGAAGGCGACGCTATCGAGCGCTGGGATGTCGACTCCCTCGGCGAGGCGTCGCGCGTTGGGGAGCAGCGCCCGTTCACGGCAATCGGGTGTGCCCAGGTGTTTCATCAGCGCGTAGCGGCGTCCGGTGGGCATTTCGCCCGATACGTGCCGGGGCCATAAGATGCCTATGAGTCGTTGGACTTTCGGCATCCATGCCACGACATCGGGTAATGAGCGGGCGAACTGTCGTGCACGACGTACTCGGGAGTGGAACGTAATGGTGCGGCGCAAGTTGTAGCGGTGCATGGCTTTGGCGATACCGATTTGTCCGGCCAGGCTGCGTGCATCGGTGATCTCGGTGCCGTCGATCGTGACGATGCGACCGGACCGGGCCATTCTGGGTAGGTGGTGTCGTTCACGCCGATGACGACGGCTCGGTAGTCGGTGAGTAGTTCGCGCTTGATCGCCTCGGCGAATCCGAGGCTGTGGAACACAGGGCCGAACATTGTCGCGTCGTCCATCGAGGCGATTTCGGGGGTGCAAGAGCGTTTAGGACGTGACTATCGCGCATCGGCCGACTTCGAACGCTATGACTTCGTGGTTGAAGCCTTCAGCACCCATGCGGCCTCCGTTACGCGACCGGCCCTACCGCCTCCGGCGGTGAATGCACCGCGCTCGCCCTGAGAAGCACACTCGTGCGGTGGTATTGGCATCTTCGCGTGCGCCGGTGGCGAGCTCGTAGCAGCGGGTGACGGCCAGGATCTGCCCGTCGGGGTCGAATTCGAGGTTGTGGTAACGCCCGCCGGCGATGGGGCTGTGGGGTTCGGCGAGCCAAGCGTGGACGAAGCCGGACTTCAGATCAACCAGCGCGAGGGCGTGGCCCTGGCTGGATTGGTAGGTGCCGGAGGAGATTTACTGAGGTGCTCGGGCCGGTCGCATGTTTGCTTCTGGTGATATCGCGGGCAACTCGGGACCGAGCGTTCTCGTTTAGCCTCCAGCACCCGGCGTGTCCTGGCATCCTCGAAGCAGCGGCTGTGACAAGGGGGATCATGAGTACTGTGCCACCGAACTGGTATCCCGACCCTCAGGACGAGGGTTTTCTGAGGTATTGGAACGGTATGGTCTGGACCGGCGACCGTGTGCCCGTCCCTGCCAGCAATCAGAATCAGCATGGTGTCGCACAGTCGGCGAGGGTCCCGCTGTTCGGAGCCCGTGCGCACGCGAGAAAGCAATCGCAGGACCTGGCCGAGGCGCTCGCTGACAACCAAAGGTTACGAGAACATTTGGAGCAGCTCGGAGGGCTTGAGGTCGCCGAGCTGCAGCACCTGCGTGACCAGCTCGCAGCACAGGTCACCGACCAGCAGGTACTTCTGGACAGCCTGCGCAACGAGGTGATCCACACTCGAGATGAGCAGGTGCTTCAAGAGATTGGCATCTATCAATACCGCCATCCTCTGTCGGATGCGGTTGCTTACCGTGACACGCTCAAACAGCTACAGGGTCTGATCAAGGAGGTGGCGCGCCGGGACGGCGGCGCGATCGAGGCGTCGACAACGTGGACGGTGAACGGGTCTGTCACAGAGGGCCGGAAGATGGTTCGCGAGTACTCGAAGCTGATGCTGCGCGCTTACAACGCGGAGGCCGACAATCTTGTCCGGGCTCTCAAGCCGTACAAGTTGCCCACCGCGCTGGAGCGCCTCAACAAGATCGCTTCCACTATCGAGCGGCTCGGCAAGACGATGCAGATCCGTGTGGCCCCGCCCTATCACGAGCTCCGCTGTCGCGAGTTGACGATGACCGCGGATCATCTCGAGGTGCTCGCCCGCCAGAAGGAATACGAACGCGAGCAGCGTGATCGGCTACGGGAGGAGCGTCGAGCCCATGAGGAGCTTGCTCGTGAACGAGCGAGACTCGAAAAGCAGCAAGAGCAATACCGTGGAGATCTCGCCGCGCTGGAGGCCGCCGGCAAGGACACCTCCGATGTAGCCGACTTGCGGGAGAAGTTGGAGGCGTTGGAGCGTGCCATCGCCAGCGTGGTGAATCGTGCGGACAACATTCGGGCCGGCTACGTGTACGTCATCTCCAATATTGGGGCGTTCGGCGAAGGCGTGGTCATGATCGGTTTGACTCGCCGGTTCGATCCGTGGGATCGGATCCGCGAATTGGGCAACACGTCGGTGCCGTTCAAGTACGACGTGCACGCCATGTTCTTCGACGACGACGCGGTCGGCATCGAGGATGAGATGCATCGGCGACTGGCGGACAAGCGGGTGAACAGGGTCAACAACCGCCGCGAGTTCTTCTACGCCACTCCCGCAGAGGTTCGCGAACACCTGCAGACCCTGACCGGCCGGCTCGTGCAGTTCGACGAGCTCGCTGAGGCCGTTGAGTATCGTCAGAGTCTCGCAGCCGCCCGCGAGGTTAACCCGAAATGATTGCGCGACAAAGACTTTTGTGACAACTTCGATCTCATCAGGTCGCCCCAGGGGTGGTGGACCGGTACGGGAGGAACGGGTGGCATGTTGGAATCTGACGGGCAGTTGACAATTCGCGTGGACGGCGACGCCGACGAGCTCTTCCAGCTTCTGGAGTGGTTCAACGACGATGACGAGCTGCGCGGCCGGGTGAGCCTGCCCTCGAACCAGATTCGCCCCGGGCAGATGGGCGATCTCTACGATGTGCTCGTTGTCGCTGTCGGTGCGGGCGGTATCGCGCCCGCGCTCGCCCGGTCGCTGACCTCCTGGTTCACGGTTCGACGTTCCGACATCAGCATCACGGTCAAGCGTGACGATCAGACCGAGATCACCCTCGACGCCAAACGCATCAAAACACCGGAAGTCACCCAGGCGCTGCAGACGATGCTGGGACAGGCGGACAACGCTCAGTGACCCTAGCGCCGGATCGCAGCGGTTGGCGCGCCGTGTTGATTGGGGTGAGCAGCTACACCCATCCCGATCTTCCTGACATTCCGGCCGCCGCCACCAACGTCGCGGACCTACTCCAACTCCTCCGGGCGCCTGCTGGCGCCGCGCTTGCTGTTGACCACTGCACGCCCCTCGTCAACCCCGGTGAGAGCACGCAGGTGGGAACCGCAGTCCATGGTGCCGCGCAGGACGCGCGCGATGTCATGCTGCTGTACTACACCGGACATGGCGTGCTCGACCGGAAGGGACGACTGCACCTGGCCCTACCCAACAGCGAGCCCAATCAAATAAATTGGAGTTCAATACCTTTCGATAGACTGCGCGAAGAACTCGCCGCCAGCCGCGCCCGTGCTCGGATCCTGATCCTAGACTGCTGCTTCTCGGGGCGGGCTTTCGAATCCATGAGCTCGGCATCCACGCTTGTCGACGGCCAAATCGACATTCACGGCACCTACACCATCACATCCTCCTCCAGGAACGAACCCTCGCTCGCGCCAGGAGGTCACCGCCACACCGCCTTCACCGCGGCACTACTCGAGGCTGCCGCCATACCGGGCCTGACCCTCGATGAGCTCTACCAGAACGTCGAGAGAATCCTGGTGAGTAAAGGCCATCCCGGCCCGCAGCGGCGAAGCGTCAATAGCGCCGGTGTTCTGCGCTTGTTCACCCCATTCGGCGTCCGGCCAGTCCCCAGCGACAATGCGTCGGTCGTGCCGATGGTCGACCCACACGCAACTCCCAACGCCGACACCGAGGCGCTATTCGAGGACGGCCTGCGTTTCGCCGACCAAGGCGATCTCGTCGCTGCGGAAGATTCGTGGCTCCGCGCCGCCATGCAAGGGCACGTCGGCGCGATGAACAACCTTGCCAACCTGCTCCATGAGCGAGGGAAACTCCGCGACGCGCACGGCTGGTACCGGCAGGCCGCCGAGCGAGGCAACGCCGACGCTATGGGCAACCTGGCGAATCTTCTCCACACTGCGCACGACGGCGACGCCCAACGCTGGTGGGTCCAAGCAGCGGAGGCAGGCAACACCGACGCCATGTACAACCTCGCCATCATGCTCGACAAAACCCGCTACTTCGACGCCGCCCTCGCTTGGTACCAGCGCGCTGCTAAAGCTGGCCACGCCGACGCGATGCACAACCTCGCCATCCGGCACCGCGCCCGTGGACAGATCGCCGAAGCCTCCTTCTGGTGGCAGCGAGCCGGACACCAAGGCTCCCAGCGAGCGAACGAGAAGCCCCGCGGCCCGGTCGTACGACGTCAATCGCGCTCCGCCGAGCTCGGGGTCCGTGCCCTCGATGTGCCGCCGACGGAGCTGCCGGGCATCGAAAACGGTGGCGCGCGTGGGCAAGTGCCACCTGCCGGGTGTGAGGACACGTGGAACTGGGTCAAGCAGAAGTCGTTGGCGGGTGTCGAGGCGTTGATCGAGCGTCAACAGCAGATTGTGCCGTTGAAGGCGGTGTCGAACTCGGCGCTGGAACTGCCGTCCAAACCATGGTTGGCCGTCGACACCGTGCCTCAGCCGAGGGCGGGCTGGTCAGAGCAGATGTTCTTCCTCGTGGATGCTGACACTGCGGGCGGTTCGGCCAGACGACGGCACCCGGTATTTCTGAAATACCCACCCAAGGCTCGCCGAGTGGTGGTCAAGGTGACCGCGCGGACACGCGCTGAGCTTGGTTCCGTTCGGCGTGTGCGTCTCCTGTACCTCGATACCCAGGACTTGGGGCTGCTGCGCCAGTTGCAGGCATGCCTAGGCAAAGCGACCCGGGCGCCTCGAGTGGCAGACATGTGGAGCCAACGCACACTAGGATACGTTCCCGCCGTCGACGGATTGAATCCAGAACAGGCACAGGCATTTTCCGCGATGACAGCCGGTGGGGGTTGGTTGGTTTGGGGGCCGCCGGGCACGGGCAAGACGACAGTCATCGTGAAGGCGGTGGAGGAGGCGCTTGCGATGGGCCGGTCGGTTCTGATCGCCTCCCATACCCACGTCGCGGTGGACAACGTTGTCAAAGACCTCACCGGAGTCGTAGACGAGGCGGGGGCTGTCGTACGGGTCGGCAACCACGAGAAGATCGATCCGGAAGTCGTTGCGCACCAGTGGTTGATGCTGGACAAGGCCGCAGCGGCCCTCACCGACCGTGAGGCGCGGCTGAAGGAGATTCTCGAGCAGCAGCAAGTGAACCGGAATCACCAGGCACGCCGTCAGCTGGATTCGGTGATCAACCGCCTCGCCGAGACCGACCTGGAGTTGATCAAAAGGGCCTACGCCGCTCGCGGCCAGGCCATTCAACACAAAGAACTCGAAGTTCAGTACCTGGCACAGAACGTCGAGCTGGTCGAGCGCCAGCAACAGATCCGGGATATCACCGCCATGGCTGCTGAGCATCAGAAGGGCGCAAACAAGTTGCCCGGCCTGCGGATTCAACAGGTCGAGTCCCGAGAAGGTGTCGGGCGGATCGACTCCCGAATCAATGACCAGGAAGCGAAGGTCAGCGAGCTGGTTGGTGTGCGGGATGCGCTCAGGAGCGATCTCGCGAGACTGTCGCGCCAGGTACAGGGATCGAGCGGGGAGCTGGACGAACAGTTCGACAGCACGCTCACCGCTGTGAGCAGGATGGGAAAGCGAATCGTCGACAGCGAAACAGAGCTCGACGAGATTCGCGCCCAACGAGCAGCCGCCCAAAAGGCGGTCGAGGAGTTCAATGAGCCCATCGCGGTCGCCTCTCGTGCCTTACACCAGGCCAATTCGCTGCGGCGACAGGTCGAGGAACTGACTGAACTGCAGAACCAGCTCGAGCAGGCCATGACGCGTCTGGGCGACGAGATGACGCAGGTCAAGGCGTCGGTCGACGCGGTCGGGAACTACGAGGAGGTCATCGCCGAGGCCGAACGGCAGGGCATCGCCGCCTTGGAAAGCGAACGTGACGAACTGAACGACCTGGTCGGGCGTCTCGATGACCAGCTAAAAGAGCTCGATAAGGACAAGAGGCGCCTCGATGACGAGTACGCCGGCACCAAACGTCAGCTACTGGAGTCCGCGCCTGTCATCGCCTGCACGTTGACCGCGCTTACCATCGGTGAGGAACTGGTCAACCGTCGATTCGACACTGTCATCATCGATGAGGCTGCCTCCGCGCAGATCGGGCAACTGATCTACGCCGGATCCAAGGCCGACCGCTGCCTGGCCTATGTCGGCGATTTCCTTCAGAACGCCCCGATTACCGACACCGACGACGCGATCACCGAAGAGCAGCAGCAACTGCTTCCGTGGCAGCGCGCCGACATTTTCGGCCTCCTCGGTATCAGCGACCGAGCCACCGCCGAATCCCACCCTCGATGTATCGCTTTGCGCACCCAGTTCCGGTACCCACCCGTGATCGCCGACATCGTCAACCAGTTCTGCTACGACGGGCTCCTCCTCACCAGCTGGACTGGAAGAGTCGACAATCCCGTCGTCACTTTCATCGACACCTCCGACCATCCCGACCAGGGACTGCGAAGCAACGGCGAATCGTCCTGGCTCCACCCACTCGGCCTCCGCCTGCTCGAGCCGGTCTACCAACGGCGCGGCACCAACACCATCGGGATGGTCTGCCCCTATCGGGCGCACGCCGAGCGCGCTACCGACCTCGCACGTGACCGCGGACTCGACATGTCGTGCGGCACCTCTCACCTCTTCCAAGGACGGCAATTCGACACCGTCATCGTCGACCTCATGCAAGATGCCCATCGTCCCCGCTGGGCAGCACTAGCCGATCTTGCCGGGGACGAACGCCAGGTCTCGGCAGCCAGACTTCTCAACGTCGCCATCACCCGAGCGAAACGCAGGCTGTATCTCATCGGGGACTGGAATTTCGTTCGCCGATCAACCAGCCCCGGCCTGAAGGCAATTGCCGGGCTTGTCGGCCGACCAGAGTTCAATGTGATCCATGCTAACGAAGTTTTGAGCGGAACGTGAAATAACCGCTCCCGACATAATTGGAAACGTGTCGAAAGAACTCGGTGGCGCCGCGACCAGCCGCTACAAGGTGGTAAGCGATCGATTCGGCGGCGTCATCACCATGTATCCGATCCCTTAAGGAGAATCAGTGGGAATTTCGGTATTTATTCAGAACCAAATCCATGAACAAGTTGCGGAAGTTGCCGGATATGCATCACAGACCCTCGATGAGGTGATCTCGCAGGCGTCGATAGGTTCACTGACGCGGGGTATAAACAAACACGCAGATACGATGTTCAACACTACCCAGCTCAATTTCTTTATCGACGAAATTGCGTCCTTGACGCCCGAGAACGACAGCGAGCGCGAACTGTTCACCGTCTTACGCGCCGCCGCCGAATCCGCGATCCGGCAACGCGGGTACCTTTGGTTCAGCGGAGACTGAGCCACGCGGTCCCGATTCCAAGGATCGCGCATCCTCCATGGTTTGTTCGCGCCATGGGGTTGCGGGTCGCGCCGAGTGAGTTCACCGGTCGTCCATGGGATTCCGACGGCCCGAGTGCGTCGAAGGCGCACGCAGGTGGTCGTGATCGAATGCGCGCTCCACGCCTGGGTTCGACCCGGCAGCAATGAAGCTGACATGGGCACAGCAGGTGCTGGAGTGTGTTCAGCCGTCCCGATTCGGGCAATTGCCGGTGTCCGGCCGTGGTCGAGGTCGTCGATGAGGCTAACCAGCTTTGGGGGCGGTCCCGAGCCGATGTAAGCGCGGGCTCCGCCCCCGCATGAAGATGTCGACCGGCCCACAGCGTCAACGGTGAACCCCCGCCGTTCGCACAGCCGCGTGTCCGGACTGGCCTGCAGTTAGTTGCTCCGAATACCGCGTGCAACCTTGCTGCCTCGCCGAAGCAGAAGTATGCGAAACCTGTTGCAGTCGAGCATTTTCAGCGTACAAGGATGGGCAGACCATGCCTGCGAAGTACGACGAAGCGGCCAAGGCCAAGGCTGTCCGGCTGGTCACCGACCACCGTGCCGATCGGTGAATATTCTCGCGAGCGCTCCAGCTCCGTCTCGACGCCGGGCGAACCCGCCACTTGACCTAAATAATGGTTTAGGTATCAAGATGGTGCTCATGATTCTGGTAACTGGTGCAACAGGAAAAGTCGGCGGACAGGTTGTCCGGCAGCTGGTCGATTCGGGAGGGGAAGTACGGGCGCTGGTGCGCGATCCGGAGCGGGCGGCACTGCCGGAGCAGGTCGAGGTGGTCCGCGGCGACCTCGCCGATCCAGGCAGTCTCGACCATGCCCTGACGGGTATCGATTCCGTGTTCCTGGTCTGGCCGACACTGTTCGCCGACGACGCCGCGCCCGCAGTGGTGCGACGACTGGCCACCCGAGCCGGGCATATCGTCTATCTGTCGGCCATGGGCGCCGACGAGTCCGCGGATTCGGTGCTCGGATCGCATGGGCTCCTCGAGCGCCTCATCGTGGAGTCGGGGGTCGATTACACGTTCTTGCGGGCCGGTGGATTCGCGGGCAACGATCTCGGCTGGGCCGAGAGCATCCGCGCGGACGGTGTGGTGCGGGAGCAGTACGAAGCCTGGGCCAGATCGGTGATCCATGAAGCCGATATCGCGGCTGTCGGGGTGCGGACGCTCACCGAGGCCGGGCATCGCGGTGCCTACTATGAGCTGACCGGACCCGAAGTGCTGACCGCGCCGGAACGCGTAGCGATTATCGCCGAGGTGCTCGGGCGGCCCGTGCGTTTCGAGAAGTTGCCGACGGAGCAGGCGCGCGCGCGGCTGCTCGGCTGGCTGCCGCCGGGCGAGGTGGACGCCATGATGGCGGGCATGGATGAGATCACCGCGCGGCCGGAGTCGGTCATCCCGACCGTCACCGCGCTCACGGGTGCGCCGGGCCGCACCTATCGGGACTGGGTGCGTGACCACGCGCCCGAATTCGCCTGACCAGGCGGGGTGACCAGCTCAGAACGCCCGGGTCGCGGAAATACAGGACGTTGGCGGGTGCCCCAGCTCACCACCAGCGCGCCCGTCGGAGGACGGCGGCTCAATACATTGGTGCCGCCGCCCAGCCTCGCCCTACGCCCGGCGATAAGCGATATCCCCAGCCCGGGCACCGGCGATCCGAGAACCGCGGCACCGACTCCGCCCTCTATTTGGTCCGCCGAAATACATGGGCCGAATGGCTGCCCGACAAGGGGGGGCGATTGTTGGTGTCGGTCCCGAACATTGATGCCTCGCCGGCCCGACTAGTCTCATGAACCTCTTTGTGGGGGTCAGGGGTTCGAGTCCCCTTAGCTCCACCAAAAGGGCTTTATCAAAACCCTGGCGTAAAGAAAAACCGCAAGTCAGGGCTTCAGCCAATTTCAGAGACTCGCCACCCTTACGGGTGGCGAGTTCTGTTTCCGGCATATGCCGCGTCAGTACACTTCGCGCGATCGGGGCGGCGACTTCTGGTTCCTCTCCACGCTGGACCGCTGCAACCTCGGCCTGGATCGCATGCAGCTCCGCTACGTGCCGGTTGCAACTCGTGTCCGGTGATTTCCTCATTGAACACGAGGATCCGTTCGAAGATTGCCTGGTTCAGCCGCCTGCGGACCTTGTCGCTCGCTCGTTGTACATCTCGTACGGACCGCGGAGCAGTTCCAGGCAGGCGTTGATGTACTCCGACCCTGCATCCAGACTGTCGATCACCTGACTCAGCTCTGCCTGTAGCTTGTTCCGTTCTCGCTGGATCTCTGTAATCCGAGTCCGGAGCCTCCCGGCTGGCAATGCGCCGTCCTCGGCTAGCTCGACCAGGTTCGTCTCCAGCTGCAGTGCGCCAGACTCAATGTGGATGTGCCGCAGGTCTTCCGTCATCTCCCGGTTCCTTCCCTTGGCGACCGGGCCGCTACGGGCGGTCCCACGGTCAAGCCTGGTCCGGGCTGCCGAACGGTTCTATGCCAGCGGTTGCCCTGCCGGGTATGCGTTCGGCGCATATTCGGCAAGCTGGCCGCGCATTAGGCTCGGGGCGCTTCACGAGCTTCAGCCGCCGTGCGCGGCATCTACGACAACAACTAAGCGAAAGGAAAGCACTTATGAGTAGTTCCGCAACTGAAACCATCCCGCAAGCAAAGCCACAGCGGCACACGGTGACTGGTGACGTCCACCTGGTGCTGCGGCGCGGCAACACCGTGCTCTTTGGGCAGCGCGATAACACCGGGTTCGAAGATGGCGCATGGCACTTGCCCGCCGGCCACCTGGAAGCTGGCGAATCCGTCGTCACCGCGCTCATCCGTGAGGCAGACGAAGAAGTCGGCGTGACGATCAAGACCGAGGACGTGCAGTTCAGCCATTTCATGCACAACTCGTCGTCCGGTGGCCGTATGGCCATCTTCTTCATCGAAGCCAGCTACCATCAACCGGTTCCAGTCGGAACCAGATAATTCGCTCTCCGGCTAAGCGGGGGAACCTCAGGAACGACATCCGCGACGGCGGCGTCCAGATCATCACCGCGCTGGCCGGGTTGGCCGAAAAGCTCGGGGTCACAGCCTCAACGTATGAAAAACCTCGACGGCAGCAACGCGGAAGTGCTCTACATCGCGAGTACGTCGAGCTTGGACCTGCCATGAGTTCAGAGGAGTTCGAGGTCGACCTGGACCACCTGGATGAGGTCGCGATCCGTCTGTCCGCCCTCGCCAGCGTTATCGCCGAACATCTCGATGCGATCGACGTCAAGGTCGCGACCTTGGCGGGAACGGGTTGCGACGGTATTGCCGCGCAGGCATATTCGGACGCTCATCGTGAATGGGCGGCCGGGGCAAGAGAATTCGCCGAAGGTGCCCGCGATATCAGCAAGGTGGCGCGCAAGGCACACACCGGCTACACGACCGCGGTCGAGGAAAACTTGGAGATGCCCCGAGGGGGATGAGCGGTGAAGGTCAACTGGCGGACCTACTATGAGGCCGCCAAACAATGCCACGACCTCGCCAGCGAGCTGCGGCACGCCGATAAACCCGTGCACGACGCGGTCAAAGGCGAGTGCGCAGGTATGGCCGGTGACGCTCCCGGCTGCAAACAGTGGGGCGAGGCGTACGACCGTTACGCCCGGGACACGATGCAGACCTGCACCGACCTGGCCGATGCGCTCACCAATCTCGGCAACATTCTCTACGCCAACGGGTACAAGTACGGGAACGCCGACAACGCCAACCCTGAAAGCCCGCCCCTGCAACAGGTATCCGAGTACAAGGTCACCATCCCGACCTCCGTTCATGACAACGGCGACGGCGTCAAACACAACGGTGGCGTCGAGGAATTCTTCAACGAACTCACCTCGAAGATCGTCGGCACCTTCGAGAAACTTCCCAACGGCGACGTCGACAAGCTGTCGAAGGCCGCCACCACGTGGAAGACCTTCTCCACCCACGCCACCATCACCGGCGCACCCGCGAAGATCGCCACGATCTCCGCGTTGTTCGACAACATGGACGCCACCGAGAACCGCACGATCATCCAGGAACACTTCGGCACGCTGAAATTCAGCGCCGACCTCCTGGTCTCCGCGTCCACCAACGTCGCCGCCCAGGTCGCGGACTATCACAGCTCGACAGTCGAAGTCGGTGACGGCATCAAGACGGCGATGACGACCTTCGCCTGGGCTGTCGGGCTCTTGGTCACCGGCGCCATCGTTGGTGCGATCTTCAGCTTCGGCGGGAGTATCGCTGCCGCCGGCGGTGGTGTCGCACTCGCGGTCGAGGACACGATCGCGACCCTGCGCGGCCTCTACGCGACGAAACGTCTCTTCCAGATCCTCGAGATCACGCTGGCCGCGAGCGTCGCCGTCGGCGTTATCGACGCCTTCGGCAAGGTCCCCGATTTCACCGAGTCCCTCGCCAAGCTCGCGGCGATCATCGCATTGAAGGTCGCAATTGATGGTGAAGAGAAGAAGCTGACCTTCGAGCCTTCTCCGAAACATGGTCCAGAGCAACGAGGTAACGCTGCGCCGGAGCCGACGCATCCGCAGGAGACACTGGACAAGTCTGTACAGATCAAGCCCACCTCCTCCCGCCGCGTAGGCTATGACTCCGAAACTGGGGAGTTCGACGTGTTCGATGAGACGTATCCGGAATCGGGGATCTTCCATGGCCACAAACGTGCATGGGACGAGCTGACACAGGAGATGCAGAACGCCCTGATCAAGGCGGGCGTGGTGAACAGGAAGGGCAAGCCGCTGTGAGTACGTACCAAAGCCTCGAACCGATCGGCCGGAACGAGGCGATCGCGATGCTCGATTCGGGCGACAACCTGGCGGTTTCGCAGGCCATACTGCGGTTGGCTCTTCACGACCCTGATGGCGGATGGGTCACCGACCGCGCGCTCGCCTTGCTCGAGAATCCGGACCCCAATGTTCGCTCCGGTGCGGTGACGGCCCTGGGACACATCGTGCGTATTCACAGGGCCATCGACACCGACCGCGTCGTTCCTGCGCTACGCGAACTCGTCAACGACCCGATCATCGGTGGTCGCGTTGAAGACGCATTGGACGACATCACCGTCTTCGGGGGACGGTCCTAAATCCCCAGCGCTGGCTGACAACAAGCAGGTGACCTGGCTGCCGGAGTGGGGACATAAGCGAGCCAGCGGATATCCGAATTTTGTTCTGCTACCGGCACGGTCACCGGGACCGGCCGTGGCTATCACGCCTTGGGATTCCGCGGCGTTCGAGTGCCGACCGAACGGTGGTGTGGGCGACGTTCAACCGGTCGCTGATGCGGTTCAGCGACTCGCCGTGCTGGTAGCTGGTGACGGCGTGGTCGATTTCGTCTTCGCTGAGTCGCCGTTGCTTCCGGATGTGGGTACCCGCGTCGCGCAGGATGGAGAGGATGCTGGCTTTGGCGAGTTGCCACTGGATGGCGAGCTGTTTGGTGGAGGCTCCGGCATCGTATGCGGCAGCGATCTCGGCGCGCTGGTTGGTGGTGAGGCGTCGTTGGAGTCGGTGGGGCCGGGCTGGACTAGGCCGTTTGGTCGGTGCAGGGGCCGGTCCGTCGGGGTCGGGCAGCGCCGCCAGCAACTGCTCCAGCGCTTCTACCTGCATGTTCGTGTTGTAGTAAGGTCCCCCAAGGTCCACGTAGAACCCTAGGTCAGGCCCGGTCTCGCACCGGGCCTGACCTGTTTCTTTTGACCCTTCCCCACCACTTTCCCCACGGCTTGGTGCCGAAACGGTGTCGACGGTGCTGCCGCCGTGGTGTTGTCGGCGGAATAGTAGGGGGCTGACCTGGGAGGGTGTCGAGGAGACGGGCCGTTGGGGATTCAGTGCCGGTTGGGTGGGTCGGCCGGTGTCTGTAGCACTCCTTCGTATCTACCAAGCGTGGAACGGGTGAGGCGGGATCTTGCCGCGGTCGGGAGGTGAGTATCGAACAGGGGCCAATCATGCATTACCGATATCACGCCCCCGCGACGGCAGGCTTCCACCACGCGCTGAGGGAGGCGAATGCGCTGCGTAGCGAGACGATGCCAGCGGATGCGAAATTCGCAGCGGCATACCGGGATGCGGTGCGCCGCCTCGCAGTCGCCTGGGCGACGGCCGAACGCTCCGCGAAACGGGAAGGCACGAGCTACCTGGATCCGGTGGACCGGCGCAAGCTCGAGCAGGCAGCCAAGCTGCTGCGGCATGCCGAGGGCGCCGCGTCACCAGCGGAACGCGCGGCATATTTACGGCAGGTCAAGTCGATCATGGAGGAGCTGGTCCACAATGGTGCTGTGCGCACCCCACCGAAGATCGTCGAGGCGATCGACACCGTCACGAGTCTGGCGATCGAGGCCGCAGAACAGCGATAACGACGCGCTACCGGTGGTCGGCCAGGCCACCTCGACCGCAGGAACGCGCCGGCGTAGCCGACCCTCGGGCATGGGTTGCGATATCCCGAATCCCAGATGAGTCGGATCGGTGACCAGTGCTCGAGGCATGTGGATGATCCCACGTCGGCGGGTCCGTGCGCCGCGAGGCCGTGTCGCGGTTCGCGGAGACCGTGGTGAGTGGGCGTGACTCAGGTGGCCGTGTACCGGGGTCATTGCCGTTTCGTCCGCGACTGATGGTGCGGTAAGCGAGAGTCGACCTACATTCTCGTTATCGATAATGATAATATAGCGGCATGGGTGCATCCTCGGAACGTTGGGCAGACCTCGCGCTGCATCCGGTGCGTATCCGAATCCTGACCGCTGTATCCGGTACCCGCCGAACGGCCTCCGACCTGGCCGACCTGTTGCCGGACGTGCCGCAGGCCACGCTCTACCGGCATATTTCGACTCTCGCCGGGGCGGGAATGCTGGAGGTGGTCGCCGAGCGCAAGGTCGGCGGCGCGACCGAGCGGGTGTATTCGGTGCCGGAAGGTGGCGTGACACCAACAGCGGAGGCCTTGGCCTCGGCTACTCCGCAGGAGCACGCACGATACTTCACAGCATTCGTCAGCAGTCTGCTGTCGGAGTTCACCCGCTACTTCGCCAGGGAATCCATCGACCTGGTGGCGGACGGTGTCGGCTACCAGCAGGTGGTGCTACACCTGGACGACGCTGAATTCGCGCGCTTTGCCCAGGGCTTCGCCCAGTTGGTGCAACCCATGCTCGCGAACGAACCAGGAGGGGGACGAACGCCGCGGCTGCTGGCGACCATCCTGCTTCCACTGACGGAAGGATGACCGTGGCAACAGTAGATCTCGCCGGTGGCGTGATAACCATCGAGCGCGATTCCTGGAAGTGGTTCTGGACCGGACGTGCCCGGCATTCCGTTCCGCCGCCGGCGATTCGGCGGGCGACTGTCGCTGACGAGCCGCTGCGGGCTCCGCGTGGTGCGCGCCGGGGGCCGACCGTGTCGGGTCGCCGCACGTTCGGCGTGGGGGTACTGCTCAGCGACCGGCAACTGGTCCCGGTCACACGCTCGCAGCTCCTGGATCGCTCCAGTCCCGATGGCCCCTTCGATGAAGTCATCGTCGCGATACCCGCTGCCGATCACCTGGTCCGGGCCATCACGGTGGTGGGCGCGTGAACAGCATCGACCAAACCGTCCCGATCTCCGTACACGCCCGAACACCCACGACGGCAACCCGACCGGCGCTCCGGGAATCGCCTGCTCCTGCACCGCGCCCCTGGAATCCGTTCACCCGTATTCTGTTCCGATTCTGCTTCCTGTACTTCGGCCTGTTCTGCCTGGCCTCACCGGTCATGCTGTTCGAGTTCACCGGATTGCTCGGTACATGGTTGCCCGACGACGCGGTGTTGTGGCAGGTCAGCCTGATGGAACCGGCGTTGTCGTGGGTAGGACACACCATCTTCGACATCGATGTGGCCCTGTACATGAACGGCAGTGGCGATCAGGGTATTTACTGGGTTCAGCTGTTCTGCGTGCTGGTGGTCGCGCTGGTCGGAACCCCCGTGTGGACGCTGCTCGCCCGGCGCGTGGAATATCGGCGTTCGGCCGGGTGGTTGCTGTTGGTGTTGCGACTGTGTGTCGCCGCCCAGTTGGTGCATTACGGTCTGGCCAAGGTGCTACCGGCGCAGATGCCCGAACCCGCCCTCACGACCTTGCTGACGCCGGTCGGCGACCTCACACCGTTCACGCTGCTGTGGAACCAGGTCGGTGCCTCACCTGCCTACGAGATTCTGCTCGGCGCAGCGGAATTGACAGCGGGGATCCTGCTGTTCATCCCGCGAACCGCACTGGTGGGGTCGATCTTGGCCGTAGTCAGCATGGCGCAGGTGTTCATCCTGAACATGACGTTCGGTGTGCCGGTGAAGATCCTGTCCGGCCACCTGCTGCTCATGGGCGTAGTGCTGCTGGCTCCGGAGGCACGCAGGCTCACCGAGGTGCTCGTGCTGAACCGCACGACCGGGCCATCCACCGCGCCCTACCCCTTTGCGACTTCCCGTGCACGCCGAACCGCTACCTGGTGCCAGGTAGCGCTCGCTGTGTGGGTGACAGTATCGATTACGTACTTCACCTGGGATATCTGGCAGGCAGTCGGACCGGACCGCCCGAAGCCACCCCTATATGGCATGTGGTCGGTATCGGACTTCACCCGTGACGGACAACCGGTACCGCCCATGCTGACCGACGAGACCCAATGGCGCACCGTCGTATTCGAACACATTGGCCAAATCTCGTATCGACTGATGGACGGCACACTCGTTACGACACCAGGCACCATCGACCCTGCCACCCACCGCATCGAAGTCCCCGCCGAAGCCGTCGGCGATACATCCTCGGCCGCGCTGACCTTCGACCAGACCACCCCGGACGAGGTTACGCTGACCGGCGAACTCGGCGGACACTCGGTGACCATGACTCTGCACCGCGTAGATCCGGACCAGTTCACCCTGCGTAGCACCACCTTCCGTTGGGTCCAGGATCAACCGGCGCAATGACCTGCGAAGAGAGGACCGAGTCGGCGCCCGGATCGCGGATACCCGGGTGATCACTGGCGCCGGAGGGACGGTTGCCGAGCTGCCGACCGCGGTCGGCGTCGGTGGCGATCGGTGAGGTCGAGTCCTCCTGACCCTCTTCGTGGGGGTCAGGAGTTCGAGCCGGTCGCAAGGTGCCGCAGCACCTTGCGCTGGAACGTCCGATCAGCGGTCGGCGAGCGGCTCGGGCGTGTCGTAACTACTCGGACCGGAGGTGCCCCTGGTCACGGTGATGCCTGCAGTGGATTGCCGAGGATCCATGACGAGGACGGCGAGGCAACCGCGCTGCACGGCGGCGCTGGGGTGTGGTGCGGGGTTGTTCACCGGGTGTTCGTTTGTCTAAGTGATAGATATTCGTCAATATCGATGAATGTCTAAGTCGCAGTTGCCGGTGACCCCGGTCGAGGCATGCAGCCCAGGATCGCGGGTGCGTGAGCCCCTGTCGGTCGAAGCCGCGGCGGAGTTGGCGGCGGTATTCAAGGCCTTGTCGGATCCGGTGCGGTTGCGGTTGCTGAGCTCTATCGCATCCCGGGCCGGGCAGGAAGCATGCGTGTGCGACCTGTCCGAAGGCATCGACTTGACCCAGCCGACGATCTCCCACCACCTGAAGGTGCTGCGTGAGGCCGGGTTGCTGACCAGCGAACGCCGCGCTTCCTGGGTGTACTACCGGGTCGTCCCGCAGGCGCTGCAGCGCCTCTCTGACGCGCTTCTGACGGAAAGCGGCGCGGGAGCCGGGGTGAACGCGTGAGCGCCATCGAAACCACCACCACCATTGGTGGTGGCGAGCAGGGTGTGGTGGCGAAGCTGTCGAGGCTGGACCGGTTCCTGCCTGTGTGGATCGGTGTCGCCATGGCCGCTGGGCTGCTGCTTGGTCGGCTGATCCCCGGGCTCGGCGACACCCTCGCCGCGGTCGAGATCGACGGAATCTCGTTGCCGATCGCGATCGGGCTGCTGATCATGATGTACCCGGTTCTGGCGAAGGTCCGTTATGACCGAATCGACACCGTTACCGGCGACCGTCGGCTGTTGGTCGGGTCGCTGGTGCTGAACTGGCTGTTGGGTCCGGCGCTGATGTTCGCGCTGGCGTGGCTGCTGCTGGCGGACCTGCCCGAATACCGCACCGGGTTGATCATCGTCGGACTGGCCCGCTGCATCGCGATGGTGATCATCTGGAACGACCTTGCCTGCGGTGATCGTGAAGCCGCCGCGGTGCTGGTGGCGTTGAATTCGATCTTCCAGGTGATCATGTTCGCCGTCCTCGGCTGGTTCTACCTCTCGGTCTTGCCCGGTTGGCTGGGCCTGGAACAGACGACGATCGACACCTCGCCGTGGCAGATCGCGAAATCGGTGCTGATCTTTCTCGGGATTCCGCTGCTCGCGGGTTATCTGACCCGCCGCCTGGGTGAACGCGCGAAGGGCCGGGACTGGTATGAGTCCACGCTGATCCCGCGGATCGGGCCCGGGGCGCTGTATGGGCTGTTGTTCACGATCGTGGTGCTGTTCGCCCTGCAGGGCGAACGGATCACGTCCCGGCCGCTGGACGTGGTGCGCATCGCGGTACCGCTGCTGGCCTATTTCGCCATCATGTGGGGCGGCGGCTATTTACTGGGCGCCGTCATGGGTTTGGGGTACGAACGCACGACCACACTGGCGTTCACCGCGGCGGGCAACAACTTCGAACTCGCCATCGCCGTCGCGATCGCCACCTACGGCGCGACCTCCGGACAGGCACTCGCCGGGGTTGTCGGGCCGCTGATCGAGGTCCCAGTTCTGGTGGCGCTGGTGTATGTCTCCCTCGCCCTGCGCAACCGGTTCCGCGACGAAGCTGCCCTGGACGGGGCTTTGCTGCGATGAGCACGCCGACGGTGCGCCGAACTCGACATCCCAGCTTCCTGAAAGGCTGTCCCCGTATGACCAGTAAGCCCAGCGTGTTGTTCGTCTGCGTCCACAACGCCGGCCGCTCCCAGATGGCCGCCGCATTCCTGGCCCACCTCGCCCGAGGCGCGATCGAAGTTCGCTCCGCCGGTAGCGCACCCGCCGAATCGATCAATCCGGCAGCGGTGGCGGCGATGGGTGAGGTCGGGATCGATATCGCCGGCCAGTCGCCGAAGGTGCTGACCTTCGACGCCGTGGAGTCCTCCGATGTGGTCATCACCATGGGATGTGGCGACACCTGCCCGGTGTTCCCCGGCGTCAGCTACCGCGACTGGGACCTCCAGGACCCGGCCGGCAAGGGTGTCGAGGCCGTGCGCCTGATTCGTGACGAGATCCGGGCCCGGGTCGAGGCGCTCATCGCCGAGCTGCTGCCGGCCCACGCCTGAACCGGCCGCCTCTACGCTCCGGCCGAGGCATCCAACACCCCCCGCCGACCACCACCCCTCAGCCGGCAGGCGGTGACGAGGCCAGCGCCTCGGCCGGCACGGCGGGATCGACGTGATGGCCTTGCCCCGGCAACGTTTTACGCGTCGGGCCCGGTATCACGGCGGTGAGCAGGTCCGCGGCCTGCAGGATGTAGTCGGCGCGCTGGTGGTACCGGTGGTCGGCGCGGTGATCGCGGCGTAGCGGTCCACCGTCGGGTCCAGCTCGGCCAGCACCCGCAGGGCGCAGCGAGAGTCGGGGCCTGAGCGACCTTGAACCACCACAACGGATCCGCCGCAGTGCGGCCAGCTTTGCCGATGAGAACCCTCCGGCGGCAGCTGAGGCCTGCAGGAGCAGGTGCTCGTACTCGCCTGGCGCCAAAGCCGCGTCGACGGCGGCGATGTCGGGTGCCGAGTAGGTGATGGGCAGGGGTGGTTCGTAGACGGCGAGTAGTGGGACGCGCTCCGGGGCGGTGAGTGCGGTTTCCAGGGCCAGGACCGCGCCGTAGAAGTACCCGAACAACACCTCGATCGGACCGACCGCGTCGATGACGGCGAAGAGTTCGGCGACGGCGTTATGGCAGTGTTGACTTTGAAATCATATAGTGAATAGTATATATTCCGCACGTGTAGAGGCTGACGACCAGATGCGCCGATCAGGACATGGGCACGCTCTGTCCGACCGCGGACACTCGTGTGGCCCGGTCTCGTCGGCGGGTACACGTTCGGTTCCGCGCGGACGTGCGTGGAACAACTGCATGTGGCAATACTCGGGCGCGCGAGGGTGTCCGCACGATTCGGTCTGCCTCGTTTACGCCAATTGTCAATGACACCAACATCGACGACGAAGGCGAACGCCGCGGCCGGTGACGGCTCGACGCAGCGCGCTGCGTTTCAGGAGGATCTGAGCTACATGACAACGCCGAAACGCCCCAGCTGGTTGGATTCTCCGCTGCTACCGAAGATCACACGGTACGCCAGCAGGGCGCACGTGTGGATCTATCGCCGCACTCGCGGACGGATCGGCGGCCAATGGCGCATCGGCGACGCATTCGGCACGCCCATGCCGACCTTGCTGCTCGAACACCGTGGACGTAAGTCCGGCAAGACCTTCGCGACACCGCTGCTCTACGTCACCGACGGCCCCAACATCATCGTCGTCGCCTCGGCGGCTGGAGCGCCCGGGAACCCGCAGTGGTACTACAACCTGCTGGCCCATCCTGACACCTATATCGAGATCGGCGGCGTTCGCCGCGCGGTGGGCGCGGTCGAAGCCGACCCGCAGGAGCGAGCACGGCTATGGCCACGACTTGTAGCGGCCTACGCCGACTTCGACTCGTACCAGAGCTGGACCGACCGGGAAATCCCCGTACTCATTCTCGAACAGCGCTGATGGAAGGACATTCGAATGAACGACAAGCTAGCGCAGCTCGCGTCGCACCCAGGTGGTAGTCGCAGTCGGCGGAGATTGCAGTGGACATTGGCGGCGATGGGGGCGATACCTGCGGCCAGCGCCTTGAACGAGATCGTTCGCGGTCCTCAGGGAGTGCCGGGCGGATCGCCGGATGTGGTGCCGACAGTGGATAGCGCTCTGCGATATGCCAATGTATTCAAATTCGCGGTGGGGCCGGTGATCTGGTCCCAGCTATCACGTGTCGAGCGATCGCCGGCCCTGACTTTCGCACTCTCGACCGTGTTCATCGGCGGCCTGGCCCGCCTGAGGTCATGGCAACAACGTGGGCGACCGCACCCCATCTCGGTGGCAGCGGTCGTGCTCGAAACCGCCGGAATGACGATCATGCTTGCCTGGCAGAGGCGCATTTCCTCGCGTTGAACGAGATCGGACACGAACGGCTCGTCGGGTACGGTTTCGATACGAGACACTCCCGTTTGCGTGCCTTCCTCATCGCGTGACGACGATCTTGCCGTTGGCGCGGCCCTGCTCGACGTACGCCATGGCCTCGAGTGTCTCATCGAAGGGGAAGGTGCGGTCGAGCACCGGCCGCAGGGTGCCGTTGTCGTATAGCGCGGCCAGTTCGTGGAGTTGTGCGCCGTTGGCCTTCATGAAGAAGAACGTGTACCGCACTCCCTGCTTCTTCGCCTGCTTGCGGACCTTGCGGCTCAACAGCGCCATGACGGGTACGAGGAGCGGTTGACCGACTTGTGTGGCGAAGGCGGGGTCGGGCGGGCCGACTACGCTGATGGCAAGTCCGCCACGTTTGAGCACGGTCAAGGACTTTTCCAGATTGGTGCCGCCGAGCGAGTCCAGCGCGACGTCGTATCCGGTGAGTACCTCGGAGAAGTCCTTCTTGGTGAAGTCGATGACTTCGTCGGCGCCCAAGGTGCGGACCTTCTCGACGTCGTTGGTGCGGGCCGTGGTGGCGACGTAGGCGCCCAGATGCTTGGCGACCTGGATGACGGTCGAGCCGAAACCGCCCGCGCCGGCGTGGACGAGGACCCTCTGGCCTGGTTCGACGTGGGCAAGGTCGACGAGCGCCTGCCAGGCTGCCAGCGCGACGAGAGGTACGGCAGCGGCCTCGTCGAACGACAGGGACTGCGGCTTGAGTGCCACATCGCCCTCGTCGATCGAGATGAACTCGGCGAAGGTGCCGATACGAAGGTCTCGCGGCCTGGCATACACCTCATCGCCGACCTTGAAGGCACGCACCTCCGCGCCGACCTCCGTCACGACACCAGAGACGTCGTGCCCCAGAATGAACGGGCGCTTGTACTTCAGCAGCTGCTTGAACTCGCCGTTGCGAACCATCTTGTCCAGCGGGTTGATGCTGGCCCCCCGGACCTGGACCAGAACGTCACGACGGCCCACGCTGGGCTTGGGAACGTCCGCGGCCCGTAGTCCGTCCTTGCCGTAGGACTCGACAATGAACGCCTTCATGTCACCTGCCTTCTCTTCCCTCGGGTGATTCGTGGTGTGGTGTTCTCGGAGCGAGAGCTCGGCTACTTGCCGACGGCATCGCGCGGAAAGTGTGTCCACCATATGGATTGCGACCTGAAACCAGCACACCTCGGCATGGCCGATGAAACTAGAATAACGAAGTTATGGGAGTCGGTCAATCTACACTGCGCCGGGATCGCCGACTGGCGATATCACGTATTCGGCTGTCGGCTGATTGTCCCTGGTTTCCAGTCGGTGGGTGACCGGAACCGAGGCGCTGTGACGTAGCGGCGGCCTCGCGTTCGATGCGAAGGGTCCTGATACGGGACCGGGCGCGCCTGCGGCAGGGCCAGCTCTCGAAGGGCGTCATGAGCTGTGGGCCGACCGGTGCAGCCCGACCTCGCAGGTCCGGCTCGGTTCCGTGTCCGCACCGACGGAGTCGACGCCATCGGAACCTCCACGGTCGCATCAGCTTCGCGGTGCTGGTCCGATGTCGGGAGTCGTGTCGTCCCCGGATGCGAGATAGGCTGCTATAGGAAATGGTAGTAGCGACTATACTTTGCTCATGAGTGGCTCACGGGTGTACGGGCAGAACTGTGGTTTGGCGCGCGCGCTTGATGTGCTGGGCGAGCGGTGGACGTTGTTGGTGATTCGTGAGCTGAACATGGGTCCACGGCGGTATAAAGACCTGGTCGAGACGTTGCCCGGGATGGGAACGAACTTGTTGGCCGCACGCTTGAAGACACTCGAGGCGGCGAAGGTGATTCGGCCGGTACTACTGCCGCCGCCTGCATCGGTACGGGCGTATGAGCTGACCGAGTTCGGCAAACAGTTACGGCCGATGCTTGCCCAGCTCGCGGTGTGGGGACTCCAACTCGACGTGCCGGACGACGATGACGCCGAGTCGCGCGCTTCGTGGACCCTGCTGCCAATGGTGGCAACGGCCGATCCGGTCAAGATCGGTTCGCTGGATGCGATCGTCGAGCTGAGGGTCGGTGCGGAAGTGATGTGGATCAAGGCCGACAGCAATGGGCTGGATCTCGCCTCGGGCGCTGCGGTGATCACGCCCGACCTTGTCGTCGAAACCGACGTGCCAACATTCATCGCGTTGAGCGAGGGTAGTATTTCGCCTGCTCAGGCCATCAAGGACAATTCCGTGACCGTCCGGGGAGACCGCAAACTGTTGACGCGTTTCTTCCGCGTATTCCGCCTCCCACGGCGTCAGGATGCCTAGTATCAGCTGCCGGACAGAGCCCATTCGCGTCGGCTGACGCGGACTCCCTCCCAGATGGCGACAGCCGATAGGACCGCGTCGAACGAATCAGGTGAGCTCAGCGGTTTGTTGCTTGGCTGATGAGAGCCTCCGCTGCTCTCCTGGCATGTGTCCAGGGTGCCGGATCATCGAGCGAGGTGGACAAGGCGGCTGCGCCCTCGTACAGGACGGCGAGCTGGTCGCCCAGTAGCTGGGGGTCTGCCGCGCCAGCCTGTCGGGCCAACTCGATAAGGCCGGCGATGTAGTTCCGCTTGTGCGCGTGGACGATGTCTTGAACGCCAGGCATCGCCTCGGCTGCCTCGACCGCCGCGTTGTGGAACGGGCAGCCGCGCATCGCCGCGTCGGCGGTATCCGGGCTGTCGAACAAAGCGAGCAGCCGCGAACGCGGATTCGAATCGGACTTCGGCGGCGTGTCCGTGATGTCACCCGCCGCTTGCCGTAGCATGCGCAGATACTCCTCCACCAACGCGGTCTTGCTCGGAAAGTGTTGGTAGAGAGTTCTTTTCGACACGGACGCTGTGGTCGCGATCAGTTCGACACCGGTGGCGTTGATGCCCTCGTTGTAGAACAGTTCGGTGGCTGCCTTCAGGATGCGCTGACGCGCGCCACGCCCTCCCCGGCGGGTGGGTTCCTGGGTATCGGTGAGCGAAGTCATGAAGTAAGTATACCGATCTGTTTACAAGTGGCGGGATGTCGGGTACGGTCGACTTCAAAGGTACACCAATCGGTTTACATCAGGAGGAAGTCATGGCAGAGCGGCGATCCACTCAGCGCGTTCCCGAACGTCATCAGCAGGCGCAGAGCACTCATGCGGGCGGCACGTCGTATAAAGATGTGCCGACGAAATCCGTGCAGGTCGGCGCAACGCGGTTCGCATATCGCGAGCTGGGGCTCGATACCGGCGTACCGGTGGTCTTCTTGAATCACTTGGGTGCGAATCTGGACAACTGGGACCCCAGAGTGGTCGACGGCATCGCGGCGAAGCGCCGCGTGATCACCTTCGACAACCGCGGCGTCGGCGCGTCCGAAGGCCGGACACCGGACTCGGTCGAGGCGATGGCACGAGATGCTGTCGCCTTCATCCGCGCGCTGCGCTTGGACCAGGTCGACATATTGGGATTCTCGCTGGGAGGTTTCGTAGCGCAGGTGATCGCTCGAGAAGAGCCGGAGCTCGTTCGCAAGCTGATCCTGGCGGGGACGGGTCCGGCGGGAGGTGAAGGAATCGTCGACGTGACTTCGGTGACTTACCGCGACACGTTCAAGGCGGTGGCTACTTTCAAGGATCCGAAGGAAAATTTGTTCTTCACCAGAACCGCACACGGCAAGTCGGAGGCTCGTGCGTTCGTGACACGGTTGAAGGAACGCAGCGGGGACCGCGACAAGGCGATTTCACTGCGAGCATTCCGCACTCAGCTCGAGGCTATCCACGCGTGGGGCGCGCAGGAGCCCTCCGACCTGAGCCGTATCCAACACCCGGTTCTCGTAGCCAACGGTGAGGACGATCGGATGGTGCCGACCAGCAATTCCTTCGACTTGCAACGTCGTCTCCCCAACGCGAAGCTCCGCATCTATGTCGACGCGGGGCATGGCGGGATCTTTCAGTATCACGAAAGGTTCGTCGGAGAGGCGCTCGAATTCTTGACGTCATGAGTCTCGGCAGTGTCGGTTTCGCACTTGGTCCGCCAGACCGAAAGGGGAGTCTGCACAATAGGTGTCGCGGGAATGGCCCCCAATAGCGCTACACGCCGACTGTGGTCTCTATATGAACGAAGTTGCCGCAGCGAGTTCGACGTCGAGGAGATCTCACGGATGTTCAGCGAATTCACGACCCACGACGTAGATGTCGACGGCGTCCGTATCCACGCGCGTGTCGGCGGCGAGGGGCCACCGGTGCTGCTGCTCCATGGCTACCCGCAAACCCATGTGATCTGGCGTGAGGTGGCAGCAGCGTTGGCCGAGTCACACACCGTCGTCGTATCCGATCTGCGTGGGTATGGCGACTCGGGCAAGCCCGCCTCGGAAATCGATCATTCGTCGTACGGTAAACGTGCGATGGCCGCGGACCAGGTCGGGTTGATGACTGCCTTGGGACACGACCGTTTCGCGATCGTCGGTCACGACCGCGGTGCTCGAGTCGCCCATCGACTGTGCCTCGACCATGCCGAGCGGGTCGAACGAGCCGCGGTCCTCGACATTGTTCCGACCCGACATGTTTTCGCGAACGTGGACCGCGCTTTGGCAACCTTCTACGACCACTGGTTCTTCCTCGCCGAGGAACCGGATCTGCCCGAAGTTCTGATCGGCGGCGCGCCTGAGTATTTTCTGCGCCGAAAGCTCCAGCAGTGGTCCGGCCCCGGCGCGGAATTCGACGAAGCGGCCATAGCCGAGTATGTGCGGTGCTTCAGTGATCCCGAGGCGATCCGGGCGAGCTGCGAGGACTATCGCGCGGCCGCCTCGATTGATCTCGAACACGACGAGGCCGATGCGGTGGCGGGCCGCCGCGTCACCTGCCCGCTCCTGGTCCTGTGGGGTGCTCGCGGCTTCGTCGGAACCCGCTACGACGTGGTCGAGGTATGGCGTCGGTACGCCGACGACGTTCGCGGCCAAGGCTTGGACTGCGGCCATTTCATCCCGGAAGAAGCCCCACAGCAGACGGTCGACGCCTTGCGCGATTTCCTGTCGACGTAGAGTCAGCACAGCGGCCCAGCGCCGGGGGCGGAACACGCGGGTGTTCCGACGCCAGATGCCGGTGACGATCGCATCTGCCGCCTCCGCGGGTGTGATCCGCTTCCGCAACAGCGCAGGCAGGGTGCCGAGCAACTGCTGCGCAGCCGGATCGGTATCGACGCTCAGCCGGATCATGTCTGTGTCGACGAGCGCGAAGTACACGGTGGTCACAGTCACGTCATGAGAGGCGAGCTCCACTCGCAGTCCGCGACCGAGTTGCTCGATCGCCGCGTTGCTCATGGCATACGGAAGCGTGTGCAACTGGTCGGCGTGCCAGCCGAGGTCGAGTAGTCCGTCGAGGGACTTCAGGTCGGTAACCCTGCCGAGGATGCCGCGCATCCCGGCTCGCACCTGGTGCGCGGCGAGGGTCTCGGTGCGGCCCGAGAGGACATGGTCCGCCGCGTCGGTCGTCGTTGCGGTGGGCCGGCCGATGCCGACGACGTCGCACTCGCCGGAGTCGACGGCCGCGTCCATCGCAGCGCGAGATCTGAAGCCACCAGTGACCGCCAGCGGGACGTTGCCGGCAAGAGTGCGAACCGTGCGGGCGTACTCGAGGAAGTAGGCTTCGCGAGCCCGTGTGCTGTCCGCCGCCGCGCCCATCATTGCCGGCGCCTCGTAGCTTCCACCGTTGGCTCCAAGTCGTGTAGAGCTGTTCGAGGCGACCGTCGGGGGAGTTCCTCTTGGTGCCGAGCCCTTCGCTCGAGGCGGCCTTCATGATCCGATTGGGGAGCACCTGTCCACGCGGCAGTGCCAGTGGGTCGCGCAGGGAGGTCATAGGGATGTGTTCCTTCGCGGGTCACGCGTGGGCTGCCACTGGCCTGGCTATCGTTGGGGCAGGCATTCTCTTGCGTTGAATTACAATCATAATATAATTTAGGCCGGGTGGCCAGGTGCAATGGCCGGTCTGGCGTCGAAGGAGTGTGGGATGCGTTACGGGAGTGAGCACAAGGAAGCAACGAGGCGTCGGATTGTCGAGGCGGCCGGTCGTCGGTTCAAGCAGGACGGCATCGATGGCTCCGGGGTCGCTACCTTGATGAAGGATGCGGGGCTGACGAACGGCGCCTTCTATGCCCACTTCGCGTCCAAGGAAGATCTGGTCGCGAACGCCCTCGCCGACCAGCTGAGTGAGCAGCGTGCCAGAGTCGGTGCCCAGGTGCGAGATCGTGCCGAACTCGAGCAGTTCGTGCGTGAGTATCTCTCGGCGGAGCATCGTGACAGTCGCGAGGAGGGCTGCCCCTCGGCCGCTCTACTCGACGAGATCGGGCGGTGTGCGGATGCGACGAGGCGGGCGTACACCACCGGAGTGTTGGCGATAATCGATGACATAGCTGCCTTACTGCCTCCGGATAATCCGGGATCGGCGCGCATGCGGGTGCTCAGCGTTTTCGCCATGATGGCCGGGACACTGCAGCTCTCGCGTGCACTCGCAGACCGGCAGCTCGCTGACAACGTCTTGGACCAGGGCGTCCGGAATGCGCTGGTGTTATTGGACATCGGGCAGTGAGATCGGACCCGCCGCAGGGCCTGCAGGCGGGTCGGTCACGACCCAGCGGCGGCTGCGGCATGGGCCGTCCGTAGGGAAACCTTGTCGATCTTGCCGACTGCGTTCTTCGGGATGGCGTCCACTACGAAGTACGAGGTCGGGCGCTTGTAGGGGGTGAGATGCCGGGCGCATGCCGCTTTCAGCCAGGCGGGGTCGACAGTCGAGTTCGGTCGTGGTTGCACGTAGGCGACGACGATCTCGCCCCATTTTGCGTCGGGCACGCCGATCACGGCGGCCTCCACGACGGCCGGGTGGCCGACAAGGACGTCCTCGATCTCCTTGGGGTAGAGGTTCTCGCCGCCACGAATGATCATGTCTTTCGATCGCCCGACGAGTGTCAGATAGCCCTGAGCGTCGAGGTGGCCGATGTCACCGGTGTGTAGCCAGCCATCGACGATGACGCGCGCCGTTTCCTCCGGGCGGCCGAGGTAGCCACGCATGACGTTGGGGCCCCGCACGACGACCTCACCGTCGACCCCGGCCGCCACCTCGGAACCGGCTGCGTCGAGGATCCGAATCTCCTGCCCCGGGAAGGGAAGTCCCACTGTGCCGGCGCGTCGTGGGCCTACGAGGGGATTGATGGTGGAGCCGCATG
Organism: Nocardia sp. NPDC023852; assembly: GCF_040639505.1. Classification (NCBI taxonomy): domain Bacteria; kingdom Bacillati; phylum Actinomycetota; class Actinomycetes; order Mycobacteriales; family Nocardiaceae; genus Nocardia; species Nocardia sp. NPDC023852. The sequence goes on from NZ_JBFAAB010000004.1 coordinate 29,299, forward strand.
TTCCTTCGGACAGCCCGTAGCCCTCGATGAGCGGGAATCCGTATCGAGCCTCGAATCGAACCAACAGATCGGCCGAGACCGGTGCCGCGCCGCAGATTCCGAAACGCAACGATGATGTGTCGGGCCGAATATTCGCCGGGAGCGCGGCAAGCATGCTGTAGATCGTCGGCACCCCGCTGAAGAAGGTGGGGCGCTCGCTTTCGACGAGGCCGAAGAAGGATCTTGGATCGAACCGGCCTGCGATGACGACACTCGCCCCGGCGAGCAGCGGCGTGAGGATACTGACGACGATGCCGTTGACATGGAAGAGCGGCAGGATCAGCAGGCACCGGTCCGCCGGTGTCAGCTGCAGCGATTCGACTCCCATGGCCACCATGGCGTCGATGTTTGCGTGGTCGAGCATCACGCCTTTCGGTACGCCGGTGGTGCCGCTGGTGTAGATGAGCAGGGCGACCGTGGACGGGTCCACCCGCGGCGGCTGTCGAACCCACTCGACCGCCGCTTGATAAAGGACGTCCAACACGGACGGTTGCGGCTGTGGTTCGAGAACCGAACTCACTGCTTCGGTGTGCAGATCCCCCACGGCGAGCGTGGTGACGCCGCCGACCGGAGTCGCGTCGTCCTCGACCACCAGCAGGCGGGCCCCGGAGTCGCTGAGCTGTCGGACGATCTCGATGTCGGTCAGGTTCGGATTGACCGGCGTGATGGTCGCGTCGAGCCGCCAAGCCGCGAACAGCAGAACCACGAACTCGACACGGTTCCGCAGTCGGAGCGCTACGACATCACCGGGACCGATTTCGAGCTCTCGCAGGTGATGAGTGGCCGCTCGGACACGTTTCAACAGTTGAGCGTTGTCGAGTGACTGAGACCCATCGGAGATCGCAGGCCCATGCGGGTCCAGGGTGGCGCGGCGGTCGGGCAGAGAAGCAAAATTCATCGCGAGCGTACCTATCTCGATGTAGCGCGATCCGGTATAAGAGTCGAGGGGGTGGGTGCCGAGGCGAACTGGCGGGTCAGGAACTCGATCTGGTCGCTGACCAACGCCTCGAAGGCATCGCCGAGGTAGAAGTCGAAGTGGCCGGCGTCGTACCTCTTGATCTCCCCCCGTGGCGCGGTCCGCGCATATCGGAGGGTCTGGGCGAGCGGCGTGACGGTGTCGGTGTTGCTGACGCAGAAGAGGATGGGGATGGTGACTTTTCTCGCCACACGTCCGGGCCGGTAGCCGGCGATGGTCGGAATGACTCGTGCCGCTGCCTTGTTCACGAACGTCGTCCCCGCGGGAATCAGCGCCTGGTACCCGGGAAGGGCATCCGGCGCGTTCATCAGGGCCGGCGAACCGGGAGGTGCGGCAAGGGGAATCGTCACCGGTGCTTTCCCGCGGACCTTGGCCGCCAGGTCCCGGATGAGAAACGGAGCCAACTCGAGCGTGGCGACAGGGCCCAACGCGAGCGCGGAGGCCAAACCGTCGGTGAAGGGGCACTGGGCCACGGCCGCGCGCAGTTCAGGATGGCGCGACGCGACGGTGATGGCATGGCCACCGCCGAAGGAACTGCCCCACACCGCGACGCGTGCGCCGTCGACGTCGCGACGGGCTTTCACGTAGTCGATGGCGGCATCCCAGTCGACCAGCTGCTTTTTGATCGACAGCAGCTGACGGGGTGCACCGCCGCTGTCGCCGAAGTGCCGGTAGGTGAAGGCCAAACAGGCGATGCCGGCCTTGGCGAAGCGCTCGGCGAAAGCGTCCAAACGCATCTCGCGGGTCGCACCGAGGCCGTGCCCGAGGACGACGACGGGCGGCGCGGCGACACCAGTGGGGAGATAGAGCCACGCGGCACAGGTGTTGTCGCCGGAGGAGAAGTAGACATCCTGACGGGTGAAAGGCTGCTCAGCGGCCATGGCCGGACTCACCGCCCGTTCGTAGAGCGACGCCCTGGCACAGTGCCCAGTTCGAGAGCTCGCTTGTAGATGTCCGGGTTGTAAAGGGGGAGTTCCCCGGAGGATTCTGTGCTCTCCATGTAGTCGAGCATCAGTTGCTGACCGTCTTTCGACAGTGCGGTGCCGAGGAACTCGGTGCGTTCGACGTGCAGGCCGTCCGTCAGCGACATCGAGCCGCCGAAGTACACCGCCCTCTTGATCGCCGCGACCGATCCCTTCGTCCGCGAGCCGAAGTGCGCTGCGAGTTCGACCGCCCTCGTGACGACTTCGTCCGGTGGGACCACAGCGTCGACGGCCCCGTCGGCGAGCGCCTGCGCGGGCGTGAACGGTTTACCTTCCAGGATCGCGACCAAGGACTTGTGGGTGCCGATCAGGCGAGTCAGCCGCTGGCTGCCGCCACCGCCGGGCATAATGCCGAGGAGGACCTCCGGTTGGCCGATGAAGAAGTTGCCGTCGGCCATCACCCGAAGATCGTTTGCCCAGGCGAACTCCGCCCCGAGGCCGAGCGCCGAACCGTTGAGAGCGGCGATGAAGATGACGCCGCTGCGGTTCATCCGCAGGAACGTCGCGTGCAGGCGTTCGAGTTCGACCGCGGGACCCAGCGGGGTACGGTTCACCAAGGGCGCCAGGACGCGGGCTCGGTCCACATTCCTGGCCGTGCGCGCGACGACGGAGGCGCCGCGCCGGCCGACTGGAGGCACCGCGGCGCCCCCCTCCTGTAACCAGCGGACATCGGCATGGCTGACGAACCGCTCGGGATGCGCCCCGGTGAAGACGACCGCGTGCACGCTCGGGTCGCGGTCGACGCGGTCCACCAACGCCTCCAGCTGGTTGGCGATCTCGAGGCCGAACACCCCGTGCGGGCCGCCGTCGAGGCGCACGATCAAAACGGAGTCGCGGTCCTCGACATTCAGGTGTCCCTTGCTGTGGTGTCTCATCGATTCTGCTTCCGTGGTGGAAAGTTGATGTGGCCGGCGAGCCGAGCGGGCGCCTGGCCGCGATGACAATAACGAAGTTACAAGTCTAGAATAACGAAGTTACAGTATGCGTGGCAAGAGCCCCGCGGACGCGGAACCGGGGCGTGCTGTGGGGGCAGGTGGAAATATGAGGAACGTGTCAGAGGATTCGATGACGGAAGGCGTGCCGGAGCGGCTCGTCAGGGCAACTATCGGTCTGCTGGCCGAGCAGGGGCCTTCGGCCATCAAGGCGCGGACGGTAGCGTCGGCGACCGGGCTGTCGACGATGGTGGTCTACAGCCACTTCGGTGGGATCCCCGAGCTCGTCCGAGCTGTCGTCGACCAGGGATTCAAGGAACTCGACCGAGCATTCTCCCGTATGCCGGTGACCGCGGATCCGATCGCGGATCTCTTCACGATGGCGTTGACATGTCGGCGGGTCGCCCGGGAGAACCCCCACCTCTATGACTTGATGTTCGGTCTGTCCACGCGCGCGACTTATCGACCGATGGGGGATTCCGACATTCGTTTCAGCGGGCGGTCGCCGGCCTTCCGAGACGCCTACGTGCACATGGTCGACGCGTGCCAACGGCTTGTGGACTCCGGCCGGATCGAGCAGCAGGAACCCGAGGTCGTCGCCGCTCAGTCGTGGAGCTTCGTGCACGGCTACATCACCCTCGAGTTGGCCGAGCACTTCGCCGATTTCAACGACGCGGTGAGGCAGGTGATGCTGCCGATGGGCGTCAACTTCTCGGTCGGACTCGGCGACGAGCGGGAACGGGCCCAGGCCTCGCATGAGGTGGCCCTGCGCTTTGACGACTCGATCAATCCTCGGCCTGCCCATCCTCGGTGAGCAGGGCCATCGGTGTGGCCTCCTTGCTCGCCGGTGGCGGCGAACTCGGCCAGGGCGCTCATGCCGAGCCGGTCGGCCGGTGTTGTGCCGGTCGGTTGTCGGCTCCCGGAGCGAGCTGGTCATGGCGCCCCAGTGCCTCGACCTCCCGCTCCAGGGCCGGAACCATTTCGGCCGCGAACCGCCTCGCCCAAGGCCAGGCCAACGGTGAGTTCACGGCACCCTTCGCTCAGTTGGCCACGGCGACCGCGCGCGGGACGTATACGCGGGCACGTCGCCGCGCGAGTCCATCGATGATCGCGGCCGCTGCCTCGTCGACGCTTGTCGTGACGTTGCCGGGATAGGGCAGTTGTTCGCGGATTCCCTGGAACGACGGCAGGTCCGCTTCCGCGCCTCGGACAAGGTCGGTGTCTATCCAGGAGGGGTGGACCACGCCGACGGTGACACCGAGGTGTGCCACCTCTTGGCGGTAGCCCAGGGTCAGCATTTCGACTCCGGCTTTGCTCGCACCGTAGGAAGCCAATCCGGCCAGGGGCATGAAGGACAGTGCGGACGCGACGACCAGCACGTGACCTCGGGTGCGCTCCAGATGCGGTGTCGCGTGCTCGAGGGTGCGGAAGACGCCGTTGAGGTTGATGTCCACAACGCGATCGAACGACGCCTCATCCATCTGCCGCACGGTCCCGTAGGCCGCGACCCCAGCATTGGCGACAAGGAAGTCGACGCCACCCATGACTTCCGCGCAGTCATCGATCGCCGACCGCAGTGCGCTGCCGTCGCGCACGTCGGCCTCCCGCCAGCATGCTGTAGGACCCAGGTCGGCGGCTAGCGTGCGCAATCTATCGGGCTCGAGTCCGATCAAGGCCACTTGTGCGCCTCGGGCGGCGGCAAGGCGTGCCACCTTTTCCCCGATGCCGCGTGCTGCACCGGTAACTACCAGTCGTCGACCCGCCAAGCTTCGTTGCATCAGCCGAGGATAACTTCGTTATACCTGGAAGGCGAGAGTGTGCGAGGTGATCGCGGGTGAAGTGGGACTGTCGTCGTCGTGGCTATCCGCCTGCATCGAGCCGGCGCTCAGCGAGCGCGATGCGGCGGTCTCGGAAGTATTCGCCGAGCCGGTGGTGTCGCCAACCGATCAGCGGGTTCACCGTCATCGGTGGATTAAGTAAACCGTTCGGTGTATGTTTGGGTGGCTACGCCGGCGGTGCGTTTTTGCCGAGGGCGTCGAACGCGATCGCCTCGGCTCACGCCAGGGTCGGCTGGACGCTGACGACTTGCGCCCTGTGGCATTGCGAAATCTGATATCAGTTACTATATTTTTTTAAAGTGACGATCGGTCGGAGCGCTGTCGTCGTTCGCCATCCCGACCTATCAGGAGGATCACCCCATGTCTGTCGCTTTCAAGCCGGTACGAATCGGACCTTGGGATCTGCCGCAGTCGTTCGTCATGGCGCCATTGACTCGTAGCCGCGCGGGGGAAGGCAATGTGCCCACGGCGATGAACGCCGAGTACTACACCCAGCGCGCCGGAGCGGGGCTGATTGTCACGGAGGGCACTGCACCCAGTGCTGTCGGCCAGGGCTACCCCACCGTGCCCGGGCTCTACACCGACGAGCAGGTCGCCGGGTGGCGCCTCGTCGCCGATGGCGTTCACGGTGCCGGTGGCACGATCGCCGCGCAGTTGATGCATGTGGGCCGGATCGCGCATGCCAGCAACAAGGGGGGCGTGGACACGATCGCACCAAGCGCCGTCCAGGCTCCCGGCCAGATGTTCACCTCGACAGGCATGGTCGATCACGATGTACCGCGGGCGATCGAGACCGGTGAAATCGCGGGAATTGTCGCCGAATTCGTCGAGGCGGCCCGCAACGCGATCAGCGCCGGTCTCGACGGCGTCGAGATCCACGGGGCCAACGGCTATCTGCTGCACCAGTTCCTCGATCCGACTGTCAACCTCCGCGACGACGAGTTCGGTGGCACGCCAGAGAATCGGGCTCGTTTCGTCATCGAGGTGGTCACGGCAGTCGCCGACGCTATCGGGGCTGACCGTGTCGGCTTGCGGCTCTCGCCCGGTAATCAGTTGAACGGTATCGGCGAGGTGCTCGGCACTGACCTCGCCGCCACCTACCGGAATGTCGTAGAGGGGATCACGCCGTTGGGACTGGCATACCTGAGCATTTTGGCCACTCCGTTCGAGTCCCTCGAACCACTCGTCCGAGACCTCCGCATGCGATTCGGCGGCTCGGTGCTCCTGAACATCGGCGCTCCGGTGGCGACGTCGCTGGAGACGGTCGAGGAACTTTTGAACAAGGGCGTGGCCGACGCCGTTGTCGTGGGCCGGGCGTTCCTTGCCAACCCTGATCTCGTGGAGCGTTGGCGCGCCGGCGCGGAGCTGAACGAGGTGGACTTCACCACGCTGTACGGCGGCAGCTCGCACGGGTACACCGACTATCCGCGCCTCTCCGAAGCATCCTGAGCCGCAGAGTTTCACCACCCAGTCGGCGCTCACACCACCGACTACTCGGACCACATCATGAGGAGAACGATATGAATACCTACACACCTGTCAACGCCGCCGAGAACCTGCATATCGATGCGGCGTCGGCTCGTTTCACCTACCGCCGGATGGGCCCTCGCGGTGGAGTTCCGCTCGTGCTGCTGCACCGCTTCCGCGCCACCGTCGACTGGTGGGACCCGGAGTTTCTCGACATCCTTGCCGTCGAGCGTGACGTCATCCTGTTCGACAACATCGGTATCGGATACACCGGCGGTGAAGCCCTCACCACCGTCGAGGGGTTCGCCGCGGGCGCGATCGAATTCATCGAAGCCCTAGGGCTGACCGAGGTCGACCTGCTCGGCTGGTCCTTCGGCGGTGTGGTCGCACAGGCGGTCACGCTCACACGACCCGATCTCGTCCGCAAGTTGATCGTCGCGGGAAGCGGATCGGGTCTCGCCCCCAACATGCCGACCATCAGCGAGCGGGTCCTCGGAATCATGGCCAAGCCGGACGCCGACCTCGAGGACATGCTGTATCTGTTCTATCCCGAAACCGAAGAGGCTCGGAAGCTGGGGCTCGAACACTTCGACAAGGTCGCGGCCGCGATGCCGACAGACGCCCCGGTGGTGAACGAGGCGGCTGCCATGGGTCAGCTCCAAGCGATCACCGCCGCTCTGGCGACCCCATGGGAGCAGGTTGTCGCCGGGCTCGGGACTATTCGGCAACCTGTGCTCTACGTCAACGGCATGCACGATGTCATGATCCATGCATTCGCGTCGTACTCCGCGGTGGAACACCTGCCGTCGGCCAAGTTGGTGCTGTACGGAGATGCCGGCCACGCGTTCCTGTTTCAGCATCTCGAGGAATTCACGGCAGAAGTCAAGTCTTTCCTCGCGCACTGAGCCGCTTTCTGCCGTTGGTCCATGAATAGATTTGTGTGCCAACCAGTTTCGTCAGCGACGGCGGGCCCGCGACATTCAATGAAGGCGACCGCCGCTCCCGTTGGCGCTACCGCGGTCTCCGACCAGCTACGCGAACAGCGCGAGCGGCTCGCCGCGGTCGCTCCCGGCCGCTGGACTCGAGGCCGGCGACGCCGGACACTCCTCCTCGAGGTCCGGCGCACCCGGCCGATGTCGGCCGGCTCATTTCATTCGGTGCGACCACTTGCGCAGCGATAGAATTATGATCATACTTTAATCGCCCGTCTACAACCTGGAGGCGTGGTGCGCAACCAGTCACGCAAATCTCACCCACAGAAGGAAATGGCTATGAACAACAGACAAGAAGCCCGAGACGACGTGGTGACGTCGTACCAGAACGCGCCGACCCGTACCGTCTCCGCCGGTGGCGTGAACTTCGCCTACCGCGAACTCGGCCCGAAGACCGGCGTCCCGGTGGTCCTTCTGACCCACCTGGCCGCGGTCCTCGACAACTGGGACCCTCGGGTCGTGGACGGCATCGCCTCGAAACATCGGGTCATCACCTTCGACAATCGCGGCGTCGGCGCGTCCACCGGCTCGACGCCGAACACCATCCAGGCGATGGCGAAGGATGCCGTCACCTTCATCCGCGCGCTGGGTTTCACCGAGGTCGACCTCCTGGGCTTCTCCATGGGCGGCATGATCGCCCAGGCGATCGCTCAGGACGAACCACAACTCGTTCGCAAGCTGATCATCGCCGGCACGGGACCCGCAGGCGGCGAGGGCATCACGAACGTGACCAGGATTTCGCACCTCGACACGATGCGAGGACTGCTCACGTTGCAGGACCCGAAGCAGTTCCTGTTCTTCACCAGAACTCCCAACGGGCGTCGGGCAGGCAAAGAATTCCTCGCACGCCTGAAGGAACGCACCCACAACCGGGACAAGGCGATCTCACTGAAGTCCTATGGCGCACAGCTCGGGGCAATCCACCGCTGGGGACTCGAGCAGCCGTCCGACCTCTCCGTCATTCGCCAGCCCGTGCTCGTCGTGAACGGCGAGAGCGACAAGATGGTGCCGACGACGAACTCGGTCGACCTGGCTCGCCGCCTGCCCGACAGTGAACTGGTGATCTATCCCGACGCCGGCCACGGCGGCATTTTCCAGTTCCACGGACAGTTCGTCGAAAAGGCCCTCGAATTCCTCGCCCGGTAAAACCGGAGCAAGCACGATGCCCTCGTGCTCGGCCACGGCACCCGTGTCGACCTCCAACATCGCGGCCACTACTTCGCCCGGTCCAGTCGTCCGACCGACCGCTCAGGCCGAGGCTACTTCCCACATGAAACCATCCGGGTCAGCGAAGGGCCCGATATCGCCGCCGATGACGATCCGGTGTGACCCGGTGCCCTCCGGTGGGACGCCGGCGTCCTTGGCGGCGGCGCGGCGCCCGTAGAGCGCCAGCTTCACCGAAGAAGGTGGGGTGTCGAACTCGACGTACTTGCTACCGAAGCTCTTCGCCACGGCCAGGCCGCGGTCGAGGTAGAACTGTTTGGTCGCCTTGACGTTGTCGACGCCGAGGAGCACCACGAAATTATCGACCTCCCGGGTAGCCGGGCCGGTGTCCTTCTTCGACGACGTCGCGATCTTCCAGATCGCCCCGTCCGGAGCCTGGACGACGCCGCCGTAGCCCCAGAAGCTCTTCTTGGCGGGCTTCAGCGTCGTCGCCCCCGCGTCCAGAGCAGTGCCGATGAGGCTGTCGACGGTGCTCGGCTGAGACACCACGAGCGACAGTATGAAGCCACGAAAGCCGGTCGACGGCGCCTCGGAGGCACGCACGCGCACCTTGTCGCCAAGACCGAACGCGGCGGCGTAGAAGGCCGCGGCGGCCGCGGTGTCGGGCACCTCGAGGATGACGGACTCGATAGAGGTCTGATCAGTGGTGATGTTCATGGCAGTAACGCTAATAGCTGCTCGGTGATCATCGCTTCTCGATTCCTGATCGGTCCGCTCATCCATTCGCGATGCGCATCACCGCTCTCGCCACCGCCGTGGCCGACAGCGCCGATCAGGGCTGATCGGGTGCGCCGAACCAGCCGGAGAGCGCTTCTCGCAGTGCGAGCGCGGCGGTGTCGGTGGGTTCGTCGATGGTTGCGGCCCAGGCGATGTGGGCGTCCGGGCGGATCAGTAGGGCGTCTGCTGGTCGGTTATCGGTTTTCGCCGTGCGGATGTCTATCCGGTGCTGCCAGTCTCGGCCGATCTCGCGGAGGTCGGGGCGGTCGGTGAGGTCGAGCAGGATGGGCCGTGCGGTGTGCATGAGTTCCGCGACGCTGGTGACGCCCTGGTCGGTGTGCAGGGTGAGGTCGGGCGCGAAGGTGCCGGCCAAGGCGTGGTGGTCGGAGCCCGGCATCGGATAGCGGATGTCGGCGTGGGCGACGAGGGCACCCATACGGCGCAATGCCGGTTCATCCATGATCAGTTCCTGGAAGACCTGCCGAAGCGCTTCGGCGGCTCGGTCGTGTCCGCGCCTCAACGCCACCTGGGCCCGGGTCTGTAGCAGCGCACGTGCGCCGGCGAAGTGGCGTTCGTGGTGATAGGTGTCCAGCAGGCCGGTCGGCGCCCAGCCGTGGATGTCGGCGCCGAGCTTCCAGGCGAGGTTGACCGCGTCGAGCATGCCGACATTGAGCGCGGTGCCGGTGGCGGGGAGCAGGTGGGCCGCATCGCCTGCCAGCATGACCCGCCTGTCGCGGTATCGTTCGGCCTGCCGATCCTTGAAGGTGTAACGCGACAGCCGAATCGGTTCTCCCATGGGGAGATCCGCGCCGAGCACGCGGCGAGCACTTTCCGCGAGCTCGGTCAGGGTCAGCGGCTCGTCGTCGTCGTATTCGGTGGACTCGTCTTCGGTGGTCTGAAGGGACAGAATCCCGGAGGTGATCGCGAACGCGAACACACCGCGATCTGTTCGTGTGAAACCCGCACGGATCCTGCCCAGCCCGGGGACCTCGATGTCGCCGTTACCGAGCACAGTCACCGAATCGGCCACGGTGACCTGGCCCAGCCGGTTGACCTCCGGATATGTGGTGCCGGGAAACGCGATCTCGGCCATGTCGCGGACCCGGCTGCGCCCGCCGTCGCAGCCCACCAGGTACCGTGCGGTCACCCGGTAGGGCCCGTCCGGCCCGCGCACGTCCGCGGTCACCGCGGCGTCGTCCTGGCTCATCCCGACCACCTCGTGTCCGCGACGGATGTCGGCGCCGAGTTCGCGGGCGCGGTCGTCGAGTAGTCGTTCGATTTCCAGTTGTGGGAGCGGCAATGCCCGCAGTGGGGGATCTGCCAGGTGTGTGAAATCCAGATGCATATTGCCGAACGGAAATCGGGGAGCCACGTTGGGGTCGCTGCTGGCTGCTTCGAATCGGTCCAGAATGCCTCGGTAGCGCAGCAAGTCCAGGATCCGCCCGCCGATACCGCTGGCCTTCGGGGTGTCTCGCGGCTGCGACTGTCGTTCCAGTACCAGCGATCGCACTCCGGCCAGGCGCAGCTCACCGGCCAGCATCAGGCCGCTCGGGCCTGCGCCCACGATGATTACGTCGATATCCGTCACTCGTTACTCCCATTTCCGCAGGTTCTGGCTTCGGCCGACGAGTATGCGGCACGACCCGGGTCTTGCCGCAAGCCCCCCGGTGCGCTATACGTTGAGAGTGGAAAGGGGTAGGTACTCTCCGGTGCAACCCGCGACGAACTCGCCGGACGTGGCTTACGTGGACAGATCGCTCACAAAGGCGAGAAGGCACCCGTCCAAGCCGGCAGTCGCTGGTATGTAGAACGTACGAACTCCTGGCACAACGCGTTCAACCGCCTCCAACGCTGCTACGAGCGCCGCGAGGTCGTCATCGACGCGTTCTTCGATCTCGCCGATGCGATCATCACCGTGCGCAGCCTGATTCGCAAAGCATGGAACCTCTACCGCTGGGACACCCGACCAGCACGCCGCCCATGAAGACCACAATTGGCGCACCTGTAAGTGGGTTCGCGGGCCGGAATTTGCGCACTAACCGGGCCTTAGTAGTGCGGTAGTGGCTTACCTGCGTACGGCATAGACCGGCCCGGGGCCCCGGCCGACTCACAGTTCCCGATGTTCCGAAGGTGCGGCATCGGGGGCTGGATCGTCGGTGGGCCCTGAAAGGATGCCCGCGAACGTTGTCGAACATGGGAGAAGTGCATGACGGACAAGACTTTACGGGTGATCGGCGAGCTCATGGGTTCGGTGCCGGGGGCGGGTTCATTCGCTGCGCGTCGGACGGGCTCGGCGGAGAACCTGGTGATCGAGGTAGATGGGGTGGGGCCGATCCGGTTGCCGGTGACGCCGGCTCAGGCGCGGCGACTGTGCGAGGTCGCGCGGCCGGCGCGGTATGGTCTGCGCGAGCAGACCCTATTGGACGCGAATGTGCGCGACACATGGGAGGTTCCGCGGGACCGGATAACGGTCGACGAGCGGCAGTGGCGCGAGACGTTGCTGCCCATGCTGGACATACTGCGCGCCGAGCTAGGTCTGGTTCCGGACTGCGAGTTGTCGGCGGAGCTGCATTCGATGCTGGTGTACGAGGCGGGACAATTCTTTCAGCGCCATCAGGATTCGGAGAAGGCCGACGGCATGATCGGCACGTTGGTGGTGACTCTGCCTTCGGCGTTCACCGGCGGGGAGCTGGTGATCGAGCAGCAGGGGATGAAGGTCACCGACCAGGGTTCGCCGGAGAAGCTGTCGTTCGTCGCGTTCTATGGCGACTGTGAGCATGAGGTGCTGCCGGTCACCGACGGTTTCCGGATCACGCTGACCTACAACCTGGTGGCGAAGGGGCGTACCGGCCACGACGCCGCCGCTTTCGCCATGCATCCGTCGGTCGCGTTACTGGCCGAGCAGTTACGCGCGCATTTCACCACACCGGTGGAATTGCCGACGTGGCGTCCGCACCGCGAGCCGAAACGCCCACCTCGTCAACTCGTCTACCTGCTCGATCATCAGTATTCCCAGCACGGATTCGGGTGGGATCAGCTCAAGGGCGGCGATGCTGCCCGTGCTGGGATGATGCTCGCGGCGGCCGATATCGCGGGGTACGACACGTCGCTGGCGCTCGCGGAGGTCGAGGACTCCTACGAGGAGGATTACACCTCGTGGATGTTGATCTATCGTCAGCGTTGGGAGCGCGTTGAGGACGGGTGGAAATGCGTCGAGAGCGCTGACATGGAGTTCGATGAAGACGGGGACATGGTGGAGCCTGTGCCCGATGACCCCGCGAGCCTTCCGGTGTGCTCGAGCCTTCCTTTGGTCCCGGGATCGGAAGATCTCGGCGAGCTGCGCTGGTCGACCATCGCATTGACGTGGCTGATCGACCGGTCAGGGGCGGCTGGTGAGCCCGTTGTGCGGCAGGTTTGGGATGAGGAGTTGTGTACGGGCGCATCGAAGTCGACGCTGGAGCCGTTCGCGTCGGAAATCGAGGGTTACACGGGAAATGAAGGAAACACCGCCATTTTCTGGTACAGGCGCGCGGCGATCATCATCCGGCCCCGTCAGTAGAACGGCCCGGCAAGCAATCCCGGCGTCGACCTTCGAGGCGGGACGACCTGTCAGCCACGGGCTGACGAGTCGGCGGGTTGCCTCTGCCGCTGTTCGATCGGGGCGAGTCAGGTCAGAAGTAGCGCTTGTGACGGCCGCAGCGACCGTGGGTGCTCGTATCCGGCCTGTGAGTTTTACGGATGCCACGCAGCGTCTGAACCGGACCGCAAAGTCGCCAGTCGGTGCGCGTGCTCCACGGCGATGCGCCGAAGCACCGGCAACTGGGGCGAATCGGTCACGTCCTGGCCATATGCGTCGACGAACGCATCACGGAATCCATTCTCCCCGACCCCGATGCTGTCCACAGCGACTACAGCCATGCCCAATACGGTGAAACCCGTTCCTGCGCTATCGAGTTCGGCGAGAACGGTCGAACCTTCGGGCGCTATGCGGAGGTTGCCGGTGTGCGGGGCGTCATGCACTACCCCGATCGATCCGAGGACCAGATCCCGATAGGCGCACTCGGTGAGCCATTGAGTCCTCAGCCAATTCAGGTCCGAGCGATCCAGCGAAGGATCGGCGGATTCCAACCTGAGCGAAGCCGCCCGAAATGGATCCCAACAGGGCAGGTCGCCGACATCGCCGGCCAGCGCTATGTGGTGCAGCGTTTCTCGACCATCGGCGACCGTTTCATGCCCTGCTGCACTACTAGAGGACACGCATCCCGCGAAAGCTCGAGTCGGTCTGCAAACCATAGACCGCTGGTGAGCCCCGCCGTCGACACCGACCTCGGCGCGCACTCATGCAGGCCGAGATGCCGACGAGGAAGTGCGGCGCACTGAGGAGGACCGACGAGCATTGCCCGTTCGCGGCCCTCCTCTTTCACGCGTAGATCTACATTTTGTAGCCTACTCTTTGTAGTTGAACTGAAGCGCCGCCGAAGGGAGGGCAATGACGACGACACCGAGTCGGCTGTCCAAGTACGCAAGGCGGGAGCAGTTGCTCGACACCGCCATGGCGGTCGTGCGCGCCCAGGGCACCGACGGGCTGACCCTGGTCACCCTCGCGGAGGCCGCTGGGGTGAGCAGACCCATCGTGTACGACCATTTCGGCACCCGCCCCGGCCTGCTGCTTGCGCTCTACCGGCGACTCGAAGAACGACACCGAACCGCGACGACACAGGCGTTGCGGGATGCCGCACACATTCCGGGCGAGATCGCCCGCGTTATGAGTACCGCATATTTCGCCTGCGCCACCGACATGCCAGAGTTCAACGCCATTTCCGCCGCGCTGAAAGGAAATCCGGAAATGGAGGCAATTCAGTACGAGATGCTCGACAACTACACGGAGGCGATGGCCGCCGCACTACTACCACATTCCAGCCTCACAACCGATGGCCTTAGGCTGCGCTGCATCGGTGTGCTGGGCGCCGCCGAAGCGATTGCCGCAGAGCTGAACCGAGAACGGACAACCATCGCCGACGCGATCACCGCGCTGACCGACCTCATCGCGGGCAGCCTCGACACCGAGCCCGACCGCTAGCCTCGGCCAATCACCCGTAGCATGCAGGTCCAGTATGCATGAACAGGCATTCCAATCTGCTGCCACTATTTGCGATCGGGGATCCTGCGACGAATTGGTGCAGGAACCTTTCTATAGAAACGCTGCTGGTAGCTTGATTGTCAGCCTGACGGACGGGCGCCGAATCAGCCGCCGCAGTTCCGGTGCCGGCGATCACTGCCGCCGCAAACACTGAACCCACGAGAATGATGGCTCGGTGGATAACTTTCATATTCTGCACCTATTCTTCTTTCAAATTTCCGTACAAACTTTACTTCTGTGTCGAAAGCTGTGATCGGCTATGGCGAAACCGGCGCGGCCAACTGCAGCCGTAGCGCTCACACGCGCTGCCGGATCATGCACCAAGCTACTTCCCTTCTGGATCATCAGAACCGTGGTAGCGCCTTCGATGGGGTCAGCTTCACGTTCCCTGTCCAGTATTCGGAATGCGCCATGGTCTGCAATATTTCCGAAGCTGTGTGGAGATCGCCGGCTTCTGCGGCTTGCAGGTATTGCTGGCTGAGATGCGGCATGATGAACCTGTTCATCAACAGGCCACGTTCCTGACTCCAGCCCTCGAACTGGAGGGGCAGCGGGTAATCCTTGTTGGACTGTACAACGTTGCCATGGCGATCTCGAGTGATCTGGCTGCCACTTGCGAGGGCTTCGATGCCTCTGATCTTGTCCCTCGTGGGCTTTTTGAAGTAGTCGTCGAGATAGTCCTGTTCGGCTTTAGTGAGGGCGGAACGGTCCACACGATCGATATAGCGCCGGTTTGCCAACCTGTGCGCGGTGTGCTGGAAGAGAGCCATGTTGGTCGGTGTTTGACCCAATTTGAGGATCGACATCGAGGCGGCGGCCTCACCGATGTACGCGTCGCCATCCCACACGCTGGGACCGAACTGCTCGCGGTAATTGTAGGCCCGCATGGCACCGACCATCATGTCTTTGTCCTTCCAGCCGGCGTCCATCATGGAGGTGACGACGTCGCCCAGGGCTCCACCGCGGTTGATGACGCGGTCCACCGCCGCGGCGGCGCCGCGATGGGTGAAGCCGTATTCCTGGGCAGCTGTTCTGGCGGCTTCGATATACCCCTCCCGGACCCGCGCCGAGTTGAGCGACCAGCCCTTCCCGAGGATCTCCTTATTAGCCTCGAGATTCATCAGGTCGACCTGATGCCTCAGTTTCGAGTCGAGGTCCCACGGGTTGCGCCTGCGGAAGAGCAACGCGGTGATCGGGTTGGCGCCGATGGTGTTGATGGCGCCGAGTCCGGCGAGCGCCCTTCCCGGCAGGGAGTGGCCGGCCCCCGCGTCACCCATTCCCAGAGCGGTGCCTCCGCCACCCCCACCAGAGCCGCCCGCGCCCTGTATCGCGAGGGCGAATCGGTTGGCGACCCAGTCGTTACCTTTGCTCAGACCCTTGCCGAGCTGCCTCAGCTGCAGGATGGCGACGATCTCCACGATGGCACCCAGGACGAGTACCACCCCGACCTGGCCTCCGGCCTGCCGGAACAGGTTGCCCAGGAATAGCACGTAGACACCGAGGAAGACGGTGTAAGCCGCCATTGCTCCCGCCGCGACGAAAGCATCGACGACGTTGCGAACCAGGAGCGTCTGCGTCGGTCCGTAGATGAATCCGCCCGCCGCGAAACCGAAGACGGCCTTGATTCCGTGGAGGATGGAGTCCAACGCCTTCCGGATGATCTTGCCCCCGAGAGACGCCCCGAACGCCAGTTGGATCGCCCCACAGAACAACAGCACCAAGCCGGAGCTGACCTGGCCTAAACTCGGATCGTGGGCCACGGCATACGCCGCCGTGTCGCCACAGGCGCGCATGCCGTTCAATACGCGGGAATCGTCACCCGATTGAACGCCCGCCGACCACGCGGCAGCGCACCGCGGCGACTGATCGACGACATGACCGAAGTTCCACACCTGCAACGGATGGCGTGCGAAGTTGTCGGCCAGATCCCGCTGCATGGTGACGACCAATTGGTCCGGATTCGGGCTCGTGCTGCCGTTGAGCCCGGCCGCCACCGCGATACCCACGTTGCGACCCTGGGCGAGTAGGCCGTGTGAGGACAGGACATCCGCCAACGGCTCCGCCAAGAAGATCGGGCCGAGCACGGCCACCGCCAGCATCGTCACCACCTGCATCGTGGCCTTGGCGACAAAACCGCGCACCACGAACCAGGCGACGAAGAACGCACCGATCCCAGCGGCGACGGTCAATAGGAGGGGTGTGGCGATCTGCCCGGTCAGGTTGTCAACCACCCCGGTCAACGCTCGACCGAACGGATCCAGCCATTGGAAGCTGATCGCGAAACCGATCAACCACACCGCCGCGGTCACGATGACCAGATAGCCGACGAACTCCAAGCTGAGGATCGCCGAAATGATCGTCTCCAACGGATCCAACACGCTGCCGTGACTGGTCGCGAACATATAATCGGTCAGCCGGACACCGTACGAGTCCCTGATATCCATCCACTGCAGCATGGCGATACTGGACCCACCTGAGGCCGTTCCACTCTGGGTCTGCGCCACGGCCACCGCGCCGACAACGCCTGGGAAGACGAAAAGCGCGAGAGTGATCGCCAGCAACCACACCATCCTGCGCCGTCGGCGAGTGGCGTCGACCCAGCATCGAAACCGCTGCGCGACTAACCGAGGCTGCCACCGCGCCGGATCCCGGAACTCGAACTTCCGCGTCACCCAAGACCGCCGAGCCCCTCGTCGCCGCACTTTCCCGCGACATCCCGTTGGCGTGCTGGTCATTCGACCATGGTCAATTCTGTTTGGAGGCAGGAATCACCGGGACTCGATACCGAGATACTTTCAACTCCCCAGCCGCTTTCATCGCCAAGCCGACCGTGCCGGACCTCAGCGGGGATCCACTGGTGTCGTCGAGTGCGGCCCTTTCTGCTTCTGTGCGACGGCACATAGGTCGCCGGTATCCCTATCACTGTCTGTTCAATCGCAGCGGATGGCCGGTTCGTCGGTCGGTATATCTGCTGCACTGCATGACTGCGAGCATGATTGTTTGTCTGCGCCTCCACATCCGTAACCCATAGGTGGGCGGCAAGCAGCTTGCGGCGGCAATGTCAGCCGATCCATCGGAATCGCTATGTCTTCGGTTATGGTCGATACGAGGGCTTGTGCCAGCAGGAGTGGCTGAGATCAGGTGGGAACCTGGTGTATTCGTCCTGCGGCGTCGATGGACCCGGACGCCGGAGCACGCTGACACCGGTTACCGCAGCACCCGCTCCGGACGGGCACCAGCTATAGCCGGTCCGGGTCGAGCCGGGCGATTCGGGGGTGGAGTGTGGCGAGTTCTCTTCTGATCGAAGGAGTTCGGGGGGACTTCCGCGCTAACGCCAGTGTGTCGAGGCCTGGGTACGCGGGCCACAGGGTCAACAGCATGCCGTCATGGTTTCCCACGGCTGGGACCCCCAATCCAGCGTGCCCATCACGCAGGAGCAGTGTGGGTCACCTTCCCGGCGCAGCCGCTCCACCTCAGCGAACACCAGATCACGGCACCAAACCAATCGGTCGGGTAACGGGTATTGCGGCTGCGGACGCCGCTCCCGTTCCTTGGATGTATACACCGTATCGAGGGCCGCGACGCAAGTCGCGACAGCGACTCGTGTCTCCTCCCGCGTACCGCGATGCTATGGCAACCGCCGGTCGAACTCGTTCCGGATGGGCGGCATCCACGGCCCGGTCGGCGGATCGGCCCGCACAAGGATGTTCGAGGTCGCAGGCGCTGGACGTAGGCGTGATCAGAACAGGTCGTACCGAACGGCAGCGGCCGGTAGCCCGTGGGTTGACGCGGCGCCCGGCCCGGCGAACGCAGCGATGCGACCGCAAGCCCGAAATCTCTGTGGGCCAACGGATACCGGGTTCGTGGCAGGGCCCGGCCGGGCAGGCGGCGGCTCGATGGGCGGAATCCGGATGGGCATGCTGCTCGAATCCAGCGGGCAGAGTTCAGGCCCCGGCCGCGAACTGTTGGAGGATTCGCGTCAGCGACGCTGAATCCTGCAGCATCGGCAGGTGCCCGGTCGGGATTTCGCGGTTGAATTTTGGGTTGAGCTCGGCGGCATACTTTCGTTGCGACGCGAGGGGGAACTCCCGGTCGATCGTGGTCATTACGTATCCGCTGCGGGTCGGGAGCGTGCGCGGCGACAGGCCGTCTCGATAGAGGCGCTGCGATTCCGGTTCGAAGTCCGAAACGATGCGTGCGATGTCGGCGTCGTCGAGCCCCGCGCATAGCCCGGAGCGAATCATCTTCTCGGGAGGTCGGGTTCCGGCGAACCGCATGATCAGACCGACGACAAAGCGCTGTGGCGCGGGCAGTGCGCCGAGGAATGACGTCCCGGCGGCGGGCACCGAAGCGGCGACGCCGAGCAGGCCGTCGACGCGCTCGGGTGCGATCGCCGTGATCTCGCTGGCCACGACGCCGCCGATGGAGTGAGCCACGATCGTGAATGGCCCGTCGGGTGCTTGTGCCAGAGCGGTGTCGGCGTAGTCGTGGAGGGTCGCGTTGCCCCGCTTCGGGTAGACAGCGACTACCGATTCGACGGGCAGGGACGCTCGAACATCGTCCCAGATCCAGGCTGGAAGCCCGGCACCACTGAGGAAAAGGATCGGTGTTGTTCGCGGTCTTGTGTTCATCTGCGCTCCTCGGACGGCTCGGCTGCGCTCGCAAGGGTAAGCATTTGGTCCGACACGAATGGCGGATCGCAGGTTGGGGCCTATGGTCAAGTCCATACAGGTGGTGTATCGGGGTGATTGCCGCGTGACCCTGTTCGGTCCGGCGGTCAGTGCTGGGGTGGTGTCCTTCTGTTCGGCGGGGTCGGTGAGGCTGCGGGAGCGGGCCAGCACGTCGAGGCCGAGGTCGCGGCAACTGCGGCCAGGTGGTGATCACGATGGGGGATGCGAGGATGGATCGGCGGCACCTCGCGCCATTCACCGGGTGCCGCCCGATCGAACCTCGCTCGTCGTTAACTGAAGACGGCTCCACAGAGACACAGCCATCCTTCCGGCGGCGCAGCAGCCGCCGCAACCGTAGTCGAACGACCTTTTTGAACTACGGCGACACGGGCGCTCACTGTAGGCCCCCGTCCACGTCGATGACTTGTCCGGTGATCCATCCTGCGTCGTCGGAGGCGAGGAATGCGACGACCGTGGCGATGTCGCGGGGCTGTCCGACCCGGCCGAGCGCGGTGACGGAGACCAGTGCCGCTCGCTCCGACGCGGTGAGGTTGCCGGCCAACTGTGCGGTGTCGACGATTCCGGGCGCGATGGCGTTGACCGTGATCCGGCGTTGGCCGAGTTCGGCTGCTTGACAACGGGCCGCGGCCTCGATGGCGGCCTTGGTGGCGGCGTAGACCGAGCTGGTCGCGGCGATGCGCCTGGCTAGTCCGGAGGAAATGTAGATGATGCGGCCGCCGTCGCTCAGATGTTTCGACGCCGCGACAGTGGTGAGCAGCCCACCGCGGAAATTGATGTCGAGGTGCTCGGCAAGGTAGTCCTCGTCGATGTCTTCGGTGCGCCGTCGGTGGTAGACCCCGGCGTTGTTGACGAGGATGTCCAGCTTGCCTCCGTATGCCACCGCGCTGTCGAGGAGATGTCGGCGCTGCTCGGCTTCCCGTAGATCGGCTTGGACCAGATGCGCGTGGCCGCCGTTGTCTTCGATCGAGGCCGCGACCACTTCGGCCTCGGCCCGGAACTGTTCGTTCTGGTAGTTGAGGATTACGGTCGCGCCGTGGGAGGCCAGTTCCACCGCGGTAGCCGCCCCGATACCACGCGAGGCGCCGGTCACGACCGCCGTCTTGTCATCGAGTTTCATCGTCGGCCTCCGGGGCGACATTGCGGTTGAACCGGAACATGTTGGTCGGGTCGTAGCGCCGCTTCAGCGACCGCAGTTTCGAATAGCCGGCGCCGTACGCTTCGGGTATCCGATGGTCTTCGTCGTAGTCGAGGTAATTGACGTAGGCGCCTTCGGTCGCGTGCGGCGCGACGGCTTCACCGAACGCGCGGGTCCACGCCACTCGTTCGGAATCCTCTGCCGGACTTTTCCACCCGTTGATCACCAAGAACGAAAACCGGCCATGGCGTCCACGAAACGCTGTGGCATCCTTCGGTATTCGGCCGACAGCACCGCCGAGATGCTCCACGAAGACCTGTGTGAAGGGCGCGCTGATGCTTCGACAGTGCGCCAGGATGGCATCGGCGGCGGCATCGCTGAACTCGGACAAATAATGAGCGCGCAGATGGTATCGGGCGCCGAGCGGCGTACTGGCGTCGTGCACCGCCTGAAGCTCGTCGATTCCCATCTCCCGCACCGAGTCGTGCGTCGGGGGCCCGAGAGACTCCAAGGGAGCCAGAGCTGTTGCCGCCGTGGCCGATGGGCCGTTGAAGCACAGGCCGATTCCGACACTGTGTGTTCCGTCCGGGTTGCCGTTGTAGTAGAAGTGCGTGACCAGTTCGTCACCGGCGCCGGCGGTGATCCGCCGATACACGTCGAGCACATCGCGGGCCTTGGCCGCGGGATAGAGCTTTACTCCGGCGACGACCCGATTCACCGGGTAAAGGCGCAGCGTCAGTGAGGTGACGGCTCCGAAATTCGCCCCTGCCCCACGCATGGCCCAGAAGAGGTCGGGATTGCTGCGCGCATTGACGGTCCGCAACTGTCCGTCGGCGGTGACCACGTCCAATGCCTGGATGTTGTCGCAGGCCGTTCCGAAACTACGCATCAGCCAACCGAGTCCGCCGTGCAGCGCGAATCCGGCGACTCCGACGGTCGCCACGGAGGCGCCGGTGGTGGCCAGTCCGTGGCGGGCAGCCGCTGCCACCACGCTGCCCCAGCGAACTCCTGCTTGGACTCGGGCGAGGCGTTGAACAGGATCGATTTCGATGCCGTCCAACGCCAGGGTGGACGCGACCAACGCGCCATCGGGCATGGACCTGGCCGCGATATCGTGGCCTGCTCCCGTGACGGCGAGCGGAATATCCTCGCTCGCAGCGTGTTCGATGATGCGTTGGACGTCCGACACGTCGGCGCACCTGGCGATCAGGGCGGGGCGGCGATCCAGCCCTTTCCATATCTGCCGAGCCTGGTCGTAGCCGGGATGCGTAGGCGCGATGATCTCCCCGCCGAATGAGGCGGGAAGCTGTGCCGGATGAACGGTCATGGCAACTCCGGAGGTGCGGGGGAGCGGTGGTGCACCGCGGCCACCCAGCTGTCGGGCTGATCGCGGCGCCAGAGCGTCGAACAGTGCAGTGAGCCTTGTCGGTAGGTCACCAGCAGCGTGGCCTCGGCCGGTCGCAGCACGGAAAAGCCGGTTGGTGGATCAGGGGTGCAGGTCGGCTCGACAGCTTTCTGCCAGCTGTCTCGGGAGTGAAAGCCGTCCTCGGTGACCAGAATCCCGTCGGACGCGACGAGCGGACGCAGGGCGCGGATGTCATCGCCGGCGAGCGCGTCCAGCAGCAGTCGCTCCCGATCGACGACCGTGTGGTCCGGAGCTTCGGCGACGAGATCCGAAGTGACCCGGCGGATAAAGGCTGTCGCTCGCCGCGGAGTGGCCATGGAATTCCACATCGCTTTCGGAGCGTCGAAGTTGTCCAGGAACGCGTCAGCGAGGTTTTGGCTCTGCTCGGCGGCACGGAACAAGGCGACGACATGGTCCGGCGGCGGGCCGAGCGCGGATGCCGTCCACTCGGTGACATCCGCGGCCAGATTCCACAATGTCGATTCCCATGTGCGGCAGAAACGCTCGTCGAAGACCGGGTCGGCGAGGATGGCTTGTCCGAGTTCCCATGCCGCGGCGGCGGCGAGGTTGCCCCCTTGGCCGGTGACCGGGTCGTTGAGCACCGCTGCGTCGCCGACAGCGACGGCATAGGTGTTCGGGCCCAACCGAGCCCACGGCCTGCGCACGGTGGGGGTGATCGAACCTTGCAGCAGGTCCAGTGGGCGGGTGAGAGCGAACCGGCGAAAATCTATACGGCCGAGGATTTCCGAGTCTATGTCCCGCAGCAGTTCCAGCACGATTCGCGCGCATGCGTCCGGGTCGTCGTAGTACCGGTCGCGCAACCGGGACGCCCACGGTCCGTCCGGGATGGCCTCGAACGTAATGCCCGCTACTCGTCCGGTCACGGAATGGACCGGGGTCTGGAAGATCTCGCCCGCCCCGGGCACGATCTCGAGATGCATTCCCATCGGCTCGGTGTGCGCCACCCCGTGGAACAACCCAGCGAGCAGAATCCGGGCCGGGTGTTCGGCGGAGCGGGACTCGACGCGGGGGAACAGGGCGTCGACGCTGCCGCCGCCTGCGGCCACCACTATCAGGTCGTGGTCGTCCCCGTACCGGGCGACGGCGGTGCCCACGTCCGGCGTCGCGACGACAGCGCCGCCACGGTCCCGGTAGTCGGCCACCAACTGCGGCAGGTAGATCCGGAAGTCGACGAAGCTGGCCTCGTGCGTCAGGTTCCCGCGGAAAGCGATCGGGGGATCGGTGCGCACGCGGACATGCGCGCAGCTCATGCCGAAGTCGGTGAAGTCCCAATGGTCGACGCCGAGCGCACGTTCGCGGGCCCTGGTCCGGCCGAACCGGCATACGTTGTTGGGCAACCGGCCGTTACGGATCTGCTCGGAAGTCTTGTCGGTGTAGAGCGTGGTCCGGATGCCCTGCTGCTGTAAAAACAGTGCCAGATGCAGTGCCGATATCCCGGTACCGACTATGCCGATGGTACGCGTGGCCTCTCCTTTTTCCGGTGGGCGATGACGAGGCGGGAGTATGCGTCCGCCAGGGTCTGGGTGATCGGACGGTCGTCGCGGTACTCGGTGTCCAGGAAACGTCCGACGGGTTGCACGCCGACCGCGGTTCCGGTGAGGAACACTTCGTCGGCCGCGGAGACGTCTTCCAGTGCCAGGCGGCTCACCCGCGTCGGGATACCGGCGTGCCCGGCCAGTTCGAGGACGGTCTGCCGCGTGATGCCGTCCAGGAAAGTGTCTGCCACCGGCGTGGCCAGCTCGCCGGCGCGGACGACGAAAATATTCGCGCCGGTCGCCTCGGCGAGCCTGCCACGATGGTCGAGCAGCACGGCGTCGTCGAAACCCTGCTGCTTCGCCTCGGCCAGCGCCAGCGAGCCGACGAGGTAGTTGGCGGAGGTTTTCGCCCCGACCGGCGCCATGCTCGGGGCAGGCCTGGCCCATCGGGACAAGCCGAGTCGCAGCGGTCGCCCGGACGCCGGCGGGTGCTGTGGCCAGCGCAGCACCGCGATGGCGAGATGAACTGTGGTTCCAGTCGGATCGATGCCGATCACCTCGTCCCCCCGCCAGGCGACCGGCCGGATATAGGCGTCTGAGTAACCGGCGGCGGTCACGGTCTCGTCGATGGCGGCGGCGATCTGTGCCGCGCTCCACGGCAAGGGCATTCCGATCATGGCGGACGAAGCGCACAGCCGATCAACGTGTGCCGCCGCGGCGAACGGCTTGCCGTTGTAGGCCCGGATACCTTCGAACACACACATCGCGTTGTGCAGGCCGAGGCTCAGCACCGGCAGATTCGCCTCGTCGGGTGGCACGTGCCTGCCGTCCAACCACACCGCGCCGACCCGTCCGGCGGTGACGAGCCCACTCATGCGATCACCTTGCCGCGTCCGCGTTCCGCTATTTCGGTGCGTTCCGGCAGCATCACGTTTCCGCCGCCGTCCCGGCGATCGGCGGCCGTCCCCAGCACGACCAGGGCCTTGTCGATCGCCGCGCGCGCGGCGGCCTGCAGCGCGTCGAAATCTCCTGGCCGGGTGTCGTCGACCGGTGCGATGTGATTGCTGACGACATGAAATCGATTCGCGCCCAGGTTGAGCTTCGCCAGTTGGGCGCCGCGGCCGAGGTTGAACCGGTGGATGTCCCGGGCCAGCCCCCACCGGTAGATCCGGTACAGCGCAACGGCATACAGGTTCTGGGACCGGGCCACCGCGGTGTGGTCTATGCCTTGCACCAGCACTTCCAACGTGTTCGACTCCGGATAGTGCATCCCCAGCACGGCCTGCACCGGTGCGCCATCGGATTGTCGGCGGTGCAGGAATACGCACACCCGTTCCCGCAGTGCGGATATCGCGATGTCACGCAGGAGGGAGAGGGAGAAATGATTGCGGGAGTGCCCGTACTTCGCGAGATTCAGCTGGTGCAGTCGGTCGAAGGCCACTAGGGTTTCGTCATCGACCCCGGCTCCGGTCGCCACCTCCCACTCGAAATGCTCGTCGGCGCGGCGGACCAGTCGGCTCAGCTCGCGCCACCGTGCTCCTCCGAGCAACCCTCGCAAGTCACGATCAAGACTGTCGCGCACGACGAACTCGGCCTCCACGAACCAGGGCAACTCCACGAAGCCGCGAGGAGCCGGCATGTCTGCGCCATCGTGCCGCACCACCGGGTACAGCAGCCACTGTGCTCCGCCTACCGCGCCTTCGTGTCGGTGCGCGTCCAGTTCGGCCGCTGTCGGAGCAGCTGAGTGCGGTCGATAGAAGTAGTCGTCGGTGACGAGCACCAGGTCTCGGGCCGTCGAGGTTTCCACGCCGAGTGCGTCGACCACGGCACGCCAGTGCATGATCTTTCCCAGCGGAACGATGGGTACGCGGGTCTCATAGAGTCGACAGAATGCCTGCCGCCAGAAGTGCGTCTCGCTGGGCACGGCGTTACCGGGTCGATCGCGTCGGTGTCTCGTGGTGGAAGATCGCTTGCCAGCCGTCGTCCCCGAGCCGCCATACACTGCTGCAGTACACGACTTCTGGCAGCGGTGTGCCGTTGAAGTCGCCCCATTGCCGCAGCCGGTACGTCAGCGCGGTGACCTTCGGCCCTCCGGGCACCACCCGTATCTCATCGGCCTCGAAACCGGCGTTCTGGTCGAGTGCGTCGATGCCGTCGATGAGTTCACGTTGGCTGACCAAGCCCATCGTGGCATCGAATCCATAACCATCCGGGTGCATCAGCTCAGCCATGGCGGCCTTGTCCCTGCCGAACACCGCGGCCAAAACTCTGCGCTCGCGCTCTTCGAATAGCGCCTGATCGCTAGCCATGGTCCGCGGGTGCGGTCCGTAGCGCGCATTCCGCGATGCGGTCCGACAGCAGGTGCATCATCTTCCAGCCTTTCGCCAGCACCTCTCCCACCTCCGCCGGGGTCCAGTCCCGGCGCTGCGCCAAGGCGCGGTACCCCATCTCGAGATGCTCCGCGTCCGCGCTGTCGTGCAGCTGGAAATACTTGCTTGCCGAGAACGACGACAGCCCTGCGGCATGGAACACCATTCCGCTGCCTTCCAGCACCAGATGTGAGAGGACGGTGCGCTCCACGGTGGACGAGGATGCCATGCGATCCACGAACCAGGATGAGGCGGCGGCGATCACCGGATCCCACTGTGCCGGTCTGTTGTCGCGGATCTCGGCCAACAGCACGTTGTGCCCGAGTTCCTCGGCGAGATGCTCGTCGGCAAGAGGACGCGCGGAACTGTCGTTCTCCCCGACGACCCGCGCGGCGATCACGCGCTGAAATGCGTCCGACCATCCCTGAAGGTGGTCCAACAGCCCGCTGCGTACCTCGGGCGGTTGCGCATCGATGTCGCCGATCAGCCGGACCAGGGCGTTGTTCTGATACTCATGCAGGTACCGGTCGTTTTCCGCGCGGATCGCCGCGACGTCGGGACGGTCGTCGACGAAGGCGACGCGTGGGGTGTCCGGATTCTCGTACAGGCCGTCGCCCTCGAACTGGATCGACAAAGCCCAGAAGCCCGACGGCTCGGCGCCCACGAAGCCATGCTTCGAGCCCGGCGGAACCACGACAATGTCACCGGAGCGGATGTCTCGGGTGATGTCGCCGACGGCTTGCCCGGCCCCTTCCGCGACGATGATCATGCTTTTCGTCGGATGCTCATGCACCGACAGTTCCTCGCCAGGCAAGAGCCGCACCCAGCTCAGCGAGAGCCTTGCCAGCTCGGGCACGAAATCCTTCAGCGTCGGATTCTGATGAAAGTCTTTGAGAAGGCCAATGTTGTGAACAGTCTCATCCACTACCACCGAGGTGATTTCGGTCAACGAATCGCGCTCTATCACTTGCATGGTATTTCCTCAGTTCCGGTACTGCCGTACCGCATCGAAGTGCGGCACGGCACATCGTAAACCGGCTCGCTGCTTTTGTCCGGGTTAGCTCGCTGACCTGCTGATATTCGAGTAGCTGTGGCTCCGGCTCAGGATGCGCTCAGTGCCGCGAGGTGTCATACGGCACAGCGCGATCCGAGTCTGGCCCGTCGCGGTTGCCACACAGTGTGTTTCGTGCCGCGGCGTCGGCGCGGTCAGCGGCCCGAACGAACCCGGCGCGGGCGCAGGCTGTCGAAGGTCATGCCCGTCATCAGAAACACGAGCGGTACGAACACCGACGACACGCGGTCGTCGACGCCCCGCTGAGCCAGCGGCAGCGCGACCTGGAGGACGCCGAGCAACCCGAGTACCAGCCCGCGTCAGCCCGGCACGCGAGCCGGGCGCGCGCCACGACGACGCGACCGTACGCCGCGGCGTTGCAGCTCGGCGGCGCGACGCTACGCGGACCGGCCGAGCTGGACAACATGCGCAGGCGATTCGGCCTAGCATCGCGAATGGGAACGGTGAAGAGTCGCCGCTGCCGCCCTCTTCCTGCTCGGTGACGAAGCGTCTCTCATCGCCGGCGTCGAACTCGCAGTCGACGGCGGATACACCGCTGGTGCCACATTCGCCGCCGCGTGAGCCGGCGACAACAACAGAGAAAGGGAGCTCATGGCACGGCCGGAGCACGCTGGATTGCTTGACGAACTGTTGTGGGAGGGGCGAATCCTGCTCGACGACTGGGTGCGGGGACGAGGCGGGTCGGCACCTGTCATCGAACCGGCCACCGGTTCCACGCTCGGCCGAATCGGCCAGGCGACGGCCGAGGACGTCCGCACGGCCGCCGAGACTGCCGTGCGCGCACAGCGTGACTGGGCTGAGCGGCCATATCAGGAGCGCGCAGCGATTTTGCGCCGAGCCGGGAATCTGTGCCAGCGGCATGCGGACGAAATCTCGCAATGGCTGATCCGGGAATCCGGTTCGGTACCGGCCAAGGCCGAGTTGGAGATCGCGCTGGCGGCGCAGGAGTGTTATGAGGCCGCCGCACTGGCCGCCGCCCCGTATGGCGAGGTGTTACGTAGCCAGCAGCCGCGGTTGAGCTTCTCCCGCCGGATTCCCGTGGGAGTCGTCGGGGTGATCGCCCCCTACAACTTCCCCGTCGTGCTTTCGGTCCGCGCAGTCGCGCCCGCACTCGCGTTGGGCAACGCCGTCATCCTCAAACCTGACCGGCGGACCGCGGTGTCCGGCGGTGTGACGATCGGCCGGGT
The DNA here is from genome assembly GCF_040639505.1 of Nocardia sp. NPDC023852. Lineage (NCBI taxonomy): Bacteria > Bacillati > Actinomycetota > Actinomycetes > Mycobacteriales > Nocardiaceae > Nocardia > Nocardia sp. NPDC023852. The sequence continues at coordinate 56,962 of NZ_JBFAAB010000004.1, forward strand.
CTTCGCCGAGGCCGGTGTGCCGCCCGGCCTGCTCAGCGTGTTGCCAGGCGGTGCCGACACGGGCGCCGCGCTGGTCGCCGATCCGGACGTCGCGGTGATCGCCTTCACCGGCTCCACCCGGGGCGGTCGCGAGGTGGCCATCGCGGCGGCGCGCCAGCTCAAACGCACCCACCTGGAACTCGGCGGGAACTCCGCGTTGATAGTGCTCGACGACGCGGACATCGAAGCCGCGTCCGCAGCGGGCGCATTCGGCTCCTGGTTCCACGCCGGGCAGATCTGCATGGCGGCCAGTCGCCACCTGGTGCACGCCTCGGTCAGCGACGAGTATGTGGCGAGGTTGGCAGCCCGCGCGGAGAAACTCATTGTCGGCGACCCGGCCGCCGGGCCGGTCCACCTCGGACCCCTCATCGACGCGACGCAACGCGACACCGTGCACCGCATCGTCACCGACACTGTGGCAGCAGGTGCCGGGCTCGTCACCGGGGGCGTCCACAACGGCCTGTTCTACCGACCGACCGTGCTCGCCGACGTGCCACCCGATTCCCCAGCCGCCACGACAGAAATCTTCGGACCGGTCGCCCCGGTGCTCACCTTCTCCACGGTGGACGAAGCGGTGGAACTGGCCGGTGACACCAGCTACGGGCTCTCGCTGGGCGTGCTCACTCGTGACGTCATGCGTGGACTCGCGCTGAGCGACCGGATCCCCGCTGGCCTGGTGCACATCAACGATCAGACGATCAATGACGAAGCCGTCGCTCCGTTCGGCGGCGTCGGTGATTCGGGCACAGGCTCTCGGCATGGTGGCACCCAGGCGAATCTCGACGCGTTCACCGAACTGAGGTGGACGACCGTGCGAGCCGACCCGCCGCACTATTTCTTGTGAGCCGAATAAAGACCTGCTCGGATACCTCAGGCCACGGTCGCGGTTTCGTGTTCCATCACTTCGCGCGCCGCCCGTTCACCCGAGCGAATGGCTCCATCGATCCAACCGCACATAAGAGCAGAGCTCTCGGTTCCGGCCCAGTGGATCCGGCCGCAAGGTTCGCGCAGGGCATGGCCGAACTCGGTCAGCACACCGGTTGGCGCGTGACTGAGCATTCCGCCGCCGGAGTAACGCTCGACACTCCAGTTCTGCTCGAGGTAGTCGACTGGGGAGCCGGCCTTGCTGCCGAACCGCTCGACGAGTTCACCGAGGATCGCCTTCCTCCGCTCGGCCTCATCGAGTCGTCCGATCTCCCGTGCGATGGGCCCCTCGGTGATGACGCACATGACCCCGGGTCGCCCGGTATCCGTGCAGGCGTCGATGGTGATGGTCGCGGGAGATCCTGGTGCGGCCGACTGTCCCGACAACCCGTCGTTACGCCAGAAAGGCTCGTCGTACACGGCGGCGATTTTGAAGATCGAGCCGCTCGGCATCCGCTGATGCAGGAACGACCGATCGACCGGCAGCATCGGCTCGTACCGAATCTGGCCGGCGATCGCCAAGGGAACCGCCACGATCACTCGGCGTGCGCGCACGGTCATCCTGTCGGAGCGTACCGTCACCCCGTCGGCGTCCTGATCGATGTGCCGGACAGGCTGCGACAGGTGGATCGAGTCGCCGATCCGGGCCGCCATCGGCCGGTAGATGGCCCCCATGCCCCCGACTGGTCGAGCATCCTGGGCCGCGTCCTTGACGCCCAGGACGAAGCCCGGCCCGCCCCCCGACGCCATCTGATACAGCACAAAGAGCAATGACACCTCCGAGGCGGCCGAGGTGTAACAGCCCGCGATGGCGGTCTCGACGAGATCGTGGGCGGGCTTGGACAGGACGTTGCTATCCAGCCACTGCGCCAGGGTGATCCGGTCCCACTTGTCGGCATTCTTCGCTGCCCACGGCGCTTCGAGAGGAATCGACTTGCACATCTGTCCCAGCTCGAGAAACACCGCACCGAGGTTCATCGCCGCCCAGGGGCTCATCGTCCACGGGATCGTGCCCGTGTAGCGGTGCTGCTTCCCGTCGACCACCATCATGGCCGCCCCGTCGGTGTACTGCTTGTAACTCGGTACCCCGAACTCGGTCATCAATGCGTAAATCCGGTCCTGCCCCGGCCCTATCCAGGCGCCACCGCGGTCGATCCAGGAGCCGTCCTCGCGCATTTCGGTGAACGTGCGCCCGCCGAGCCGGTCGCGAGCTTCCAGCACTGCCACCGATCGGCCCGCCTGTTCCAGGCGCAGGGCGGCAGTCAATCCCGCGAATCCCGCACCCACCACACAGTAATCGACGTCTGTCATGGAGTGCCGCCCTCGAGTTGAAGTTCTGTGCAAGGCCGCCGGGCGGTCGGACGCGCTACTGACCGCACCCCTCGACACAACGGGTGCGAAATCGCCTTCGAGCAGGCCTACTCACCGAATATTCAGCAAGTCTATAGCAAACTATGGGGTCGGGTCCGCGGATCCGGGGCGAGGCATCGGTTCGGTGAAATGCCGAGTCAGCGTGGGCGTTCGGACCAGAATCCGCAGTTGTGCCTGGCGTTGAAGTCGTGGGACATGGTGCTGCCGGTTGCCCGCATGGTCAGTACCGGCCCGTCGGGGCTCTGCCCGGCCGTTTCCGGCCAAGCCGACCATGGGGGTGAGTCGGGGCCGTTCGGGTTCCCGGTGTGGGCGAAGGTGGTCCACCATCGCTGCATTTGTCGGGAGAAGGCATCGGACGGTCCGGTCCATGGGATCGGTACGCTCATCAGGCTGCTGAACAGGTAGGGCAGTTCGGCGGCGTGGAAGGCGCCGGGCATCACCAGGTTGGCTTCGCCGAGTGGTGCTTGGTCGAATTCGTACTGCCACAAGGGATGTCCGGTGTCGCGGGCGGCGCGGCTGACGAACCGCTCGGGGCATGCGAAGAAGCCGTCGGTGATAACCGCGGATTGAGCGGCTGCGGGTGAGGGATATCGGTCGAGCGGATAGCGGGCGAGAACCCGATCGGCGTAGATGCCGAAGTATTGGTGGATGTAGCGTTCGTAGCTCGAGGCCTCCGGGATGTGACCGAGGGCGTAGTCGGATTCGGCGATGAACAGTGCGCCTTCATTGCTGTTGCTTCCGACGATGAGGGGCGTTTTTCGATCGGCTCCCCGGGCAAGTGCGGCGTCGAGTGTCTGGGTGACGACGACGCCGTCGATGCTAGGCGCCCACATCTGGGGGAATCCGTCGAATTGGGCTATCGGTGACTCCAAAAGTTTCGCGGCGGGTACGGCGCGCAGGCATGCCAATTGGGTCGCGGGATCGCCGCACCCGACGCTTTCGGCGTAGTGCTGTGAGTGGGCGATGGCGTCGTCGCGGTTGCCAGGCGCGAAAGGCGACTGTGCGCAGGATCCGCTTTGGATGATGGCTTTGTCGAAAAGACCATCGGAGGCGGGTGCGGCGAAGTGTGTGCAGACACTTCCGGCGCCGGCCGATTCACCGAAGATCGTGACGTTGGCTGGATCGCCACCGAACGCTCGGGCGTTGTCGCGCACCCAGCGCAAGGCGGCTTGTTGATCCTGAATGCCGACCGTTCCGGTGGCGCCACCGGACTCGGCGGCCAGCCCGGGTAGGGACATGAATCCGAAAGGTCCGAGACGGTAGTTGGGAACGGCCACGATGACATTGCCTTCGGCGACCATCCGGGCGGGCGCGTCGTATTGGCTGTTGGAGCCGTTGGTGTAGCCGCCGCCGTAGAAGAACACCATGACCGGCAGGTTTCTGTCGTGCGCGCCGCCGGGCACGTAGAGGTCGATGGACAGGCAGTCTTCGCTGGTGGGGCCGATGGGTTGGATACCGGGCAGGAACCCGGTCTGTGGGCACTGCGGTCCGTGACCGAGGGCTTGCCGGACGCCGGGCCACGGTGGTGCGGGCTGTGGGGGGCGGAATCGCGCTTCGCCACCGGTGTGTGCGGCAAACGGGATTCCCAGATATTTGGTGATTCCGTCGGCGGCGAAGCCGGAGATCACGCCGCCGGTCACGACCACGTCGGGTGGGGTCGCCGCGACCGCGGGCGCCGGACCACTCGCGAACGCGAGACTGGTTGCCGCTGCCACGTTGACAGCGGATCGCAGGATCGAATGAATCATTGCTGCCCAATACCTTCGATGTTGTCGCTGCGGTCGGCGGCGATAGGTTTCCGGCGTCGGGGCGCCGCGGTAGCGGGCGTTGATCGGCTGGGTGGTGCCGCTCTGTGGCCACCGCGCACGCACGTCAACACCGTGGACTATCGGCTCAAACGTCTGGGCGACGCACCGGTCTCGACCCGTCTGAACCCACTGGGCAGTGGTACAGCGACCCGCCCTCATCGGCCCGCGGTTACCAGCAGCCCATGCTCGAAGTACGGCCTGACCGACAGCGCACCGACCAGCCAGACCAGCGACATCGCATTTCGGACAGACGTTACAGCGGTCCCCGGCGCATCGACGTGCACAGTGCGGAGAATGGTAGGACGGCGTGGCGAAAACGGCCTTCGCAGGTAGATCCGCGGCGGCACGGGCGCCGCGCGGGTGCCGCCGCCGAAAGTCCTGCCGATGTCGTCGGACCAGCACACCGACACACTGGGCGGAGGTCAGTCTCGGGAAGGAGGCGCGCCGTGCGCGGTCTGGGGCCTCGGAACTGAGTTGTCAGCCGATGTCCGTGCGATGGCAACTCGGGGTACGTGTCGTGCCAGACCGGCCGTGCAGAGCGATTCGAACCGGCGCCATGCCGTCGCGGGCAGGGTGGGGTCGGTCTGGTCGATGACCGAGCCGAGTAGTCCGATCAGCCCCCAGGACAGGAAGGTTATGCTGCCGGCCAACTCGTCGGCGGGCATGTCCAGCCGACGGTCCAGGTGCTCGTGCAGGATGTCCGCGACGGTCTGCTGATAGCTCCGCAGCACGACAGCGCTGCTCTTCGGGCCGATCAAGGCCTGGTAGACATCGGGATAGGCGGCGGCCAAGCCGATCATGACCCGCACAGGCGCCCAGGGGGCGTCGCGGGCGGTGCGCGTCCGAGCGATCTCGCGGCGCAGGAATTCGGTGCAGCTGCTGATCAGTAGGTCGTCCTTGTCGCGGTAGTGGGCGTAGAAGGTCGAGCGACCGACGTCGGCGCGGTCGATGATGTCGCTGACGGTCACGCGTTCGTACCCGCGCTCGATCATCAGCTCGATCAGAGCCCGGTGCAGCGCCTCCCGGGTCCGCCGCACCCTGCGGTCAGTGGTCGTGGCCATAGTGGTCTCTCGTCGCATGGACAGTTTCGGCAGATCCGTCCGGAAACGAACGGATTCCGCCCCTCTGATTCTGGTCGCCGCCGCGTACGCGGCAGACGATGAACGCATGTCCCGTAATGAACAAGTGCTCACCCCCATGTTCGTCGACGACGCCGACACCGGCCTCGTCATCGCCGGCCTGCGGCGCTACAACCTGTTTACCGCCGCGTTCTTTCTCGGGCGCCACGCCCGGCTCATCGCCGAACTCGCACGCGTCAGCGGCGCCCGCGCGGGTAATGATGCGCTCGACATTGGTTGCGGCCCAGGCAAACTCGTTCGCGCACTCGGCGCACTCGTCGGCCCGGAGGGCACCGCGGTCGGCGTCGACCCCTCTGCTTCGGCCGTCGACTACAACCGGCGGCACGACCACTTTCCGAATCACCGGTACCAGCAGGCCACAGCGCAGGGCCTGACGCTGCCCGACGCCTCGTTCGACGTCGTCACCTGCACCTTCGTCATGCACCACGTACCAGAACAGCACCGCTGCGCCGCCATCGAGGAGATGTGGAGGGTGCTGCGCCCGGGTGGACGACTACTGCTCGCCGACGCCGACCCATCCGACCGGATGCGGTCGGCGCTGACCCGAATCAGGCGACTCACTCGCCGGGGCGAGGAACCGGTCGATCCTTTCGCCGGCGTCGATATCCGCCGCTACGCGGAGACTGTGCGCGCGGTCGGGTTCGACGAGCCTGAGTTCGTGCGGAGCAGGTACTCGACGGGAATTCTTCTTGCGGTGAAGCCCGCGAACTCGGCCGTCTGAACAGCCGGTCATCTCGGACGTCTCCGTCGCCCTGCCCGAGAGCGTGGCCGGTGCGCAGATCGGGGATGACGAGACTCCCGCCGCAACGAACAGCGGCGGGAGCCGAAACGCCCTAATAGCGGCGTGGACCTTGTCCACCACCGCTCAGATCAACTCGGGACATGCTGCTCGTGCGTGAACGGCTTCGAGCCTTGTACGGCGGGCTTGCCCTCCGGGTTGGTCTCCGCGCCTTTGTTCTCACGCTGGCTGGTGCCGAGCCACTCGCTGGCTGGATTGTCGACATACCGCCATTCCACCCCAGCGGACCATGGGCCTTGGCCCTCGTTCCATGGTCCGCGAGCACTCTCGTGACCGTCGGACATGTTGAAAGCGACGTTTTGGAAGCGATCGTCGCCGGGCAGTGCTCCGGGAGGAAAGTTGACCGGCAGTTCGTTGAGTGCCGCGGTGAACTGTTGGAAATGCGCGACCTCGCGAGACATCAAGAACGACAACGTATCCTGCACGCCCGGGTCGTCGGTGAACTGCTTGAGGTACTCGTAGACGATCTTGGCGCGCGATTCGGCAGCGAGATTGCTGCGCAAGTCCACCGACGGCTCACCGTTGGAGTTGACATAGGAGCCCTGCCAGGGCACGCCGGCGGAATTCACCACGTCGGGGCCGCCGCCACTCAACGCGAAGAACAGGGGATTGGCGGCTACCTGGTGGATCGCGTGTTCGCGTCCGTCCGAGGTGGCGACCACGGGCATCCAGTCGCAGCGCTCGTTCGCCTGCTTCAGGTCGTCATTGAGCCCGTCCAACAGCATGGTGATCATGGATCCGACGATCTCGAGGTGGCTGAACTCCTCGGTGGCGATGTCCATGAACAGGTCATACATCTTCGGATGCTTTCGGCGCAGAACGAACGCTTGGCTGAAGTACTGCATCGCGGCCTTCAGTTCTCCGTTCGCACCGCCGAACTGTTCCTGCAGTAGCGTCGCGAAGCGGGGATCCGGTTGGCTTACGCGTACCTCGAACTGGAGATCTTTGTTATGTGTGAACATTGCTCTCCTGTCTGGTTCGGTCGGACAAACCGATGTGCTGCGCCTACCCGGCGACAACCGTGGGAAACCAGCCGGTGAAAACCGCGACGGGAACGAGATCGGTCACCAGCGGTTCGTGGTCGCGTCCGACGAGGAGCATCCCAGCGAGTCGGCCGTCGGATCGGCCGAGTTCGGAGGCTTTCTGCGGGCGGCGAGCCGCCCGATCGTGTGCGGGTACCTCGAGGGTCGAAAGCCGACAGCTGATCCGGGGATATTCCAGACACCGAGGGGTATCCGGTGCTTCACACACCGAGCGCGCTGGCCAGGTGCGGCCAGGAATCGTGTAGGTCGGTTTCGAACTGCCCCCAGGTATGTGCGCCTTCCGGCCGGTTGACATGGATTACGGGCAGCCCGAGCTCGGTGAGCCTGCTTGCGAAGGCGCCGGTGCACGAGCTCGCGATCGCTTCGATCGGTGGGAAAGGTAGTCCGCCTCGGTCGATCGCGCCCGGAGTGCCGGAAGCCGCTGAGAGGTAGACGGTTTTCCCGGCGAGTGCGGTCGCGTTGGCGAACGCGTCGTGCGCCTGCCAGATCGCTGCGCCGGGCTCGCCCCACATATTCGCCGGGTTGGCTCCGCCGCGTATCACCTGGGCGCTGACCATGGCCACACCAACGGGGTCCGATGCCCAGGGACATCCGCTGTAGGCGGCTACGGCGTCGTATACGTCGGGCGCCTGGATGGCGAGGTCGACCGCGGAGGCCGCGCTCATGGACACTCCTGCGATGGCGTTGCGTCCGGTGGTGCCGAGGTGCGTGTCGAGGGCTGCCGGGAGTTCCTGCGTGAGAAAGGTTTGCCATCGATTGCGGCCGACGGCGGGGTCGTCGGCGAGCCAGTCGGTATACAGGCTGTAGGCGCCCCCGATCGGCATCACCACGTTGACATGTTTGTCGGCGAAGAATTCCCGGACGTCCGTGTCGTCCCACCAAGAAATCCCATCCACACCGCCACCGATTCCGGTGAGCAGATACAGCGTGGGTGCCCGGCCACCGCCCGCGGCCCGAATCACCTTGTTGGGCACCACCCGATCCATCGAGGGCGAGTAGACATCCATCCGCGATACGGAGCCGCCCAAGGGCGCCTCCTCGACCACTTGCGGCCCCACCGGGTCGGCCGCGGCAGGGGCGGCGGGCAGTCCGAGTACCGCTACAGAGGCCATGAGCACGCTGACGAACGCGGCCGAATACTTTGAAGCACTCACGATTCCGTTGTACCCGGCGACGATCACATCCACGCCGTATTTCGAAAAACACTGCGGCAGAGGCTGACCCGAAATTCCCTTGGGGGAGTGCGGGTCTGGCGACACCACGGCCATCAAGGGCTGCAGGGTCGGGTAGCCGTAGTGTCGCGGCGGTCCACCGGGCTCTCCGGCGGTTCGTCTTTCAGAAAGGATCGTTGATGAGATCGGTTGTCGAGTCGGACTTGTCAGAGGTGGTGCTCGCTATGGTCTTCCACCGCTTCATGAGGCGGCGGCAGGCTTCGACCAACTCAGGTGGTTCCACGTCGGTGAGGTCGGTGTCGAAGGTGGCGAGAATTCCCGCGACGCCGGCCCAGGACCAGGCTCCGATGGTGAGGCGACAGTGCTGGGGGTCGAGGTGCTCGACGACTGATCCGCCGGGCGCCCAGCGGGCCACCGTCTCGGCCGCCAGGTGCAGGCGTGCGGTTCCTGTGCATTGCCACGTGGCGAGGCTGTCGCCTCGGTCGTGGCTGGTCATGACGAAGTGGGCGACGTCGCTGCCTGGGAAGTCTCTGGGGGTGAACGGGGTGCCTGGTGGCGTGTGGAGGTGGAGCCGGTCGACGCGGTGCACGCGCCAGGTGCTGGCCGCGAGGTCGTAGGCGACCAGGTACCACCGTCCGGCCCAGACGACCAGGTGGTGGGGCTCGATGCGGCGTGGAGGGGTGAAATCGGCATCGCGGGGTTCGGGGCGCGTGCCGTCGGCACGCAGCGATTCGACGATGAGCACGTGGTGGTGGCGTACTGCGCTGCCCACGACCTTCAGCGCATCCGAGGCGATGGGTGGCGCCGGGAACTCCCAGTAGTTCTGCAGCCTGGTCAGCTGCAGCGACTCCATGGTCGCCCGCAGCCGGGCCGGCATCACCTGCTCGAGGGTGTCCAGTGCCCGTGCGGCGTCCAACCCCAGGCCGAAGACAGTGCCGGGGGCGGTCTGCAGAGCGACCGCGACGGCCAGAGCCTGCTCGTCGTCGAACAGCAGCGGCCGCAGCGCGTGGCCAGCGCCCAGTTCATAGCCACCGGCCGGCCCGTGGATGGTCGTGACCGGGTAGTCGAGCAACCGCAGTGTTTCGATATCGCGCCGGACGGTGCGTTCGCTGACGTCGAGCCTGGCGGCGAGTTCGCTCAGCGACCAGCGTCGGCGTGCGGCAAGCAGCGACAGCAATCGCAGCGCCCGTCGTGAGGTATCGGCCACCCTCACATGATGACCGGTTATGGCCACTCGATGTCCACTACCGATGGCAATGTCACCCCGAAGGTTGTCCGACATCAGTAAGAGGAGCCGAAACAGGATGCGCATCATCATCGTCGGAGGCGGGATCGGTGGCTTGGCGTTGGCCGCCGGCCTGCGCCGTCATGGGTTCGACGTAGCGGTCTTCGACCGCGACACCGACGTGGCAGCGACTGGGGGCTACCACATCACACTCGATCGTCGGGCGCAGTCGGCACTGCGGGAGCTCGTCGCGCCGGAGATCTTCGAACGGCTGCTGGCGTCGGCATCAGCGCTGCGTCTGCGAGCCAGGGACGCGTTCTGGGACCGGCGCGGCCGACTGCTGGGCCACGGGCCGCACCTCGGCGACAACCCGAGCGTGGACATCGACCGCGTCACCCTGCGGACCCTTCTGGCTGAGGCGGTCGGCGACGATCTCCATCTCGGCCGAGCCGTCACCGAGATCGGCCGCGCCCAGGACGGGACACCGCTGGTGATATTCGCCGACGACTCATCTGTTCAGTGTGATGTGCTGGTGGGTGCGGACGGCACACACTCGCTGGTAGCCCGTCATCTGGCCGGCGGCCCCAACAACGAGCCCGCTGGCATCATCGGCTTTTCCGGGAGGACCTCCGTCAACGACCTCAGCCCGGTGGAGCGACAACGGCTCGGACCGCGATCGGGGCTGGCGATCGGCCCTCGGGGCGCGGCACTCTACGTCGGCTTCCTCGACCCGGTGGGTAACGCTGTACTCGACGCACCCGATCTCCGGGCGGCGGTCACGAACGGCCCCACCTACATCTGGGGAGCCATGTTTCCCGAGTCCGCCGATACCGACTCGATGCGTGACACCCGGGGTGCCGCGCTACAGACCGCGCTGCTGGCCAGGTTCCGCCGGCAGGGATGGAGTGAACGCCCACTCGAGGTGATCGCCCGTGCCGATCCGGACAGTGTGGCCGCGTTCCGGTTCAATGCGGCCTCGTCCCGGGTACAAGACCTCGCCCCGTGGCCGGCCGGACCTATCACCGCGCTCGGTGACGCCGTCCACGCGACCCCGCCGACCGCCGGTATGGGAGCTGGGGCAGCCATCCGCGATGCCGCAAGCCTGGTGGAGCATCTGCGTGAGGTCGCCGCCGGCACCACCGCCCTCACCGTGGCCATCAGCCAGTTCGAGGCGGATATGCGCCTCCGCGGCAGCGAAGTCCTGACCATGGCCATGAAGACCGTCCGATGGATACTGGCCACCGACACCCGGCTCGGAGCAGCCGCCACGGCCGCAGTCTGCCCCATTCTGGCTGCCGCCGAGCGCCTCAGGTACCAGCGCTGACACCCTCGAGCCGACCTCGATGGCGGCGAAGAAGTTCCAGGAGCCGGACCTGGATGGCACCCTCGCGCGCATAGAGCAGGTCGCGCTCGAGCGCGTGCAGGGCCTCGCCCTCGTGGAGCCGAGTACTACGGGGACCGCGGGTTGCCTGTCGGGGCGATCGGCCTTATGGTCATTCATTGAATGAACGTTTAGTCAATTGGGGTGAAAATGGCAACGAGACGCGAGCAGGCCGAGCGGCGGCGGGAGGATCTGATGGACACCGCGTTGGCGGTATTCGCCGACAAAGGGGTGGATGGGGCCTCGATCAAGGACATCGCGGCCCGGGCGGGAATCACGCCCGGGCTTGTGTACCACTACTTCGAGTCGAAGACCGATCTGATCACCACAGTGCTGCGTGAGCGCGGTTTCGTCCCGCGGTTGCGCGAGCTGCTCGCGGGAACCGCCGATCAGCCTGCCGCTGAGGTGCTTCGGCGGGTCGTCGCGGGATTCCAGCAGGTTCTCGCGGAGAACGCGCAGCTGGTGGATCTGTTCTTCACGGCGAGCCGTGCGCATGACGAACTCCGCACCGCCATGAACGATTTCGTCCGGGAGGGACAGTCGATGCTGACCGACTACCTTCGATCCAGAGTCGAAGCGGGGGAGTTGCGGCCGCACGACTGCGGCGCGGCGGCGAACGCGTTGTTCGCGGCGGTGGCGGTCGGCGCGCGGAGCGCATCGGCGACCGATGTCGACGAGCTCGTCGACATCGTCTTGTTCGGGGTTGTCGCGCAAGGGGCCGAGCTCAATGGGTGAGGACATGACGACGTGCTGTGTGGTGGGCGGTGGGCCCGCAGGAATGATGCTGGGACTACTGCTCGCGAGGCAGGGCGTACGGATCACCGTGCTGGAGAAGCACGCCGACTTCCTGCGCGACTTCCGGGGCGACACCATACATCCGTCGACGCAAGAGCTGATCAATGAGCTGGGTTGGCTCGAGGAATTCCACCGCCTCCCGCATTCCAGGATGGATCAGGTCACCGCGTCGGTCGGCCACGACGTGGTCAGCATCGCGGATTTCCGCCGACTGAAGGTGAGCAGCCCGTACATCGCTTTCCTGCCGCAGTGGGATTTCCTCGATTTTCTCTCCGCGAAAGCCACGTCCTACGAAACGTTCCGGCTTGTTCGCCGCGCCGAGGTCACCGGTCTGATCATCGAGAACGATCGAGTGCGCGGAGTCCGCGCCGATACTCCCGAAGGGCCGCTCACGATCAGAGCCGATCTGGTGGTCGGTGCGGACGGCAGGCACTCGGCCGTGCGGCAGTCGAGCGGGCTGCGGCTCGCGACGAGCTCCCCACCCATGGATGTGCTGTGGTTCCGGCTTTCCCGCTCACCGAGTGACCGGGTGGAGTTCTTCCAGAGCGGCAAGGGGGCGATGGTTGCCATCGACCGCGGGGACTACTGGCAGATCGCCTACACCATTCCGGCCGGAGCGTACGCGGCGCTGCGCGAACGCGGAATTGCCGAACTGCACCGCAGGATCGTCGCGCTGGCACCCGCTCTAAGCGACCGGATGCACGAGCTGACCGAATGGAACGATGTACATGAACTCTCCGTTCGGGTCGACAGATTGACGACCTGGTACCGCGACGGTCTGCTGTGTATCGGCGACGCCGCACATGCCATGTCACCCGCGGGCGGCGTCGGCATCAACCTCGCCATCCAGGACGCCGTCGCGGCCGCGAATCTTCTCGGTCCACCACTGCTGGCAGGCGGTGTGACGACCCGCCATCTTCGCGCCGTCCAGGCGCGCCGCGAACTACCGGTCAAACTGACCCAGGCATTCCAGGTGGCAATTCTTCGCGACCTCTACCCGAAACGCCTCGACGACGATATGCCGCCGCGCATGCCGTGGATCTTCCGCGTATTCAACGCACTGCCGCCTCTGCGCCACGCCATGGGCCGATTCATCGGACTGGGCATCCGCCCGGAGCACATCGGCGCCGAAGGCAGGTGATGGGCGCCGGGATGCCCAGCTCCGACGCGAACGCGAGGCAGGCGTCGCGTCTGTATAGCACTGTGCCGCAGTCAAATACGGTGATCACAAGCCTGGAGCAAATGGTCGAAGCACCACGGCGGATTCGTTTCCGACACCACCAGTGACGTCGTCATGACAATCGGTGTCGCCGTGGCACGGAACGCCACGCGTGCAGTCGGCAGGCGGCGCGCATGCGCCTCGTACACGACTGTCCAGGTGTCGGCGCTGCCGCCCACCATGGCCAACGTGTCCTGCATCGTGGTGAAGGGCGGCCCGAACACCGGCTCGAACCCGGCGGCGCGGCACGCCGCGACCATCACATCGTGCAGCGGCGCGTTGCGGGCGCGGTCGGCCAGGCGCAACGGCATCCCGGCCAGCTCGCCGAGGTCGACCGTCGGCGCGTCGGACAGCGGATGATTGATCGGCAGCGCGAGGGCGATGCGGTCCTGCCACACAGGGATCAGACGCAGTTCCGGACGCTCCGCGACGCCACGGACAAACGTGGCGTCCAGGGCGCAGGTGCGGACCTGGTCCAGTCTGGTTCGGGTGGGCGCGGACGTCAGTTCCACCCGCACCGGCGGGCTGAGCCGAGCCAGCGCCTCGATGACGAGGTCCAGATGCTCGCCGAGGCCGTCGCTGGTCCCGAGGCGGATCGGGGCGGATCGGGGGTTCGACAATGATCAGCATCACGCCGAGGGCGTAGGCGGCGCAGGTGGGCCACGCGCCGAATCGGCATGCGCCGAGCCCGCCCGCCGCGCGCAGGACGATCAGGGTGGTCAGCAGAACGATGAGGGTTTCCATCATGCCTCCAGAGAGATGGGCCGGTCGGACACCGGCCCCGCTGTGCGGGTGGATCGGATGAGCAGGTAGAGCAGGACGCCGATCGGCGCGAACAGGATCGTGAGCACCAGCAGCGGGCTGATCAGCAGCGGTGGAAGACCGCGGGTGCGGCTGTCGAGGAAGATCCAGCGACCGAGAAACAGGTCGAGTGCGACGAAATGCGCCCAAGCAGCCGCAGCGCCTGTTCCGTCGCCGAGAACAGATTGCAGCCCAGTCAGATCTGGGTCGATCAACACACCGGCGAACGCGCCGACCTTCGGCACGATCAGCGCCGTGTAGATCACCAGTGGCGGCACACAGATCAGCGGTGATGTGACAACGGCACTCGTCTGTCGCCACCTCGGCGCCAGGACCATCAGTGCCCAGAACGGCGTCGCGAACCAGAATGTGATGTCGAAGAGCAGGTTCGTCATCGCGCCGCGCCTGCTGAGACATGCTGCGAGTCAATATGTTTCGGACGTACTGTCAGGACTCCCGATACTGTTGCGACAATGCCGATTGCGCCGAAAGCGAGCAGCGTCGCTACGTCCGGATGGACCACCGACTGCCCGCGCAGTGCCTGCCAGGTCAGTACGCCGAGCAGGGCGCCGTAGGTCGCCGAGGCAATCACGACGAGCGTGCGCCTGGTCTCCATCGACCGCAATACCGGAATCCGCCGCGCTCCCAACTCCAAGACGATCAGCACCAGTGGTATCGCTTGTAACGCGTGCATTCCGATGAAGTGCGGAATGCGCAGATCGCCTCCGACGGTGCTCCAACCGAGGATCGGCAAGCCGGGTCCGCCATCGGCAGGGCCGACGGTGTGCGCCCCGCTGATCGAGCCGCCCGTCGCCCGCTGCGCAGGTGTTTCCCGCACCATCAGGATCCCGAGTGCCGCGCCGGCCAGCGACAGCACGGTGCCGTATCGGATCGCCGTATCGCGGGCGCGATCCGCCGTCGGGTTGGCGAACAGCGCAACGGACACGACCAGTGTGGCGAGCCAGACTCCCACGATCGACGAGCCCATGGTCTCCCACAGCGCGGCGTTCAACGGCGTCGTGAAATTGAAGTGGCTGGTGGTCCCGCGCACGATCTGGGTGACGATGACGACCAGTTCCAGCGCGAGCCCGCCCGCCGCGACCGTTCCCGCCCACCACGCGAGCCGCCGCAGGCGGGTGAGCTGGGCGATGAGCCACGACCATGTGACGGCGTAGATCAGCACGGACAGTGCGAATTTCACGGATTTGGCCCAGATCGGCAGTCCGGTGAGGGTGCGGTCGTCGATGACCATGGCCGCGGCCGACGCGACGGTGAGGATTGCCATCGCGACGGCGAGGAGCATCAGCGGACGATGCCAAGGCAATGCGGGGGAAGGTGAAGTCATACTGCTCAACTTTCCGGAACTATAGATATCGATAGTTGTACTATCGGTTCTGATTATGGATAGCTGTACTTCCCACTGTCAATATGTGGACCAAAGCCCGAGGAGACCGATGCGGATCGCCGAACTCAGCCGCGCCAGCGGTGTTCCTGCCGCGACGATCAAGTACTACGTACGCGAGGGTCTGCTGCCTTCCGGCGTGCGTACCCACCACAACCAGGCCGAATACAGCGACGACCACGTCAGCCGCTTGCGGCTGATCCGGGCGCTGGTGGATATCGGTGGCCTTTCCGTCGGAGCGGCCAAGGAGCTGCTCGCGGTGCTCGACAGCGGCAGCCTGTCCGCGCGGGACTCGCTCGGCCATGTGCAGTACGCGCTGGGTGGGCGCAGATCGCCGGTTGGTGATGAGCAACGCGAGGCCGCCGCGGGGGACGTCGCGGCACTGCTCGACCGGCGCGGCTGGCAGATCGACGAGGAGAGCCCCGCCCGTGGCACCCTCGTCGACGTCTGTGCCGCGCTGCGGCTGCTCGGCCACGCCGACGTGGTCGCCGCGATCGATGACTACGCCACCGCCAGCGAAGCCATCGCCGCCACCGACCTCGACCTGGTCCGCAATGAACCCGACCTGGAGCGGATGACCGAAACCGCCATCGTCGGAACCATCCTCGGCGACACCCTCCTCTCCGCCCTGCGCCGCTTGGCCCAGGAGCACCTGTCCGCGACCTTCCTGCCCACGCAGGAAGAGAGGTGACCTCCCACGCGACCCGCGAAGGTTTAGCCGGGCCCACCCGCGGCATGACCGATGTAGGAGACCATCTCGAGCACGAAAGGAGTTGCTCATGCCCGATCAGCTGAATGATGTGCGGGTCCTGATCATCACCTCGAATACGGGGGTGGAACGGGATGAACTGCTGGTGCCGCGCGACGAGCTCCGCAAACGAGGCGCGCAGGTCACGCATGCCGCGCCGAAGCGGGAACAGGTGCAGACCTTCCACCGTGACGTGGACAAAGATGCTGCGGTGCAGCCTGATTCGTCGCTCGATGAGGTATCGGGGAACGATTTCGACGTGCTGGTGGTGCCTGGCGGTACGGTGAACGCCGACAAACTGCGGGTCACCGAGCGAGCCGTCGAACTGGCCCAAGAGTTCGCGAACGCGGGCAAGCCGATCGCCGCGATCTGCCACGGCCCCTGGCTGCTCGTCGACGCCGGTTTGCTGCCCGGAAAGACCCTGACCTCGTATTTCTCGTTGCGCACCGACATCACCAATGCCGGGGGAGCGTGGGTCGACGAACCGCGCGTGCAGTCACCGGAGGACGGGTGGACGCTGATCACGTCGCGTAACCCGGGCGATCTCGCCGACTTCGTCGGTGCCATCACCCAGGAGCTGGTCCCCGCCTCCTGACGCGGCGGCCGGATCCGGGTGCGGCGGTCGCGACATGAGGGCCGCCGGAACGCGACAAGGTCCCCTTCCGCGTGATTGGTGGAAGGGGACCTTCTCGTGGTGGTCAGAGCCAGAGCTCAGGAGGCTCGTCGAAGTCGAGACCTGCCTGCTGGACCTTGAGTACCATTTTCTTATCCCATTCCCGATGTGCGCGAAGCGCCTGGCGTAGTTCACCGATCTGCCCGGCCATCTGCTGACTTTGGGCGATGGCGGTGTCGGACAGAGTTTTCGCCGCGTCGGCTTTCGTTTTCGTCGTATTCGCGTCGATCGACTTGCGATTCGCCAGAGTGGTGACCATCGCCGACAGCACCGAGCTGCCGGCGACAAGCACGAGAATCGAGAACACCGGCGATGCCATGACATTCATAGCGCCCCCTGTCGCTGAAGTTCACCGAGTCGCCTGAATTCGTGCCACACCTGCTGGCGCTTCCATAGGAACGCGATACCGAGACCGATGATCCGGGTCGCCGAAGATGACGCACGGCAGCGCTTCGAAGGGGTTGCGGCGCATTGCTCCCCGGCGGTTCGTGGCTCACTGATTCAGGAGATCTACCGCCCGGTCGCCGAGCTGGTCGACGAGTCCCTGATTGCGGATCATGAACACCGCTACCGTGGTAGCTCCGGCGGCACCGGCGGTCAGCCAGCCTGCCAAGGATTCCGGCAGCAGGTTGCCGAGACCGAGCAGCGCGGTAGCCAGGGCGGCCCCGGAGCCGAGCGCGGCGGCGGTGGTCTTGTTGTATGCGCCGAGATTGCGCAGAAACTTGCCCATTTTTTTCTCCTTCTCTCGACCCTGCGGGTCGTGCAGGGTTGGTCTGATGCCGTCACTCGGAGACTGTTGCCGGTGTTTGGCGCGGTGTCCGGTAGAGGCGGCGCAATCGAAAGCTAGGAATGTGCCCGACACCATCGAACTGGTCTCGATCGATGTCGATCTGATGCATTCGCGCGGCTGGATGATCACCTACACGGCGGCGTCGTGATCGGTCTCGCGGGAGTGCGAGACCCGGAAGAGATGATGTTGTTGCTGTTGGCGATAGGCATGAAATTGAATTCCCTCGAAAACTCCGTCCGGCTGCCGGAGTTTGTCGACCGCGATATTCGTTGCCTCGAGCGCATGGTCGAATCCGATGCCAGAACCGCCGCCCAACCGTGGGAACTGCGAGGTAGGCCTGTGCGGCCGAACCGCCGCCCTGAGCAGGAACGAGCAGTCTGCCCATGGCGGCGTCCGGCATTATCCGGTCAGATGCCAGGTCCGGCGACGTAGGTGAAGGCACCGGTCGCGGTGACGGTGCCTCCGGCGGTGGTAACCCCGATGTCGACGGCACCAGCGGCTCCCGGCGGGGTGACCGCGACGAGCTGCGTGTCGGAGTTGACGGTGAACGATGCCAGAACACCGCCGAACGTGACCGAATCGGTGGTCGTCAGAGCAGCCCCCGGGATAATTACCGACGTGCCGCCGGCAGTCGGACCGGCAGCGGGGACCGGGATGCCGATAGTGGGCAAGGCGACGTAGGTGTAGAAAACCCCACTACTGGTGCCACCCGGAGTGGTGACAGCGACCTGCACCACCCCTGTCCCGGCGGGGGCGACCGCGGTGATTTGCGTATCGGAGTTGACGGTGAACGAGGTCGCCGGTGTAGCTCCGAAGGAGACGGCGGTGGCTCCGGTGAAGCCGGTGCCGGTGAGGGTGACCGTGGTGCCTCCGGCCACTGGACCTGCGAGCGGACTGAGGGCAATCAGGGCAGGGAGCGTGAGGTAGGTGTACAACTGGCCGTTACTGACGCCGCCTGCGGTCGTGACGGTGACCAGTACCGCGCCGATCCCAGCCGGTGCGACCGCGGTGATTTGTGTGTCGGAGTTGACGGTGAACGAGGTCGCCGGTGTGGCTCCGAAGGTGACTGCGGTGGCTCCGGTGAGACCGGTGCCGGTGATAGTGACATTGGTCCCCCCCGCGAGAGGTCCCAGAGCGGGACTCAGAGCGCTCAGGGAAGGTACCGCGACGTAGGTGTAGGCGAGCCCACCAGTCGTGCCACCCGGAGTGGTGACGGTGACCAGCGATGTGCCGGTTCCCGCGGGGGCGACCGCGGTGATTTGTGTGGCGGAGTTGACCGTGAAGGAGGTCGCTGGTGTGGCTCCGAAGGTAACGGCGGTGGCTCCGGTGAGGTTGGTGCCGGTGAGGACCACTGTGGTGCCTCCGGTTACCGGACCTGCTATCGGACTGATCGAGGTCAGCGAAGGTGCCGCGACGTAGGAGTAGAAGACTCCGTTGCTGGTGCCGCCTGGAGTGGTGACCGTGACCAGCACTGTGCCGGTTCCCGCCGGTGCGACCGCGGTGATTTGTGTGGCGGAGTTGACCGTGAAGGAGGTCGCTGGTGTGGCTCCGAAGGTGACGGCGGTGGCTCCGGTGAGACCCGTGCCGGTGAGGATGACTGTCGTGCCCCCAGCCACTGGACCCGCAGTCGGACTGATGGAGGTCAGGGAAGGTACCGGGACGTAGGTGTAAG
Source organism: Nocardia sp. NPDC023852 (assembly GCF_040639505.1). Classification (NCBI taxonomy): domain Bacteria; kingdom Bacillati; phylum Actinomycetota; class Actinomycetes; order Mycobacteriales; family Nocardiaceae; genus Nocardia; species Nocardia sp. NPDC023852. Next base: position 75,963 of record NZ_JBFAAB010000004.1, read on the forward strand.
GGAGCCCGTTGCTGGTGCCGCCTGCGGTGGTGACGGTGACTTGTACCGTGCCGGTTCCGGCCGGTGCGACCGCGGTGATTTGTGTGGCGGAGTTGACCGTGAAGGAGGTCGCTGGTGTGGCTCCGAAGGTAACGGCGGTGGCTCCGGTGAGGCCTGTGCCGGTGAGGATGACCGTGGTGCCTCCTGCCGCCGGACCTGCCGTCGGACTGAGCGAGGTCAGGGTGGGGACCGCGACGTAGGTGTAGAAGACTCCGTTGCTGGTGCCGCTTGGAGTGGTGACGGTGACTTGTACCGTGCCGGTTCCGGCCGGTGCGACCGCGGTGATTTGTGTGGCGGAGTTGACCGTGAAGGAGGTCGCCGGTGTGGCTCCGAAGGTAACGGCGGTGGCTCCGGTGAGGCCCGTGCCGGTGAGGATGACCGTCGTGCCCCCAGCCACTGGACCCGCAGTCGGACTGATGGAGGTCAGGGATGGCACCGAAACATAGGTGTAGGGGAGACCGTTGCTGGTGCCGCCGGAGGTGCTGACCGTGACTTGCACCGTCCCGGACCCGGGTGGGGCGATGGCGGTGATCTGCGTGGGGGAGTTGACAGTGAACGAGGTCGCCACGGTGCCGAATTTCACGTTGGTGACGACACCGACGAATCCGGTGCCCGTGATGGTGACCGTGTTGCCGCCTGATGCGGGCCCTTGATTGGGGCTGAGCGAGGTCAGGGTGGGGACCACGACGTAGGTGTAGAAGACCCCGTTACTGGTGCCCCCCGGACCGGTGACGGTGACTTGCACGGAACCGGTGCCGGCTGGTGCGACCGCGGTGATCTGTGTGTCGGAGTTGACCGTGAACGAGGTCGCCGAGGTGCTGCCGAAGGAGACCGCGGTGGCCCCCGTGAGGCCGGTGCCGGTGAGGGTGACGGTGTTCCCTCCGGTGCTGGGGCCTTGCGTGGGATTCACGCTGCTCAGGGATGGAACCGGGAGATAGGTGTAGGGAACCCCGTTGCTGGTGCCACCACCCGACGTGGTGACAGTGACCTGCACCGTACCTGTTCCGGGAGGGGCGATGGCCGTGATCTGCGTTGGGGAGTTGACGGTGAACGAGGTCGCCACCGTGCCGAACTTCACAGTGGTGACAATCGGGACGAACCCGGTGCCGGTGATGGTGACAGTGGTATTCCCAGAGGCAGGCCCCGAGGTCGGAGAGAGGGAAGTGATGGTTGGCATGACCGTGGTCCTTCGAGAGTGGGGTCAAAGCCCCGGTCCGGCCGTGAATCAGGCGGGCCGGGGCGGATTGTTTTGCTGAGGAGTGCCGACCCCGGGCAGGGAAACGAGTAGCCTGCCCGGGGCCGACACGCCGCGGTCATCCGGTGTCCGGGCGTCAGCCGCCCGGACGTGCGGTCAGATGCCGGGTCCGGCGACGTAGGTGAAGGCACCGACGGCGGTGGCGCTGCCCCCGCTTGTGGTGACCACGATGTCGACGGCACCGGCGGCTCCCGGCGGCGTGACCGCGACGAGCTCCGTGTCGGAGATGACGTCGAACGGTGCCGCGACCCCGTCGAACGTGACCGACTCGGTGGTCGTCAGATCAGTGCCGGGGACGGTCACCGCAGTGCCGCCGGAAGTCGGACCTGAGGTGGGAATCGGGGTGCCCAGGGTTGGCGTGTCGACGTAGGTGTAAGACAGGCCGTTGCTGGTACCACCCGCGGTGGTGACGCTGACCCCGACCGACCCCTCGGCCGCGCCTGCCGGCACGACAACGGTCAGGGTGCCGTCGCTGACCACGGTCGGAGTCGCGGTGTTACCACCGAAAGCGACCGAAGTAGCGGTGGACAATCCGATTCCGGTGATAGTGACCGTGTTGCCGCCGGCGGTGACACCCGACACCGGGGACAGGGTCGACTTGAACGGCGCGCCGATGTAGAAGAACGACAGCGGGTTGCTGGTCCCACCCGCGGTAGTCACGGTCACCGCGACCGTGCCCGTCCCGGACGGAGAGACAGCCGTGACCGATGTGGGTGTGTTGCCTGTGATGGTGGCCAGCTTGGAGCCGAAGCGCACGGCGGTGGCGCCGCCGAGGTTCGTGCCGGTGATGGTGACGGTGGTCCCGCCTCCGGTCGACCCCTGGTTGGGTGAGATGGGCATGATGATGCTGCCTTCCTTGTCGGTGTGGTGTGGGCATGACCAACGTGGTGTGGGCATGACCGACCGAGGCTGGGCGGCCACGTACGCCGCCGGGCGTGGGTGTTTTGGATGGTGTCCGCGGCCGATACGTCTGCTGGTGGCAGTGGGGCCGTCAGTCAGTGACAGCTGACGACGCTGTCCTGACGGGGACACAGGTGTCCAAGATGTTGCTGGCAGTGCAGGGCTGCAGGCTCACACGACCCGGCTTCGACGTGGATGCCGTTGCCACGGATGTGTTTGCCGATGACGTTGCCAGCAGTTGATTATGCGGCTCACCGTCGCCGGTGACGGATTTGCCTACAGAGTAGGAGGTCGCCGTCGGCGCTCCCGCCTCCTGTACGATTTTCTAATCGTCTACATCCCCCTTGCGTAAATGGATCGGAAATAAACCCACCCCCAAAGATACGTCTCCGTAAATGTAAACGCAATAGTAACTTCCGGATCGAGTCCCCAAGTCGAGGCGGATTACGTACTGGCGCAGGTGTTTTTTTCGCGAATTCCGACGGTATTTTTTCATGAATTCCGACGGCATATTCTCACGAATTCTGACGGCATCGATGTGGAGTGCTTGTTCTGAATTCTGGATGGTTATTTTCAGTCACATACGGTCCGGGCCATCCGAATGTATAGGGAGGAGTCGGCGGCGCGCCGCCTTCGAGCAAATTACGGCTCGGCATGCGGTGTCGTCGTCGAGTAGGAGCTCGGTCGGGCTCAGCGGGGTTTGTCGGTGGGTTCGTCCGCCTTGGCACGGGCACGGCGATAGCTTTGGGTGCCGGTGTCGATGATGTTGCCGCCGAGCGTGAGTCGGTCGATGATGGCGGCGCGGAGCCTGGCGTCGGTGAAGGTTTTGGACCAGCCGGAGAAGCTGCGATGGGAGACGATCGCGACCGACTTCCTCTCCTCGCGTTCGCTCAATACCTGGAACAGCAATTCGGCGCCGCGTCTGTCCAGTTCGGTGTAGCCGAGTTCATCGATGCAGAGCAAGTCGACGCCGCTGTAGCGGGCGATGGTCTTGGTGAGTCGTTGGCCATCGACGGCTTCGACAAGCTTGTTGACCAGCTTGGCGGCAAGGGTGTATCTGACCCGGAAACCGGCTTTCGCTGCCTCGGTGCCCAAGGCGATGAGCAGATGGGACTTCCCGGTGCCGGAGTCACCGATCAAGCACAGCGGCAGCCCTTCCCTGACCCAGTCGCATTCGGCGAGGGTGTGGACCATGGCGGGGTCGACACTGGGGTTGGCATCGAAATCGAAGTCACGCAACGTCTTGGCGCGGGGGAACCCGGCAGCCTTGATGAGCCGTTCGGAGCGACGACGGGATGTCATCTGTTCCATTTGCAGCTGTGGTCTGCGCTCGCGGACATAGGCACTGACTCGCTGATACGACACGTTTTTCATGCCGTGTTCCTCGAGCAAACGCCGATAGATCCGGGTCGCCGTGTGACGTTGCCTCCGAGGTACATCCAGATCGGCGCGCAGAACATCGTCGATGAACGGCTTGTAGGGATCCAGCTTCTGTGGTCGCGGCGGATACTCCTTACGCGGCCCGGGCCACACCGACTCCGTCGCCTTGGCTACCGTGCGCCACCCGACGCCGTGCTTGCGCTCGATGGCGCGCTTGGACAGTCCCGCACGAAGATCCTGGCGGATCGCCGCATACAGTTCGACTTTCGACATGTCAGACATCGGCACGCTCCCCTCCGCCCCGCACCCATATTCACACTATAAACCGACAGTGCTGCCCCCCTTCGTTACATCGACTTCGTGACACGCCCGTCGACATTCATGAGCAACCGCCGTCACGGTTGATGAACAAGGAACGAAACGAGCCCGACGTCGACCCGCGTAGTGGCAGATCGTCTTCGACCAGCGTTCGGTCGAGCAGTTCGATGTGTTGCTGGCAGCGGCAGCGGCGGTGGCCCGGCGAGTCTCCACGTTCGCCGGACGCCATCGTCGAGTGGGTTTGCCGGCTGTGCACCCAGTCCAAAAGACCGGAGCCGCGGATGCGGATGCTGTGCGAAATCGCGGGTCACCGACCGCGCCACGTCCGTGGGTAACGAATGTCCGCGGCGGCAGAGCGGATACGGCGATATGGCCGAGTACCCGATCTCGGAGGTGGACTGGCACCGGGCGCCGAAGCTCTGAGGCACCAACGTCTGACCGGGTGACGTCAATAGTTGGCATAGTGCCAACACTCTGTGGAGATGCGACAGCGAGCGCCTATGCTTCGGTGTGGCCCGCCGAGGCGGCCGTGGCAGACAACGAGGTGCCGGCCACCTCCGGTGGGAAGGACGGTTGCGGATATGAGCGAGGTCGAGAATCCTCCGTTCGAGGACCTCGTCAACGGGGCACTGGAATTCACCATCCCGATCGCGCACAAGATGGGCGTGCGGGCGGTGGAGGTGCGGCGCGGATTCGCGGCCACCTCGGTCCCGGCCGAGGGCAACGGCAATCATTTCGGCGTGATGTACGCGGGCGTGCTGTTCACGGTCGCCGAAATCCTCGGCGGTGCGATCACGGTCGCCACCTTCGACAACGCGGCGTTCTACCCGTTGGTGAAAGACCTGCACGTCTTCTTCCGCAAGCCGGCGAAGACCGACGTGCGGGCAGAGGCGACGCTGTCGGAAGCGGACATTGCGCGCATCACCGAGGAGGCGGCGGCGAACGGCAAGTCCGAGTTCACCTTGCGGGCGGTGGTCACCGACGCCGACGGCGTTGTGGTCGCCGAAACCGAAGGGCTCTACCAGTTGCGAGCGCACGGCAAGTAGTCCGGCCGCGGCCGACGTGTTACCGGCAAGCCCGCGCCGGAACGGTGGCGCGCGAGCGCTCTTCGCGCTTGTACCAGCGGACGTAGAGATAGCGCTCGTCGCGCATCGCGCTCCAGGATGGCACCTCGTCGGCGTACGTCAGCTGCTACTGGTCCGGAACCAGTTACTGCGCAACGCCGTCACGTCTACCGATGACCCACCGCCGTACTCGGTGGTGAATCGGTGTGCCAGTCGGCGATATCGCGCGCAAGCGGCCGGGCCGACGACCGCCGTCCATCACGTCGGGGAACGGAAGACCCGCCCAGGACTGGGTGCTCCGCCAGATCGATCGACAGTAATGACGTATGTCTCGAAATACAATGCGCGACAACCTATTTCACCACAGTGCCGTTTTCGGACAAGGTGTAGTTCTAGCCGTGCAGAGGAAGTTGTCGTCGCCCGCCCGCCAATCGTCCCAGCCTGGCGGGAGATGTGGGCGGGGTCGTCTTCGAGGCCGTTGAGGTAACAGGCCGCCATCCGTGCAGGGGGTGGCGATGCTGTGCTGCTCGTTGCCGTAGGCCTGGAACGTTTGGAAGCCGCCGTCTTCACCGGAGTTGGGCAGCGCGCCGGTATTGTGGCCGCGGTCGCCGGTCAGGATGGTGAGCGCTCCGGACGGCAGATCGGCATCGGCAGGAAGCTGTTGCGGAACTCCATGCCGCGATCGTGGATCAGCTGTGTGTGGCATCGCCGTCCATACCGGCGCGGGGTGTGTGAAGCCTCCCTCCCTGGGTTGGCGCGGCAGGTCGCGTTGAAGGCTGAAGTGGATGCCACGCGCCCGGAGAGCTCCCACGCTGTTCGCCCGCAGTCTCCACAATGCGGGGTGACCTGCGCGTTCGGCAGGTGCGGTTGGTCGATCGCCGTTACGTCGTCCTCGTGGTAGCCGGAGTCATCCTGAGCATGGTCTCGGCACCTGGTGCTCGCCCGATCCGCGGCTGACCTCCCGCTGTCACACGTCGGCCACGGGCGCGCCGGACGGTCACGGGGAGGCGTCGGAGCTGGCACTATGCGATCTGTTTCACAATTTAACAGTGATCTCGATCACATAACGAGGCCGTAATAGCGAATCTGTATGGCCAATTTTGCGGGGCACGACCTCGGTGAATGCCGAAAACTCTGGAGCATTGCTTTACCCAGTTCGGACGTTATTCGAACGTGATCTGCAGCGATTTCTCGGCTACGGTCGATCTCGGCTCGATAACACCGAGCTCGAACTCGAACCGATGAACGCCGGAAACCCTGTCCCGCGGTTCGAGAAACCCCGACCTTCCTGGGGGCAGGGACGCGGCGGACATTCCGCCGAGTCGGTGGGCGCAGGCGGGAAATCACATGTCGCAAAACCGCAAGTTCAGCACTCGTGTCCTTGGCTTCACCGCGGCCCTCGGCGCCCTCGTCGCCGTGCCGTTCGGCCTGTCCACCGCCACCGCGTCGGCCCACAACTGGGATGCCGTCGCGCAGTGCGAGAGCAGTGGCAACTGGAACACCAACACCGGTAATGGCTTCTCCGGCGGTCTGCAGTTCACCCAGAGTACCTGGGAGGCCAACGGTGGCTCCGGCAGCCCGGCCAACGCGAGCCGCGCCGAGCAGATCCGCGTCGCGGAGAACGTTCTCGCCACTCAGGGCCCGGGTGCCTGGCCCGTGTGCGGCGCCTACCTCTGATGCGTCATCGGCGCCTGCCGCGCAATGCGGTAGGCGCCGATCTATTTCGCACCGATAATTTCTCTTGCCGTAGGCAGTCGATCTTGAATTGGCGTTCGACCCGCTAAAAATTCTGTCGTCATACTGAATTCGGTCGGGGCGCGCAAGCATTCAGCATTGTTCCTCGAATCCTCAGGATCAGAGCTACGCAGATCTCGACCCGGCCCCTCGACGCGCACACCGACCGGTAGTACCACCACCGGCTCTGTGGTGCGATCAGCCTGCCGGAGTCGACGCGGCGAGCCGTTGGTCGGCTTCGCCAGTCACGGCAGGGAGATCCAGGCGTCGCACGGCCATCGGCAGCCCGAAAAACACAACCAGGCTAAGCTTTTTCCTCGAACGACCATCGCGAGGAGGAAGCTTCGTCATGGGGGACAACGGGCGCACCGAGGACTCCGAACAGCCGAGCCCAGCGCCGCAGGGAGCTTCCCAGGGGCGCAGTCACTGGATGATGCGTTCCCCCTTTTTCGCCGCGATCATCGTCGCGGTCATCGGCGGTGTGATCGTTTTGGTGCCGGACAAGGCGTTCGACGCGTTTTTCGGCGGGGACTTCTCGTCGGCAACGCCGGCATCAGCCGGGCAGGTGCCTCGGAGCGAGACAACCACAGGTGGCGGCTCGCCCTCGGCCTCCACGCCCGCCGCTCCATCGCCGACGGACGGTGATATCCGGTGGTCCGGCACGATCAACCTGACCTTCGTCGACCTGGACTCGGTCCCACCCCGTGTGTTACGCAGCAACAACGGCGCCAGCGCTTGGGTCAGCTATCACCGCGAGTCTCTCGGTGGTTTCTCGGCCGCCACGCTCTATGGGCTCCGGGGCGGGTCCTTCACGACGAACCCCACTATCGCGCTCTGGAACGGCCCGGCCGAGCCCACACGGCAAGAGTGCTCGAATCTCATCTCAACCCAGGGGGCCGAAAACCTTCCGGTCAGCGCGGACAGCAGTTATTGCGTCAAGACAGCGGCGAACCGGGTCGCCTTCGTCACAGAGCTGTCGCTCGACAATGCCGGCGACGCCTACAAGGCAACGGTGACCGTATGGTCCGCCACCAAATAGCCGGCCGACATCGGGTCCCGCCCGACCATACGTATAGCTCGCGGTCTCACGCGGGGTAGGTGTGAGTCTCGGTGGCTTTGACCGCGGCCCACAGCCGGGTGCCCGGTCGGAGCCCGAGTTCGGCGACGGTGGCGGGAGTGATGTCGGCGAGGACCGGCGGGATACCGTCGAGACGCACGCGGATGGTGTGGGCGTGTTGTTCGATGCCGCCGATGGTGACCGGCCAGGCGTTGCGTGGGCTGCCCGCCGGGGGCTCGGGATGCAGGCTGACCGCGGTGGGCGGAAAAGCGACGTGCACCGCGCCCCGGCAGGGTTCGGCAACGGTGAGCGCGCCGCCTTCGGCGAGGTCGACGGTGGTGCCGCGGGCCGTGCCGCGATAGAGGTTGAGTCCGACCAGGTGTGCGACGTAGTCGGAGCGCGGGCGCCGAGCGACCTCGGCAGGCGGTCCTTCCTGGACAACCGCGCCGTGCTCGATGATGACGAGACGGTCGGCCAGCACCATCGCGTCGAGCGCATCGTGCGTGACCAGCACGGTATGACCCGGATAGTCGGCCAGATGATGTGCGAGATCCGAGCGGACGCGCAGGCGCGTGCTCGCATCGAGCGCGGCAAGCGGTTCGTCGAGCAGTAGTAGCAATGGGTCGGTCGCGAGCGCTCTGGCGAGCGCGACCCGCTGCGCCTGGCCGCCGGACAGAGCGCGCGGCTTGTCGGCGGCGTGATCGGTAAGGCCTACCCGGTCGAGCCAGTGCGCGGCGTGGTCGCGGGCGGCGGCGCGGCGGTGCCCGCGGGCGCGTAGGCCGAAGGCGACATTGTCCAGTGCGCTCAGGTGCGCGAACAGTAGATAGTCCTGGAAGACGACGCCGACCCGACGACGCTCGGCGGGCACGAAAAGCTCCGGTGGCGCGTCCCAGGTATCGTCGTCGAGCCGGATCGCGCCGTCGGCGAGCGGGGTCAGCCCAGCCAGCGCGCGCAGCGCCGTGGTCTTGCCCGCGCCGTTGGGGCCGAGCAGCGCGACCACCTCACCCGGCGCGACGGCCAGTGGAACGTCGAGCCGGAACTTCCCGCGGATGACCCGAAGATGAGCGTCCAGCGTCATACCCCGCCTCGAATCCAGCGCTCGCGTAGCGCGACCAGCACTGCCACCGAGACGACGAGCAGCACCAGGCTCAGCACTATCGCGTCGTCGGGATCATGCTCCAGGGCCAGGTAGACCGCCAACGGCATGGTGGTCGTCTTCCCGGGAAAATTGCCTGCGAAGGTAATGGTCGCGCCGAACTCACCCAAGGCCCGCGCCCAGCACAAAACGCCGCCCGCGACGACACCGGGCAGCACCGATGGCAACGTGACCCGCCGGAAGGTCAGCCAGCGCGACGCGCCGAGGGTCGCGGCCGCCTCCTCGAATCGCGGGTCCGCCGCCCGGAGCGCGCCCTCCACCGAGATCACCAGAAACGGCATCGCCACGAACGCTTCCGCGAGCACTACCCCGGCGGCGGTAAAAGGCAGTGTGAATCCGAACCATTCGTAGAGATAGCGGCCGACCAGCCCACGCCTGCCGAGCACAAGAAGCAGGGCGACACCGCCGACCACCGGCGGCAACACCAGTGGCACGGTGACCAGCGCCCTGATCAACCCCCGTCCCGGAACCTCGCCGCGCGCGAGCAGCCAGGCCAGCGGAACGCCGAGTACCAGGCAGATCGCCGTCGCCAGGCTCGCGCACAGCAGCGAAAGCCGCAGCGCCTGGCCGACTTCGGCGTTGAACAACCGGTCGGGCAGCGTCCGCCACGGTGTCCGCAGCAGCAGCCCGAGCAGCGGAACGAGCAGGAATGCCAGGGCGCACACCGCGGGCAGCACCAGAACGAGTGGTCGTCGCCCCGATGGTGTTCGTCGCCGCGCCGACCTGGTCACGGTGTGTCGAACCCCGCCTGCACGAAGACTGCCCGGGCCTGGTCGGACCGCACGAACTCGACGAACGCGGCAGCCGCCGTCGCATTCGGCGCGTGTGTGAGCGGTGCGACCGGGTAGTCGTTGATCGCCTCGACCGCCTCCGGGAAGTCGATGCCCTCCACCTGGTCGCCGCCCGCCCGCACGTCGGTGCGATAAACCAGCGCCGCGTCGACCTCACCGAGCTTCACCTTGGTCAGGACCGCTTTCACGTCCGCCTCGCGGGTATCGGGCCGGGGGTTGATGTCCGCCAGCTCGAACACCGTCTCGGCGGCCGACCCGCACGGCACCTGTTCGGCGCACAGTGCGATCGCGAGCTCGGTCCTGCCGAAGTCGGCCAGACCGGTGATGTGGCCCGGGTTGCCCTTCGGTACCGCGATCGCCAGCCGGTTGCGCACGAAGGTGACCGGTGTGCCGGTGACCTCGCCCTCGTCCACGACCTGCCGCATGTTCTTCGGCGCGGCGGAGGCGAAGACGTCGGCGGGCGCGCCCTGGTTGATCTGCTCGGCCAGCGCGGAGCTGGCGCCGAAGCTGTAGACCACCCTGACCCCGGGATGCGACGCCTCGAACTGCTTGCCGAGCTCGGTGAACGTCTCGGTCAGCGAGGCCGCGGCGAACACCGTGACCGTACCGCCGACGGCGTCCGCGCCGGTGGGCTCGGAGTCCGCACCGCAGCCCGCCACTGCGGCCGCGGTGACCCCGGCAGCGATCAGCACCCGCGGCAATCGGATCATTCGTTCAACTTTCCGGTATCTCGACAACGACGTGCGTCGACTTGACCGAGGCCACCGCGACACTGCCGACCTCGAGCCCCAGCTCGTCGACCGACTCCCTACTCAGCAGCGATACCAGTCGAAATGGCCCGGCCTGCATCTCGACCTGCGCCATCACGGTGTCCTTGACCACCCGCGTGACGATGCCGCGCAGGCGATTGCGAGCCGAAGCGGCAACGGTGACGCCCGGCTGCGGCACCTCGGCGTTGGCCCGCAGGAACTCGGCCAGTTCCCGGCCGTGGATACCCTTGCGCCCGTTGTCGAGCTGGATGGCGGTGAGCTTGCCCTGATCGATCCAGCGCCGCACGGTGTCGTCGCTGACTCCGAGCAACGCCGCCGCCTCACTGATCCGCAAACTCGTCATGAGAGGCAGTTTATTTCCGTGTTTGCGGAAAGCAAAGGGTCTGTTCGGTGCGGCGAAGCAGGGCGCGCACAGTGATCACGTGGGCCATGCACCGCTGACTTCGCTGAGGGGCATCGCGACACCGGGCCGGCCGATTCACCTGTCCGGCCGCCGTGCGCGGCCCGCTGTCCTGACCGCCGTTACTCCCAGTCACGTGGCCGAATGCGCGCGACACGGCCGGTCCCAGATTTATGTGTCCCGTCCCAAACATGTCCGGTTTGCTCTAGCGTGAGCACGGTCGGTGCCGAGAGGGGTCGTGGATGCGTAACGGGATGCTGAGTGTGGCGCAGTTGCGAGACCGCGTCGATGAGGGGGAGATCGACACGGTACTTGTCGCGATGACCGACATGCAGGGGCGATTGCAGGGAAAGCGCTGCGCGGCACGATTCTTCCTGGACGAGGTGGTCGAGCACGCGACCGAGACGTGCGATTACCTGCTCGCGGTGGACGTGGAGATGTCGACCGTCGACGGATACGCGATGTCGTCCTGGGAGACGGGGTACGGGGATTTCGTGCTGCGGCCCGATCTGCGCACACTGCGGGCGGTGCCGTGGTGGCCGGGCACGGCGCTGGTGCTGTGCGACGTCGAGCACGTGGTGCCGCAGGGACGGGCGGTCGCGGCCTCGCCGCGGCAGGTGCTGCGCAAGCAACTGGACCGGCTGGCCGAGCGTGGCCTGCGCGCGTTCGTCGGAACCGAACTGGAATTCCTGGTGTTCGACGACACCTACGAAGCGGCATGGAACGCCGGATATCGCGGGCTGACTCCGGCCAACCAGTACAACGTCGACTACTCGATGCTCGGGAGCGCGCGGATCGAGCCGTTGCTGCGCCGCATCCGAAAAGAGATGGGCGGCGCCGGGATGTACGTCGAGTCGGCCAAGGGCGAATGCGGTCCCGGCCAGCACGAGATCGCGTTCCGGTACGACGAAGCCCTGGTGACCTGTGACAACCACAGCATCTACAAGACCGGCGCGAAGGAGATCGCCGCCCAGGAGGGGCGCAGCCTCACGTTCATGGCGAAATTCGATGAACGAGAAGGAAATTCGTGTCACATCCACCTGAGTTTGCGCGGCGAGTCCGGGAAGCCGGTGTTCGCGGGCGACGGGGCGGACGGATCGTCGGCGCTGATGCGGCACTTCATCGCAGGCCAGCTGGACTGCCTGCGGGAGTTCACCTACCTGCTCGCCCCGAACATCAACTCCTACAAGCGATTCGTCGCGGGCAGCTTCGCGCCGACAGCCATCACGTGGGGGCGGGACAACCGGACCTGTGCCATTCGCGTGGTCGGCGAGGAGCACTCGCTGCGGTTCGAGAACCGCGTGCCCGGCGGAGACGTGAACCCATATCTCGCCGTGGCGGCGCTGATCGCCGCAGGACTGCACGGAATCGACCGGAAGCTTCCGCTGGAGCCGGAATTCCACGGCAACGCCTACCAGTCGAAGCGACCCCGGGTGCCGCGGACACTGCGCGAGGCGGCCCAGCTGTTCGCGGACAGCACGGTGGCTCGTGCGGCGTTCGGTGATGATGTAGTGGAGCACTACCGCAACGCGGCGCGGGTCGAGTTGGACGCCTATGACGCCGCGGTCACCGATTGGGAGCGTGTCCGTGGTTTCGAACGACTCTGAGGTCGCACATCCGGTGATCGGCCTGCCGACCTATGTGGAGCAAACGCGCTTCAATGCCTGGGACCTGCCCAGCGCGGTCTTGCCGCACACATATGTCGCCATGGTGGCGGCGGCGGGCGGTATCCCGGTCTTGCTGCCGCCCGCCGGTGCTCCCCGCCCCGAGTTGGTGCGGTTGCTCGACGGGCTGGTGCTGACCGGCGGCGCCGACATCGAGCCCGCCCGCTACGGCGGCCCTTCGGACGGATCCCCGGGCTCCACCAGGCCGGATCGCGACGAGTCGGAATTCGGTCTGTTCGAGCTGGGGCGGGCAGCGGGCCTGCCGATCCTCGCGGTCTGCCGTGGGCTCCAGCTGGTGAACGTGGCGTTGGGCGGAAGCCTGATTCCACATCTTCCCGACGTCGTCGGCCATGACGAGCATTCCGGCACCGAGGGCGGGTTCAGCGTCACCCATGTGCTGACGACCGCGGGCAGCAGGATCGCGGAATTCGCCGGTCCGGAGGTGAAGGTCCACTGCCACCATCATCAGGCGCTCGACCGGATCGCCGACGGTCTGCTCGCCACAGCGCACGCCACCGACGGCACGATCGAGGCGGCGGAGGCGACCGACGGTTCTTTCCTGCTGGGCGTGCAATGGCATCCGGAGGTCGACGCCACCGACCGACGGTTGATCCGGGCACTGGTCGAGGCGGCGGACACCTATCGAAGGGAGCGGACCTCGTGACGACGACGCAGGTGGTCAATCCGGCGACCGAACAGGTGGTGACCACCGTCGAGCTCGTCGGGGAAGCGGAGACCGACACCGCCATCGCCGCGGCCCAGCGTGCCACGGCCGCCTGGCGTGACATCGCGCCCGGAGACCGGGCCCGGCTGCTGCGCCGCTTCGCCGAGGCGGTCGACGCAGACCTGGAGCGGCTCGCGCGACTCGAAGTCGCCAATGCCGGGCACACCATCGGTAACGCCCGCTGGGAGGCGGGCAATGTCCGTGACGTGTTGCACTATGCGGCCGGTATGCCGGAACGGTTGCTGGGGAACCAGATTCCGGTCGCGGGCGGCGTCGACATCACCTTCCACGAACCGCTCGGCGTGGTCGGCGTGATCGTTCCGTGGAACTTCCCTATGCCGATCGCGGCCTGGGGATTCGCTCCCGCGCTCGCGGCGGGGAACACGGTGGTGCTCAAACCCGCCGAACTCACGCCGCTGACCGCGATCCGGCTCGGGGAACTCGCGGTCCAGGCAGGGCTGCCCGAGGGCGTGTTCCAGGTCCTGCCCGGCAAGGGATCGGTAGTGGGTAATCGCTTCGTCACCCATCCGGCCGTCCGCAAGGTGGTGTTCACCGGCTCCACCGAGGTGGGCACGCAGATCATGGCGGGCTGTGCGCGGCAGGTGAAGCGGGTAACGCTGGAACTCGGCGGAAAGAGCGCGAACATCGTGTTCGCCGATGCCGACCTGGAACGGGCGGCGGCGACGGCGCCCTACGGCGTGTTCGACAATGCCGGCCAGGACTGCTGCGCGCGTTCGCGAATTCTGGTGCAGCGCAGTGTATTCGACCGTTTCCTCGAGCTGTTGGAACCAGCGGTGCAAGGGGTGCGGGTCGGCGATCCGTCCGACGAGTCCACCGAGATGGGACCGCTGATCTCGGGCGCGCACCGGGAGCGCGTCGCTGGATTCGTGGAGCGGTCGACGAAGGTGGCATTCACCGGAGGCACGCCGGACGGGCCCGGATTCTGGTATCCCCCGACGGTGGTGCTGCCCGGGACGCCCACCGACCGGGTGCTCACCGAGGAGGTATTCGGCCCAGTGGTCGCCGTGCTGCCGTTCGAGGACGAGGCCGACGCCATCCGGATCGCCAACGATACGGAGTACGGCCTGTCCGGCTCGATCTGGACCAGTGACGTCGGCCGGGCGTTGCGCGTCTCGCGCGGTGTCGAGGCGGGCAACCTGTCGGTGAATTCGCATTCGTCTGTCCGGTATTGGACACCGTTCGGCGGTTTCAAGCGGTCGGGGTTGGGCCGTGAGCTCGGGCCGGATGCCGCGCTGGCGTTCACCGAGACCAAGAACGTCTTCCTCGCCACACAGTGACCCCACCACACCCGCAGGAGATATGTTGCAGCGCTTACAGGATCGAGTCGCCGTCGTCACCGGCGGTGGGAGCGGTATCGGTCTGGCCACGGTCCGTCGTTTCGCCGCGGAAGGCGCGAAGGTCGTCGTCGCGGACGTCGACGCCGTCACGGGGGAGGCCGCCGCCGCGGAAGTCGGCGGGCGGTACGCCGAGGTGGACGTCACCGACGAATCCCAGGTCGAAGCGCTGTTCCAGGCCGCGGTCGACAGTTACGGCGGGCTGGACATCGCGTTCAACAACGCGGGAATATCGCCCCCGGAGGACGATTCGATCCTGACTACCGGCATCGATGCCTGGCGTCGCGTGCAGGAGGTCAACCTGACCTCGGTATACCTGTGCAGCAAGTACGCCATCCAGCACATGCTGGAGCGCGGCAAGGGCTCGGTGATCAACACCGCGTCGTTCGTCGCGGTTATGGGCGCGGCGACCTCGCAGATCTCCTACACGGCCTCCAAGGGGGGCGTGCTGTCGATGAGCCGGGAACTGGGAGTGCAATTCGCCCGCAACGGAATTCGAGTGAACGCCCTGTGCCCGGGCCCGGTGAATACTCCCCTGCTGCGGGAGCTGTTCGCCAAGGACCCCGAGCGAGCCGCACGCCGCCTTGTGCATGTGCCGCTCGGGCGCTTCGCCGAACCGGAGGAGATCGCCGCCGCCGTGGCCTTCCTCGCCAGTGACGATTCCTCGTTCATCACAGCTTCCCAGTTCATGGTGGACGGCGGCATCGCAGGCGCGTACGTAACCCCGCTGTAGTGCGGAAACCGCCGTCCCGCAAGCGGACCGGCGTCCGAACCGATGCGGTCGAACGGCCTACTTCGGCGCTCCCAGTCGCGCGCCTCCGTCGACTCGTACCACGATCCCGGTAGTGAACGAGTTATCGACCAGAAACTCGATCGCGTGGGCCACGTCGTCGGCCGTGCCGACCCGACCGGCCGGCGTGGACGAGGCGATGGAGTCGAATACTTCGGCGCGTGCGCCATCGGGCAGGAAGCTCCACCAGTCGGTGTCGATCACGCCTGGAGACACCGCGTTCACCCGCAGCGGCGCCAATTCGACGGCCAGTACCGGAACCATGGCTTCCACACTGGCATTCACCGCGGCCAGCGCCGCCGTCGTCGGCATGGCGCCGCCCGCCGACGCTGCCGACACCAGCGTGATCGAGCCTCCCGCGGCGAGATGTGGCAGCGCGGCCTGTATCGCGGCCGTGTGCGCGAGCAGCTTGCCGTCGACGTGCTGCCGCACATGATCCAGCGTGAGTTCGCGGAACGGGGTGGTGCCGGACGGTCCGGTCACGGTCACCACCAGATGGTCGATCGGCCCGACCTCGGCGAAGAATCGGGCCAGGTCATCCTCGTCTCGCGCGTCGACCGTCCGTCCCGTGGCGTCCGGACCGAGTTCGGCGAGCGCGGCGGCGAGTTTCTCGGCGCCGCGTCCGGCGATGATCATCTCGCGTCCGTGGGATGCAAGCCTGCGCGCGGTGGCGAGGCCGATGCCCGACGTACCGCCCACGATAACTACTCGATTGCCCATGACATTCTCCTCATTTTCGAACCATTGTGTCTCGAAATATAAACGAGGCACAGTGTCTTGTAAAGTGTGCGGATGACCGGAATCCGAGGCCGCCCGCGGAGCGAGGACGTCAGGCGTGCGATCCTGCGCGCCGCCCTGGAGCTGTGCGAGCGCGATGGCTATCAGGAGCTGACCATCAAGGCGATCGCCGACGCGGCGGGTGCGGGTAGGCAGACGGTGTATCGCTGGTGGCCGGACAAGGCGTCGGTGCTTATGGAGGCGCTCGTCGGCCTGGCTGACGAACATGCCTCCCTCGTGGTGCGAAACGACTCCGCAGACGTTCTCGCCGACGTCGAACGCCTACTCGAGACGACCTACGAACTCGCGCGCAAGGTGACCGGACAGGCGCTGGTCGGCCTGATGGCCGATGCGCAGCGCGACCCGGCGCTCTCGAAGCGGTTGCAGGACACCGTGATCGGCCCCCGCCGTGCCGCGTTGCGCGCACTCTTGCAGCAGGGTGTCGACGCGGGGGAGCTGGCCGAGGCGGTGCCACTGGATCTGGTAGTCGATTTCGCGTTCGGAGCCATGTGGTACCGGCTGCTGAGCCGGCACGCCCCCGTTGGCGCCGCGTTGGCGGGTGAGGTCGCCGCTGGCATCGCCGCGATGCTTGCCGACAGCTGATCGGGAGGTCCCGCCCCTGTGGGTGGTACGGGTGCGGCTGAGTTGATGCCGCGACGTCGTCCCTCGATGGACTGGTTGGTGTCGCGGTGGTCATTCCCAATTGTGGTCAATCGTGACTGGAGTCACATTCTTTGACGTACTGGCAGGTCAGAGTATCCTGCCAGCGCCACTTTCCGGCCGCCGCTGTTTGCCAATTCCGGAATCTGGGTATTGCCTGTGTTCGTGCCGCGCCTTCGGTGAGAAGCCGAAGGGAGAACGAATCGAGGTCCGTGACGGGCTGGAGAGGACGTGCACGTGACCGACCAAACCTCCGAGAGTTTCCCCCTGCGGCGCTCTGTAGCCGCCTCCGCAATGGGTAATGCCACCGAATGGTTCGACTACGGCGTCTATGCCGCGACCGCGGGCTACCTCACCGACGCCTTCTTCCCCGGCGAACTAGGCACGATCGGCACCATGCTCGGCTTCGCCGTCTCTTTCGTGCTTCGACCGCTCGGCGGCATGGTATGGGGTCCGCTCGGCGACCGAATCGGCCGAAAAGCAGTGCTGGCCACCACGATCCTGCTCATGGCCGCCGCCACCGGTATCATCGGCCTACTGCCGACGCACGCCTCCATCGGTGTGTTCGCGCCGATCATGCTCATCACTCTGCGTGTGGTGCAAGGCTTTTCGACCGGTGGGGAATATGGCGGCGCCGCAACGTATCTGGCTGAGTGCGCAACCGACAGCAAACGCGGATTCCTCGGTAGCTTCCTGGAGTTCGGCACGCTGGGCGGGTTCGTCGGCGGCAATGCGACGGTGCTGGCCTGCCAGCTCGCGATCGGCTCGGACGCCATGCACGACTGGGGCTGGCGCATCCCGTTCCTGCTCGCCATTCCGCTCGGCCTGACCGGCTGGTATCTGCGATCGAAGCTCGCCGAAAGTCCGGTGTTCGACGAGGTCGCCGAGCACAAGCATCCGCCAGGCGGTCTGCGTGCGGTGCTGACCACCTACCGGCGGGAGACGCTCACGCTGGCCGGGTTGGTCGTCGCACTCAACGTGGTGAACTACACGCTGCTCACCTACCAGCCGACCTACTTGCAGAACACGATCGGTATGGGCGAGTCGACCACCACCGCGATGATGCTGGTCGGGCAGTTGGTGATGATGCTGGTGCTGCCGTTCTTCGGCAGGCTGTCCGACCATGTCGGCCGCCGCCCGATGTGGCTGTTCTCGCTGCTCGGCCTTGCGGTGATGGCGCTCCCGATGTACTGGCTGATGGGGCAGGGGACCGCGTGGGCGATCACGGGCTTCATCGTGCTCGGCCTGTTGTACGTTCCGCAGCTGTCGACCATCAGCTCCACGTTCCCGGCCATCTTCCCGACCCATGTCCGCTACGCGGGCTTCGCGCTGGGCTACAACGTCTCCACCGCGGCCTTCGGCGGCACCGCCCCGCTGATCAACGAGGCCGCGATCGAATCGACCGGCTGGTCCCTGTTCCCCGCCGCCTACATGGTCGGCGCGTCCCTGATCGGCCTGGTCGCCTGGAACTTCCTCCGCGAAACCGCCGGAACCTCGTTGCGCGGCACTGAAGTCCCCGACGCGGGCGAACCCGTTCCGAGCGTCCAAAAGGAGGCCCCACCTGCACAGCCCGCGTACTGAATCGGGCCACCGCACCGGTGCGACCATCGGGCTCCGCCCGATGGTTATCGAGGGGCGCCGGAGCTGAGCTGATCATGCACGCTGCTGACGTGGCCGGATTGCGTGTTCAGCATCTCCACAGTGAAGGCCCGGTCCGCCAGGGCCGGGCCTTCGGCGTACCAACGGCAAAAAGTCTTGTTCTATAAACTGTGGTCCTACAAACTGTGGGCGAGTGTCGTGCGGAAACCTGCGGACATGTTCGATCGTGCATACGAGTGGTCTGCGCTGACTCGCTTCGTCTCGGACGTGCAGCCCGGCGCTACGCTAGGCGTCGTCTCGGGCAGACGCCGCCAAGGCAAGACTTGCTGGGCGGGAATGCAAGTGGCTGGTTCGACGGTGACGGATCATTTCAGGTGGACGGTGGCTCGTCGTCTTGGGGCTGATCGTCCTCGTCTTCCGGCCAGCTGTCCTCGATGATCAGACGGTCGTCCCGTAGTGCGGCCGCGTACTGTTCGGCGACTATGTCGGTCGGGTAGGTGGGCCAGTAGGAGACCGCGCCGGTGGGCTTGTCGATGACGCAGACCGAGCCGCCGACGACCAGTAGGGGGACGTTCGAGTCGGCGGAGGGAGACGGAGGGAAGACGGCGGCGGCGACGAAGCAGGTGTCGAACTCGGTGATCTGGTAGGTGATGCCGCGTTCGGCGTCGTCGTCGTTCGAGAGGTAGCGTTTGGCGATCCGGCGCGCCTCGCTCTGGTCCACCGGCGTGGTCGCCTCGGTCGGGTAGGCGTGGATATCCATGTGTCGACGGCAGCCACGAGATGATGGCCGCCTACTCCTTCCAGGTCCTCTAGATAACACTGTGGCGGCCCGCCGCAGGCGGGTTTCGTCAGTCGAACCGAATGGTGGACAGCATCAGGCGGGCGAGCACCTCCGGGTCGAGATCGGTAGCCAGCACTGAATTATCCAGTGCCCCTTCGCGATACAGTGAGGCGAAGCCGTGCACCAGCGACCAGGCGGCGAGTTGGCTCGCCTGCTGATGTTGTGGGTTCCGCTCCGGCTGCATCGCGGAGACACCGGAGCGTAACGCAGCGCCGGAACGTATCCGTGCCGCTCGAAGTTGCGGGTCGTCGGCATGCAGCAGGTTGTGCCGGTACATGACGTCGAAATGCCCAGGGTGTTCGCGGGCGAATCGGATGTAGGCCACGGCGACCTCCCGGAAATCTCCGGCCGCCTGCTCGAGTTGGTCGGTCAGCAGCTCGAAGCCCTCGGTGGCCAGCGCGGTGAGCAGGCCCGCTCGGTCGCCGAAGTGATGAGTGGGCGCCGCGTGCGAGACCCCGGCGTGCCGCGCCAGGTTGCGCAGGGAGACGGCGTCGACGCCGGCGGACGCGATCTGCTCGGCGGCCGCGGCCAGGATCGTGGCCCGTAGATCGCCATGGTGGTAGCCGTTCTTCGCCATACATCGATGGTGGCGGACAATCTAGGCATTGACAAGTTCCTATCGTCGGACTTATCTTTCCACTGTCAAGATTGGCTGCGCGACAGGAGACCCCGATGGCACCGCTGGCTGTACTCGCCGTCGTCACCGCACTGGCTCGGCTCATCGGCTGGCTGGCCGGTATCGGCTGGCTCGATTCATGGCCGCACGCGACCGCGCTCGGTCTGGCCGCGATGTTCGCCCTCACCGCGAGCGCACACTTCCTGCAGCCGCGCCGTAACGCTCTGATCGCCATGGTGCCGCCGCGGCTTCCGAACCCGTCCGCGCTGGTGACGCTGACCGGCATCCTCGAACTGGCGGGCGCGGTCGGCCTGGTGATCCCCGCGACGGCCGACCTTGCCGCGATCTGTCTGATCGCCCTGCTGGTGGTGATGTTCCCGGCCAACGTCCGCGCCGCACGGGCCGATCTGGGGATCAAGACCATGCCGCTGCCGCTGCGGACGCTGGTCCAGGTCGTTTTCCTGGCGGCTTGCGCCGTCGTCCTCGTCAGCTGAGCACGAAGAAGCCCGCCCCGCACCGGACATCGGTGCGGACGGGCTTCGTATTCGAAGCGTGCCGCGTAACGAGCAGGCGCGGTGGGCTACAGCACCGCTTGAGTCTGGGTCACCTTCGCGACCAGCTTGTCGGCGTCGTCGCGGATCAGCGTCTCGACCACGATGAACGAACGCCCGGCATGCAGCGGGGTCGAGGAGGCGTTGGCGTATCCGGAGCGGACGGCACGCAGGAAGTTCGTCTTCGATTCGACCGTGGTGGTGCCCTGCTTGCCTTCGGGCAGGTTCAGGAACGCACATACCGCGCCGGTCGCGTCGGCGAGGGACATCAGCACCCCGCCGTGCAACACGCCGCCGAGAGTGCACAGCGATTCATCCCAGGCCAGACGGCTGCGCACCAACTCGGGGCCATGCTCGACGACCTCGACACCGAGCCGCTCGGTGAACGGCATGGTCTGGTGGAACAACGCGGTGCCCGTCGTATCGATCATGGACACGATCCTGCCCGAGGTCCGCGCGCGGAGTCGACTACCCCGGAGGTCATGGTCACCGATCCGGCGAGGCCCGGTCTGTGCGCGGTGTGCCCACAGGGCCGCTATCGAAGTCGGCGCCGATCGAGGTGAGCAGCCCGATCGGCAGTATCTCGGTGGTGACGATCGAGAAGATCGCGAGCTTAACGGTTCTCCTGCCTGACGGTAGGGAGATTTCCAGCTCAGACCGCACCCGCACCGACATCCCGGGAAGGAGGTCGATCCGCTTGTCTGACGTCCTCAACACTGTTACGGCCCCGTTCTGCCGTAGCCAGAATCACTCTGGCAGCGTTACGGTCGCGGGTATCGGTATGACCGCATTCCCCGCAACGGAATCTTCGTTCGCCGAGTTCGAGTCGCTGCTTGGCTCTCGCGAAACAACGCGAACACGTCATCGTCGTGTACGCGGGCCGAACCAACACCACCCTTCGGCCTGCCCGCCGAGCCCGTTCGATCAACTCTCGCTTCGCCGCGCCGATAGCGGCATCGGCCGACTTACGGGCCATCGTCGACCTCGCCAGAAACACCGGTGTGAAGTCCTCGACGGCGATCAATTCATGAGCCTGCACAACCCGTTTCGCCCACACCCGTGAATCGTGCCGGGTTTGACGCATCGCCTTCTTCGCCAGCCTCGCGGCCTCCCGCTTCGCGTCCACATAACGCCTGGACTGCGGCCTACTCTTGCGGTGGCGGCGCGCCATCTTCCTTTGCGCCTTCGCCAACTCGCCGGCACACCGCTTCCGATGCCCCAGATACGGCAGGTCGAACGCCGCATCGCTCGCGGTCGCGGTGACGCTGACACCCCAATCGATCCCGACACCACCCTCAGCGCGGGGCATGGCTTCGATCGCACGGCGCACCACGAACGACGCGTACCAATGGCCCAGGCAATCCCGGTACAGCCGAACCGAAGTCGGCTCGGACGGAAGCTCACGCGACCAGACCACCGGAATCGTGACACCCTTCGGCAGCACGAGGCGGCGGCGCTTGATGCCGAATCCCCGAGTGGTGTATTCCAGCGACGGCAACGTGTTCTTCCGGGCCTTGATCCTGGGTTTGCGGCGTCCCTTCACCTTGAACGAGTGGTTCAGGGATTGCGCGTATCCGCGAAGCGCCTGTTGCTGGGCGACCTGGGAGCCCTCGCGCAGCCATGGGAGTTTCGCGCGGGCCTCGGTGAGCAGCTTCCCCAGCTTCGCGAACGTCGGCTTGGCACCCGATTTCTGTTGGTGGACAGCCTCATTCCACAACCACCGACACCGCCCCCACTCGGCCAGAAGCGCCGCTTCGGCGGCGGCACCCGGCCGAAGCCGGTACGTGTACCGCACCACCTCATCCACCCACTCACTCTATCCAGGAGCACCGACATGCCCCACCAACAACACCTCTTCCTCCGCCGCCTGAACGCGACGGTATCCGAGACGAAATCCCGAGGACCGACACGACCGCGAGCCAGCCGGTGAGCGCGGTGCGGCGGGGAGTCGGTGCGGTGGTGTGAAGTGTGGACACGAGGTCGAGTCCAACAGTCACACGGTGCCCGAGCTGGCGGGTTCACGCCAGCACCGTCGGTTGTGGTCGAGGTCACTCAGTCTCTGGCGGACCGCATCGGGGCCAGGAATTGCGCGTTGGTCTCGGTTTTGCGGAGGCCCTCGAGCAGCAGGTCGAGTGCTTGCTGCCCGTCCAAGGGAGCCAGGGTCGCGCGCAGCTTATGCGTCGCGGTCAGTTCATCCGGGGTGAGCAGCAGCTCGTCTTTGCGGGTGCTGGACTTCCCGATGTCGACTGCGGGGAAGACGCGCCTGTTCGCCGCGGCGCGGTCCAGTTTGAGCTCGGCGTTGCCGGTGCCCTTGTACTCTTCGAAGATCACCGTGTCACCCAGTGAGCCGGTCTCCACCAGGGTGGTGGCGATAATGGTGAGCGACCCGCCGTGCTCGATATTGCGGGCAGCGCCGAGGAAGCGCTTGGGCGGGGCGAGCGCGGCGGCATCCACGCCACCGGACAGGATGCGGCCCGATGCGGGGGCGGCCACGTTGTAGGCGCGGGCGAGGCGGGTCAGCGAGTCGAGCAGGACGACGACGTCGCGTCCCATCTCCACGAGCCGCTTGGCGCGCTCGATGGCCAGTTCGGCCACCGCGATGTGCTCGCGCGGCGGCTGGTCGAAGGTGGCGGCGGCGACGTCGGCGGGCACCGCCCTGGTCAGGTCGGTGACCTCCTCGGGGCGCTCGCCGACCAGCACGAGCAGCAGCTCGCATTCCGGGTGGTTCTTCGCGATGCCGTGCG
This sequence comes from Nocardia sp. NPDC023852, assembly GCF_040639505.1. Lineage (NCBI taxonomy): Bacteria > Bacillati > Actinomycetota > Actinomycetes > Mycobacteriales > Nocardiaceae > Nocardia > Nocardia sp. NPDC023852. The sequence continues at coordinate 99,148 of NZ_JBFAAB010000004.1, forward strand.
CAATCGCTTGCAGCACAGCGGTTTTTCCCGCCTTGGGCGGCGCGACGACGAGCGCACGCTGCCCCTTGCCGATGGGCATGACCAGGTCGGTGACGCGCGTAGTCATGGCGTGCTGTTCGGTTTCGAGGAGGAGGCGTTCGTCGGGATAGATCGGGACCAGATCGGCGAACTCTGGGCGGCCGCGCAATCTGTCCGGCCGCTGTCCGTTGACGGTACCCACCGTGTGCAGTGCGGCGGGCTTGTCGGACCGGGAATCGCGTTGTGCTGTGCCGGTGACGAAGTCGCCGCGACGCAATGCGTTCTCCCGGATGAGCCGGGTCGGAACGGTGACGTCGCGCGGACCAGGGAGGTAGCCGTCGACGCGCAGTGCGCCACGGTTGCCCACGATGTCCAGGATACCGGTCACGGTCTGTGCCGCGTCCTGTCGATCGGGCGACTGCTTCTCAGTCATGTTGGTACTCATGGTATTTCCATTTCAGGTAGGGGTGGTTCATGGATGCGGCGAATGCCGTGACGTGCAGTGGAACTGCGGCGACGATTCCCGGAGTTGCGGAACGATGCACGAGTCCGGTTCGGAACGGGGGCCTCGGAATTCTTGTGGGAGGAACACCTGCGTCCACAAGAGCTAGACATTGCTGAGGCTACCGGGGTGCCCGTCGACGCGCAAGGCGGGCGAGCGTGCCCCGGCAGCGCGTCGGCAACGCTTCGGTATCGTTCGGCACCGACGGCAAACGAAACTCCCCGCTCGCGCGTATCAGCTGATACACCCGATGAACAGGAGAAACGTGATGACCGACCTCCCGCCGTTCTATCGGCAGGTGCAAGCGCACTACGACCTGTCCGACGAGTTCTACGCGCTGTTCCTCGATCCCTCGATGACCTATAGCTGCGCCTACTTCGAGCGCCCGGACATGACGCTCGAACAGGCGCAGCGCGCCAAGATCGATCTGGCACTCGGCAAGCTCGATCTGCAGCCGGGCATGACCCTGCTCGATATCGGATGCGGTTGGGGCGCAACGATGGTGCGGGCCGCGACGGTATATGGGGTCGAGGTTATCGGGCTCACGCTCAGCCGTCATCAGTACGAATACGTGCAGGCCACGATCGCCCGGGAGCGCATCCCGGGCGCCGAGGTCCGGCTGCAGGGTTGGGAGGAGTACGAAGACGGCGCCGACCGGATCGTCAGCATCGGCGCGTTCGAACACTTTCGGCGTGAGCGCTACGAGGCGTTCTTCGAGTGTTGCTACCGAATGCTCCCGGACGACGGGCGGATGCTCCTGCATACCATCATCGGCCACACCCTCAACGACCTACGGCGCATGAATATTCCCGTTACCCGGGACAACGCTCTGTTCCATATCTTCATCAAGCGGGAGATCTTCCCGGGCGGACAGCTGCCGCAGCCCGCGGTGGTGACCCGGCTCGCCGGGCGCGCCGGGTTCGGCACGGAAAAGATCCAGGAGTTGCAGCCACACTACGCGCGGACGCTCGAATGCTGGGCCGCCGCCCTGGGCGACCACCGTGACGAGGCGATCGCGCTGGCGTCCGAGGAAGTCTACGAGCGCTATATGAAGTACCTGACCGGCTGCGCGGCCCACTTCCGCAGCGGGCACATCGACGTCATGCAGTTCACTTTGGTGAAGTGAGCCGCCGAGAGCGCGCCGTTCAGCTCATCCACGCCACCGCCTGGTCGGGCAGCTGGGACAGAACGAGACGATCAACGCGATTCCGCGCGGTCAGCCGCCGAAGGATCCGGTGCTCGGCGGCGGGGGCAGCAGCCGCCACGGACCGCAGTTCTCGGTCTTGAACGCGACATCGGTCGACTTGATCTCCACTCGCACCGGGCTGAGGCGGGTGAAGTTGTTCGCGATGATGTTCTTCATGTCGGTGTTGTCGCCCTCGACCTTCCACAGTCTGCGCCAGTCGCAGCCGTAAGCCGGATCGGCCGTGCCCGGCGCCTCCCAGGTACCGGCGAAAATGTCGACCCCGACCAAGTAGAGGCCGTCGTGCGGCATGGTATTCGCGGGTTCGGCCGCTGCGGTTCCGGCTCCGAGCAGGGTCGCCGCGGCGGCCATGGCCCCCGCGGTCAGGAGCGTGCTTGCACGCATGACGATGTTCTCCTCGACTGTGATCTCCTGCCGCGTCGCGGCTGACGAGGGAGATCCCCGAATCTCCGCGGCAAGGTCTACCAGAATCGCCCGATGGATGTGATCGAAACCGGAATTCCGGTCGGCGGCGGCACTGAATCACGGACGATGTTGTCATCCGGTCGACTCGCCGCGATATCCCCGATATGAGATGTGCTCGGCCTGCTTCCCGCCCCCGGCGGGTGCGCTCTGTTCCGTGTGGCCTGCGTTGCGCGCGACTGTGCACCGACGACGGACTCGCCACCGTGCTGACCAGCGAGCGTGCGCTGCTGCAGTGGCGCGCCTTGCGATCGTTGGACGATCCGGGGCTCGCCGAACAGGCAGTACAGGAAACACTGCTGCGCGCGTGGCGTTCCTGCGGGAGGTTCGACGAGGCCAAGGGCGCGGTCCGGACCTGGCTGCTGGCCATTCAACGCAACGTCGTCATCGACATGGCTCGCGCGCGGGCCGTGCGACCCGGGCATGCCGACTGGGACGAGGTCGACGAACAGACCAATTCCCGCTATGCGCACCCGGATTTCGCCGACGGCCTGGTCGACGGCCTGCTGGTGGGGCAACTGCTGGCCCTGCTGCCCGCCGCCCAGCGGGAGGCGGTAACCGAGGTGATCCTGCGGGACCGTGCCTATCAGGAGGTCGCCGACGACTTCGGCGTGCCCGTGGGCACGGTGAAGACGCGGGTGCACTACGGCCTTCGGTCGCTGCGCAGTCTGCCGCATGGCGTCTGAGCAGCCCGAACGCGCCGGTCCGTTCCGTCCGAACCTTGCGGGTGTGCCTTGGCTGGCTTGTGGCGAGAGGGTCGTTGCCGGGGCGTTCGAGCTGAGTGACGCGCGGCGAACCACGCGCGGCCCGCGACGATGAGGAGTCCGCCGGTTTGCCTATCGCACCGGCGGCTGTGGGTATTCAGTGATCACGCGTTGCGGTGACCACGTCGCGCGGATCGTCGAGGTCGCGGTTGATCGGATCCGGGGTGATGCATGTGGTAGCGATCGTGACAATCGTCAGGATGCATAGATAGCCCGCGATGAATTTCCAGGCACCAAGACCGGCATCGGAGACGTCAGGTCCACCGTCGGAAGCCACGACTCGGGCGATGATCCACGCGCCGATCAACGGCGCGATGCCGCCGGATATCACCGCTGAGATCTCTCTCGCCACCGACACCCCGAGGTACCGTTGCCGGGCGCCGAACATTTCACTCATGAACGCGCTCTGCGATCCGAACATGCCCGATGTACCGACGCCGAGCGCCATGGAGAGGACCGCGATCGTTCCCACTGCGCTTCCGTGGCTGAGCACCCACCAGATAGGAAATGCCGAAATCAGTTGGAAGTACGCGAATCCGCGATAGGTGCGCACGCGACCGAACCGGTCGGAAAGGATTCCGGCGATCGGCACCGTCACCGATCCGAGCAACGCGGCGAACACCAGCGACAGCGCACCGATCGGCCCGTTGATCCCGACCGCCGAGCTGGTCACATAGGCTACGGCCAGAGTCTGGTATATCGACGACGAACCGTTTTCGGCCATTCGCAGGCCGATTCCCCGCACCAGTGCCGGCCGTGCGTGTGCGAGCAGGTTCCGCAGCGGCCGCTCATCTATCGGGGAAATCTCGAGCTTCTTGAACGTCGGTGATTCCTCGAGCTTGACTCGCAGGTACATTGCGACAACGAGGATTGTCGCGCTGGCAAGGAAGGGCGGTCGCCACAGCCACGAATCGGTGATCGAGTGGTGGGCGCGGAAGACCAAAAAGTGCACCAGCGCCGCCCCAGCAGTGCCGACCTGTACTCCGAGGAACGGTAGCGAGGCATAGAAGCCGCGCTTGCGTGGCGGTGCGTATTCGGTCATGAGGATCGACGCGCCGGCCATTTCGGCACCGGCTCCGAGACCTTGCACAATGCGCAGTCCGATCAGCATGATCGGGGCGAGATTGCCGACTCCGCCTGAGTACCAGTCGTTTTCGTTGCGGTGGTAGGTGGGTAGCAATCCAATGCAGGTGCTGGCTGTACCCATCATGGTGATCGTGGCCATGAGCACGAACTTGCGGCCGAACCGGTCGCCGAGACGGCCGAAGAACAACCCGCCTAGCGGTCGCACGGCGAAACCGATGAAGTAGGTGGCGAAGCTGAGTACCAGCCCGGTGGCGGCAGTGCTTTCAGGGAAGAACAGTGGCCCGAACACCAGCGCGGAGGCCAGGCTGTAGAGCGCGAAGTCGTAGTACTCGAGAGCGCTGCCGGCTGAGCTGCCCCACGCGGCGCGGCGCAACTCCTTGGTGGCTACAGCTGGGGCATCGACTCCGGCGGTGCGCGTTGATGTGCACCGGGAGTCCGACGGAAGAGTCATGGTGCTGTGCCGATTCGATCGATGAGTTATGTGCGAGCACGGGCCCGGAGCCTGTGAACTATGCGCGGTTTCGTTGGAAAGGCTCTACCCACCTACCGCGAATTCGTTTGTGCCGGAGGTGTATCTAATGGGAAACGGCTCCATGACAAGCCAAGAGAGAACCTTCGGCTTGTCATCCGCCCACAAGAAGCACCAATCACCAAGGAAGAAACGAGTTACACAGACCACCGGGCAGAATTGGATGGTCGTCTACCGCCTTGCAGGTGCACCCCAGCGTGCATCGAGGAAGTCGAGGTAGTGCTGCCAGTCGTAGGCGGTGACGTCGTGTTTGCCGGAGCGGATGTGGTAGGCCGTGTTGGTGTCGACTCCGATCGGTTGATCGACCGGTGGCATAGGTGTGTTCGGTGTCAGGGCTGGCGTGCTCAGCAGTGCATAGGTGGATGCGGCGCTGCGCAGGGAGATGAATTCGCCTTTGGGGTCGGCCCATCGGTCGTCGTTGGCGCTCGCGGCGTACAGCGGGCGTGGCGCCATCAGTGACAGCAGCAGGTTGCCGTCTGCTGGGATCTGCTGGTCGCGGCCGATCCACGTAGCGTAGGCAGGGCACATCCAGTGCGGGAATTGTTGTGCGAGATGCTTGACGGTTTCGCCGAGCTCGCGTCGCTGAATCGATTGCCCGCCTTTTCCGGATTCGGTCGACAGCAGTGCGCCGACATCCGGGGTGGTGGCCGCGGCCCAGTCGGCGGCCTTGCCTAGGCGGCTGTGGCCGGTCACCGCGATGTGGGTGGCGTCGACGGCGGGGTTTGTCCGCAGGTAGGAGACCGCCTTCCGATATCCCCAAGCCCACGCCGCAATAGCGCCCCACTCGTTCGACGCCGGGGCCGTGTCGGGTGTATCGAACAGGGCGCGGACACTGTTGGCGCGTTGGTCTTTGGCGTCGGGCTCGAGGTCTTGATAGTAGGCCGTTGCGAGTCCGTAACCTCGCGACAGCACCGCCTTGACCTGCCACTGCATGCTCTGCGAACCGCGGGTGTCGACTCCGGGGGTCTCGGGGTGAGGTGCCTGCTCCTCCTCGCTGACCCAGATGTCAGTTGGTTTGATGCCCGGGTCGTCGAGAATCGACTGGTTGCCGCCACCGTTGAGGCCGAAGATCATGGGCACCGGCCCGGTCGCACGGGCCGGCAGGTACAGCAGTACACGCATGCGCCAGGCGGTGTGGCTGCCCGGTTTCGGTGCCGGCCCGAAGATCAGGTCCACTTGCTCGCGGTAGGCGAGCCCGTCCAGCGCCGGGGTGCGCCCTTCGACAGACTCGACACGTACAGGAGCCTGTTCCGCGGCGACCGGGGTACGTCCATAGATATGGTCTTCGAACAGCTTCACGATCTCCGGCCGACGCTGGGTCCACCATTGCTGCGGCGTCGTGACCGCTGTGCCGTCAGCCATACGCTGCGGGTCCAGCAGGTCGAACGGTGGGATCTTCGTCTCGTCGTAGTTGTAGCCGGGCATGTTGTTGTAGTCGACGACCTTTGAAGCGTGCTCTCCGCCCGTGCAGGCGGCGACGCCTGCGCAGAGAACGATGCACAGCCACCGCGTCCTGCGCAGGAAACCGTTTACTCGATCAGCCATGCCAGCGACTCTACCTCCATTCAATGGCCCGTTATATAGCGGCGAATCGTGGATCTTCAGTGCAGTTTCCGAGGGGGCTTTCCGGTCTTGGTGTTCGGGCCGGTGGATTGGCGTTTGATCAGGGACGTGGGCAGCAATGTCGATACCTCGGCTGATCGTTGCTGGTCCAGTGCGGCGTGCAGCAGGGACCATGCTTGGCGGCCGAGTTCGGCCCGTGGGCTGTCGACCGTGGTTAGGGCCGGGTGAACATGACGTCCGATGGTGATGTCGTCGAAACCGGTGACCGAGATGTCCGATGGCACGCCGATCCCGAGTTTTCGCAGTTTCGAGATGGCGCCGATGGCGGACAGGTCATTGAAGCAGATCAGCGCAGTCGGGTGATGAGTAAGCGCTTGTTCGATCGCGAGGTAGCCGGCCTCGATCGTTCCGTCGCACTCGACCCTGACGGCCTCTATGCCCAGGAAGCTGCTGGTCTGGATGCCGCGCCATCGTTCCCGGTCCTGCCAGGAATGGTCGGAGCCCGACAGATACACGACCTGACGGTGGCCGAGGTCGGCCAGATGGGCGCAGAGTTCGAGCATGCCGGTGAAACCGTCCACTCCGACCATGGGTAGATCGACACCGAGCTCCATGCGGTTGACCAGCACCACGGGGATGGATTGTCGAGCGAGTTCCTTCAGGCTCGTCGGCGTGATGCGGGAGGACAGCAGGGCCAAGCCGTCCACGTGACCCATCAGATCCCAGGCGGTGGCGAACTCGTCGCCCGGGTCGCCGGTGTGATCGGCGATCAGCATGCGGAAACCGGCCTGCGCGGCAGCTCGATGCATGTGTTTGGCGATGTCGTGAAAATAGGAATTGCCGAGGTCGGGCATCAGGATTCCGACATGGCGCAGGCCGCCGCGGGCCAAGCTGCGGGCGGCCTCGCTGGGGCGGTAGGCCAGTTCCTCGGCGACCCGCCGCACCCGGGCCGCGAGTTCGGTGTTCACAGTGTCCGCACCGCTCATTACGCGAGACACCGTCGCAGTCGAGACTCTGGCCGCGTCGGCAACAGTGCGGATGGTGACCCGGCGAGGATGCATGCCACGGATTCGGTCGCTCATCGTCCGCAGTTTCCTTCTCTCCACGCCCGTCATGCTGCTTCATAGGCAAGTAAGCGGTTTCAGCATAGAGAATGCTGATCATCCCTCGAAACGGGCGCAGGGGTTGCCGACCGGACTCGCTCCCATCGCGACTCGTAACCGCTGTGCTCCGGTCGTCACGGTCCACCAGTGGCCAACGTGGTTGCGTTGTTCCTTGCGAGGGAGCGCCCACGCACTGGTTGGCAGCCTTCCAATGGAACCTCCTATGCATCCGTCCGCGTCCAGCCGCTTCTCGGCGGACTCGGCGTCGACGTGAGCGATCTCGAACTCCCGACCGGCGGCGGGCACCCGCGCGCCACACTCAGGCTCGACATGAGCAGGCAGTGTGCCCGCCGCCCAGCGGGAGGCGGTAACCGAGGTGATCCTGCGGGACCGTGCCTATCTGGTGGTCGCCGACGCCGTCGGCGTGCCCGTAGGCACGGTGAAGATGTGGGTGCACTACGGGCCTTCGGTCGCTGCGCAGTCTGACGCATGGCGTCTGAGCAGCCCGAACATGCCCTCCCACGAGGTAACGGTTCGATAACTGGCCTTGCTTGCTGATGCCCACGTTGTAAGAGTGACTATTGGGTTTGGTGTTACTAGTGGGAAGGGAGGGGTGCCCCGTCCCGGGGCACCGACCGCACATGAAGCCAAGCATCATCAAGGCCGGTAGCTGTACCGCCGTCACGGCCGCGGTGACGATGACGCTCTCTGGACTGCTCCCGATTATTGCGCAAGCCGCACCGGCGGCGCCGGACATAACGAACAAACTCGCAGGCAAGACCGTGTTTCTCGATCCCGGCCACCAGGGGCCGAATCACTCGGAGGACCTGGCCAGACAGGTCAGCGATGGTCGCGGCGGCACGAAGGACTGCCAGACCACCGGGATGACCACCATGAACGGCATCCCTGAGCACACCATCAACTGGAACGTCGCGCAGTTGGTCAAGGCGTCGTTGGAGAGTCTCGGCGCTCGTGTGGTGCTGAGCCGCCAGGACGACACGGGCTGGGCTGGCTGCATCGACGAGCGGGCGCGTGCGGCGAACGAGTCCGGCGCTGACGTCGCCGTGAGCATTCACGCCGACAGCGCTCCCGCGGAGTTTCGCGGCTTCCACCTGATCATTCCAACACTGCCGATTCCGGACGGGACGGTGAATCAGGTCCAGGCCGGATCAGGATATGCCGCATCGAAGTCGGTCCGCGACGCTTATTTGCACGCCGGGTTCCCCTCGGCGAACTACGCGGGGGTGGCGGACGGGCTACAGACCCGCAAGGACATCGCCGGGCCCGCGCTGACCACCGTTCCCGACGTTTTCGTCGAGATGGGCAACGGCGCGAACCCTGAGGACGCCGCCCTACTGGAGAGCCAGGAAGGGCAACTGAAACACGCCATCGCGATCACTACCGGCTTGGTCGGCTATGTGCTCGGCGCTCCGCAGACGGGCTCGTCGTCTGATCGGCCCGGGGTATTTCCGGGTGTTGCGCGGTCGGGTGTTCCGTCGGATCGGCCAGCGGTGGCGCTGAACGCGCCGCAGCGTCAGGCTCCGAGCGCGCCGCAAGCTGTCCCGGGGGCGCTACCGGGTCAGACGGTTTCGAGTGAGCCGCAGTCTCGGATCGTCCCGGATGTGCCGCCGGGCCAGGCGGTTCCAGGTGAACCGCAAGCGCGGATCATCCCGCTGCCGGGTCAGGTTGTTCCTGGTGGG
>NZ_JBFAAB010000004.1:108177-126948 GCF_040639505.1 Nocardia sp. NPDC023852
GCCGCAGTCTCAGGTTGTTCCTGGTGGGCCGCAGTCTCAGGTTGTTCCTGGTGGGCCGCAGTCTCAGGTTGTTCCTGGTGGGCCGCAGTCTCAGGTTGTTCCTGGTGGGCCGCAGTCTCAGGTCGTCCCTGGTGGGCCCCAGTCTCAAAGCACGCCCGGTACTCCGCAGTGGACTGGCCCCGAAGGGAGCACCGGTGGCAAGGTCGTGGAGCTGCTGATGTCGCTGGCGAGGTCGCTCGGCATAGACACCACCGTCATCACCCCGGAGCTGGTCACTCTGGCCGACACCCTGTTGGGCATGCTGCACGGCCCCTCGAAATAGTCCGCACACCGAACCCCACCGACGCCATCCTCGCCACATCGAGGGTGGCGTCCGGCTTTGCGGGTGGCAGCGCGCCGCACAGTAGGCTGAGCGGAATGGCTGACCGGATTCCTGTTGTGCTCGTCGCGGGGTTTCTCGGCTCCGGGAAGACGACCATGCTCAACCATTTGCTGCGCGACAACCGGGGAACCCGGATCGGGGTGGTTGTCAACGACTTCGGGGCAATCAACATCGACTCGATGCTGGTGGCCGGGCAGGTCGACGCCATGGTCTCGCTGGGAAACGGCTGTGTTTGCTGCGCGGTCGACGTCACCGAACTAGACGAGCTGTTCAGCCGGCTCGCGCAGCCACGCGCCAAGATCGATGTGATCGTGGTGGAGGCCAGTGGCCTCGCCGAGCCGCGCAACCTCATCCGGATGGTGGTCGGCAGCGACAATCCGCGGATCCGCTACGGCGGATTGGTCGAAGTGGTGGACGCCGAACAGTTTCCGCACAGTAGCGCACGTCATCCCGAGCTGGTCACGCATCTGCGGCTGGCCGATCTGGTGGTGGTGAACAAGGCCGACCGGGTACCGGCCCAGCAGCTGGCCCGGCTTCGGAACCACATCGCGGAGCTCGTCGGCCCGGTGCCGGTGTACGCGACCACGCACGGCCGGATCGATCCGGGACTGCTGTTCGACGAACCGCTGCGCGAAATGCGGCGGGTGGCCGAACAATTGAGTTTCGACGAACTCCTCGCCGAGCACAACAACGACGCGGATCACGACCACGCCGACCACCGGCATCTGCATGACGAGTACACCAGCGTCTCGTTCACCAGTACGCGAGAGCTGGACCCGCGCAGGTTGATCGGCTTCCTGGAGAACCCGCCGTCAGGTCTGTACCGGGTCAAGGGCTTCGCGGCGTTCGGCGTCGCGGACGAACGCAGAAAGTTCGTCTTGCACATGGTCGGCCGCCACATCGTCTTCGAGCCGGGCAGCTGGGCGCGGGGTGAATCTCGCGGCACGCAGCTGGTGCTCATCGGGGCGGGTCTGCACGCCGACGCCGCCCTGGCACGCCTGCGCGACACCGTGCATGCCGCCGCCTGTCCGCTCGATCCGCAGACAATGCTCGGCATCTGGCGCCACACGCCGCACTAGCAGGCGTTCACCCATTCCGACAAACCGTCGGCGAACAGTTGACGCTTCCAGATCGGCACTTCGTGTTTGATCCGATCCACCAATTCCGCGCACGCGGCGAACGCCTCGGCGCGGTGTGCGGCCGCGACCGCGACGACGATCGCGAGGTCGCCGATGGTGAGCTCGCCGACGCGGTGCACCGCCGCGACGGGCAGGCCGCGGGAGGCGGCCAGTTCCGCGCACACTGTGCGCAGGAACCGCTCCGCCTGCGGGTGCGCGGAGTATTCCAAGGCCGAAACCGCCTGTCCGCCATCGTGGTCGCGGACCTTGCCGGTGAACAGCACGACCGCGCCGTAATGCGGTCCGGTCACGGCCGCATCGACCTCGGCGGGGTCGAGCGCCCGGTCGCTGATCCGGGCGAGCCGGACGGTCGCCTCAGCTGTTGTCATGATTGCCGCCTCCGGCCGCTTGTGCGAGTAAATGAATCAGCAGCGGTTCCAGCACCGCGATGCCGTCCTTGACGCCGCCGGGCGATCCGGGCAGGTTCACGATGACCGAGCGGCCCGCGAGCCCGGCCACGCCCCGGCTCAGGGCGGCGAGCGGGAACTCGGCGGTGCCGCGCTGCCGGATGGCCTCCGCCACGCCGGGCAGTTCACGGTCGAGTACCGCGAGGGTGGCTTCCGGGGTGGCGTCGGTCGGGGAGGCGCCGGTTCCCCCCGTGGTGATTACCAGCGCGGGCGCGAAGCGCAGCGCGTCGGCCAAGCCGACCGCGATCTCGGCATCCGCGTAGACCAGCGGTCCGCGCACCGAGAAGCCAAGGCCGGCAAGCCATTCCGCGAGGACGGGGCCGGTGGTGTCGACACGTATGCCCGCCGCGACACCCGTGGAGGCGACGAGGACCACGGCCGAGCGGGATTCCTCGTCGAGTGCCCGGTCGATCCGCTCGTCCGTGTCGGAAAGTTCACCGGCCGAAGGTTTTTCGTCATCGAGTAGCCGATCAGGGGTCTCGCTCGGCGCTCCGGCGGCGGGACGCTCCCAATGCCCGTGCTTGCCGCCCTCTTTGGTGAGCAACCGTACCGCGTCGAGCGTTGCCGCCGGGTCGACCGCCTTCACCATGTCGTGCAGGGTGAGCCCGGCGACCGCGACGGCCGTCAGCGCCTCCATCTCGACACCGGTGGGGCCCTTGGTCTTCGCGGTGGCCTCGATCGTTATCGCGGTCTCGGTGAAACCGAACTCGACCCGCACCGAGGACAGCGCCAGCTGGTGGCACAGCGGAATCAGTTCGGAGGTCTTCTTCGCGCCCGCTATGCCCGCGATGCGCGCGGTGGACAGCACGTCCGCCTTCGGCAGGTCGTCGGCCCGCACCAGCGCGACCACCTCGGCGGTGGTCCGCAGTTCGCCCGCTGCGACGGCGATCCGGGTGGTGTCGGTCTTCGCGCTCACATCGACCATGCGGGCGCGTCCTTCCCGGTCGACATGCGACAGCTCGCTCATGTCTCCGCCTCGCCGGCGCTCGGCTCCGCCATGACCGAGCGATGCTCGGCTGCGCCTATTGTTCGCTCGCTGCGCTCGCTCATAGTGACCACACTCGCACAGTCGCGCCCGCAGGCAACGTGGAGACCTCGGCAGGTACGTCGATCAGCGCGTCGGCCCACGCCATGCTCGCCACCAGGTGCGAGCCGGGCCCGGACACCACCTCGACCGCGATCGGATGTCGGAGCCGCCCGGGAGGTTCCCCGGACTGTCCGCGGATCAGCTTGCCGCGTAGGAACTGCCGCTTGCCCACCGGCGAGCGAGGCACGGCGGTGCGCAGCGGTAGCTCGTAGGTCTCGACTGCGGCCAGGCCTGCGAGGCGGCGCAGGATCGGGCGCGCGAACACCTCGAACGACACCATCGTGCTGACCGGGTTGCCCGGGAAGCTGAGCACCGGCACGCCGCCGACGACGGTCAGCCCCTGCGGTCCGCCCGGCTGCATCGCGACCGAGCCGAACTGCCCGCCGAGCGGCTCGAGCACCTCCTTCACCACCTCGAAGTCACCCTGGGATACACCACCGGAGGTGAACACCACATCGGCCGCGCTCGTCGCCGCGGACAGCAGCGTGCGAAAGCGCGCAGGATCGTCGGTGCTGTGCGAGACCGAGACGACGGTGACGCCGTTCGCCGCTAGCGCCGCGGCCAGGGCGGTGCCGTTGGAGTTGTAGATCTGCCCGGGTCGCAGCATGGTTCCCGCCGCGACCAGTTCGTCGCCGGTGGTGATGACGGCGGCGCGTACCGCGGCGAACACCGCCACCATCGGGAGCCCGACCGCGGCCAGCGCCGCGATGTGCCGGGGGGCCAGCGCGGTCCCCGCGGTGGCCAGCAGGTCTCCGGCCCGCACGTCGGTGCCTGGTTCGCGCACATATTCGCCTGCGTTGCGGCCGCGTTCGACGGTCACCGTATCGCCGTCGGCGTGCGTGTCCTCCACCGGAATCACGCAGTCCGCGCCCGGCGGGAGGGGGGCGCCGGTCATCACCTTCACGGCCGAGCCGGGCGGCAGCGGCGTCCGGCCGGGAGCACCCGCCGCGACCACACCTACCAGCGGTAGCGTCACCGGCGCGAGCACTACCGACTCGGCGCGCACCGCGTACCCGTCCATCGCCGAGTTGCGGAACACCGGAAGATCGATCGGCGACCGGACGTCGTCGGCCAGCTGCCTGCCCAACGCCTCCGGCACCGGGACGGACTCGACCGCGCGCGCGGCCAGCGGCCGCAACAGCTGTTCGATACTGTCGCGGTAGTCGTCGACGGGCCGGGTCGAGACGCTGGCGGGCCGAGGGTTCATGCAAGTCAGCCTAACGCCGTATGCCAGGGACTTTCCGCCTCTGGCGACCGGCAGCGGCCCGGTGAGCCGGAGGTGCCAGTCGGTGCGAAGCGCACACTCGCGGCCCCGCTACGGTGAGCGATTTCGGTACCTTGCGCCGCAGACGATTCCCGGCGGGCCGTCATAATGGAGGTGTGACTCTGGTCGAGGTCGGGATTCCCGCCGTGCGTTCGGGGCGTCCCTCGCTCGACGGCCGCCCCGACACCCCTTACTTGCTGGATCGGTTCGGACGCGTCGCCCGCGATCTGCGCGTCTCCATCACCGAGAAGTGCTCGCTGCGCTGTACCTACTGCATGCCGGAGGAGGGCCTGCCTGCGATTCCCCGACACGAGCTGCTCACCGCCGAGGAGATCGTGCGGCTGGTCGGCCTGGCGGTCCGCGAGCTGGGGGTGCGGGAGGTCCGGTTCACCGGCGGTGAGCCGCTCATGCGGCGCGACCTCGAGCAGATCATCGCCGGGTGCCACGAACAGGTGCCGCACATCCCGCTGGCCATGACGACCAACGGCGTCGGCCTGGAGCACCGCGTCCACGCGCTCGCCGCGGCAGGGTTGCACCGGGTGAACGTGTCGCTGGACACTGTCGACCGGGTCGGCTTCGCGCGGCTGACCAGGCGCGACCGCCTCGACTCCACGTTGGCGGGTATCCGCGCCGCACGGCAGGCCGGTCTGACCCCGGTCAAGGTGAACGCCGTGCTGATGCGCGAGACCCTCTCGGGCGCGTCGGATCTACTGCGGTGGTGCCTGGACGAGAGTTGCGAACTGCGGTTCATCGAGGAGATGCCGCTGGACGCCGATCACGAGTGGGCTCGGGCGAACATGGTCACCGCCGCCGAGCTGCTCGACGTGCTCGGCGCCCGCTTCGAACTCACCGCGGTGGGCCGTGCCGATCCATCGGCGCCCGCGGAGAAGTGGTCGGTCGACGGCGGTCCCGCGACCGTCGGCATCATCGCGACGGTCACCCGCAAGTTCTGCGACACCTGCGACCGCACCCGGCTCACCGCGGACGGCATGCTGCGCTCCTGCCTGTTCAGCGATCAGGAGTTCGACCTGCGCCAGGCACTGCGTTCCGGCGCCGACGACGACGAGCTCGCAACCCTGTGGCGTGGTGCGATGTGGAACAAATGGGCAGGCCACGGTATCGACGCCGAAGGGTTCGTCCCCCCGGAACGGACGATGGGAGCCATCGGTGGTTGAGATCCGATACTTCGCCGCCATCGCCGACGCCGTGGGCAAGGACCGCGAGACCCTCGAGTTCCCGGCCGGCGCCACGATCGCCGACTTGCGTGCCACCCTGTCCGCCTCCTACGGCCCCGACTTGGACAAGATGCTGTCGGTCTGCGCCTACCTGATCGGCGACGAACTCACCCGCGACCTCGGTGTCGCGCTGAGCCCCCAGGTGGACGTGCTTCCGCCCTTCGCGGGCGGATAGGTCCCTTACCGGCTGGGAGACGCGCTGTAGGAACGCCACCAGGTGTCCAGCGGCGTGACCGGGACTGCGCGCTTGTGCCGGGTGCGCAGGAAGATCGCTTCGACTTTGGCCGCGACTTCCTGCGGCACTTCCTCGCCCTCGAGGTAGTCGTCGATTTCGCTGTACCGCAGACCGAGCGCTTCCTCGTCGGGCAGTGCAGGCCGGTCGTCCTCGAGATCAGCGGTGGGGACCTTGGACCAGATGCTGGCGGGTGCGCCCAGATCCTGCAGCAGCGCCGCGCCCTGACGCTTGGTCAGGCCGGTGAGCGGCGTCAGGTCGACGCCGCCGTCGCCGTACTTGGTGAAGAAGCCGCTGACCGCCTCTGCCGCGTGGTCGGTACCGACGACCAGCAGGTTCTCCTGGCCGGCCAGCGCGTACTGGATCACCATGCGCTCGCGGGCTTTGATGTTGCCCCGCACGAAATCACGCAGCTCGTCCGCCTGAAGCGCCGCCGCCGCCTCGGCGGCCACCGCGTTCGCGCCGGGGCGGACGTTCACCGTGACGGACCGATCCGGCTGGATGAATTCCAGCGCGATCCGGGCGTCGGCCTCGTCGGCCTGCACGCCGTAGGGCAGCCGGACGGCTAGGAAGGTCGCCTCCACGCTGTCGGCGCGCAGCTCCTCGACCGCGAGCTGGCAGAGCCGTCCGGTGAGGGCGCTGTCCTGCCCTCCACTGATGCCGAGGACGAAGCCGCGTGCGGGAGTGGCGTTCAGATAATCCTTGAGGAAATCGACCCGGCGCCGCACCTCGGTCTTCGGTTCGATGCTCGACTGGACGCCCAATTCGGTGATGATCTGTTCGCGCAGGTTCCGCATGGCGCTCGAGTCTACTGGCGATTCACCTGGTGACAACGCGCCGAACGAAGGCCTCCCAGTTGTCGCCGATCTGCTCGCGGGTGTAGCCCAGGACGTGCATCTGGTGCATGACGAGCGCCGCGCTGAGTATCGCCAGCAACGAGTCGACGATCAGCGGAATCTCTCCCTGCGCGTCGGCCTGGCGCAGCAGCATGGCCACGTGGGCGCGCAGCAGTCCGTAGGGCGCGCCGGAATAGCGGTCCCCGGCCTCGCCGATCTCGGCCGCGCGGTGTAGCTCGCCTTCCACCTCTAGATGTAGCAGCCGCTCCCGCCCGAAGGCCACCAGCCGTTCGACCGGTGGCGCGCCGGGGCCGAGCGGCGGCGGCCCGAACATGAACGCTTCCTGGTTCTTCCGCTCCGAGTGATCCAGCAGCGCGTGCATCAGGCCCGACCTGCTGCCGAACCGGCGGAACACCGTACCCTTGCCGACTCCGGCGCGCTTGGCCAGCGCGTCCATGGTGAGGCTGTCGACGCCATGCTCGCGGACCAGCTCGTGTGCTGCGTCCAGGAGGAGCTGCCGGTTGCGCGCCGCGTCCGCGCGCTCGGTGGGCCCCACCGTGCCGGGCAGCGGAGTGCCGATGCCGAGCAGTCGGCGCTCGCCGGGCGCCGATGTGTCGGATGTGGGGTAGTTCACAGCGCTCACGCAGACTCCGCGGGAAGTAATCGGACCGTGGTCCGGTTGATGTGTGATGAACGTTCGGGCAGCACATTCAGTACACCAGGAGTCCTCATGAGTCAGACCCGCATCCTCGCACTTGTCGGCAGCCTCCGCGCCGCCTCGGTCAATCGCCGGCTCGCCGAGGCCGCCGCGCAGACCGCCCCAGAGGGCGGCGAGGTCACCATTTATGAAGGTCTCGGCGATATCCCGTTCTACAACGAAGACATCGATGTCCCCGGTTCCGTCCCCGCCGCCGCCCAGGCGCTGCGCGACGCGGTCGCCGCGGCCGACGGTCTGCTCGTGGTGACTCCGGAATACAACGGCACGCTGTCGGCGGTGCTGAAGAACGCCATCGACTGGGCCTCGCGCCCGTACGGCGCGGGCGCGATCAAGGGCAAGTCTTCCGCTGTCGTCAGCGCGTCGATCAGCCCGAACGCCGCCCAGTGGGCGCACGGTGACGCGGTCAAGGCGCTCGGCGTCGCCGGCGCGCGCGTGGTGGAGTCCGCGCACCTGCACTTCGGCGTCGTCGGCGAGCGGTTCGGTGCCGTACACCCGCGCGAGGATGCCCAGGCGCTGACCGAGCTGGCGGCCACCGTGCGTGAACTGGTCGGGGCGGCGCGTGGCGAATTGGCGTCCGTGTAAGCTCCACGTCCGGTCTCGAGAGAGGGTCACCGCTGCCGGAGTAGCGGTGACCCTCTCCGTTTGCCGTACGGTTTGCTGAAAGTAAGCTACGTGGCCGAATTGTGATCTGTGCCACTGTTGTGTCGGGTTGCGAATCGGGCGGCCTGGTACTTCTCCGGTTGAAATTCCATCCGTGTGACTCGCTACATGTCGTGTTGGATGAATCTGTCGGCCACTAGGTGTAGTGTCTTCGGTACTGGAAGACGGCACGAAACCTCGCTCCGAACGAGTCGGCCACACATGGCTGATCAGGGGATTCGAGACCGGATCCAGAAGTTTGCGCAGCATACGTCGGACGTGCATCGCTAGCGACCGTGCAGGTCGCTCGAAACGATCGGCTAGCGACTGCGTGCGGGTCGCTCGAAACGATCGGCATACGGATCACAGGCTGTGGATCACAAGGAGAGAGGGGACAATCAATGACCGTCACCGTGTACACCAAGCCCGCTTGCGTCCAGTGCAACGCCACCTACAAGGCCCTCGACAAGGCCGGTGTGGACTACGAGGTCGTCGACATCTCCATGAGCGACGAGGCACGCGATTACGTCATGGCCCTCGGATACCTACAGGCGCCGGTCGTGGTGGCCGGTGATGAGCACTGGTCCGGCTTCCGGCCCGACCGCATCAAGTCGCTCGCCACCGTGGCGGCCTGACCGCTTCCGTTTCGTCCGCGGGCGAATGCCGGACGGTTCACTGTCCGGTACTCCTGAGAGGAGGAGTCGACCATGTCCGAAGGGACGGCACTGGTCTACTTCTCCAGCGCCTCGGAGAACACACATCGTTTCGTCGAGAAGCTGGGTCTCCCGGCGACTCGCATACCACTGCACACCGCCGATTCGCTGCGCGTAGACGAACCGTACGTGCTGATCGTCCCCACCTACGGGGGCGGTCGGCACGTACTGGGGGGCCACCGGTCCGACAAGGATTTCGTGCCGCGGCAGGTCGCCAAGTTTCTCAACGATCCGCACAACCGCGCGCTGCTGCGCGGTGTCGTCGCAGCGGGTAACACGAACTTCGGCGATACCTATTGCTTTGCGGGCGAGGTGATCTCGCGCAAGTGCGGGGTGCCGTACCTGTATCGCTTCGAACTCATGGGAACCGCTGAGGACGTCGAACGCGTCCGCGAGGGATTGGGATTGTTTTGGCAACAGCAACGACAGCGCCGGCCGGAAAAACAGCTCGCTTAGAGCAGCCTCCGGTCCGCGGCGGCGAAGCGGGCGAGGTACTGGACTACCACGCCCTCAACGCGATGCTGAACCTGTACGGCCCGAACGGCGAGATCCAGTTCGACAAGGACCGCGAAGCCGCTCACCAGTACTTTTTGCAGCACGTCAATCAGAACACCGTCTTCTTCCACAATCTGGACGAGAAGCTGGACTACCTGATCGATGAGAACTACTACGAGGCAGAAGTTCTCGATCAGTACAGCCGCGGGTTCATCAAGAAGCTGTTCAAGCAGGCGTACGCCAAGAAGTTCCGGTTCCCGACCTTCCTGGGCGCGTTCAAGTACTACACCTCGTACACGTTGAAGACCTTCGACGGTAAGCGCTACCTGGAGCGGTTCGAGGACCGGGTGTGCATGGTCGGGCTCACCCTCGCCGCCGGTGACGAGACGCTGGCGAGCAAGTTGGTCGACGAGATCATCGACGGCCGTTTCCAGCCAGCCACCCCGACCTTCCTCAACTCGGGCAAGAAGCAGCGCGGCGAGCCGGTCTCATGTTTCCTCCTTCGCATCGAGGACAACATGGAGTCCATCGGGCGCTCGATCAACTCGGCGCTGCAGCTGTCCAAGCGCGGCGGCGGTGTGGCATTGCTGCTGAGCAACATTCGCGAACACGGCGCGCCGATCAAGAAGATCGAGAACCAGAGCTCGGGTGTCATCCCGATCATGAAGCTGTTGGAGGACTCGTTCTCCTACGCCAACCAACTCGGCGCGCGGCAGGGTGCCGGCGCGGTGTATTTGCACGCACACCACCCGGACATCTACCGGTTCCTGGACACCAAGCGGGAGAACGCGGACGAGAAGATCCGCATCAAGACTCTCTCGCTCGGCGTGGTGATACCGGACATCACCTTCGAGCTGGCGAAGAAGAACGAGGACATGTACCTGTTCTCGCCCTACGACGCGGAGCGGATCTACGGCAAGCCATTCGCCGACATCGACGTCACCGAGAAGTACTACGAGATGGTCGACGACAAGCGCATCCGCAAGTCGAAGATCAAGGCGCGCGAGTTCTTCCAGACCATTGCCGAGCTGCAGTTCGAATCCGGCTACCCGTACATCATGTTCGAGGACACCGTGAACCGGTCCAACCCGATCGCGGGCAAGATCACGCACTCGAACCTGTGCTCGGAAATCCTCCAGGTGTCCACGCCGTCGGAGTTCAACGACGACCTGTCCTACTCGAAGGTGGGCAAGGACATCTCGTGCAACCTCGGCTCGCTGAACATCGCCAAGACAATGGACTCACCCGACTTCGCGCAGACCATCGAGGTGGCCATCCGGGCGCTGACCGCGGTATCGGACCAGACCCATATCTACTCGGTGCCGTCGATCGAGCAGGGCAACAACTCCTCGCACGCCATCGGACTCGGGCAGATGAACCTGCACGGCTACCTGGCCCGCGAGCGGGTGCGCTACGGCTCCGAAGAAGGTATCGACTTCACCGACATCTACTTCTACACCGTTGTCTACCACGCGGTCCGGGCCTCCAACCTGATCGCGAAGGAGCGCGGCACCTACTTCGGCGGGTTCCCCGAATCGAAATACGCCAGCGGTGAGTACTTCGACAAGTACACCGAACAGGTGTGGGAGCCGAAGACCGAACGGGTCCGTCAGCTCTTCGCCGACGCGGGCGTGCGGATCCCGACCCAGGACGACTGGCGTGAGCTGAAGGCCTCGGTCATGGCGCACGGCATCTACAACCAGAACCTGCAGGCGGTGCCGCCGACCGGCTCGATCTCCTACATCAACCACTCCACCAGCTCCATCCACCCGGTGGCGTCGAAGATCGAGATCCGCAAGGAAGGCAAGATCGGCCGCGTCTACTACCCGGCGCCCTACATGGACAACGACAACCTCGAGTACTACGAGGACGCCTACGACATCGGCTACGAGAAAATCATCGACACCTACGCCGCGGCAACCAAACATGTGGACCAAGGCCTGTCGCTGACGCTGTTCTTCAAAGACACCGCTACCACCCGCGACCTGAACCGCGCCCAGATCTACGCCTGGCGCAAGGGCATCAAGACCCTGTACTACATTCGCCTGCGCCAAATGGCTTTGGAGGGTACCGAAGTCGAGGGCTGCGTGTCCTGCATGCTGTAGTTGTGCCATCGACTAGGCGGCCTTCCACATGCGGGGAGGCCGCCCTATTCGCATTTCCCGGGCCCTGAATGCGGGCGCTCGGAATCCTCGACTGGGATTCAGTATCCGGTGGGATCATCATGGGGATGCACCGCCGCGGGAGCTGTGGCCAGGCTGCCCGCGCGCTGGTTCGCACTTACCACTCGTTAAGGATCTCTAACACGCCATATGAAGGAGACGAATGAGCGACCTCGACGATATCCGCGACATTCTTGGATTCGAACCATACCGTGGCGCGCCGATCGACTGGAAGGCGGCCAGCCAGGCTCTTGGAGCGAGAATCCCCAGCGACTTCCGGGATCTGATCGAGGCTACCGGTGCAGGCAAGATCGGCTACGACACACTCCTTCTGCAACCGTTCGCCATCAACGCGAACTACGATCAAATACGCCGCCACCAAAGACAGGTTCGCGACCTGGAGATCATCTGGGAAGACGAAAAAGACGACGACCCCGAAGAGCAGACCAAACCCTTGATTTTCGACGAACCCGGCATCCGTCCCATCCTGTGGGGTGCCTCGGGTTTGGGTTTCTACCTGTATTGGGTCGCCCGGAGCGACACCGACCCCGCCACGTGGCAGATCGCGGTGGAACCGGCGCGCGGCGGGCAGTGGGAATTCCACCCCGGAACAGCGACGAATCTGCTGCTGCGTCTGTTACGTGGAGAGGCGACCACCCTGTACTTGCAGAGTCTGCGAAATGCCGAACAGCATTCCTTCACTCCTGCCAGGTGAAAACGGTCACGAATGCCCAGGGCCGGAAACAGGCATCTTGGTCAGGTAAGTGAGGGGTCAGGATGTCCAGAGTCGCCGGCAAGGCAGGGGGCGCATCGTGTGCTCGACGTCGTCATCGACAAAGACTCTCATGCCACGGTTTCGCGCGGACTCCACGAATAATTCGGCGGCCGACCGTTCGGCTCTGTAATCCAACGGTGGGTATCCGTGGAATTCGACCCGTATGTGGCGTTGTTTATCAATCGGATTCATTGGGATTATCTCACTGATGAGGGCATGCTGAGCGGCGTGCGTCGCGGAAGGCCTGTCGCCTTCGCCATCCGTCATGACGTTCTCCCCCGCTCCGCGGCTCGTACACGAGTGGTTGTGCAGCTACCAACCTGCGCCTGTTGGTGCCGAGAAACATCCGCCATGAGACGTAGCATCAAGAATTTCTTTGCCGCCCCGTCACAGAACTTGTGTACGAAGCCACGCTGCTGGGCTCGGACAGCGAGCGCGGTGCCCATCACGCAGACCGGGGCCGGAGGCACCCGCCGGACCCGGCGTGAGGACTCACGATCGAGGGAATCCACAGGTCAGGTGTGGTTTCACGGTCTTGCCCGAAGTGCGGTCCTCAGACTTTGCCCGCGACCTCTATTGCCACCTGTACGCGAGAACTCAAACCGAGTTTGGCCAGGATGCTCGACACATGTGACTGCACCGTACGCCGGGACAGGAACATTCGGTCGGCGATATCCGAGTTCGACAGCCCCTGAGCCACCGAGTGGGCGACCTTCTGCTCGGTGGGAGTCAGCGCCGTCCACCCAGTTTTCGGCCGCCCGCGCGGACCACGCCTGCCGCGTCGGATCCCGTGCTGACGTAGCCGTGCCTCAGCTCGAGCAATATCCCACTCGGCGTCGAGGTCCCCGTACAGATCAATGGCGGAGTCCAAGGCCGATCGAGCCTCGGCCGTTCGGTCGGAGGTGGCGAGGACCACAGCGAGGTTCTCCTGCGCCTGGCCTTCGTACAACGGCCGGCCCGCGATCCGGAAGCACTCCGCGGCCTCCGCGAGCAGTTCCGGACGGCGGTCGGACAAGCCTCGGCACAGCAGTGCGGTGCCCCGCCTACTGGGCGTCGCCTGGCGCGTCACGAGCAGCTCGGCAGCCGCGGTAACCGCCGCCGCGATCTCGTTCGCGCCGCATGCCGCCGCCAGTCGCGCCACATCCGGGTAGACGATGTACAACGTGGAGGCGGTCAACCCCGCCGCGACTCGGCCATACATGCCCCACAAGATTTCCAACGCTTGGCCCGGTCGCCCTTGCGACTCGTGGGCCAGCGCCTGAACCAATGGTCGGAACTGTAGATAGCCTCGGCTACCCAACCGATCGTCCACGTCCGGAATCGTGTCGGGATCGCTGACGAACGTTCCTCGGTGCACCGCGATCAGCGCGGCTTGACTATGCGCGACATTGGCGTAGCCGAAGATGTCGGGCGCCTCCAGGCACGCGTGAATCTCGGCCAACCCATCCTCCCAGCGCCCCTCGAGATAGTTCAGTCGAGCACGGGCGAGCAGATTCGAGGCGAGATACACACCGCCGTGCGGTATCGCGACATTCAGTGCCTCATCCGCCTCGACGGATCGATCGAGTTCGATCAGACAGTGGACGAGCAATACGTAAGGATCGAACTGGTCCGAGTGGTCCTGACCCCGAATCCCCGTCTCGTAGGCGACCACGACCCGGTTGGCCAGTTCCCACGCGCGGTCCAGATACCCCTCGGTGTAGCGAAGCGCGCCGAGGGTGAGATAGCCGAATCCACTTGCCACCTTGTCATCGCAGGCGTCACCAACCGACACCGCGCGCGTCGCCGCCTCCTCGGCTGCGGCGAAGTCCTCGAGAAAGAAGGAAGTGAGGGCACGAAAGCCGTGGTGGCGACCCTGCTCCTGCTGAGAAAGACCTGGTTGGGCCAGAGTGGCCTCGGTAACGGCGACCGCCTCCCTGAGATTGCCCCGGCCGAAGCATGCCTGAGCCAGCAACCACCGCAATCCGTCCTCGCTCTCGCGGTCCGCGGAGGGTAGGGCCGCCAGAGCGTTTCGCGCAGCGGTTTCCGCCTCCTCTGCCCGGCCGCTCCACAGCAGCGCTTGGATGTGCCGCATCCGCACGATGTCTCGGTCGGCGGAATCGACGTTCGAGGTGGTCGCCGCACGTTCGAGCAGGCTGACGGCCAGCTCTGGAGCGCGAATGATCAACAGACCGGCCGCCCCGATCAACCACTCCAGACTGCGGTTGTCCAGTGGGCCCGAACCGGCGGTCAGACAGTTGGCGATACGTTCTACCGGGGCGTCCATCGAGATCAACACCTGCGCGGTCCGCAACTGCAGGCTGCGGCGGGTGGATTCCGGCACCTGGTCCGCCAACACCTGCCAAATCAGGTCGTGCCGAAAAGCTAGTTCTCCATTCGAGCGAATCAGGATCCCCGCGTCCATAGCTTCGCTGATGGCGTTCCAGATATCGATGACTGGGCCGCCCAATACTTCGGCGAGTTCCACCGCCTCCACCTGCGGGCCGAGCGCTGCCGCCACCGCAAGCACGCGTCTGGCAGCTTCGGACAGGAAGTCCAGCCGTTGCACGATCGCCTCGGACAGCGACGCCGGAAGCCGAGTCTGCCGAGATTCGTCGGAGGCGCCGCCATCGACGGAGGTCGCGATGCCGTCGACAATGGTGATTCTGGCCGCTCGGACCAGACCGGCCACGAGTTCGGTCACGTACAGCGGGTTGCCACCCGCGCCCGTCATCACCGCCGTCAGCTCAGGTCCGGGCTTGGCACCGAGCTGGTTTCGCACCAGGGCATCCACCTCGTTGCCGGCAAAGGGGCGAAGGTGCATCCGCTCCGCGCCCCGGTCATCGAGATCGCTCAGCAATCGGGACATGCTCGTCCCCCGGGGCAACGGGCGTGCCGCGAGCACCATCAACAAGGGAAGCTCCGAGACGATCTCCGCGATACTCCGCACTACAAGAAGGCTCGGCGGATCGGCCCACTGGAGATCGTCCAGGATCACCGCCACCGGCCCGTCGGCACACAGCCCTTCGACCAGCGCCAGTATGGCCTCGACAACCACGAACTCGTGGCTGATCGCCCCGTCGTCACGCACGCCCTCGCCCCGCAGCAGAGTGCGGACGCGCTCCGTCAGCGGGTGTTGCGTTCCCCGATCAGTCGGTAGGCAAGAACGCACCGCGGCGAAAGGAATGTGCTGTTCCAGCTCTCTGGCGGCACCCCGGAACACCTGCAAACCCCGCGATTCGGCCAGCTGCCCGGTGTGGTCCAGCAGGGTTGTCTTGCCGATACCGGGCTCGCCATCGACCCACACCATTGCGCCTCGGCCCGCCGCGGCGCGCTCGATGAGGACCGAGACCTGCCCCAGCTCGCTCACCCGACCGACGAATTGGGCAGTTGCTCGCCGCACCCCGCAAGTCTAGACCCCGCGAAACAAGGTACGGCGATCCAATCTGCGTCCGCCCCACGAGTAGCCGCGTCGCGCACTGCCGATGTTCTCCGCCAAGGGAGGGATATTTATCCGCACTCGGCCCTATGGCGAGCGCCGCGTGGCGGTTTTCCTGACTGATTCGTCAACGGGAACCGGTTGATCGATATTCAGAAGCGGGCCGGCGTCGATCGAATGGGTGGGCAATGTGAATCGGGACTGACGAAGCCGTACTACTTCGCGCTCGAAGAGGTCGGTGCCGGAGGTGTCGTAGGCGGCTGCGGGGGAAGTTGAGGATTGCTTGACGTCCTCGCTGCCCTGAGGGTGGCGATTCCTTCCAGCGCTGTGCGGTGCTCTGGGAAGGTTCCTGCTTCGCCGCGCTGCGCCGGAACGGATTCCGGTCTTACCTGCGCTCCACATTCGTCTCTCTGCCCGTCCGGCCGCGCGAATGTTCTTCGCGGCGTTGAGTTCCCGGTCGTGGACCACGCCGCAGGGGCATTGCAGGTGCGCACCGACAGCGTTTCCGACCGTCCACCTGCCCGCGCTCCGAGCGCAACTGCGACAACGAGAACAGCCGACTCACCCGCACGAAGCTGCGCCCGTACCGGGTGGCCTTCTCTTCGGGCAGACGTAGGAAAGCTTAGCCTCCAGCCACCGGTCCAGCATCAATCCTCTTCCTCGAGCATTGCTTGGCCCTCGGCGTAGTGGTTCAGCATCATAGGCACGATCGATGCTCGCAGCTCGCGCGGCCATTCCGGGTGGGCGACCTGGTCCAGCAGCCATCCGATATCTTGCACGTCGAGACGAGCAACCGCGAAGTACAGGATGTCCTCCTCGAATATCTCCGGATGTTCGGCAGGGTTGAACTCTTCGCGCAGAAACCTGGTCACGATATCCCGTGCTGCGGCGATCTTCTGTTGATAGTCATTGTCGGCCTGCTCGCTCGACATGTGTCACCACACCTTTTCGTGTCTCGGGGCGTGATCTGTCGGGATCACGAGATGTGTTCCCAAGTGGCGTTCTTCACCACGTAAATGCATGCCGACCCCGTGCCGTACGATGCCGTCATCAACAACGAGGTCGGCATCGTCACCCTCTTCGACCAGCCTGCCGCTGACCTCGAACGCAGCGTATCGATCGTTCTCACTCCATTCTGTGAGCCCAGCGATGTAGGCATCGGCCCCCGCCGCAGTGTAGAATGGCGCCGGCCATCGCATTGTCGGCTATCCCGAAAAGGTTGACCTCGTCGACATATCCGGATAGATTCAAAGCACTCCCTCAATATAGCGTTGAGTTCGGCCGCGTACCTCTCCCCTCTCGCGAGAGGGCGTCGCCCACCTTGTATACCGGCGGCAATTCTGGCATTTTCTATTTCATTTCGGTATGCATCGAATATCTGGGGCATAATTTCCCGCGCCTCTTTGCGTGCTCTTGCCAGCGCCTTCTCGGCATTCTTGACCTTTGAAGCGCCTCCTTTGCGACAGGGGGTCTGTCTGTCGCTCGGGGTATCTCGGGTCTGCGTCAGCAATCGATCCGAACTACCGCAATTCCTTTCGGAGCATATTAACCAATTCGTTGGCGGCCTTACCTGCGGCAAAGGTCCGCTCTGCCTCGACGATAGTCGGTGGGCTACAGGGTCGTCGAACGCGAGGTTCATGGGTGGCATGTTTTCTAATCCGAAATTCACCTTGGCGAGACCAATGCATCCCATGTTTATGAATCTCGTTCCTGCGGTGTTAGCTTTCGGTCAAAATGATTCTCATATATCGCGATAGGCTCCTCCTTGCCGTAGAAATAATGCACCTATCCGTCCGGAGGGGTTGGTGGTGTTCGACCACCATTATCAGTACGTGGCGTACCTTCCTCCTCTTCACGCGGATGCGCCTCCTCTTCTTCGCGGGGGCGGGGTGGTGTCTCATCTCCGCGAGGCGGTCGGCCGCTCGGACTGGCGGCTTCTTCGTGGCCGTCGGGTTGTTCGCGGGGCTCGGGACGTGACCAAGGTGTAGCAGCGGGCTCCCGCTCCGCGGGCGCAGGCCGAGGGCTGGAAAACGGTTCCGGCGCGGGTTCACCGGGCCGCGTACTGTGATTCAGATACGGCAGCTGCGGATCTACTCCGGTCTCGCGCAGGCGGGCGAGGGCGTTGGCGTGGAAATCCGCGAAACTGCCATTGTTGTTCCGCGTGGATCGCAACGCCTCGCTCAGGGCTTCCGATCGGATCGAGCCGAAACTCGTTCCGTATTGGAGGGGTTCGGCGCCGATGGAAACTCCTTCCATGACCTGATGGGTCATGGCGGGTACGTCCCACATGAATGCATCGGGGTGCTGCTGTCGATATTCACCCAGCCATTCGACCACCCGGCGGACATCCGCCATGTCCTTCATGTAGATCACGATGCCGTCCGATCTCATCGACCGCGGACCGGCAATCTTCGCACTGTGGATACTGGGGAAACAGCTGGGATCATCGACGATGTCGCGGACGATGCCACGCATCAGAGTAGGTGCCCCATCTCCACGAGGATTAACGTAAACGCGGTAGTTGACATCCGGAACGGCGCTGGCTCGTCCGTAATGGACGAAACCAATGTCGTCGGGGTTTATATTCCGGGCGCTGCGGTGATTGAGGACAGGCGGATCACCCCCTTGAATGAAGGCGTTCTGAAACTTGTGTGGTCGATGGTCGAGAACGCCCGCGAGTTCCCGGACATAGGAACGTGGGTTGGTGACCATATTCGGCTCGGTCGACGCATGGTACTGGTGGTAGACATCCCGTTGATCTCTGATGGACTCCTGGTCGTCCCAAATGTGACGGAGAAACCCGTCGAGACTTTCGCGAGACAGATCCGGCGGATTGACGCCATTCTCTCGATAGGACATCTCACGCAACGCGACGATATCGTCGAACGACGTTCCCGGCCGGAGCGCCTCCCTGAGCTCCTCGATCGTCTGTGGCCTGTCGAGTACCCCTGGGAAGTCCGCTTCGGCGCGCGCGAGGATTTCCGCTTCCGTCAGAGACCTGGCGGCGGCGTGCGGTGCCTCTGCCGGAGGTACGGGGTCGCCGTCGTGCGCCCGCTCGGGGGTTTCCTCGCGGGGTCGCGGTTCTTCGCGGGGTGGGGTTGTTTCTTCGCGGGGGCGGGGTCTGGGTTCTTCGCGGGGTGGGGTTGTTTCTTCGTGGGGCCGGGCTGCCGCATCCTCGCCTGGCTGGGTCACCACGTCGCGTAGCCGGGCTGCGGCGTCGTGGCCTGGTT
>NZ_JBFAAB010000004.1:127046-370539 GCF_040639505.1 Nocardia sp. NPDC023852
TTGGGCTAGTGCATCGTGCAGTCGGGCTGCTGTGTCATCGCGTAGCCGTGTCATCGCATCGCGTAGCCGGGTTGCCTCGTCTGCGCGTGAGGTGGTCGGCGCATCGACGCGGGGCCGGGCTGCCGCATCCTCGCCTGGCTGGGTCACCACGTCGCGTAGCCGGGCTGCGGCGTCGTGGCCTGGTTGGGCTAGTGCATCGTGCAGTCGGGCTGCTGTGTCATCGCGTAGCCGTGTCATCGCATCGCGTAGCCGGGTTGCCTCGTCTGCGCGTGAGGTGGCCGGTGCATCGACGCGTGGCGGGGTCGCATCCGGGTGTTGCGGGGTCACTTCCTGGCGAGGCCCAGACGAGGTCCCGTCTTCGCCGGGCTGTGACTCCTCTTTACGTGCCACAGACGATGTCCCCTCTTCGTCTCCTCCTGCTTTGGTTCCCGGCGTCGGTTCGTCGGGTGATCGGGTGGTGCCGGCACCTTCCGGCGATGATGGCGACGAGTCGCCAGGCTGCCCGTCGTTCGGCGATCCGTTCGTTTCACCGTCCGGCGATCCGTTCGTTCCACCGTCCGACGATTCGCTTGTTGGGGTTTTGGCAGGGGCGTGTGGCAACACCGGCCGGGCGAAGACGGAGGCGGCGCCGACGAATCCACCGGCGATGCCGGTGATGAGAGCTCCCTTGATTTCCTGCTCGGACGGTATGTGGCCGGAGACCACCATCTGCGCCCCGACGCCTGCGACGCCACCCGCGACCCCGCCGACCCCGCCGATCAGTAGCCCCGCGCTGACCTGGGCGCCGTATCTCGCCCCATTCGATGTCGGATTCCGGAAGACCTTGGAGACGGCGTTGTTGATGCGAGGTGCGAAACGTGAAGCCACGCGAACACCCACACCACCGGCGATGCCACCGACGATCGCGGCGTCACCCACTTGATCCCACTCGATATCGCCGTCGCCGTGGCCGAGCACCATTTCCTGATAGAACTGCGCGCCGGCGTTGACTATCGCATTGGTCCCCGCGCCGATCGCGACGCCGATCGCCGTGACCTTGGCAAGGGGTATACCTTTGCGGTGGGCCATGGCTTGCGCCCCGGCCCCCTTGATCTTGTTGAGCAGTTCGTTGCGGCCGATCCGCATTGTCGTGTCGGCGGCGGCTTTGTCCTCAGCGGCTTTGAGCGCACCGGGGGCGAGGAGCGCGACGTCCACAGCCAGTTGCGCGAGCAGAGCGAATCCTGTGCCGATTATCAGCAGTTTGGTGAATTCGATGTTGTTCGCGTTCTCGTAGAGCTGTTGGGCCATGTTGTCGGCATACGCGGCCTGGTTACGCAAATCGTCGCCGAGCTGCGAGTTCCGACCTGCTTTGGCCTCGCCGGTGACGCCTTCGGCCGCTGCCTTCTCGGCTTGCGCCACGGTGTCGTGGCGGTGCGCGAGCTCGGTGCAGGTGTTGGACGTATCCGACCAACTGTCACCGAGTCGGCGGCAGGCATCCTCGTCGCCCTTGGGGAAATACCCGAGCACGCTGTTGACCAGCCAGTCTGGGAACTCCTGTGGAATCTGCAGCGTCACGACGGTTTACTCCGGCAGCGCGGTGCGCTCCACGGCCACGGCGGCACCCTCCGGAAGGGCATCCGAATCGTCTGCCGCCGCGACATCGGCGGCGACAGCCAGTTCCATGGCGAACGTGCGCCGCGCTGTCGCGACCAGATCACTCGGGATGTCCGGGTGGGCGAAGGCGATTGCGATCAGCGACTTGTCGGTGTTCGGTCCGAATCCCACGTGTGCGCGTAGTGGTCTGCCTTCGACCGCTGCGGCAAGTTCGGCCTCGAACGTGTCGCGCCGTTCGTCTATGGTGTATCGGTTACCGAGTCTCACGACCTCGCCCCCGAGGGTTTCCGTGCCGTGTCGATGAGTAACTGGTGCAACACTTTCGCGGGTTGCCGCGCGCCTGGTCCGTTCAGCTGGACCTCGGCGAACGCGTCGGCCAAGGCCATACCAGGGTCGAAACGGCCCTCATAGAATCCGTAGCTACTCAACTGGCCGCGCCACTGCCGGTCGCCGCCGACCGCTCCGCCCTCGTGCTCGGCACCGTGAGTTCGCGTGTAGTCGGCGATCAATACTTTCTCCGCCGTCCGGCGGGCCCCGAAGCCGCCGGCGACATCGAGCGCATGTCCGAGTTCACGGACGATCGTCGAGTACACCGGTCGTCTGTCCGATCCTGGCGCGAGCGCTCCCGATAGCGTTGCGGCACGGACATATTCTGCGAACTTCCCTGGATCGCGGGCGACAAGAGTGTTGAGTGTGATCCGGCGGGTGAACGCTTCCGGGCCGGCGGAACCCGCGACCCAATCCCACTCGAGCCGAGCGACCTCCTCGCCGCAGTCCGCGACCGCGATCTGGCGAACGTCGAGGTAGGGATGTCCGCCGAGTACATCATCGATCGCGGCGGCGATCTCGCGAACGGTGTGCTCATCGACACCGGGAGTATCGAAACCGACGACTTCCAGATCGTGCCGATCCGACAACTCTCGCGCGATTCCGGCGTTGTTGTCGTCGCCGGTGCCGTTGATCACCCACGGGTGCGGCGATACGGATTTCGGTTCGATGACACGGGATTTCGACTTCCGCGCCGAGGCGGACGGCGCGAAATTCCGGGCGGGGGAGTCGGGCATTCTCGGCAGGCCGGGATTGGACCCCTGATTATTAGGTGCGGAAACCCGCGGTGGAGTGTTGTTTTCGGGCGCGGTTTTCGACCATGGCGTATTCGCCTGTTTGCGGTCGGTCGACGCACCATCGCCCGATGCGGCAGTGATATTCGGCCGGGGCGCGGCCGGGCGTGCGGTATCGCGGGCAGCGGGTGGGGCGGTCGAGCCCGGTGCAGGCGCGAGGTTGTTCGGATTCCCACCGGTCGGGTTGTCGGCGGTGTCATCTGGTGTAGGAGCAGCAGGTTCAGCGTTCCCGGGCGCAGTCGGAGTCTGTGGCGTGCCGGATGGCTGCGAACTGTCCGGGGAACCGTTCGGCCCGCCTGTCGTACCGGAAGAGTTTGTATCGAACGGATGAGGGTCTGTATCGAACGGATAAGGGGTTGTGTCGGACGGGCTCGGAGCGGCCTCGGCGCCTGGGTCCGAACCAGCTGGAGCAGGCGTGGGTTCGGGGGAGGCGATCGGGGAATCCGGATATCCGGACCCATCGAGGCCCTGATCCGTCGGCGAGACCGAACGGAGGCCGTTTCTCTGGTCTGCCGCATCACGTATCAGGCGGCCGCCGTCCTGATCATTGTCATGGAAGTCGTCGGCGATGCCTGCGACGACCTTTCCCTCTTCCCGGAGACTCTGAACCGTCTTCTCCAGGCTCTCTACTGCTTTCTCCGCATCGGCAAGGTATGTCTCCTCGAATGAGCGACCCGGGTCGTCTTCGCCCCAGCATTTTCCCTCGCGCTCGATACTGGCTTTCAGCCGCGCGAGGGCCTGGTGCGCTAGGTCGCCGATGTTCTCGTACTCCGGGACCAGCGATCGAAGCTGATCGTCGTCGATCCGCAGAGACTGCCCCACGCTCGCCTCCTCCCTTGTCCTCAGCTCATTTTCGCGCCCGCCGACGTGGTTTCCCGAGAGTGGGAAGGCGCCGTGCGCTGCGTGATGTGGTGCCGTACCGGCAGTTGTTCGGCGCGCAGCCTGATCCGATTCCCGAGTGGGTGCGCCACGTCCCAACCCGGGGCGACGTCGCACTTGCGGTGGCGGCGACCGCCGAGCCCGCGAAATCGGTGTGCGTAACGGCGATCGCCGTGGCGAGACTGCCGCCGAAGCCATGTATCCTGCGTAGGGACGGTTCTCGTCCTTAGGGCGTTTTCTTGAATGGCGCGGGCATCCAAGTCCGCGGCAGCGACGAGAAGGAGGTGGGGTTGCGATGCGCAGCGAACCTCCCAGTCGAACGCCGCGCGGCGCCGCCCCTTCGCATTTCTAGATAGTCGCGTCGGTGGGGGCCGGCGCCCGCGGTGTGAATCTCGCGTTCTCCATTCACTCACGCATGTGCTGAGGTCCCCATGTCGCAGACCGACATCATCGAAGTACGTCCGACGCTGTCCGAATCCCTGCAGGACATCGTCGAAAGCCACCGTGTGGCCGCTGCGCTCGACTGGCTCGACAACCATCCGCCGCACGTCATCGCCGACCAACTCGCCCGCATGGACGCGGTGCGGGCCGGCATGGCATTCCGGCTGCTCGACAAAGACCTGGCGCTGGCCGTCTTCGAGGAACTCGAGCCGGTGGACCAGCAGCAGATCTTGCAGAGCCTGCGCGACCAGAGTTTCCGCGACTTGGTCGAAGGCATGGCACCCGACGACCGGGCCCGCATGTTGCGCGAAGCGCCCGCCAAAGTCGCCAAGAAGGCGCTGGCCGGGCTGAGCCCGCGCGAGCGACGGATCACCGCGAGCCTGCTCGGCTACCCGGAGGGCTCCGCGGGGCAGTACATGACGCCCGAGGTGGTGGCGCTGCCGCGCGCCCTGACCGTCGCCGAGGCGCTCGGCATGGTTCGGGCCAAGGGCGGCAACGCCGAGACGGTGTACACGCTGCCCGTCGTCGACTCCGGCCGGCGCCTGACCGGCATCGTCGAACTACGCGAGCTGGTGCTCAGCGAGCCGGACACGATGGTGTCGGAACTGGTCGTCACGGAACCGGCTTTCGCGCGCGCCACCGACTCCGCGGAGAAGGCCGCCCGGTTGATGCGCGAGACCAATGACATCAACCTGCCGGTCGTCGACAGCGAGGACCGGCTGGTCGGGCTGCTCACCATCGATGACGCGGTCGAGGTGATCGAAGCCGCCGACAGCGAGGACGTGGCTCGGCAGGCGGGCTCGGCGCCGTGGGAGGGCCACTACATGGCGGCCGGGGTGTTCCAGCTGGCCCGCTATCGCGCGCTGTGGCTGCTGCTGTTGCTGTTCGCCGCGACCCTCACGGTGAGCGTGACCGACTTCTTCGAGGGCACCCTGCGGCAGGCCGCGCACCTCGCGCTGTTCATTCCGCTGCTGATCGGGGCGGGCGGCAACGCGGGCGCGCAGGCCGCCACCGCCTGCGTGCGTGCGCTGGCCGTCGGCGAGGTCAGGGTGTCGGACCTGCTCAAGGTGATCTGGCGGGAATGCCGGGTCGGGCTGGTGCTCGGAGCGCTGCTGGCCGCCGCGGGCCTGGTGATCGGCGCCCTGTTCGTCGGACCGCGCATCGCCCTGGTCGTCGGCATCACGCTGGTCCTGATCTGTGGCTGGGCCGCCACCATCGGCGGCACCATGCCGCTGCTGGCCAAGAAGCTGCGGATCGATCCCGCGGTCGTCTCCGCGCCGATGGTCACCACTCTGGTGGACGCCACCGGCCTGATCATCTACTTCACCACAGCAAAGCTCGTCCTCGGGATCTGAGGCGAATCATCGCCGCGGACATCCGGCCCGGTCCCGAGCGGGCCGAGCCGGATGCGGTCGGTGCGGAAGGCTCAGAACTCCCAATCCTCGTCTTCGGTGTTGACGGCCTTGCCGATCACGTAGCTCGAGCCCGAGCCGGAGAAGAAGTCGTGGTTCTCGTCGGCGTTGGGGGACAGCGCCGAGAGGATGGCCGGGTTCACGTCGGTTTCGTCCTTCGGGAACAGGCCCTCGTAGCCGAGGTTCATCAGCGCCTTGTTCGCGTTGTAGCGCAGGAACTTCTTGACGTCCTCGGTGAGGCCCACCTCGTCGTAGAGGTCCTGGGTGTATTCGACCTCGTTGTCGTAGAGCTCGAACAGCAGCTCGAAGGTGTAGTTCTTCAGCTCGTCGCGCTCGGTCTGGCTGACCAGTTCCAGGCCCTTCTGGTACTTGTAGCCGATGTAGTAACCATGGACTGCTTCGTCTCGGATGATCAGCCGGATCATGTCGGCGGTGTTGGTGAGCTTGGCCCGCGACGACCAGTGCATCGGCAGGTAGAAGCCGGAGTAGAACAGAAAGCTTTCCAGCAGGGTGGAGGCAACCTTGCGCTTGAGCGGATCGTCGCCGTTGTAGTACGCCAGCACGATCTCCGCCTTGCGCTGCAGGTTGCGGTTCTCCTCCGACCAGCGGAACGCCTCGTCGATCTCGCGGGTGGAGCACAGCGTGGAGAAGATCGAGCTGTAGCTCTTGGCGTGCACCGACTCCATGAACGCGATGTTGGTGAGCACCGCCTCTTCGTGCGGGGTGAGCGCGTCCGGGATCAGGCTCACCGCGCCGACCGTGCCCTGAATGGTGTCCAGCAGGGTGAGTCCGGTGAAGACCCGCATGGTCAGTTGCTTCTCGTCGGCGGTCAGGGTGTTCCACGAGGGAATATCGTTGGAGACCGGGACCTTTTCCGGCAGCCAGAAGTTGCCGGTCAGCCGGTCCCAGACCTCGGCATCCTTTTCGTCGGGCACCCGATTCCAGTTGATGGCCGACACCCGATCGATCAGTTTCATCCTGCCTCCACGCCTTTCCCGAGCATGCTTCTGTTAGGGGATGCCTACCCTTGGAACACTACTCCTTGTGGGTGACGAGTCCATGTAGCACAACACCTTGTGTCGCCACGGTATGCGTCCGCGTGCAGAACAACGGAAGTCGTCTCCTACCCAGTCGGGTGCGGGTCTTGCGAGGGCCGCGAACACGCAGCACCGCAGGCGCTGCGAAAGCCGACACAGCGCCGCACGCGGCCCCTATTGTGCGGCATGCCGTGTGCGACGACAGCATCGGTCCCGGCCGCTCATGTCGATCGCTAAAAGTTTGCCCATCGGCGATAGTCGGCCTGATTCGACGCGCCGCCGACACCCGGCGCAGGTGCGGATGTTCCGCTCGGATCGGCCGCGAAACCGTTGCCGGACGCGATGATTTCTCGATTCGGCCTCCGCGCCGGGAACTGGCAGTGCCGGAAGTCACCCGGCCGCGATCGACGCCCCGCGACCGACCGCCGCGTCCCGGCAGACCCTGGCTTTGCGCCTCGCCGACGTGGCGACAGTACGGTCGCGCCGGTGACCCACCCCGCCACCTGCACTGATTCGGCCAAGTGAGCGGCTACGTCGGGCCGACAGGTGTACCGCCCGTTACGGAAGGAGTGGCAATGACCAGTCCCGGCCCGATCAGCACCCGTCCGGTGCTCAGCGATATGACGATCTTCGCGGGCGTGCTCATTCTCGTCGCCGGTGTCCTGCACCTGTTGACGGCCATCGCGGCGATCGCGGGGCGTGCCATCTTCGTGGTGACCGAGGACCAGGTGTTCCTGATCGACGTCGCCGCGTGGGGATGGCTCCACCTGGTGATCGCTGTGCTCTTCGTCGGTGCGGGCGCCGGCATCGTGACCGGCAAGACCTGGGGTTACCTCTCGGGCATCGTGATGGCGGCGATCAGCATTCTGGACAACTTCTTGTTCGCGTCGATCTATCCGTTCTGGGCACTGGTGATGATCGCCATCGACGTGCTGGTGATTTGGGCGCTGGCCCGGCAGCTCGCCATCGAATAGTTGTGAGTTCGAACGAGTTTCGGCCCCTGCCCCGTCGAAACCGGCTGGGGCCGAATTTCTACCTGGGCTGCGGACCGCCGGGTGCGCCGCTGCTGGACGGTCGGCCGCCGGGCTGCGGACCTGATTCGGTGCCCGACTGCGTGTTCTGCGCTCTCTCGGCGACGCCGACGGTGAGTGAGACCGTCATCCCTGTGGCGGGTGCGCCCGCTACCGCGGCCAGCTCCGCGTCCCATGTACCGGGCCACACGCCGCCACTGCTCGACCGGTCACCGCTGCTGGATTCGTTGAGGGTCGAGAACGAGCATCGGCGCCAATCCACCGGCTGAATATTCGCCGGGCAAATCTGGGGCGTCTCCTGTGTTCCGGGGAATTCACGGCCGATTCACAGCTTGCTCGGATCAAGCCACCAGATCGAATTCTGTAAATTCGCTGCTTGGGCCGGTGATTAGGTCGGTCAGAGGCAATAGTGGCGATCAAGATCAGGAAAAGGCAGCTCTCATGGCGTTCGGCACCAATTTCGGCAAAGAGACCGTCTTCGGCTTCGGCAACGGAGCGGCGAATGATCGTCCGACTCCCGACGGCCCTCATGGCGACCCGCTCGCCGAGACCGGCGCCGGCGCGCACGCGGAGGTTCACGACCGAGCCGGCTTCGGCGTCGGTGAGCACGTCGCCGTCGATGCCACGTCAGCGCCTATCGGCGGCGGTTTCGCTGACGACAGCGTTCATCTGGCCGGATCGGTGACCCCGTTCGGCTCCGACCTCTCCGACTCCGAGACTACGTACACCGAGGACGCCGGTCGCCACGTCGCGACCGGAAGCGCCTGGTTCGGCACGGGCTACGAGAACGTCGACGATTCGTACCGGGAGACCGACACCCAGGACAGCAGCCACTCCATCACCGGACTGTTCGGCTCGGCACAGCAGTCGGCGGACGCCTTCCACAGCGACTTCGACGCCAGGCACGTCGCCGAGGAGCGCGGCTTGTTCGGCAGCTCCGAGACCGTCGACGCCAGCCACCACGAGGCCGACGGCTACCACGCTATGAATGCGGTGAGCACCCCGTTCGCCTCGGCCTCGGAGACGGATGACCGCACCCACACTGTGGATGACAGCCTGCAGGTCGATCGAGGCAACGGCTGGTTCGGTACCGACTACGAGAACGTCGACGCCTCGCACAGCGAGACCGACTACCAGCAGGCGACCCACGTGGTCAACACCCCGTTCGGCGCAGGCTTCGATGCCGTCGACCAGTCGTACGCCGAATCGGAGAACGTGCACGTCTCGGAACAGACCGGCTTTCTCGGCAGCTCGGAGAGCGTTGACGTGGACCATCAAGAGGCCGACGGCTTCCACGCTGTCGACGTGGTCAACACGCCCTTCGACTCCGTCTCGGAAGTGGTGGACCGCACCCACAGCGAGCACGACAGCCTGCAGGTGAACAGCGAGACCGGCATGTTCGGCGGCTCGCAGACCATCGACTCGGCACACAGCGAGACCGACGACCGACTGGTCGCGCACGCGGTGAACACCCCATACGGCGGAAGTTTCGACGCCGTCGAGCAGTCTCACGCGGAGTCGGACAACCTGCACGTCTCGCAGGAGACCGGCCTGTTCGGATCCAGTCAGGAGACCGTCGACGCCTCGCACACCGAGACCGACAACCAGCAAGTCACCCACGCGGTGAACACCCCATTCGGCTCGGCCTACGAGTCGGTGGAGGAATCGCACTCCGAGTCCGACACCGTGCACGAAGCCGATACCTCTCTGACCGGGTTCGGGCCCAGCTTCCAGACCGTGGACGAGCAGCGGGTAACCGAGGACAGCGTCCGGGCCGGCGGCGGCGTCTCCACCCCGCTCGGCGGCGGAGACGAATCCGTCCAGGAGACCAGGGTGGAGCAGGACGACATGCATTCGTTCAGCGCGTCGCTCGGCCAGGGCGCGCCTGCGTTCTCGGCGACCGTGGAGACCAGCGTCGTCCAGGACAGCGTGTCCGCCGACGAAGGGCCGGGCGTCCCGGTCGGCGGCGCGACGGGCTTCGAGGTCGGCGTCGACATCGGCGACGTCGGTTTCGAGTTCGGCACGAACGTCGGCGGGATCGGCGCCGAGGGCCCTGGTTCGCCCGGCGTCTTCGGTGACTCCCGCGACCAGTTCGGTGTCGGCGGCTCCCGCTACGGTGACCATGCCTTGGGTGACCACCACGACAGCACCGGTTTCGACAACTCCCACCACCGCGACCACAACCTCGACGGCCACCACGACAGCACAGGATTCGGCGGGCGGCTCGGTTCCGAGGAGCACGGTAGGGCGCCGGCCGCCGACTTGGGGCATGCGGGCGTCAACCTCGGCCTCGGCGGCCAGTTCGGCGCCGGGGCAGGGCTCGGCTTCGACGGACACGACGGTGTGAGCCTGGGTGTTGGAGGCCATGCCGACGGCGATTTCGACGGCGGCCGGTCGGGCTTCGGCGACGAGGATCGCGGTGGCCGGTCGGGCTTCGGCGACGAGGATCGCGGCGGCCGGTCGGGCTTCGGCGACGAGGATCGCGGCGGCCGGTCCGGCTTCGGCGACCAGGATCGCGCCGACCACGACCGCGATCGAGACAATCGGTCCGGCTTGCACGATGGCGACAACCGCGGCGATAAGCAGGACATTCGCCATGGTTCGTACCAGGGCGGCGGTCAGCTCGGCGATTCCCGGCCTGCGCCGACCATCGGCGGCAACGCGCCGTCCGCGGGTACCGGCAACGCCCCATCGGCCGACATCCGTTCGGCGTTCTCGCAGAGCACCGCGAACAGCGCGGCGCCGAACGCCGGATTCTCGGCGAACGTGGCGACCGGCTCGTCGGCGAATCTGGGTGCGACCGGCAGCACCTCTCTCACCCAGTCCCTGGGCCAGTCCACTGGTCCGGCCGCGCACACCGCGGCCGCCGTCACCACGGTGGCGGCCGCGGGCGCGTCGGCGGCCGTGCAGCCGGTGGTGGCGACCCCGGTGGCGGCGTCGGCGTCGAACGCCGCCAGCACCTCGCTGGCATCCACGGTGTCGCAGGCGACCAGCACCGATGCCCGGGTGGCCGCGACGATCGGCGCCTCGACCACCGGCGCTTCACACACGTCGACCACCGGCCCCACCGGCCCCACCGGCACCGGCTCGGCGACCACTGGCGCTGCGCATACGCCGACCACCGGTCCCACCGGCACCACAGTTCCGACTGACACCCCCCAGACCACGGCGGCAGTTACGACGGACGGCTCGCACTCCGCCACCACCGGCACGGGGGAGACCTCGGGTTCGACGACAACCACAGGGGCCACGGTGCCCACCCACTCCACCGCTCCGACCACG
Organism: Nocardia sp. NPDC023852; assembly: GCF_040639505.1. Taxonomy (NCBI): domain Bacteria; kingdom Bacillati; phylum Actinomycetota; class Actinomycetes; order Mycobacteriales; family Nocardiaceae; genus Nocardia; species Nocardia sp. NPDC023852. Next base: position 137,843 of record NZ_JBFAAB010000004.1, read on the forward strand.
AGCGGCAGCACCGGCGCGACGCCGGGCAGCTCCGGTGCTGCCCCAAAGGCGGATCTGGGCACCAGCGCCGGCGGCAACGTGAGCTCGCACACCACCGACAACGTGACCCAAATGCAGTCCGGCGGCACCGCGTCGACCTCAGCGAATCCGTCGAACTCGACGGGCACCGGGACCGACATGTCGCACAGCGGCTCGGCAGCGACGGCGCCGACCACCGCGGCGAGCGCGCCAGCGGCCGGCACGACCGCCACGACCGGTGCGGGCGCATCGGGATCGACCCCCGCCCACACCGATGTGACCAGTTCGACCGACACCGGCCACGCTGCGGCGCCCACGGCTACCCATACCGATGTCACGGCAGGCACGAGCAGTACCACCGACCACAGCGGACTGACCGACTCGCATTCGAGCCCCCTGTCCAGTGGACTGACGTCCGGCACCGAGTCGACGGTTCACCCGACCACCGACGCGAGCCACGACAGCACCCTTCTCCAGCACTGATTCATCCCGGTCTCGCAACCGCCGCGACCCGGCGGTGAGGCCCTAGAGAGGTACTTCCTTCACCGTGAGCACGCCAGCACCGGTCGCCAAAGTGTCCGACGCGACCACATCGATGACCGAAATTCTCACCGAATTGCAGTCGGCGACCGAGGCTGTCGGCCGCACCGACCTGGCCCGGCGGCTGACCACGGCCCGCCGCCGCATCTGCGATAACCACCTGCGCATCGTCGTGACAGGAGAATCCCGCAAGGGGCTCAGCTCGATCGTCAATGCTCTGGTGGCCGCGGATGTGTGCCCGGTCGGGCAACGCACGCCGGCGCCGGCGGTGATCGAGCACGGCGAGGCGTTCCGCACGGTCGCCCGGCGCGGCGGCCAGTTGACGGTAACCTCGCCGGCGCAACTACTCGCCGACGGTGTGGTCTTGGTCGACCTCCCCGGTCTCACCGGAATCGAGTTCCACTCCGGGTCGGCGATCCTGGACTTGCTCGGGACCGCCGACGCGGTGCTGTTCGTCTCCGACGCAGCACGCGAGTACAGCCCCGCGGAGATCCGCTCGCTGCAGCAGATCCACCAGGTGTGCCCGGTGGTGACCGGCGTGATCAACAAGATCGACACCAACCCGCGGTGGGGCGACGTGCAGAAGGCCAACCGGAAGCTGCTCACCGAGGCGGGCCTGGACCTGCCGCTGCTGCCGGTGTCCACCAACCTGCACCGGTCCGGTCACCGTGGCGCCCACGCGAATGGAATCGTCGAATCCGGCATCCCGCAGCTCGTCGACTACATCCGTGACTATCTGCTGGCCCGCGCCGACGTGGTGGCGCGGGAGTCGGTGATCCACGAGGTCCGGGTGGTGTCGGATCAGGTGACGCTGGCGCTGAATGCGAAGCTGTCCCGGCTGCAGGACCCGCAGCTGGGCATGGCGGCCCGCGGGCATCTGGAGCGTGCCCGCCAAGCCGCAGAGGCGCTGGGTAAGCGGACCTCCAACTGGCCGTACGCGCTCGGCGACGGGATCACCGAACTCAACGTGGCCGTCGAGCACGATCTTCGTACCCGGCTGCGCGCGCTGATCCGCGAGGCGGAGCAGGACATCGCGAAATCGGATCCGGGCAAACGCTGGGCGCGGTTCGGCACCTGGCTGGACGACCGCATCGCCACCGAGGTGGCTGAGAACTTCCAGCTGGCGCAACGCCTTTCGGTAGAGCTGGCGGACACCGTGGCGGTCAAGTTCGCCGATGAGGAGCGGCAGTCGGTGCCGCACTTCCGCATCGCCGGCACCGAGTCGGGGCTCGGCGGCTACGGGCGGCTGGAGGAAATCGACAGTGCCAAGGGCTCGGTGGCGCAGCGGGCGGTGAACGCGCTGCGTGGCTCCTATAGCGGCGTGCTCATGATCGGCGTGGCCACCACGCTGGCCGGCTTGGCGCTGGTGAACCCGTGGTCGATCATCGCCGGTGTGCTACTGGGTGGGCACACGGTGTGGGAGGACTTCAAATCAGTGCGGCAGCGTCGCCGGCTGGAGGCGAAGATCGCCGTCGGAAAGCTGATGGACGAAGTCTCCCTCCAGGTCGGCAAGGAATCCAAGCAACGGTTGCGCGAGGTGCAGCGCACGCTGCGCGACCACTTCACCGACGTCGCGGAGGCTCGCACTCGAAAGGCAAACGACGCCATCGCCGACGCCGCCCACACCGTCGACCGCCATGAGGCCGACCGCCGCGACCAGCTCTCCGCGATCGCCGCGGACCTGGAACACCTTCAGCGTATCCGTGTTCGCGCCACCGGCCTGCTGGAATCGGCGCCCGTCGGCTAGATCGTGCGCCCACTGTCTGTCCTTCCGTCGGTGGCCCCTGTCACCGCTGACGGAAGTAACGGGTGCTCGCGGTCGGGTGGGCTTTCGCCGGGAGTCCGCTGTGAGCCGGGAAATGCCTGTTCACTGCCTGCTGGCGCGGCGATACCCGATGGTCGCCGGAATGGCGAAGAGGATGATCGCGCCGAAGGACCAGGCGAAGGTGAGTGTCAGGAGATGGGCTAAGGGTCCGCCTTGGGTGAGGGCCCGCATGGTGTCGACGGCCACCGACAGCGGTTGGTTGCGCACCACCGGCTGGATCCAGCTCGGGTAGGCGAACAGCGGGACGAAGCCGGTGCTGAAGAACATCATCAGGGAGGTGAGGATGGCGATCCCTTCCACCAGCGTCGCCTTCGCCGTGAACACGGCGACCGCGGTGACGATGGTGGCGAAGGCCAAACCGAAGATGATCGGAATGAACAGGAAGACGATCGTCGCCATGACGCCCTGGTGGAAGCGGAACCCGAGCAGGTAGCCGACCAGGACGATGGCGATGGTGCCTGCGAAGATCCGGCAGCCCTCGGCGAGGATTCGTGAGGCAAGGCCGGAGGCGCGGTGCACCGGCAAGACCCAGAAGCGAGCGAGCAGACCCGCATCGCGCTCCCGGCCGAGCAAGACGCCACCGGCGACCGCACCGGACAGCGCACCGACGATGGTGACCATCGGCACCGAGCCGTAGAGCGCGCTTTCGCCGGTGAACTTCTTGATCTGGTTGCCGACCACGGTATTCAGCATGATCAGCAGCAGGCAAGGGACGATCAGCGTCTCCAACAAGGTGACCGGGGTGCGGGCCCAGCGCAGCAGAAGACGCTGCGTCTGGATCAGAGTGTGCCGCACCAGCGCCGACACCGACACCTCCGAGCCGGTGTGGGACCCCTCCGTGCGATCGGCGAGCAGCGCCATCACGCCCTCCTCGAGTTCAACCGGATGGACAGCGGGACGCAGAGAGCCAAAGTGCCGATCGCCCAGGCCAGCGGCGGACCCATCAGCGACCAGGTCACCTGCCCCGCGTTCGGCATGGTGTCACCGGCAAGCGCCCGTAACGCGATGACATACTGCGAGACCGGCTGGTTGCGCACGAACGACTGCACCCAGTCCGGAAACTGTTGCGCCGGCGCGAGCCCTGTCGAGAGCATGCCCAAGATCAACGGCGGTAACACCAGTGCCTGCGTGGTCGCCTCCGGGCTGCGCGACGCCGTCCCGATCACGTCCGCGCCCAAGGTCAGCACGATCCCGATGAGCAAGGAGAACAGCAGGAAGCCGATCGTGTGCGCGGTGTCGAGGTAGAAGCGGAAACCGATGATCTGCCCACAGATCAACGCGGTAATGAGCGCGACAACCAGACGGAAGACGTTGCCGGACATACGCGCGGCGACCGGGACGAGCGGGCCGACCGGCATGGAGCCGAACCGCCGGTTGAGCCCGGCGACGGAATCGGTGGCGGCGCGGAAGGCCGCCGAAACGGCGGTGAACGCGGCGGCCTGCATAATCACGATGGGCATCATGAACTGCGCGTAGCTGCTGAACCCGGTACCGGAGAAAGTCATCACGGTCTTCAGCGGGATGTAGAAACTGGCGGTGAACGCGACCGGCGCCAGCACGGAGGCGAGCACTTCGCCGGTCCGCACGGATGGCATGATCAGCCTTGTGGTGAGCACCCACCACTGCTGCGTGCGCATCGGCGCGGCGCGGACCTGGGTGAGCCAGGTCGCGGCCGTCATGACACGACCTCCGGCTCCCCGATGGTCTCCACCGTCGCAAGGTGCCCGGTCAGCTGGAGGAATACGTCGTCGAGCGAGGGTCTGCGCAGCGCGATGTCGACGAGCTCGACTCCTGCGCTGTCGAGTCTGCGCAGCGCTTCGGCGAGTGTTTTGGCGCCGTCCGGCGCCGGGATGGCGATCCGATCGGCATCGGCGGTCAGCGCGGCCCGATTCTCCTGCGGCAGCAGCGAGCCCAGCGCCGCCGCGATCGCGGGCAGATCCTTCAGATTCAGCGGCACCACCTCGCAGTAACTGCCGCCGGTCCGCGACTTCAGCTCGTCAGCGGTGCCCTGCGCGATCACCACACCGTGGTCGATGACGATGATCCGGTCGCTGAGCGCGTCGGCCTCCTCCAGGTACTGGCTGGTGAGCAGGGTCGTGATGCCGGCCTTCTTGAAGCCGGCGACCAAATCCCAGACCCCCTGCCTGCTGCGCGGATCCAGCCCGGTGGTGGGTTCGTCCAGGAACACCACGTCCGGCCGGACGACGAGCCCGCATGCGATGTCGATGCGCCTGCGCATGCCGCCGGAGTAGGTGCCGACCCGGCGGCCCGCCGCGTCTTCGAGATCGAACTCGCCGATCAGCTCGTCGGCGCGGGCGCGGGCGGCCCGTTTGCGCAGGCCCATCAGCCTGCCGAACATCACGAGGTTCTCGTAACCGCTGAGCACGTCGTCCAGCGCCGCGTATTGGCCGGTCAGCATGATGCTGCGGCGCACCGCCGCCGGGTCGGCGATCACATCGTGCCCGGCGACCAGCGCGCGACCGCGATCCGGCGCTATCAGCGTGGACAGGATGTTCACCGCGGTCGTCTTACCTGCACCGTTCGGTCCGAGGATACCGAGCACCTCGCCCGGTTCCGCCACGAAATCGACGCCGCGCAATGCTTTGACGGCGCCGAACGACTTCTCGATTCCCTCGACGACGACTCCTTGTTCGGAATTCATCCTCGGCCTCCCAGATGTTCGTCGAGTACACGCGCGATGATCGGCAGCGCCTGCGGCGCCGTCAGCTCGTCGTGCGTGACATCGACGTCGTGGTTGATGATCTCGCCGGTCACATACGGCCGCCAGCCGTCGGGACCGAAAATGTCCGAGGTGTCGACGGTCGCGCTGAAATACACGATGTCGCCGTCGAACACCGGGCGTCGATAGCCGGTTCTGGTCCGGGCCGACGCGTTGAACGACCCGGCCATCCGCTCCAGAGTGGTCGCGTCGATCAGTGATACGCCGCCGAGCCGCTCGCGGATCAGATCGGCCGCTTCCTGGGCCGTCGCTTCGGCGGGCACGTCGTGGATGCCGAAGACCGAGCCGAACGCGTTCACGAAGGCGCCGGGGGTGAGCCGTTCGATGCTGTCGCCGTCGATGTCGGTCGTGTCGGCGTCCAGCAGCGCGACGACGCCGACCGTGGCACCCTCCGCTTTCAGCTTGGTCGCCATCGCGTGGGCGATGAGTCCGCCGAACGACCAGCCGAGCAGGTGGTAGGGCCCCTCGGGTTGCAGGGCGCGGATCTCACGCACGTAGCGGTCGGCGAAATCCTCGATCGAGCGCGCGGGTTCGTGGCCGCTGAGGTCCGGCGCTTGCAAACCGTAGATCGGCCTGCCCGGCGCCAGCGCGTCCGCGAATCCCATATAGGTCCACGATATTCCGGCCGACGGATGGACGCAGAACAGCGCAGGCTCGGTGCCGCCGCGCCTGATCGGGAGCACGATGTCCAGTCCTAGCCCGCCGGGCGCGGTGGACACCGGGGTCGTGGCAGCGGCCTCCTCGGCGGCGGCGGTGCGCGCCGCCGCGGTCTGCGTGAAATGAGCTGCCGCGCCGAGCGTCTCGACCCACAGGTCGGCCAGCTCGGCCACCTCATCCTGCGCGAGCAGGGTGGAGGGGAAGCCGAAGCTCGCGCGCAGCCGGTCGCCGATCACCACGGCGTTCACATCGATCGCCGACTGCAAGGGCACGTCGGCATGCTCGGCGACATGCAGATCGCCGAGTTCGTCGGTCGGCAGCCAGCCGAGACCCTCCAGGCCGGCCGGAATGTCACCGGTCGAGTACCTGCCGAGGTAGTTGAAGCCGATGCGGCCCGGCAAAATCGCCGGAAGATGTTGCGCCGCTTCACGATTCAGATAGCGCAGCAGGCCGAATCCGATGCCCTTGTCCGGCACGGCGAGCAGCTGGTGCTTGACCGCGCGGATCGCCGTGCCCATCGCGGGCCCACCGGCGAGCGCATCGTCGACGTCGATGTTCGACAGGTCGAGCCGCACCGGGTAGAGGCTGGTGAACCAGCCGATGGTGCGGGACAGGTCGGCGCCGGGGACCACCTCCTCCTGCCTGCCATGGCCTTCCAGTCGCACCAGTGCCGTCGGTTCGGTGCTGTCGCGCCAGCGCACCAGCGCGAGCGCCAGGGTCGCCAGCAACGCGTCGTTGACGCCGCCCTGGAACAGCCCGGGCAATGTGGTGAGCAACGCGGCGGTGACCTCGGCGGACACCTCCCGTTCCACCATGAGCAGCGTGTCGGTCCGGTCGACCGCGGGATCCAGCTCGCGGGCGCCGATCAGCGGATCGGGTCCGGCGAGCACGTCCCGCCAGTACGCCAGCTCGGACACCCTGTGGTCGGAGAGCGCCTCCTCGGCCAGCGCGTGCGACCAGCGCCGCATCGAAGTTCCGGTCTCGGCGAGAACCGGCAGGTTGCCGGCCGATACCTGAGCCCACACGGCGACCAGATCCGGCACCAGGATGCGCCAGGACACGCCGTCGATCACCAGATGGTGGGCCACCACGATCAACCGTCCCGCCCCGGTCCGCGTACCCGCGTCACCCACCGGGTCGAGCCAAATGAATTGCAGCACGATGCCATTCGCCGGATCGAGCCGGTTTGCCGCGGCGTCCAGCTCGGTCGTCGCGTATTCGCGCAGCTCGATCGGGTCGGCCACATCGAATTCGACACGGTGCACGAGCGCGTCCACGTCGATCGAGCCGGGCGGGCCGACCAGCAGGCGCGAGCCGTCGTCGTCGGTGATCAGCCGGGCCCGCAACATATCGTGCCGATCCACCGCCGCGGTGAGGACCGCGACGATCTGCGACCGTTCGATCCCGACCGGCAGTTCCAGCACCGCGTTCTGGGCGAACCGGTCGTAATTGCCACCGCGCTCCAGCATGTAATGCACGATCGGCGTCAGCGGTAGTTCGCCGACGCCGCCACCGGGCAGTTCATCGAGTGTCACCGCCGTGCCCGCGGCGTCGGCGGCCGCCCCCAGCGCCGCCACCGTGCGGTACTCGAACACCTGCAGCGGAGTACAAGTGATGCCCTGCTGCTTCGCCCGCGACACCAGCTGGATCGCCAGGATGCTGTCGCCGCCGAGCCCGAAGAACGAATCGTCGGTGCCCACCTTCTCCAGGCCGAGCAGCTCGCCGAAGATTTCGGCAAGCACCTGTTCGGTCGGCGTGTCCGGCGCACGGTACTCGGTGCGGTCCACGGTGAATTCCGGTGTGGGTAGCGCCTTCCGGTCGAGCTTGCCGACCGCGGTGAGCGGGATCTCGTCCAGCACGACGAACGCGGACGGCACCATGTAGCCGGGCATGATGTCCGCGGCGAACGCGCGCACCCGCGCGATGTCGAGGTCGACGCCGGGCGTGGGGACCAGGTAGGCGGCCAGTGCGGTCGCCCCGGTGGGGCCGGGCACACCGAGCGTGATCGCGAAGTCCACGCCCTCGGCGCGGCCGAGCACCGCATCGATCTCGCCGAGTTCGATGCGCTGGCCGCGCACCTTGACCTGGAAGTCGGTGCGGCCCAGGTACTCCAGTTCCAGCCCCGACCCGGCGCGGATCCACCGCACCAGATCGCCGGTGCGGTATATCCGTTCGCCCGCCGCGCCGAACGGGTTGGCGTGAAAGCGGGCCGCGGTGAGACCCGGCCGCGCGTGGTAGCCGCGGGCGAGCGCGGGGCCGGCGAGATACAGCTCGCCCGCCACTCCCACCGGGACCGGGCGCAGCCGGTCGTCGAGCACCAGGGTGGCCGCGCCGTGCACCGGCGTGCCGATGGAGACCGGCGTGCCGACCGCCAGCGCGGAGCCCGTCGCCCAGATGGTGAACTCGGTCGGGCCGTACAGGTTGACCATTGTTCGATCCGCGGCCCAGCGTTCGACCAGCTCGGCGCCGACCGCCTCACCGGCCACCGAGAGCACCCGTACGCTCGTCACCTCGTCTGGGTCGAGGGTGGCCAGCGCCGAGGGGGTGATGACCAGGTGCGTCACCTGTTCGGCGTCGATCAGCTCGGCGAGTGCGCCGCCGCCGAACACCTCCGGCGGCGACACCACCGCCGCGCCGCCGGAACCGAACGCCATGATGGCCTCGAACAGCGACGCGTCGAAGCTCGGGGATGCCACCTGGAGCACCCGGGAGTGCTCGTCCAGGCCGAGCGAGGTGCGCTGCGCTGTGACCATGTCGGTGATGCCGCGGTGGGAGACCGAGACACCTTTGGGAGTTCCGGTGGAGCCCGAGGTGTAGATCATCCATGCCGGATTGTCCAGTCGTATGGGTCCGAGCAGTTCGCTCTCGCACGGCGCGCGGTCGCTCGCGGCACCCCAGCGTTCGACGAGGGCAAGGTCGTCGAGCACCAGCCACTCGGTGCTGTCGGGCAGCATCGGCCGGTACCCGGCGAGGGTGAGGCCGACCGTGACACCGGAATCGGTGAGTATGTGGTCGATGCGCTCGACCGGGTGCTTGGGGTCGACCGGAAGGAACGCCGCGCCGGCTTTCGCGGCGGCCCACATGCCGGTGAGCAGCTCCGCCGAGCGCGGAAGACCAAGAGCCACCACGGTTTCCGGGCCAGCTCCTGCTTCGATCAGCACCCGCGCCAGGCGATTGGCATGTGCGTCGATCTCCCGGTAAGTGGTGGTGTTCCCGCCGACCACCAACGCCGGGCGATCCGGATACCGCTGGGCGGTCTCGGCGAGCAGCTGCGGAAGTATTGTCGTCCCTTCGGTTTCGGGACCGCGCACCGGAATCAGTGTCGCGCGTTCGGCGTCGTCGAGGATGTCGATGTCGCAGATGCGCACCTCGGGCTGCGTGAGAACGCCCGCCAGCACCCGCAACCACCGGAACGCGAACGAGGCCACCGAGGCCTCGTCGAACAGGTCGGTCGCGTAGGTCAGCACGGCGTCCATCCCCGCCGGCCCGGACTCGGTAACATGCTCCCGCAATTCGAGGGTCAGATCGAACTGCGAGGCATTGCGGTCGAAATCTTCCACCTCGAAACGCAATCCGGGCAGTTCCAGCACCGGTTCGACGAAGTTCTGCAGGCTCAGTGTCACCTGGAACAGCGGATGGTGCGCCGTCGAGCGGTCGGGGTCGAGTACCTGAACCAGCCGCTCGAACGGGACGTCGGCGTTGGCGAAGGCGTCCAGATCCGCGGATCGGACGGTGTCCAGGAACGCCGCGAATCCGAGACCGAGATCGACGGGGGTGCGCAGCGCCAAGGTGTTGACGAACATGCCGACCAGCTCGTCCAACGCCTCTTCGCCGCGTCCCGCGACCGGCGTGCCGATCAACACGTCGTCGGTGCCGCCGAGCCGAGCGAGCAGCACCGCCAGCGCGGCGTGCACGACCATGAACGGGCTGATGTTCCGTGCGGCGGCGAATTCCACCAGAGCGCTGTGTATTTCGGAGTCGACGGTGAAGCTGAAGTCCGCACTGTGCATGGTCTGCACGGCCGGGCGCGGGCGGTCGGTGGGGAGTTCGATCACATCGGGCGCACCCGCCAGCGTCTCCCGCCAATAGTGAATCTGATGTGCTGCGGTCGATTCCGGGTCCGCTTCGTCGCCGAGCACCTCCCGGTGCCAGAGCGCGAAGTCGGCATACTGCACCGCGAGCGGGACACGCGTGTCGGGCGCACCGGTCGTGCGTTCCGCATACGCGGCAACCAGGTCGGCGGCCAGCGGCGCCATCGACGCGCCGTCGGCGCTGATGTGATGCACCACCAGCACGACGACGTGCACCGGCGTCGGCTGAGGTGCATGGTCCACCGAGTAACCGGAGGAGACCGGCGCGATTCCCGCGGCGGGGCCGGACGAGACGGGTGCGGCTCCGGTAGCGGGAGCCGACGACACCGGTCCGGCACCGGTGAGCGCCTCCGTCGCACTGTGGACCCGGAACAGACCCACCCGCAGCGGCGGTTGGGTGGTGACGTCGAACCCGCTGCCGGCGAGCGCGGTGATCCGCTCGCGCAGCGCGGCGCCGTCCTCGGTATCGAGCACCGGCATGGCGGGCGCGGCCACATCGACGCCGACCACCACTTGGCGCGGCCCCTCGGCGTCGGCGGGATACAGGGTGCGTAGGCTCTCGTGCCGGTCGACCACGTCGGCGAGCGCGGCGCGCATGGCGTCGACGTCCAGCTCGCCGGTGAGCCGCAACGCCACTGCGATGTTGTAGGCGGGCGAGGACGGATCCATGCGGTTGAGCACCCACATGCGCTGCTGCGCGGGGGACAGCGGAACGCGGTCCGGCCGGATCCGCGGCGCGAGCGCGAACCGGCCCGGCGCGTCGACGGTGCCGGGAACCACCCGGGCGGACAGCTGAGCGACGGTCGGTGCGTCGAACAGATCGCGCAGCGCGATCCGCGACCCGAGTCCCGCGTTCACCCGCGCGACCACCTTGGTAGCGGTCAAGGAGTTGCCGCCGAGCTCGAAGAACGACTGATCGACGCTGACCCGCTCACTGCCGAGCACCTCGCCGAACACGGCGGCCACCGCCTCCTCGACCGGCGTGCGCGGCGCGAGATAGGGCCGGTTCGTGTCGGAGAAGTCCGGTACCGGCAGGGCTTTACGGTCCAGCTTGCCGACCGGGGTGAGCGGAATCGAGTCGAGCACGACGAGGTAGCCGGGCACCATGTAGCCGGGCAGCTCGGCGGCAGCCTGCGCACGCAGCCGCTCGACATCCAGCCGCACACCCTCGGCGGGCAGCACGTAGGACACCAGCACGGTGCTCCCAGCCGGACCCGCGCGGCCGATGGTCACCGCGTACTCGATCTCGTCGTCGCGCGACAGCACCGCGTCGATCTCGCCGAGCTCGATGCGCAACCCGCGGATCTTGACCTGGAAGTCGCTGCGGCCCAGGTACTCCAGCTCGAGATCGCCATCGCGGCCGATCACCCAGCGCACCATGTCACCGGTGCGATACATTCGCTCGCCGGGTTCGCCGAACGCGTCGGCGACGAAGCGGCTCGCCGTCATCTCGAATCGGTTGAAGTAGCCGCGCGCGAGTGCGGGACCCGCCAGGTACAGCTCACCGGCCACGCCCACCGGCACCGGGCGCAGCCAGGTGTCGAGCACCATGATGGCCGCGCCGCGGATCGGTCCGCCGATCGTGATCGGCTCGCCCGCGACGAGCTCGCCAGGGCCGGTCGCCCAGATGCTGAACTCGGTGGGGCCGTAGAGGTTCACCATGCGCCTGCCCACCGACCACCGTTCGATCAGCTCCGGCGTGGCGGCTTCACCCGCGACCGACAGCACGCGCAGCTGGTCGAGTTCGGTGGGATCCATGGTGGTCAGCGCCGAGGGCGTGATCACCGCGTGCGTGACCCGTTCGGTGCGCAGCAGGCGTTCGAGTTCCGCGCCGCCGTAGACGTCCGGCGGCGATACGACCAGCCTGCCGCCCGCGCCGTGCGCGGTCAGCAGCTCGAAGACCGACGCGTCGAAGCTGGGCGAGGCCACCTGCAGTGTGCTCGCAGTGTGGTCGAGACCGAGCGTTTCGCGTTGGGCGGTCACGAGATTCGCGACGCCGCGGTGGCTGAGCAGCACGGCCTTCGGCTTGCCGGTCGAGCCGGAGGTGTAGATCAGGTAGGCGGTCTGGTCGATGTCGATGGGCCCGCCACGCTCCTCGTCGGTGATCGGTGCATCGGAGATGGTCAACGCTCGGCGCATGGTGTTGAGGTCGTCGAGCAGCAGCCAGTCGACGGTGCTCGGCAGCGTCTCGCCGGTCGCGGTCACCGTCACACCGATCGGCGCCTTCGAGTCGGTGAGCATGTGCTCGATCCGCTCCACCGGGTAGTTCGGGTCGAGGGGAGCGAACGCGGCGCCGGTCTTGGCCAGCGCCCACACCGCGACCACCGATTCCAGTGATCTGGTGAGCGCGAGCACGACGAACACCTCGCGCCCGACCCCGCGGCGCAGCAGTACCCGCGCGAAGCGGTTGGACCAGGCGTCGAGTTCACGGTAGGACATGGTCAGCTCACCCGCGGTGACCGCGATGGCGTCGCTGTCGATCCGCGCGCCGTCGGTGAGGATCTCGGGCAGCGTGCGCGGCGGCACCGACTGCGGGCCGCGGGCCGGAAGCAGCGCCGCGCGCTCGGCGTCGTCGCAGTATTGCAGCTGGGAGACCAGCGCGCGGGGATTGTCGGCGAGCTGGGTGAGCAGCCGGACGAAGCGATCCAGCAGCGACCGCGCCGCCTCGGGCGCGAGCTGGTCGGCCAGATATTTCACCGTGATCTGCAGCGTGTCCTGGCCGTCGGGGCCGTGCAGGGGAATCACCATGAGGTTCAACGGATACGGCGCCGCGTCGGTGACCTCGACGTCGAGCACCCGCATCCCCGCGATGTCCAATGCCTGCGACAGCGCCTCGCGATCGATCGGATAGGACTCGAAAACGGTGAGGGTGTCGAACAATTCGGCGAGTCCGACCGCCTGGTGGATGGCGGCGAGGCCGACGTGCTGGTGGTCCATCAGCCGCGCCTGCTCGGACTGCAGGCGCGTGAGCAGGTCGACCACCTTCTCCGTCGGGTCGAGCCGGACCCGCACCGGCAGCGTGTTGATGAACAGGCCGATCATCTCCTCGACCCCGGCAAGCTCTGGTGGCCTGCCGGAGACGGTGCCGCCGAACACCACGTCGGTGCGGCCGGTGAGCATCGCGAGCAGCATCGCCCAGGCGGCCTGCACCAGGGTGTTCACCGTGGCGCCCGCTTCGCGGGCAGTGGTTTCCAGCCGGACCACCGTCGCACGGGTCAGATCGGTGGAGACCATGCCGGTTTCGGTCGATTCGATGCCGGCGAGAGTGGGCACCGCTCGGGTCGGCGTGTCCACGCCGGCCAGCGAACTCGTCCACGCCGCGAGTGATTCCGCGTCGTCCCCGGACTGCAGCCAGGTCAGGAACTCGCGGTAGGAGTGCGCGGGCGGCAGCGCGGACGCGTCGCTCTCGGTGACGTAGAGAGTGAGCAGTTCGCGCACGAGCAGCGGCGCCGACCAGCCGTCCAGCACCAGGTGGTGGTTGGTCAGGACGAACCGGTAGGCCTCGGGGCCGGTGCGGATGAGCGTGCAGCGCAGCAGCGGGGGGCGGGTGAGCTCGAATCGGGTGCGGGCGTCGACGGCGATCACTCGCTCGAGTTCGCGACCGCGCTCTTCGTCGGCGAACCCGGTGAGATCCACGTCGTGCCACTGGATCTCGGCGTCGGCGAGGACGAGCTGACGCGGACCGTCCTCGGCCTCCACGAAGGCGACGCGCAAATTTTCGTGCCGCGCCACCAAAGCCTCTGCGGCGCGGCGCAATCGGGCCGAATCGACCGCGCCCACCAGGGTGAGCATGGATTGAACCGTGTAGGTGTCGGCGGTGTCGGAGTCGTAGAGGGCGTGGAAGAGCAGGCCGTACTGCAGCGGCGAGAGCGGCCAGACGTCGGTGAGGTTCGGGTAGTCGCGTTCCCAGGTGTCGACCTGCTCCTGGGTGACCGCCACCAAATCGAAGTCCGAGGGTGTCCGTCCGCCCGACCCCGCGGACCCCGCGTGCGCGGCGATCGCGCCGAGCGCCTGTGTCCAGAGCGCGGCGAGTTCGGCGAGGTCGGCCTCGTCGAGGAGGCGGGAGGCGTAGGCCCAGGTCACGTCGAGACCGGAGTCGGTGAGGACGGCGGTGACGTCCACCACGGCGGCCAACGGCGCGCGATCGTCCTGGGTCGCCACGAAACGTCGCTGCCGCCAGGGCGCAGTGTCGCCGCCGGTGGTCGCGCGGCCGAGGTAGTTGAAGCTGAGCTGCGGTGTCGGCGCGTCCGCGAGCGCCGCCGCGCCTTCGGGGTCGAGGTAGCGCAGCATCCCGAACCCGACGCCCTTGTCCGGCAGGGCCCGCAGCTGTTCCTTGGTGGCCTTGATCGCGGCGCCCGCCGCGGCGCCGCCCCCGAACGCATCGGCGAGATCGATGCCGGCCAGGTCGACGGCGGCGGGATAGAGGCTGGTGAACCAGCCGACTGTGCGTGCGAGGTCGGCGCCCGGCAGGATGGTCTCCGAGCGTCCGTGGCCCTCGAGGTTGAACAGTGTCGACGTCCGCCCGCGCCAGCGGGCCACCGCCATCGCGAGCCCGGCGAGCAGCACATCGTCGGCGCCGCAGTGGAATCGGTCTGGTGCGGTGGTGAGCACGGTGTCCGCGATCTCCGGAGCGATGACGGTTGTCAGGTGCGCCACAGTGGCCACCATGTCGACATCGGGGTCCATCGGCGCCGAGCCGAGCGCGGGGTCGGGTGTGGCGAGAACCCGTTGCCACAATGGCAGTTCCGCGATGCGACCGGCCGCGTGTGCCCGCTGGCCGTGCGCCCAGCGCCGGAACGAGGTGCCGACCGGTGCGAGTACGCCGCCCAGCGCGGCGGTGGCCAGATCCGGCAATAGGATGCGCCAGGAGACGCCGTCGGTCACGAGATGGTGCAGCACCAGCCACAACAGTGGATCGCCGTCCGCGGGCTCGATCAGCACGAAGCGCGCGACCACGCCCGACTCGGGGTCGAGCTGGTCGGCGGCGCGCTGGAACTCGCGTTCACAGGTTTGTTCGGTATCCGCGCCCACGGTGACGACCTCCAGCAGGCCGTCGGCGTCCACCGTGCCCGGCTCGCCGACCACCCAGCTCCAGCCGTCACTGGTACGCCGCAGGGTGGAGCGCAGCACGTCATGCTGGTCGAGCAGCGCCTGAATCGCCGCGACCAGCCGGCCGCGTTCGGTCCGGCCGGGCAGCCCGATCAGCGCCGCCTGGGCGAACCGTCGCCAGGTGTCGCCCTGCTCCAGCATGGCGTGCACGATCGGGGTGAGTTCCACCTCACCTACCCCGCCGCCGGGCAGTTCGTGCACCACCCTGGTCGGCACATCGGTGGCGACCGCGGCCAGCGCGGCGACGGTCTTGCGCTCGAACACGTCCCGTGCGCTGAAGCCGATCCCGGCCGCCTTCGCCCGCGACACCAGCTGGATGGCGACGATGCTGTCCCCGCCGAGCGCGAAGAAGCTCTCGTCGACGCCCACCGACTCCAGCCCGAGCACCTCCGCGAACAGCGCGGCCAGTGTCTCCTCGCGCGGCGTGGACGGCGGCCTGCTCACGATCGTGCGCGTGCCTAGATCCGGGGCAGGCAGGGCTTTGCGGTCCACTTTGCCGAGCGGCGTCAGCGGAACACTGTCCAGCACCATCACCGCCGACGGGACCATGTAGGCGGGAAGCATTTCTCCCGCCGCCGCTTTCAGCGCCTCGGGATGGACCTCGGTCCCCGGCTTCGGCAGGACATAGGACACCAGTGCGGTGGCGCCCGAACCAGTTTCGACGCCGAGCGTGAGCGCGAAATCGATGTCGGGCTGCCGCTGCAGCGCGGCGTCGATCTCGCCCAGCTCGATGCGGAAGCCGCGCACCTTCACCTGGAAGTCACTGCGGCCCTGATACTCCAGTTCGGCGCGGCCGTCCGACTCGACCCAGCGCACCAGATCGCCGGTGCGGTACATGCGCTCACCCGTCGCGTACGGGTTGGCGACGAACCGATCGGCGGTGAGTCCGTTGCGCCGGTGGTAGCCGCGGGCGACGCCGGGGCCCGCGAGGTAGAGCTCACCGGTGGTGCCCGGAGGCAGCGGGCGCAGCCACGGATCCAGGACGATGGCCGATACACCCCGCGTGAGGCCCCCGATGGTGACCGGTGCGCCGGATGTCAGCGGCGCGCTCAAGGTCACGGTCACGGTGGTTTCGGTCGGACCGTAACCGTTCAACAGGGTGCGGCCGGACCACTTGGCGACCAGTTCCGGCGGGCATGCGTCGCCCCCGACGATCACGGTGCGCAGATCGGGCAGGGTGGCCGGTTCCAGTGACCCGACGACGGTCGGAGTGACGTTGAGGTGGGTCACTCCGTGGGCGCGCAGCACCTGCGCCATCTCCTCGCCCGCGTACGCCGAGGGCGGAACGACAACCAGGGTCGCGCCTGCCGCGAGCGTGACGAGGATTTCCTCAACCGAGATATCAAAGCTGGGCGAAACAGCATGGGCGACAACGGAATCGGCGGCAACGCCGAATCCGGCGGCGGAGCCGGCGACCAAATTGGCCAGCCCGCGGTGCGCGACCAGCACGCCCTTGGGCAGCCCCGTCGAGCCGGAGGTGTAGATGATGTACGCGACTTGGTCGGGGTGCACCGCGGTCCGCCGGTCCGCATCGGTGATCGCCGCCGCGTCCTGTTCGGCCACCGCGCGCTCGGTGGTCTCGTCGTCGAGGATCAGCCAGTTCACCCGGTTCGGCAGGGACTTTCGCGCCGCCGCGATCGTGACACCCGCGACAACCCCACTGTCGCCGACCATGTGCTCGATCCGGTCGGCCGGATAGGTCGGGTCGATCGGCACGAACGCCGCGCCGGTCTTGGCCACCGCTAGCATTGCGAGCACCGATCGGACCGAACGCGGAATCGAGATCGCCACGGTGCGCTCGGGTCCGGCGCCGGATGCGATCAGCGCCCTGGCCAGGCGATTGGTGTAGTCGTCGACCTCCCGATAGGTCAGCGCGGCCGCGCCGTCGACAAGTGCGATCGCCTGTGGATCGAGCGCTGCGCCGTCGGCCAGGATGCCAGGCAAGGTCCGCGGCGCGACGCCCGCCGGCCCGCGGGCGGGGGCATAGTCGCTGCGTTCGCCGTCGGAGAGCACCGGCACCGTCGCGAGCGGCGCGTCCGGTCCGGCAGAGAGGAATCGGTGCAGGAACGACAGGAAACGCCGATGCTGTGCCGCCAGTTCGGCGTCGGTGTAGAGATTGCCGTTGGCTTGGAAGTCGATGTGTGTGCTCTCGCCGCCGACACCCGGATACAGATTGACGAACAGGTCGTCGATCGGCCCGGAAGTCAGCACGTGCAGTCGCCCGATGACCGTGCCGAGCTGGATTCTGGTGTCGACCATCATCAGATTGACCGTGGGGCCGAACGACGCGAACTCGTCCATCGGCCAGCCGAGGTCGCGGACGATGTCCTCCTGGCGGTACCGCTGCCGTCGCAGCGCCCCGGTCAGCTCGCCCTGGGCGGCCCGGATCACGTCGCCGACCGTCGTGGTCGGCGCCAAGCGCAGGCGCAGCGGGACGACGTTGGCGATCATGCCGCCGGAATGCCGCAGCGTCGCGGTGGTTCGCGCGGAAACCGGAAGACTCAGCACCACCTCCGGCGCGCCGGTCATCGCGGACAGGTATGCGCCGAAGGCCGCGACTACAGTCGGCGCGACGCCCGAGGACACCTCTTTCGCCACGCTGTCCAGCAGCTCGGCTGTATCGGCGGGCAGCGCGCCCGCGACCCGGTTCGGGTGTGCGTCCACGGCTGCGGCGCGGCCGGCGAGGCTCACCGGGTCGGCCATGCCGTCGAGGTGCTCGAGCCAGTACTCCCGGTCGGCGGCGAACCGATCCGAGCTGCGGTAGGCCAGGTCCGCATCGACGATCTTGCGCAAATCCGACGCTTTCGGCTGCGGCGGTTGTCTGCCCTCGACGGCGGCGTTGTAGAGCTCTCCGGTGCGCTGCACCACCGTCAGTGCGCCCATGCCGTCGAGCACGATGTGGTGCATGCGCGAATACCAGAACCAGTGGTTCGCGCCGATCCGCAGCATCGCGAGCCGCACCAGCCGATCGTGGGTCAGATCCAGCGGCGCCTCGTACTCCGCGCGCATCCACGCGTGCGCGGCGGCCTCCGGGTCCGGCTCGGTGCGGAAGTCGATGGTCTCCAGGCCGTCGTCGAGGGTGGTGTCGACGAACTGGAACGGATGCCCGTCGACCTCGGTCAGGCGCAGGTAGCCGGTGCCGAACTCGCGCCCGGTCTGGCGCGCCGCGCGCGCGAGCAGATCCAGGTTGATCGGTCCGGTCAGCTCGACGTATTGGGCGATCGAGATCGGGGTGTCGCCCGCGATGTGCTGCGCGAACCAGATGCCGCGCTGGGCCGCCGACAGGGCGAAGGCGCCGTCGGGGAGAACTGTGTCGGTTTCGGTCATCGAGAGGGAAGGCTGTTGCATGAGGTGTCCTACGTTCTGACCGCGCTCCAGCTACCCGCGGAAGTGCCCGCCCGTAGCCACCGCGGTAGTGGTAGTACCGGCCGCCGCACAGCATGCGACAAGTCAATTCTGAACCGGTGCGGTCCGCGCCGAGGGGTATTGCCCACACTGCGCGACCCGAACATTCCTGTCCGGGTCGCGCAGGGGGTTTCGTACTTGGTCAGGCCGCCTTCGGCAGGGGGTACAGGTCCGCGTCGCCGAGCGGTGCGTCAGAGCTGGTCAGGTAGCCCTGGAGGGTGGAGCGGCCATCCAGCGTCAGCCAGTCGATCTTGTCGGTCAGCTCGGGACGGAGGGCCTCTGTCGTGATCCCCACCGTGGTGCCCGGGGCGAAGAAGCTGTCATCGGTGACCGGGATCGTGATGGCGCCGATCTTGACGGCGGCCCGCTCGGCCACCACGGACTCGATCGGCTGGTCGATAGCTATCGCGATGCGGGAGCCGGGGCCCGCGCCGATGCCGAGCAGCAGTCTGGCGAGGCGGTTGGACCAGCGATCCAGTTCGGCGTAGGTGAGCGCGCAGTCGTCGGTGGACACCACGACCGCGTTCGGATCGACCTCGGCGACGGGCCGCGGCAGCACGAAGAGGTTGTCGGCGAGCGAGTCGGTCAGCGAGTGCATATCGTGTCCCTCGGGTCGGAGAAGAGGTGAATTGCTTACCTCTGAATCTCGTCCTCGAGAGGGACTTTCGACAGCAACCCCAGCGTTGGTCGGCGCACTCCCAGGGTGGGTAAAACCTCACCCAAGGGTGTGTTCGGCGCCGAAGTCGGTCAGTCGGTGACGAAGCCGTTGAGCGTGTTACGCAGGTCGGTGAGCAACGCGCGGGCCGCGGTGAGCCCGTTGCCGTGCCAGACCGTGTCCTCGACGGCGAACACCCGGTGATCGGTGGCGGCGCCGAGATCCTTCCACTCGTCGGTGCGTAGCACGGACTCACCGTGCTGCTTCCCCTCGGCGCCCGCGAAGATCACGTAGATCAGATCGCCCTCCACCGCGGTGGCGAACTCGCCCGCAGGCACGTCGAACGAGGTGTCGCGCTGGGCCGCGGGACGCCGCACCCCCGCATCGCCTAGTACCTGCCCGGAGAAGCTGTCGCTGCCCTGGATCCGGTTGGTATCGGCGGTGAATCGGATGACCGAGGCTTGGGTCTGGTTCGCGGCGATCGTGGTGCCGGTGTCACGCGCCTCGGTGCGGTAATCCCGCAGCGCGGCTTCCGCGGCGTCAGTGCGCCCCAAACCGGCTGCCAGCGCCATGAATTCAGCCTGCCAGCCGTTGTCCGCGCCGACCAGCACGGTGGGAGCGATGGCGCGCAGCGCATCGAAACCGGCCGCGCCGGTGGGGATGTCACCCAGAATCAGGTCGGGGCGCAGATCGGCGATCCTGGCCGGATCGGGTTGCGCGGCCGATCCGACGCCAGGAATCTTCAGCACCCCGGTGCCCAGATAGGCCGGTTGCGGGCTCGGCCCGTCGATGGTGACTGCACCGATCACCCGCTCCCACAGGCCGAGCGCGCACACCGCGTCCAGCGCGGACGTACTGAGCACGACGATGCGCTGCGGATCGGCAGGCACCTCCGAGACGCCCGCGGCGTGCGTGACAGTACGGGTGTTGCCGCTCGTCGGGTCCGGTGCGCTCGGAAGCGCGCACGCCCGTGCGGTGTCGCGTTCCAGCCCGACCACACCGGCACCGGCGATATTGGTCGTGGTGCGCACGATGGACGCGTCGTCACCGCTTTCGCCGCCGCACCCCGCCGCTAGAACGGTCGCGCACACGGCCGCGACGGCGACCACCCGACGGCCGGCCGTGGCGACGGGTGCGGAAAAGGATGTGCTGTTTCGAAGGCGAACGAAGGCGCTCAGCGACATGCGGGTGAGGGTACAGCGTTCTCAGCCGCCGATGCTGAATCGGGCGCCGGTGGGATCGGCGATCGAGGCCATCCGGCCGTACGGGGTGTCCTGGGCTGGGGACAGCACCGAACCGCCCAGATCGCCGACCCGCTCGACGGTCTTGTCCACGTCGTCGGCGCCGAAGTAGACGGTCCACCCCCCGGGTGAGTCGTCGGGCAGGAACACCGAGGCGTCCATGACACCGCCGAGCATCGGGCTCCGCGCGTGGATCGTGGTGTAGCGGAATTCTGGAGCGTCGGAGACGGTGAAGGTGTCCGACCAGCCGAATACGTCCCGGTAGAACGTCAGCGCGGCGCCGTAGGCGCGAGTGTGCAGCTCGAACCAGGACGGTGCGCCCGCGTGGTCGCGCCACTGCCCGGCCGAAACCGAACCGATCGTCTCGAACCCGCCGAACGTCCCGGCCTGCCAGATCCCGATGCCCGCCCCGCCGACGTCGCCGAGGACGGCCATGATGCCCAGCTCACCGACCGGCATCGGAGGCACGACCACCGTCGCACCGGCGGCGACGGCCGCGTCGGCGGTGGCTTTCGCGTCAGGGCTGGCGAGGTACACCGTCCACTGCTCCGGACTGTCGGTGTCGCCTTCCATCCGCGCCATGGCGCCCGCCACCGCGCGCCCGTCGTTACGGAAGGTGACGTAGCCACCGAATTCCGCGCCCGCGCGCTCGGCGGTCCAGCCGAACAGCTCGCGGTAGAACGCGATGCTGCGGTCGAGGTCGGAGGTGTAGAGCTCGACCCAGCAGGGATCGCCGGGCTGGGTGCTGTGCGGATTGGTCATCGGTGGTCTCCTGGGTGTGGTGAACCGTTTGTCATCGGTAGAGACGGTCGCCGCACGGCGAACTCATCGGTACGAGGACACACCACTCGACGCCCGCCCTCGTGCGGCGCACGAGCACCCATTCGCCGCAGACATTGCCGAAAGAACGCGTTTACTGCCCAAAACGACCGCATCGTCCCCCACTCCGGTTTCCGAGCGCAGCGAGATCGAGCATTCCCTCCAAACAAATACGACAGAGAGTAGGACCCGTTCGGCTCGCTGCCGCGGCACGGTTTACGATTCGAAGAGCGCAAGCGAACTGTCGTCTGTTCCGGCACCGGGATGGATTGCGAGCAGCGGAGCCTGCGGAGCGACCTAAAGGCACCTTTCAGGAGGATCAGTGACTGCCGTAGAGCCCCAGCCAGTCCCTCAGTTGGAAGCGACTCGGCCGTATCCGGCTCGGACCGGGCCGAAGGGCTCGTTCATCTACAAGTTGGTCACCACCACGGATCCGAAGGTCCTGGGTGTCATGTACTTGACCACCTCGATGGGCTTCTTCATGATCGGTGGCCTCATGGCGCTGATGATGCGTGGTGAGCTCGCGCGTCCCGGCCTGCAGTTCCTCTCGCCCGAGCAGTTCAACCAGCTGTTCACCATGCACGGCACGATCATGCTGCTGTTCTACGCGACCGCGATCGTGTTCGGCTTCGCCAACATCATCCTGCCGTTGCAGATCGGTGCCCCCGACGTCGCCTTCCCGCGCCTGAACGCGTTCAGCTACTGGCTGTACGCGTTCGGCGCCAGCATGGCGACCGCGGGTTTCATCACCCCCGGCGGTGCCGCGGACTTCGGCTGGACGGCGTATGTGCCGCTGACCGACATCCTGCACTCGCCCGGCGTGGGCACCGACCTGTGGATTCTCGGCCTCGCCGTCTCCGGTCTCGGCACCATCCTCGGTGGCGTCAACATGCTCACCACCGTCGTCTGCCTGCGCGCTCCGGGCATGACCATGTTCCGGATGCCGATCTTCACCTGGAACATCGCCGTCACCAGTGTGCTTGTGTTGCTCGCCTTCCCGTTGCTGACCGCCGCGCTGTTCGGCCTGGCCTACGACCGCCACCTCGGTGGCCACATCTACGACCCCGCGACCGGCGGCATCCTGCTCTACCAGCACCTGTTCTGGTTCTTCGGCCACCCCGAGGTGTACATCATCGCGCTGCCGTTCTTCGGCATCGTGTCGGAGATCTTCCCGGTGTTCTCGCGTAAGCCGATCTTCGGTTACACCACGCTGGTCTACGCGACCTTGGGCATCGCCGCTCTGTCCATCGCGGTGTGGGCGCACCACATGTACGCCACCGGCGCGGTGCTGCTGCCGTACTTCTCGTTCATGACCTTCCTGATCGCGGTCCCGACCGGCGTGAAGTTCTTCAACTGGATCGGCACCATGTGGCGCGGTCAGCTGACCTTCGAGTCGCCGATGCTGTTCTCGATCGGCTTCATCGTCACGTTCCTCTTCGGTGGTCTGTCGGGTGTCATCCTGGCCAGCCCGCCGCTGGACTTCCACGTCACCGACTCCTACTTCGTCGTGGCGCACTTCCACTACGTGCTGTTCGGCACCATCGTGTTCGCCACCTTCGCGGGCATCTACTTCTGGTTCCCCAAGATGACCGGACGCATGCTGGACGAGCGTTTGGCCAAATGGCACTTCTGGGCGACCTTCCTCGGTTTCCACACCACGTTCCTGGTCCAGCACTGGCTCGGTGCCGAGGGCATGCCGCGCCGCTACGCCGACTACCTGCCCAGCGACGGCTTCACCGGGTTGAACACGATCTCGACGATCGGTGCGTTCATCCTCGGCGCGTCGATGCTGCCGTTCCTGTGGAACGTCTTCAAGAGCTACCGCTACGGTGAGGTCGTCACCGTCGACGATCCGTGGGGTTACGGCAATTCGCTGGAGTGGGCCACGACCTGCCCGCCGCCGCGGCACAACTTCTACGAGTTGCCGCGGATCCGCTCCGAGCGTCCCGCCTTCGAGCTGCACTACCCGCACATGGTCGACCGCATGCGCGCCGAAGCCCACGTGGGTTGGGGTTCGGGCAAGCATGCCACCGAGCTCCACGAAGGCGCCGTGGCAACGAAGTAGGCGGCTGCCTCGCCTTCGCTCGGCCCGGCGCGGGGCTGGGGACGGACTTCGTCCGGCTGTGCTGAAGGTGCGGCTGCCTCGCCTTCGCTCGGCCCGGCGCGGGGCTGGGGACGGACTTCGTCCGGCTGTCGTGAAGGGCACCTGCGCCGTAGGATTCACCGTGGTGAGTGTGCACCTGCTGGTCACCAGCGGGTGCACACTCGTTTTGTGCAGAATGCAGTAGGCACCGTGGCGTTACGACAACGAGGTCCCCGCAGCGGCGGCAAACACCGAACATGGAGCGCATCAGTTGGCCGACACCACAGTCCTCGTCACCGTCACCGGACCCGACCGGCCCGGTGTGACGTCCGTGCTGCTCGCGGCGATGTCGCGGCATCGGGTGAGCCTGCTGGACGTGGAACAGGTCGTGATCCGGGGCAGGCTGACCCTAGGCGTCCTGGTCACCTGTCCACATGATCCCGAAGCGTTGCAGGACGAGCTCGAAGAGGCGATGAACACCGTCGGCATGCACGTCGACGTCGAGGTCGGCGCCGAGGTCGGCAGGCATCCGATGTCCACGCACGCGGTGGTGATCCTCGGTAGTCCGGTCACCGCGCGTGCCTTCAGCGCTGTGTCGCGGCAGTTGGCCACGCTCGGCGCCAATATCGACACCATCCGCGGTATCGCGGACTATCCAGTGACCGGCATGGAGCTGATGGTCACCGCGACCGACCCGAGCACGGACGCCGACTCGCGGCTGCGCACGGCGCTGGCGAAGGTCGCGGTGGCCGAGCAGGTCGACGTCGCGGTGGAGCGCGCCGGGCTGGCCCGCCGCGGCAAGCGGCTCATCGTGTTCGACGTCGACTCGACGCTGATCCAGGGGGAGGTCATCGAGATGCTCGCCGCGCACGCGGGCGTGGAGGAAGAGGTCGCCAAGGTCACCGAAGCCGCCATGCGCGGCGAGATCGACTTCGCCGAATCGCTGCGGCAGCGGGTCGCGACGCTCGAGGGCCTCGACGAGTCGGTGATCGAGGCGGTGGCCGACCGGATCGAGCTGACGCCCGGCGCCCGCACCACCATCCGCACGCTGCGCAGGATCGGGTTCCGCTGTGGGGTGGTGTCCGGTGGTTTCCGTCAGGTGATCGAGCCGCTGGCACATGAGCTGGAGCTGGACTTCGTCCAGGCGAACACCCTGGAGATCCGGGACGGAAAGCTCACCGGACGCGTTGTCGGCGAGATCGTGGACCGGGCGGCCAAGGCCACGGCGCTGCGCAAGTTCGCGGCGGAGGCCGGAGTGCCGATGGAGCAGACCGTCGCGGTCGGCGACGGAGCCAATGACATCGACATGCTCAACGTCGCCGGGCTGGGCGTGGCGTTCAACGCCAAGCCCGCGTTGCGCGAGGTCGCCGACGCCGCCCTTTCATATCCATACCTGGACGCGGTGCTGTTCATCCTCGGCGTCACCCGGGACGAGGTCGAGGCGGCTGACGCCAGGGACGGCCTGTTGCGCCGAGTACCTTTGGCCTGACGGCTTTTCGGACGAGGAGATCGGAGGGCTTCGATGCGGAAGTTCCTGCTCGTGCTGTTGCTCGGGTTGGCAGCGGTCGGATGTGGCAGCAACGGCTCGTCTGTGGCGAATCCCGTTGTGCGCGTCACCGACGCCGACAACGGTCAGGAGCGCGGATTGCACGCGGGGCAACGGCTCATGGTCACTCTTCCATCGAACCCGTCGACCGGGTATTCCTGGCGCATAGCGGAATTGGATGACGCACTGGTGAAGCAGGACGGTGTGGCAGACTTCGAACCTGATCCGACGGTGCCCGTGGCCCCCGGCTCGGGTGGCAGTGCCGTGTGGACCTTCGTCGGTGTCGGGACGGGCGTCACCCAGCTGACGATGGACTACGCACGGCCGTGGGAGCAAGGTATGGAGCCGGCCGAGAGGTTTTCGTTGACGCTCGAGGTGGAGTGATGACGAGCATGCCGGAATGTGGTGCCGAAGTCAGCGGCAGCGGGGAGACCGCGCGGGCCGCGACGATGTCGGACGCCGCGGGATTTCTGGTCAGGCATGCGGCGCTGGGCGAAGGCTATGGTCATGTGGGCGATCCGGACGATCCGGCCATGGTTCAGGCGATGCAGATGGTGCTACATCTTCCCAAGATCGATCCGCCACCCCGCACCTCGCTGCTCGCGGCGGCTGCCGCCGCCGCGGTGGCGCTGTGCCTGGACGAGCGGGTATCGCCGGGCGGCGAATGGGAAGAGCGCTATCTGGCGTGGAGGCGGTCGCGGATCCGTAAGGTGGCCAGACGTGCCCGCGGTGCCCAGTGGAGCGCGACCTGCGCGGTGGACGGCGTCACTGTCGAGATCGACGGCGCGCAGGCGCGGGCGCTGGTGCCCGGACCGGTGGGCCAGGTCGATCCGCGGATCAAGCGCCTGCAGATCGGCGGCACCGATCTCGACCACGACGATCCCGGCCCGCCCGACCCGAAGCTGCCCGTGCTGTGGGTGAACACATCACTCGGTATGACCCTGGGCAAAGCCGCCGCGCAGGTCGGCCACGCGAGCATGCTGCTGGCCGGTGCGCTCACCGCCCAGCACGCGTGGCGCTGGTCCGAGCGTGGATTCCACTGCTCGGTGCGCGAAGCCGACGCCGAGCGGTGGACGGCCCTCGTCGGCCAGGCGGCCGACGGCACCGCGGTCGCTGTGCGAGACGCGGGGTTCACCGAGGTGGCGCCCGGTTCGATGACCGTCATCGCGGTGCCTGCCCTGGCCTGGTGAACCAGCCGCGGCGACTGTTCGGCAATCGGAGGGGGCGAGTCGGACGCGGCTGCGCTGGCTATTCCGACCGACAGGACCGCAGCGTGCCGCGCTGATCCGACCGACCCGGCCCGGACATCCCTCCCTGCGCTGGCAAATGTCCCCACGGGTGGGCCAAGATGGACCGCGTGCCGCAACCGGATCCCGATCTGCTCATCGATTTCACCGACGTGACCATCCGCCGTTCGGGCCACACCCTCGTCGGGCCGGTCACCTGGCAGGTCGAGCTCGACGAACGCTGGGTCGTCCTCGGCCCCAACGGCGCGGGCAAGACCTCCCTGCTGCGGATGGCCGCCGCCGAGACACACCCCACCTCGGGCATCGCCCATCTGCTCGGGGAGCGGATCGGCAAGGTGGACGTCAGCGAGCTGCGCCCGCGCATCGGCCTGTCCTCGGCCGCGGTGGCCAGCCGGGTTCCGCTCGACGAGAAGGTCAGCGACCTGGTGGTTTCCGCCGGGTACGCGGTGCTGGGGCGGTGGCGGGAGCGCTACGACGACGTCGACACCGACCGTGCCATCGACATGCTGGAAAGCCTGGGTGCCGAACATCTCTCGGACCGCACCTACGGCACGCTGTCGGAGGGCGAGCGCAAGCGGGTGCTCATCGCTCGCGCGCTGATGCCCGATCCCGAGCTGCTGCTGCTGGACGAGCCCGCCGCCGGCCTGGATCTGGGCGGTCGGGAGGAGCTGGTGGAACGGCTCGGTGATCTCGCCGCCGATCCGGACTCGCCCGCGATCGTGCTCGTCACCCACCACGTGGAGGAGATCCCGCCCGGATTCACCCATGGCCTGCTGCTCAACGAGGGCGAGGTGGTCGCGCAGGGCCTGCTCGGCGACGTGCTCACCGCGGCCAACCTGAGCGATGCGTTCCGTCAGTCGATCGCGTTGAGCCGGGTGGGTGGTCGATACTTCGCGCGCCGTGCGCGCCGCGCGGGCCGGCATCGCACCCGCTGACCCGCACGCGGTGACTGCGCTCACCCAGCGCGCGTTTAGGGTGCAGAGGTGAGTGAGACACAATCGGAGGCCGACTCTCAGCCGCGGATACCGTCGCCCAAGGACGCGTCGACGGTGATGCTGGTGCGCGACGGCGCCGAGGGCCCCGAGATCTTCTTGCAGCGCAGGGTCGGGGCAATGGCATTCGCCGCGGGAATGACCGTATTCCCCGGCGGCGGCGTCGACCCGTCCGACGCCATCACGGACATCACCTGGGCCGGTCCCGAACCAGCCTGGTGGGCCGAGCGGTTCGCGACGACAGAGCCGACGGCTAAGGCATTGGTCTGCGCGGCGGTACGCGAGACGTTCGAGGAATGTGGCGTGCTGCTGGCCGGTCCGACGGCGGACAGCGTCGTCTCCGACACGACCCGGTACCGGGCCGCTCGTGGAAAGCTGGAGCGCAGGGAACTGTCGCTGGCGTCGTTCCTCGCCGAGGAGAATCTCGTGCTGCGTGCGGACCTGCTTCGGCCGTGGGCGAATTGGATCACTCCGGTGATCGAGCCGCGCCGCTACGACACCCGGTTCTTCGTCGCGGTGCTGCCGGAGGGGCAGCGCGCCGACGGCGCCACCTCGGAGGCGGCGGAGGTTCAGTGGCGCACCCCGGAGGAGGCGCTGGCGCGCTGGCGGGCAGGCACCGATGTCCTTTTGCCGCCGACGTGGGCACAGCTGGTCGCGCTCGGCGGGTTCGGCTCGACCGCCGATTTGCTGGTCGCCCGGCCCGCGATCGATCCGATCATGCCGGTGCTCGTCGACCTCGACGGCAAGCAGGTGCTGTCCTTCCCGGACAACCAGCGCTACTTCGCCGATCTCCCGGATGCCGGTCGGCTCAGGGGATCTGTGCGCAAGTGAGCGGGCACGTGGGCACCCGGTAGCGTGGCTCACCATGGCCGAATTCGTGACCCTGGATCAGTCCGAGGGCGATGCCGCGCGCCGCGTGGCCGTTCTCCGGATCGTCCGCCCGCCGCTGAACCTGCTGAACGTTCAGCTGGCGCGTGAGCTGGCCGAGGCGGCCGACGCGGTTGCCGCGGACGCGAGCGTCGCGGCCGTGGTCGTGTACGGCGACGAGCGGGTGTTCTCGGCGGGTGACGACGTGGCCGAGCTGTCCCAGCTGAGCGCGGACCAGGCGAGCGCCGTGGCGGGCGATCTGCAGCGCATCCTCGGTTGCCTGGCCCGGCTCCCGCAGCCGACCGTCGCGGCGATCAGCGGCTACTGCCTCGGCGGCGGGCTGGAGCTGGCGCTCGGCGCCGACCGGCGCGTCGTCGGTGACAACGTCAAGTTGGGTCTTCCGCAGATCAAGGCCGGCCTGATCCCGCTCGCCGGAATCCGGCGGCTCGCGCTGCTCATCGGGCCAGGCCCGGCCAAGGACCTGGTCTACACCGGCCGGTTCATCGAGCCGGACGAGGCGAAGGCGCTCGGCCTGGTCGACGAGGTCGTCGCTCCCGACGACGTGTTCACCGCGGCGATGCGATGGGCGCGGCAGTTCGTCAACGGACCGGCGCGCGCACTGGCCGCCGCGAAAGCGGTCTTCGAAGCAGGACCACACGGCCTGGACCGCGCACGGACGGAGTGGTCGGATTTGTTCACGACCGAAGATCGCCTGATAGGAACAGGTTCCTATCTCGCGGACGGCCCGGGGTCCGCCGAATTCGTGGGCCGATAGCGGGCGTCAACTGCGGATTTGGGTAGGCTTGCCGACCATGACGGTACGTCCCGACGACCCCGCGCCGAACCCGCACGCCACCGAGGCGGAGGTCGCAGCAGCGCTCGAGGATACGAAGCTGGCCCAGGTGCTCTACCACGACTGGGAAGCCGAGACCTACGACGACAAGTGGTCCATCTCGTATGACGAGCGCTGTATCGAATACGCCCGCGGCCGGTTCGACGCCGCGGTCGGCCCGGCGCCGCTGCCCTACGGCAAGGCGCTCGAACTCGGCTGTGGTACCGGCTTTTTCCTGCTCAACCTGATGCAGGCGGGCGTGGCGAAATCCGGCTCGGTTACCGACCTGTCGCCGGGCATGGTCAAGGTCGCGCTGCGCAACGCACAACATCTCGGGCTGGACGTGGACGGGCGGGTCGCCGACGCGGAGACCATCCCCTACGAGGACGACACCTTCGACCTGGTGGTCGGCCACGCGGTGCTGCACCACATTCCTGACGTCGAGCTGGCGCTCAAGGAATGCCTGCGCGTGCTCAAGCCGGGCGGCCGTTTCGTATTCGCCGGCGAGCCGACCACGGCAGGCAACTTCTACGCACGCTGGCTGGGCCGGATCACCTGGGCGGCCACCACCACGGTCACCAAGCTGCCGATCCTGAGCGGTTGGCGGCGTCCGCAGGAGGAACTGGACGAGTCCTCGCGCGCGGCTGCCCTGGAGGCTGTCGTCGATCTGCACACGTTCGATCCCCGCGACCTGGAGGCCATGGCGCGTTCGGCAGGTGCCGTCGACGTGGCCGCCACCACCGAGGAATTCACGGCCGCACTGTGGGGCTGGCCGGTGCGCACGTTCGAGGCCGCGGTGCCCGCCGAGAAGCTCACCTGGCCCTACCGGGTTGCGATGTACCGCGCCTGGCTCGGCCTGAGCTGGGTGGACGAGAAAGTCATGCGCCGTGTGGTGCCGCGCCAGTTCTTCTACAACGCCATGATCACCGGCGTCAAGCCCAGCGTTTCTGCCAAGTAGTGGGGTACGGCTTCCGCCGCGCGGACGTCGCCTTTCTCGGCAGTGCGGCGGGCGCCGCCGCGCTGGCCGAGGTGGACCGGCTGGAGCTGACCCCGGCGACGCACCTGCGCGACCTGGAGCGGGTGCGTCGCGACCACGGCGCGTGGGCGGCTGCTCTCGTCGAGACGGTGCGATTGCGCCGCAGGGCGGCCGCCAAGCTGGCCGACGCCGTGGAATGGCTGTTCACCGAGGACGCGCTGCAGCAGGCGACTCCGACAATGGTGGCCCGGCAACGGGCTGCCCGGTTGGCCGACCGGACCGTGCACGACGTCACATGCTCGATCGGTGCGGAACTTGCCGAGCTGGCGCGTGTCTGCCCCTCGGTGATCGGGAGCGATCTGGACGACGTACGGTTGTCGATGGCCGCACACAATACGTCGGGAAACCGAAACGTGTTGCTGGCCAAGGCCGACGCGCTCGTCCCGGTCAGCAGGGACACGGTTGTGGTCGCCGACCCGGCCCGCCGCGCCGACGGGCGCCGCACCCACGATCCAGCGAAACTCCAACCGCCCCTTCCAGATCTGCTCGCCGCGTACGCCGGCCGCGATCTGGTCGTGAAGTGCGCTCCCGGACTGGACTTCGACCGCATGGGCTGGCCTGGGGAAATCGAAGTGGTCTCGCTCGACGGCGCCGTCCGCGAGGCATGCCTGTGGTCGCCCGGTCTCGCCGAGGCCGGCGTCACCCGCAGAGCGACCGTGCTCACCGCCGGCGAAGCGGCCCGCACCTATACCGGCGCCGATCCGGACGACATCCCGGAACGGGACCCGGGCGAGTGGATCATCGACCCGGACGGCGCCGTGGTCCGCGCGGGCCTGGTTCGCCACTACGCCGCGAAACATGGCCTGTGGCAACTCGATCCGCGAATCGCCTACCTGACCGGCGACCATCGCCCCGGCGGAATCCGCGGGTTCCGTATCGTTGATCGCCTCGAATTCCGCGAGAAGACCCTTCGTTCGGAACTGCGCCGCCGTGACTGCGGCGCACTCGAGATCCTGGTGCGAGGAGTCGACGTAGACCCCGATCAGCTCCGCCGTCGCTTGAAACCCGCTGGCACCCAGCCCTACACGTTGGTGATCACGCGAATCGGCCGTGCGGCAACCGTATTTCTCTGTGTTGCTTTCGCGGACCAACTGTCCGCTTCTTCGGCAGTGCGGTGACGGTCGACGAGTCGGTTCGACGCGGAAGACACCGGAAATATCGGAGGTCAGGTTTCCGGTTTGAAGACGAAGAGCTCACCGATTCGAGTGGCCACGACGACTTCGCCCTTGGCGCCGATGGAGGTCCCGGTGGTTGTGCCTTCAGCGCCAGGAAGGATATCGGAGTCGATAGTGGCGCCGCTCCTCGTATCGAAGGTGATGAGGTTGAGGCCATCGCCGATGGCGGCAGTGGTGTAGCCGGTGCTACCCGCGGTTTGGACCGGCAGGCCGCGAAGGGCGAGATCCTTGCGTTCCCAGGCGATTTCCGGGACATCGCCCTTGTCACGCAGAGCGAGAAGATGGCCTTCGTCGCCGGCCGGAATGATCAGGCCGTCGCTGGAAACCGAAATACCTCCGCGCGGAGCCCATTCCAGGGACTTGACCCATTTGGTACGTCCGTCGGAGGTGTCGACGGCGATCAATCGCTTGCTGTTGTCACCCACGTAGACGGTTGTGCCGTCTGCCGACAGGGCGGGACTGGTGGCACTGCCCCCTGACAGCAGTTCGGCACTCCAATCCCGCTGGATCTTGTTACCCGCATAGTGGAGGGCGACCAGAGCGGCGGTCGGCTTGCCCGGCTGCCACAACGTGACGAAGAAGCGGCCGGTCGCGGCGTCGACAGCGGAGATATTCGCAACCGGGCACTGCGGTCCACCAGTGGCGCACTCGTCCAAGCCCTGCCCGGCGGCGGGCCAGGCGAGGTTCGGGTTGTCGAGAAAGTCCGGCTCGCCGAGCAACTGCACCGTTGGCACAGCGCGTTCGCCGGTCTGACGCGACAGCACATCGACCTGGCCGGTTTGGGTGATCGTCAACAGATTTCCGTCGCCGGTGAATTGCACTGAGACCGGCGTTCCGGCAACTGTTGTGCGCCAGCGCGGCTGCCCTAAGTAGTTGAACGAATTCACATGACTGTCGTCACCGACATAGACGTTGGTCATGCCGTCGACCAACGAGGGCGCCGAGATCGCGCTCGGCTCGAGCGCGTTGCAGAACCGCTTGCGCCCGGTGGCCATCTGAAACGAGAAGATCGCGCAGTTCGGTAGGCGCGTGGTGACGAACAGCTGACCGTCGGGACCCAGCGTGACCGCCTCGGCGATCGGCCCGCCCACCGGACGTGTCCAGCTCAGCGCGATCTTCTTGGCGCCGGTGACGGGGCTGGTCGCGCCGTTGCGGCCGTCGTGGTACGCGGCGGGCCAGCCCTTGCCCGGACCGACGGTGATGTCGTCGACATCGGTGCCGCAGCCCGCCAAGGCCAGCGCACCGACCGCGGCCAGTACGGCCGCAGCACGGATCCGGGACGGTCGCCACCTGGAAGTAGCCAGTACGCCGCCGCTTCGCACCTGCCGCACTCCTGTCGTCGATGGCTCGCACGAGACTGAGGGTGTCGAACCACGGTCCCCGTTCGGTCTTTTCGCCCGCGGGTTCGGGGGCGCCGTCGCCGGCGCACGAGTCACTGTACGGGAGCGTTGTGTGCGGGTGCACGAGTCCCGTCGTTGTCGTCGCGGGTGCTCGTTGCCGTCCTCGCCGCGGGCGATAGGCTCTAACCGTCGCCGCCCAGGTGGGCGACAGCCCATAGGACCACGACAGGAGAGCCGTTCGTGACGAGCATGTGGGGCGCACCGTTGCGTTCGCGCTGGCGCGGATCGCGCCGCCGGGATCCGCAGCAGGCGCGTTTTCTGACGCGGGCTTCGCTGCGCTGGGTGCTCGCGAACCGGGCGTACACGCCCTGGTACCTGGTGCGGTACTACCGGCTGTTCAAGTTCCGCTTGGCGAACCCGCACATCGTGCTGCGCGGCATGGTATTCCTCGGTCGTCGCGTCGAGATCCACGCCACGCCCGAATTGAGCCGGATGGAGATCGGCCGCTGGGTGCACATCGGCGACGGCAACGCGATCCGCTGCCACGAGGGTTCGCTTCGCATCGGCGACAAGGTGGTGTTCGGCAAGGACAACGTGGTCAACACCTACCTCGACATCGAGATCGGCGAATCGACCCTGGTCGCGGACTGGTGCTACATCTGCGACTTCGACCACAAGATGGACGACATCACGATGCCGATCAAGGATCAGGGCATCGTGAAGAGCCCGGTCCGCATCGGCCCTGACACGTGGATCGCCGCCAAGGTCACCGTGCTGCGCGAGACCCGTGTGGGCCGCGGCTGCGTGCTCGGCGCCCACGCCGTGGTCAAGGGCGAGATCCCGGACTACAGCATCGCCGTCGGGGCGCCGGCCAAGGTGGTCAGGAATCGCAAGGAGGTTTGGGAGGCAGGCGCCGAGGAGCGCGCGAAATACTTTGCGGCGCTGGAGGATATCGCGCGCAAGAAGAACGGTTCCACCCAGATGGCCTAGCCGCTCCGTGGGTCCAGCCGATCTGTCGGGGCAAGCGAGTAGGTTCCCCGGCATGAACAGGTACGCCGCACTGCTGCGCGGCATCACGCCGAGCAATCCGAATATGAGCAACGCGAAATTGCGGGCGGTGTTCGAGGGGTTGGGGTTCGAGGGGGTCGCGTCGGTGCTCGCCAGCGGCAACATCGTGTTCCGCAGCCAGGACACCGACATTCCCGCGCTGGAGGACCGCATCCAGCAGGCGTTGAACCAGGAACTCGGGATCGGCGGCGGGACGATCATCCGCAGTGACGAAGAACTGCGCGCGCTGCTGGACACCGACCCGTTCCCCGGACTCACGCACGGGCGCGGAACATATCTGATCGCGACGTTCCTCAAAGACACCGCCAAGGCGCCGGGCACGCTGCCCGCTCAACCCGATCCGCGCACCCGCATCATCGGCTACGACGAGGCAGCTCGCGCCTTCCTCGCGGTGATCGACAACAGTGAGCCGGGCAAGACGCCGGACTTCATGGCCTGGTTGGACAAGACCTACGGCAAGGACATCACAACCCGCACCTGGCTCACCGTCGAGCGCATCGTGAAGAAGCTCGCGGCATGAGCGGGTCAAGGCCCGGAGGAGGCAGCCTGCGTAACCACGGAGTGCCTCCCGCTCATGCCAGAGAGGACACCGCATGAGCGGTCAAGCCCGGAGGTGGCAGCGAAGCGTAACCACGGAGGGCTCCGCTCATGCGAGAGGGGATACGGCCTGAGCCGGGCACCGATCGCGGTCGTGCGTTACTTCGGATCGCGTTCCGGTAGCGGGCGGTCGACGATCGCCGGGCGGCCCAGCGGATTGCGCACCCGGCGTTTGGCCGACTGGTACACCTGGGCGGTTTCCATGGCCACCATGTCCCACGCGAAATCGGCGGTGAGCCGTTCGCGGGCAGCGTGGGCCCGCTGCTGCGCTTCGGCGGGGTCGTCGAGGGTGGCGCGGACCGCCTCGACCAGGCCGTCGACGTCGGCGGGCGCGAAGGACGCGCCGGTCACCCCGTCGATCACGGCCTCACCGAGGCCACCCGCCGTCGAAGTGATCAGCGGAGTGCCCGCCGCCGCCGCCTCCAGGGCGACGATGCCGAAGGGCTCGTACCGGCTGGGCAGCACTATCGCGTCGGCGCCATGCAGCCAGCCGAGCAACTCCTTGTGGTGCAGCTGCCCGGCGAAGATCACCGCGCGGGCGACCCGATGCACGCGGGCACGCTCGCGCAGCCACTCGAACTGGGTGCCGACACCGGCGATGGTCAGGGTCGTACCGGGGTGGGCGCGGCGGATGCGGGGCAGCGCCGCGATCGCGTCCTGCACGCCTTTCTCATACTCCAGCCTGCCCACGTACAGCAGCCGGGGCGGACCGGTGCGCGGCGAACGTGGACGGAAGGTCCAGGCGCCCACATCGATTCCATTGCGGATCACCGTCATCGGGATCCGTTCCGGCCCGTACAGCCGTTCCACCTCGTCCTGCATGGACGACGAGCAGGTGATCAGCGCGTCGGACTCGTTGGCGAGCCACCATTCGACCGAATGCACCTGCTTGTTGACCTTGCCCGCGACCCAGCCGCTGTGGCGTCCGGCTTCGGTCGCGTGAATGGTCGACACCAGCGGCACATCGTAGTACTCGGCCAGTGCGATACCAGGGTGGGCGACCAGCCAGTCGTGCGCGTGCACCACGTCGGGGATCCATCCGTCCCCGATGCCCGGCTTCCCGAGAGCGACGCCCGCGCGCACCATGGCATGGCCCATGGCCAGCGTCCAGGCGAGCATGTCCTCGCCGAAGTCGAACACCGGCGGGTCCTCCGCGACCGCGACGACCAGCACCCCGTCGGCGATGAAGGAGTGTGTGGGGTGGGTCGAGGAGTCGGTGCCCGAAGGACGTCGGGACAAGACCACCACCTCGTGGCCCGCCGCGGCCAGTTCGGTGGCGAGGTGATGCACGTGCATGCCGAGACCACCGACCACGACCGGTGGGTACTCCCACGACACCATCAAAATCTTCATGTATGTCCTTCTGCGGCGGAGCCTTGGTGCGCGTAGGCGGGGCCCGATCCTGGCGGGCTGGCGGGCGCTGCTTCGGGGGTGCCGGGTACAAAACCCGCGGAGCCGAGTCGCCGCGCGTCCATACTGGGGAAGAGTCCGTCAGCCGTCCCCCATCCTGCCGCCAACTGCCGTGCTTTGGCGACTTGGCCCGCTCCGACGGCAGCGGCGATCTCCCGTACAGCGTGTGCGTGCTGGTGCGCGCGGTCGCGTGCGTAGCCGGCGGCGGAGTCCTTGCTGACCATGAATGCCCAATCGCTGGACACGGTCAGGATCGCTTCGCGTAGCAACTGGTCGGCCACGTGATCGCGCAGGCCGGGCGGTCCGCCCTGGGCCGCGCGCATCTTGTCGATCGTGTCCAGCGTCAGCCGCACGATGTCGTCGTCGAGCTCGACCAGGTCGCGCACCTGGTCGCCGGCCCACACCCGCCAGTCCTTGCCCGAGCCCCAGGACGAGTCGGCCAGCGGCACAGGTTCACCCAGGTAACCCCGGTCACGCGCGTCGGCCAGCGTGCCGACGCTGACGCCCGCTTCCGGCAGCGCGCGCAGCACTTGGGCCAGCCATTGCGGACCCTCGTGCCACCAGTGTCCGAGCAGTTCGGTGTCGAACGCCGCGACGACCAGCGCGGGGCGCTCGATCCGGGCGGACTCGGCGATCAACCGCTCGCGCACGGTCCGCACGAAGTCGTCCACGTGGCGGGCGACTGCCGCGGCGGCCAGCTCCGGGTCGTAGGGGGCCTTGTCCGGTCCGGCGACCGTCTTGCCGGTGACCCGGGCGGGCTTGAGACCTGTCGCGTGGTCGTAGTGATGGAAGTCACGGTAGGCGCTGTGGCCGGGATAACCGGACTTCGGTGACCAGACGCGGTAGCTCACCTGCAGGTCGCGTCCGAACGCGACCACATCGGACTCGCGCACCGGGCGCCCGAGGGTGGTGTCGCCGCGCAGTGCGGGCCCGTCGACCATGAAATGCGTCACGCCGGCATCGGCGTATCCGACCTCCATGCCGGGTGTGTACCCGCATTCGGGCGCCCAGATCCCAGTGGGCGTGTGGCCCCAGCGGTGCCGCGCGTCTGCCAGTCCTTCGGTGAGCTGGAACTGCCGCAGCCGCGGATCGAGCAGCGGCTGGAACGGGTGGGCGAGTGGCCCGCCGAGCAGCTCGATGGTTTCGGCGTCGACCAATTCACGCCAGACCGGCGCCGCGCCGTGCCGCCAACGCTGCTCGAATCCAGCGAGTGCCGCGGCGGCCAAGCGGTGCTCGTGCCTGCCGAGCGCGACGTTGCCCGCCATGGCGGCCTCGTCGGCGCGCAGCTGCCAGTTGCCCAGCCAGTGGTGCATGCCGGCCAGGCAGTGCGGGTCGTCCAGTTGGGCCGCGAGCACCGGCGTGATTCCGAGGCTGACCAAATGCGAATAGCCCTCGGCCGCAAGTATTCTCAGTACTTCCACGACCGGAAGATAGGACGCCGCCCAGGACTGGTAGAGCCATTCCTCGCCGACCGGCCAGCGGCCGTGATGAGCCAGCCAGGGCAGGTGGGAGTGCAGGACCAACGTGAACTGGCCCGGCACCGGAGTTGCGGAGTGCCCGCCGGGCACGGCACTGCGGTCGGTCAAGGCTTCACCGCGATGGCGACCAGGTCGAGGCTCGCGTCGATGTCCTCGGCGACGAGCACGAAGTCCTCGACCGTGACGCTCGCGACGTCCGCGGTCAGTTCCGCGGGCCAGGGCTCACCAGCCAGCGCCCGTTCGATCTGTGCGTCGATGAACGAACCGCCGTGCTTGGCGTCCAACGCCTTCAGGCTCGGCCCGTGGTGCACGCCGACCATCTGCGCGACCTCGAATCCGGTGTGGACCAGCAGTTCGGTCAGCTCGGCGGCGTTCAGCTCCCTGGTGTGGAAGGGATTGAGCGGGGTATCGCGGCCGGGGGAGAAGGTGATCCGGTTGGGGGTGCTGATCAGTAGCTCGCCGCCGGGACGAAGCACGCGCAGGCACTCCCGCAGGAACTGCGACTGGTCCCAGAGATGTTCGATCACTTGGAAGTTCACTACGACGTCGACCGAGGTGTCCTCCAGCGGCAGCGCGGCGAGGTTGCCCTGCAGCATTTCGACGCGGGGGTAGCGCGCGCGCACGTGCTCCACGGCGCTGGTGTCGTAGTCCAGGCCGATCACTGTGGTGGCCACGTCGGCGATCATGTCGGCGCCGTAGCCCTCGCCGGAACCGGCTTCCAGTACGGTCTTTCCCGCGCAGCGATCCAGCAGGCGGACGTAGGCGATCTCGTGCCTGCGGAACCAGTAGTTCTCCTCGGCGATGCCGGGGACGGTGCGCTCGCCGGTCAGCGGCAGCGGTTCGGCGATGCCGATGGTCGTCTCGGGTTCCGCGGTAATGCCCGTCGGGTCGTCCACTGCGGCAGGGATCACAGCCTCGCTCATCACTCCGACGTTACTGGCTCTTCGGGGGAAACCCGCACCGGGTCGGCCCCGATGTGCGGCTGCCTCGCCTGCGCTCGGCCCGGCGCGGGCAATGGGCGGACTTCGTCCGGCGGGGTCGTCTATGCGGCTGCCTCGCCTGCGCCGGTTTGGGGTTGTGAGAGAGAAACCACTAAGTTACCCGTGAGTAACTTAACGTAGGGTAATGTCACGGCCTGAGCCACTCAGACGGACGTACGGCCATGCTCGTGCGACCACCACATACGTGTACCTAGAACAGGAGGTCGACGAAGACCGATGCCGAACATCGTCGTACTCATCAAGCAGGTTCCCGACACCTGGTCCGAGCGCAAGCTGACCGACGGTGACTTCACCCTCGATCGCGAAGCCGCCGACGCCGTGCTCGACGAGATCAACGAGCGCGCCGTCGAAGAGGCGCTGCTGATCAAGGAGGCTCAGGGCGGCGAGGTCACCGTGCTGGCCGCCGGCCCCAATCGCGCCACCGAGGCCATCCGCAAGGCGCTGTCCATGGGTGCCGACAAGGCTATCCACATCAACGACCCAGCCATCCACGGCTCCGACGCCGTGCAGACCGCCTGGGTGCTGGCCAGCGCGCTCGGCCAGGTCGAGGGTGTCGAGCTGGTCATCGCGGGCAACGAGGCGACCGACGGCCGCGCGGGCGCCGTGCCCGCGATCATCGCCGAGTACCTCGGGCTGCCGCAGCTGACGCACCTGCGCAAGCTGACTGTCAACGGCGACAAGGTCACCGGCGAGCGCGAAACCGACGACGGCGTGTTCAAGCTGGAGGCCACCCTCCCTGCGATCGTGAGCGTCACCGAGAAGATCAACGAGCCGCGCTTCCCGTCCTTCAAGGGCATCATGGCCGCGAAGAAAAAGGAAGTGCAGACCTTCACGTTGGCCGACCTCGGCGTCGACCCGTCGACCGTGGGTGTCGCGAACGCCGGCACCGCCGTCACCGCCGCCACCCCGAAGCCGCCGCGCACCGCGGGCGAGAAGGTGGCGGACGAGGGTGACGGCGGCACCAAGGTCGCCCAGTACCTGATCGGCCAGAAGATCATCTGATCTCGGCAGTGCTAGTGCGGGACACCGCACCCGGTCGGGCGGGGCGAGCCGCTTCGCGATTGTCGCTCGTTTCGTCCTCCAGATCTGAGACTTCTTAGGAGAGAACACAAATGGCAGAAGTACTTGTGCTCGTCGAGCACGCCGACGGTGCGATCAAGAAAGTCAGCACCGAACTGCTCACCGCCGCCCGCGCTCTCGGCGAGCCGGCCGCCGTCGTGCTCGGCGCGGCGGGCACCGGCGAGAAGCTGGCCGACGCGCTGGCCGCCGCGGGCGCCGAGAAGATCTACATCGCCGAGTCCGACGATGTGGAGAACTTCCTGGTGACCCCGAAGGTCGACGTGCTGGCCGGGCTGACCGAGTCGGCCTCCCCGGCCGCGGTCATCGTCGCCGCCACCGCCGAGGGCAAGGAGGTGTCGGGTCGCCTGGCTGCCCGCATCGGCTCCGGCCTGCTGATCGACGTCATCGACGTGAAGTCGGACGGCAGCGCGGTCCACTCCATCTTCGGTGGCGCGTTCACCGTCGAAGCCAAGGCCACCGGCGACGTGCCGGTAATTTCTGTCCGCCCGGGCGCCGTCGAGGCGTCGGCGCAGGCGGGCGCGGGTGAGAAAGTGACCGTCGAGGTGCCCGCACAGGAAGAGGGCGTCGTCAAGGTGACCTCGCGCGAGCCGGTCGTCGCCGGTGACCGTCCGGAACTCACCGAGGCCGCCGTCGTGGTTTCCGGTGGCCGTGGCGTCGGTTCCGCCGACAACTTCGCCGTTGTCGAGGCGCTGGCCGACTCGCTCGGCGCCGCCGTCGGTGCCTCGCGTGCCGCCGTCGACTCGGGCTACTACCCTGGCCAGTTCCAGGTCGGCCAGACCGGTAAGACCGTCTCGCCGCAGCTCTACATCGCCCTCGGCATCTCCGGCGCGATCCAGCACCGCGCGGGTATGCAGACCTCGAAGACCATCGTCGCGGTCAACAAGGACGAAGAGGCCCCGATCTTCGAGATCGCGGACTACGGCATCGTGGGCGACTTGTTCAAGGTCGCCCCGCAGCTGACCGAAGCGGTCAAGGCACACAAGGGCTGAGGCCCCTCGCGCCGAGCAATGACGGTGGCCCCGACCGTTTCCGGTCGGGGCCACCGTCATTCGCAGGATGATCGGCTGGAAGAACTCGGACGGGAAGCCCTCCCGCTGCTGTTCTTCGCGGCTATCAGCGTGCCGCAACGACAGATCATCCTCAGGTGCGGTGCATCGAGTTGAGCAGCGTGGTCAGGATCGGTGAGCGCCGGGCGTCGGCGCGCAGCACCGCCGACACCGGGATGCGCAGCTTGGGTTCGGCCAGCTGTAGCACCACCAGTCCCTCGGTCGTGCTCTCCGCGTAAAGGACTGTCCACGCGTCGGGCCGATTGATCAGCTCCAGTGTCGCGGTGTGGTCCGGCGGAATCGGTGGTCCGAAGGTGGGGCCGGTGGGCAGCTCGGCGAACGCGTTACGAATCACGGTGTGCAGCAACACTTGTTCCTGCTCCGGCGGCAACAGCAGCGGATACGAGCTCAGATCCGCCAGTGTCACCACGTCTTCAAGGGCCAGCGGGTGGGCGCTGGAGGTGGCGATCACCAGATCCTCGACCCAGAGTTGTTCCACCACGAGGCCCGGCTGGTCGACGCGGCCGCGGATCAGCGCGAGATCGCAGTCCCCGTCGGCGACCGCGGTGATGCGCTGGCGGAACGGTTTGATCACGAACTCGATCTCCGCTTCCGGATGCGCCGCGCGGGCGCCCGCGATCGCCGACAGCGAGCGGGTGGCGAAGGACATGTTCGCGGCGAGCCGGATTCGCGGACCCACCGTGCGCACCGCGGCGCGGATCGCCGACTCCAGGCTCAGCATCTGTTTCGCGAGGGGAAGTAGCCGTGCGGTGGCGTCGGTGGGCACGACCGACCGGGTGGAGCGCTCGAACAGCTGCACGCCGAGGTCGCGTTCGAGCCGGGAGATCTGATGGCTGATCGCCGACTGTGAGATAAAGCACCGTGCGGCGGCGCCACTGAAGCTGAGCTCCTCGCACACCGCCACGAAGTAGGTGAGCTGCCGAAGTTCCACAGCACCTCCTATTGATTAGGAATCGAGATAAGAGTCATCTGTAGTATGCGCCCTAACACCTGAAATATCTTCCCCTCGGATGACGGTTCGTAATGAGAGAAGGAGGCTGTCATGGAGTACGTGGACGCGGGGATCGAAACCGCGGGTGTTGTCATTGTCGGATCGGGGTTCGGTGGGCTTGCCGCCGCTAAACAGCTTGCCAAGTCGGGGGTGGGCTATGTGCTGATCTCCAGCACGCCCGAGCATCTGTTCCAACCGCTGTTGTACCAGGTAGCGACCGGTGTGCTGGCATCGGAGGAGATCGCACCGCCGATCGCGGGCATCCTGCGTCGCCACCGCGAGGCCGATGTGCGCCTCGGCAGGGTGGTCGCCATCGACCCCGACAAGGCCGTCGTCACCTACGAGAACGAGGGCGGCCGGCACCGGATCCGGTATGGCTCGCTGATCGCGGCCACAGGAGCCAGCCAGTCCTACTTCGGCCGCGACGATTTCGCCGAGAAGACCTTCTCGCTCAAGACGATCGATGACGCGCGACGGCTGCGCACGCAGATCGAACGGGTCTTCGCCGAGGCCGCGAACGCCGACGAGCAGACAAGCCGCAGGCTGCGGAGCTTCGTCGTGGTCGGCGCGGGCGCAACCGGCGTCGAGGTGGCGGGCCAGCTGAAAGAACTGGCGAAACGGCATTACCACCAGGAGGTTTCGGTCACTCTCGTGGAAGGTGCGGGTGAGGTGCTGCCACCATTCGGCGGA
This sequence comes from Nocardia sp. NPDC023852, assembly GCF_040639505.1. Taxonomy (NCBI): domain Bacteria; kingdom Bacillati; phylum Actinomycetota; class Actinomycetes; order Mycobacteriales; family Nocardiaceae; genus Nocardia; species Nocardia sp. NPDC023852. Next base: position 179,443 of record NZ_JBFAAB010000004.1, read on the forward strand.
GGGCTGTCGGAGTACGCGAAAAAGTCGTTGACCCGCAGCGGTGTCGACGTGCTGCTCGGCACCTTCGTCACCGACATCGAGCAGGGCAAAGTCACCGTCAAGGCCGTCGACGGCGTCGAGCAGGGCATCGCGGCCGAGACCGTGGTCTGGTCGGCGGGTGTGCAGGCGGGCGGATTCGCGAAGATCTTGGCCGAGGCCACCGGCGTCGAGACCGACCGGGCTGGACGGCTGCTGATCAACCAGGACCTCACCGTCGGTGGTTACGCCGACATCTACGCCATCGGCGACATGACCTCGCTCAACGGTTACCCCGGCCAGTCGCCAGTGGCCATGCAAGAGGGTAGGCACGCCGCCGACATCATCCGTCGCAAGAAGCAGCCCGGCACCGCGTTCAAGTACTGGGACAAGGGCAGCATGGCGGTGATCAGCCGGTTCAGCGCGGTGGTGAAACTCAACGAGCACATCACCTTCCGCGGCGTGATCGCCTGGTTCATGTGGCTCGCGGTGCACCTGCTCTACCTGGTCGGCTTCCGCAACCGCTTCGCCGCGGTCGCCTCGTGGTTGGTCGCGTTCATCGGTACCGGGCGCCCTGGCTTCGCAGAGGAGGAGAAGACCCCGACGAAGGTACGAGCTCGGGAGCAGCGTGCGGCGTGATCGGCTGTGTTTTCGGCCGCGCGGGCGCGGCGTGTTCGCGGCCCCCTCATGGCTCGCGGGCCGCGAACGGGCAATGCTCGGTCTCGCTTCGCTCGGAAGTGGAGGTGGGGCCGGTGTCGTTGCGGTGGGAGGCAAAGGCGCTGTTGGTTGTTCGCTCTTCGCGCTGAGCGTTCGCGGTCCTTCTGTAGCTCGTGTCGTGTGTGACGGCCGCTGGTGAGTTCGTCGCGGAGGTGGCGGTCTCGGGCGTGAGTCGGGTCGCGAAGGGGTATGTTCGGACTCGCTTCGTTCGGAAGCGGGGTGGGGCCGGTGTGGGTTGTGTCGGAAGGCAAGCGCGAATTCCTGGTGGCACAGACGCTTTCGGATGGGCGAACACGGTGGAACCGCTCGGTGAACGCTTGGTGTGACCGCCGTCTCGTTCACCGAAGCGGCATCGCCGCGACACTTCGAGGTTGCTCCCGCGCAGTGTCGAGCTGGCTTCATCATCGATATGACTATTTCGTCCGTGTTGACAGCCCCGGCTCGACCGACGGACTCCGGCGAGGAACGGTCGCGCTATTCGCTGGTGGTCTCCTCCGACGCCGGGCACCGCGTGGCCGCGCAGTGCCTGCGTTACGGCGTGTTCGCCAACGAGCCGGGCTTCCGGATCCCGGACACCGGCACCGGACTCGATGCCGACCGATTCGACGAGCACTGCGATCACCTGCTCGTCCGTGACGACGCCAGTGGCGAGTTCGTCGGCTGTTACCGGATGCTGCCGCCGGACAAGGTGGCGGCCGCGGGTGGCTACTACACGGCGACGGAATTCGATCTCGCCCAGCTGGATCCGGTGGGCATGCGGATCGTGGAGATGGGCCGCGCGTGTGTGGTGCCCGACCACCGCAACGGTTCGGTGCTGACGCTCATGTGGGCGGGCATCCTGCACTACATCCAGCTCACCGGCTACGACTGGGTGATGGGCTGCGTGTCGGTGCCGATGCAGGACACCCCGACCGAACCGCCCGGCGTGAACGTGCGCGGCGTGCGCGACATGCTGCTCGGCAGACACGCTTCCGACCCGGAGCGACGGGTGCGCCCTATTCGCCCTGTGATCGTCGACGGCAAGACTCTGGACGAACTGGAACCGCCGTCGCGCCCGAAGCTGCCTCCACTGGTGCGTGGCTACCTACGCCTCGGCGCCGAGATCTGTGGTGAACCCGCGCATGATCCCGATTTCGCGGTCGCCGACTTCGTCGCACTGCTCGGCCTGGACACCATCAATACCCGCTACCTCAACCGGTTACGCGACGCCGCCGCCACCTTCGACGGAGCACGGTGAGGACTGTGGTCTTCGACGCTCTGCCCGCGCAGGCCGCCGCACACGCGTGGATGCCGTCGAGCCCCTGCGGGCCCGGCTGCATCGAGCCGATCGACCAGGTCGGCATCCGCAGGATGGCCGCGAGGCTGGTCGGAGTCGTCGGACTGCTGGTCAGCTTCCCGGCCGCGCACCTCGTGACTCCGCACGGCAAGCGCGAACTGCTGCAGCGCCGATACGCGCGCATGCTGCTGGGCTGCCTCGGTATGCGATTGCGGATTGTCGACAACCGGGCCGTGGACGAGCACGGCGTCGACGACGAGGGTGGCGCCACACTTGCGCGGGGACGCTTCGGCGTGCCCGGCCGCGGTGTTCTGGTCGTTACAGGACACATCAGCTGGACCGACATTGTCGCACTGGCGTCGGTGCAGCCGCTCGGGTTCGTGGCGCGCGCGGACATGGTGGACTGGCCGTTGCTCGGCGGGCTCGCGAAGCTGATGCGAGTGGTCCCGATCGAGCGCGAACGCCTGCGGGCACTCCCCGACGTGGTGGCCGCGATCGGCGCGCGGCTGGCCGCCGGTGAACGGATCGGCGTGTTCCCCGAAGGCACCACGTGGTGCGGCCGTGCCTACGGAACCATGCGGCCCGCGTTGTTCCAGGCGGCGGTGGATACCGGAACACCGGTGCAACCGGTGCGGTTGCGATATCTGGACCGGCATGGCGCGCCGTGCACGGTGCCCGGGTTCGTCGGCGTCGATACCTTCGTCTCGTCCGCGCGCCGGGTGTTGCGTTCGCGCGGGATGATCGCCGAAGTGGTGCTCGAACCCACGCAGTCACCGGGCACGGATCGGCGCCACCTCGCCCGCCGCTGCGAGGCCGCCGTGCGCGGCACCGAGCGGTCGCGGCACGACGCGCTGGACGCCGCAGTGTGGATCGAGGCGGCGAACACCCGAGTTCAGGATCCGTCGGTCGCGGCGGATGCACCGAAGGGGCGGAGGCCGCGTCTTCGCCCTACGCTGCGCGGTCGTCGGAACTCCGGCAACACAAACGCAACCGGCTGGCCGACAAATCGGCCAGCCGGTTCAGCACGCTATACGGCCGAGCCCAAAGCCTGAGCGAGCGGCAGAATCCGATCGAAGTCGTGGGCAGTGGGCCAGCTGCGGAAGCTCAGACGATCGCGTCCTCGTGAACCGCTGCTCTTCGGAGCTGTAGAAGTCGAGATCGGATGCCGGTGCGCATCGTCGGGTGATCCCGGCAGCCGCTCAGAACGCGCTTCCGCTGAACGGCAGGGGGAACAACCCATTCCACCCGTTGCCGCCCCGATTCCAGTTGCCGTTGCCGTTCCAGTCGTCGTTGCGTCCGCGGTTCCAGTTGTCGTTGCGTCCGCGATTCCAGTCGTTGCGTCCGCGGTTCCAGTCGTCGTTGCGCCTGCGGTTCCAGTTGTCGTGCCCGTGCCCACCGTTGCCAGGACGATCATGGACCAACTCGATCTGATCGGCAGGCTCGAGCACCACCGCGTCGGCGAGCGCCGGCACCGCGAGGGCGGTGATCGGCATCAGGGCAAGCGCGGAGGTGACCGCAACGCGTGCGACCGCTCGCCGGGTACGTCCGTGATGGTGCGTGTCTGGGTTCATCGGGAACTTCCTCACTCGATAACGTCGTCCGGTCGGTGACCAGCCGGTAGTCCGGCCCGATATCTGTTCCACTCACGCGCCGGAGGAATCCAATACGTCCGCCAGCGTACCGTTGTCTAACGGTACATTCAATAGGTAACCAAAGCTGGTCGCTGTTCCTGGCTACCGGTTTCCCGGTGTCATGGACACTTCCCAGAAATCGGCGTAGCGGCCGCCGTGGCGCAGCAGCTCGTCATGGCTGCCTTCCTCCACGATCCGGCCGCCGTCCAGGAAGACGACGCGGTCGGCGCGTCGGATGGTCCGCATCCGGTGCGCCACCATCACTACCGTCCGGCCCGCCATCAGGTGCTCGACACCCTCGTGGATGGCCGCCTCGTTCACCGGGTCCAGTGCGGAAGTCACCTCGTCCAGCAGCACGATGGGAGCATTTTTCAAGAGTGCTCGCGCGATCGAGACGCGCTGGCGCTCACCACCGGACAGGAGTGCGCCGCCCTCGCCGACGTTCGTCGCCCATCCGCCGGGCAATCGGTCGATCACTTCGTCCAACTGCGCCGCGGTCGCTGCCGCCCGTACTTCGGCTTCGCTGGCGTCGGGACGGCCGAGAAGAATGTTTTCCTCGATGGTGCCGTCGAAGAGATAGACCTTCTGGAAGACGATGGCGATCTGCGCCATCAACACCTCGGTGCTGATCGCGCGCACGTCCACACCCCCAACGCGCACCACGCCCTCGTCCACGTCGTAGAACCGCGCGAGCAGCTGAAGCAGTGTGCTCTTACCCGCACCCGACGGTCCGACCACGGCAAGCCGCTGCCCCGCCGGCACGGACAATGACAGGTTGTCGATCACCGTGCGGCCGTCCTGCCGGAAGGCTACGGACTCGAACTCCAGGTCGCGATGTACCGGCTGTATCGGTTCCAGGGCCTCCGGCAGCGGCTCGGTGCTCAACACCGTGTCCAGTCTCGTCAGCTCGGAACGTGCGCCGCGCAGGTTGCCACTCATATCCGCCAGCGACAGCAGCGGGTCGGCGCAGCGGGCGGCCAGCACCAGGATCGCCAAAATCTCTGCCGCACCGACCTTCTCGCCGAGCGCGAGATAGGTGCCCAGGATCAACAACACGGTGAACATCGTCTGCACCGTAAGCGTCAAGCCCAATACGCCGGGCAGCGCCGACAGCGTCGAACGGCGGGACGCGCGCTGGAGTTCACGCAGCGAGTCGTCGAGCAACCGGAAGCGTTCAACAGTCCGACGCCCTGCGCGCAGCACCGGCTGGGCCTGGAGATACTCGATGACTCGCCCGGTGGCCTCGTGGCCTCGTTCGGCACTCTCCGCATCGCTGGCGGCCATCGAGCGTCCCGCCCAGATCTGGATAGCCGCGACGATCGGTGCGGCAGCCAACGCGGCCAGCCCCATGTGCCAATTGAAGGCAAGCATCACGACAACGATCGTCAGTGGAGTCACCGCGGCGGAGATGAACGGTGCAAGCAGATGCGCGATCACGCTCATTGCCTCCAGTACGCCGCGGCTGGCCAGGACGGACACCTCCCCAACGCGACCGGCGCTGTGCCAGCCGAGGGGTAATCGGGCAAGATGATCGCCGAGTCGGTGATACATACCCCGCAACAGCGTCGTGCCGACACGGAAACCGGACAGATCGCTGATGTAGCGCAGCACCGCGTAGACCGCAACGGCGGTCCCGAATGCGACCAGCCAAGGCCGCGCATCTGCGGGTGTGCTCCCGAACAGAGCCCGCAGCACTGGAACCAGCAGTGCGTAGGACAATCCTTCGACTATCGCGGTCGCCGTCATCAGGGCCACGGTGCGACGCACCGGCTGGGCGTACTCGTGTCCCAGCACGCGCAGCAGCATTCGAATCATCGGGACTCGTCTCCTCGAAGTACGTCACCGATTTCGTCGGCGATCGCCGTTCGGTGCGATTGCCAGAACGCGGCGAACTTTCCGTTCTGTGCCAGCAGCTCGGCGGGCCTACCGCGCTCGACGATTGCCCCGTTCTCCAGCATCACGACGGTGTCGGCGTCGGCGACCGTTTCCCAGCGATGGGCGATGACCAGAATCGTCCGATCGCCCCCCAGCGTCCCCAGGGCCCGGCGCACCGCCTGTTCGGTCTGCGGGTCAGCGAAGGAGGTCGCCTCGTCGAGCACCAGAACGGGCGTGGCGGCGAGCAGTGCGCGGGCGAGCGAGATCCGTTGTGCCTCACCGCCTGATAGTCCGGCGTCGGCGCCGAGCATCGTCTCGTATCCGCGCGGCAGCTCGAGAATTCGATCATGAATATCGGCCAGCCGGGCGGCGCGAACCACGTCGTCGAGGTCGGCTTGCGGTACCGCCAGCGCGATATTGTCCGCGACGGACGCGCGTAGCAGGCGAACATCCTGGAAGACGAAGGAGACCATCCGGTAGAGCTCACTGCTGCCGAGCTCCCGCAGATCGACTCCGCCCAGGACGATCGAACCGTGGGTAGGGTCGAAGAACCGCGGCAACAGCTGAACCAGTGTGGACTTCCCGCTTCCCGACGGCCCGACGATCGCGGTGGTCGTTCCCTGCTCGAGCACCAGGTCGATCCCGCGCAGCACCTCGTGATCAGCGTCGTAACCGAATCGGACGTCATGCAGTTCCACTCGGTGCCCCCGTGGTGCGACCGGGTGCGCAGGCTCCGGGAGCGACGGCACGGCTAGCACGTCCCGGACCCGGCCGACCGCGCGCCGGGCGGCCTGCAGATCGTCGAATCCGTGGCCGAGGGCCGCTACTGGAGCGGTCAGACCCAATCCGAGCAGCAGGAACGGCAGCAGGTCGGCCGGGGCCATGGAACCGGTCGTGATCAGAGCCGAACCGCCGATCAGCACGACCAGCAGCACGAACGGCGGCGACAGCGCCAGTTGCATCCCCGCGGCGATCCCGGCGAGACCGCGCACCATCCGGTAAAAGCTGCTGACGAACTCGTCTACGGCCGTGAGGAATTTGCGGTGCGCGCGCCCGGATCCGCCGAACGCCTTGACCACCGAGATACCCTGCACGAACTCGACGACCGAACTCGCGATCCGGCCCATGGCCCCGTCGAACTCCTCCTGCTCACGCAACCGGGTCGGGGTCATCATGAGCGGGACCAGCGCCACAGCCAGCACCACCGGTATCAGCGTGATCAACGTGAGCCGCCAGTCGACGGTGAACAAGTAGCTCAGCGACACCAGCGGCACGACGAATGCGGAGACGAGTTCGCCTGGAGCGTGGGCGATGAACGGGTGCACGGCACTCACATCCTCGCCCACTACCTTCGCCAGCTCACCGGTTCGGCGCCGGGAGAACCACCCGATCGGTACCCGCCCCAGCCGCGCGGTGAGTTGCCGACGAAACGACAGTTGCACCTGGCCGTCGAGAAGATGCCCGATTCCGGAGGACGCGGCCGTGAACAGGAGTCGGACGAACAAGCCGACCGCACCCGCGATCACCACGATCCAGACATGACCGTGATCGATCGGGTTGGGCGACAACAGAGCTCGACCCAACGCGACAACTGCCAGCAGCGGCGCCAACCCCGCGACAGCGCCGACGACCTGCAGGATCACCACGGCGGCGAAACCCCCTAGGTGTGGGCGCAGTAGCCCTGCCATGCTCGGTCCCGCCGCGAAGTGGGCATCCGATGATGGTGGGGACTGCTCCCTCGCCTCGGCAAGATCAATAGTGGTCATCGCGCCGATGCCCCCGAGCGCTTCAGCAGATGGCTGCGCAGGTGGGCGAGTATCTCGGCGCGTGCGGGCCGGGCCGCGGGGACCAATCCCGGCATGCTCAGGAAAGCGTGCGTCGCTTCCGGGTATCGCGTCAGCGTCACTTCGACTCCCGCCTGTCGCAGGCGGTCGGCATAGGCCGGAGCCTGATCTTCCAGCGGGTCGAGACCCGCGGCTTGGATGAGGGTCGGAGCGAGCCCCGCGATATTTTCGCTCTGCAATGGTGAAATCGCACGGGCGTCGAAGGATTCGGGGAGCGCGATGCGCTGCACCGCGCGGCAATTGGCCGGTGAGGCGGTCGGACTGTCCGCGTTCTCGGTGAACGAGGGGTATCGAAACGTGCGGTCGGTCCAGTCGAGCTGCGGATTGATCAGTACCTGGGTGTGCACCGGTAGTCCGAGTCGAGCTGCCCTGATCGCGGTGAGAGCCGCGAGCGAGGCTCCCGCGCTGGCACCGAGCAGGGCGATCCGCGTGGCATCAGCCCCCCACTCAGCGGCCTGCTCGGCGAGGCGGGGTACGGCATCGTAGGCATCCTCGACGGGTGCGGGCACGGGGTGCTCGGGCGCCAGCCGATAGTCGACCGAGGCGACAACGGCCGGACAGTTGGCCGCCAGGTGACTGAGGAGCCAGTCGTCCTGGTCAGGGACGCCGGTGATGAATCCGCCGCCGTGGAACGCGACGATCAGCGGCAGCGCCGAACCTCCCCGCTCGGGCCGGTACACGCGGACATTCAGCCGACGCCCAGGGAGATCGAGTGCGTATGTAGCGATTCGTGCGCCACGATCGGGCCTGCCGGTGATGAGCCCGCCCAGCACGGACCGGCGCGTGCGATCCTGTGCTTCGCGGATTTCGATGACCTGATCCGGGGTGATCGAATCCCAGTCCACCTCGGGCGTCAGTGCGGCCAGGATCCGCATTCGAAATGGAACTTTTCCTCGCATAATGTGCCCTCCGGGCTCGTCGTAGCGCTCTTTGTCGACCGCTGGGTTCCGGCGGATTACCGGCGCCCCTCGCAGGGCAACCGTCGGTGCGCTTCCGGAAATATGCGGTCCGGCACGATCGCCGATGGTGTGGATCCGGCACGGTGATGTCGGGTGTACGAAAATGCTTCCGGGTCGGAATCCATGATCACGCCGTCGATTGTTCCGGCGGCCAGGCGTGTTTCGCTTCCGCCGACGGATGACACCGTCTACGTGAATACGCGTACGACAATCCTGCTCGGCTGCGTCGGTCGTCGTAGCCGAGCACGCGTCCGAGCGACCGTCGCCTGCCCGGATGAACGATTCCTATTCATCGAGCGCAGTACATCGTGCTCACAGTTGTCGATTCCGCTGGAACGGATGAACCGCTCAACGCTATGGGGTGATATCGCACAGCCCGGTCTGGTAGGCGATCACGACCAGCTGCGCACGGTCGCGTGCACCCAGTTTCACCATCGCGCGGCTGACATGCGTGCGTGCGGTGGCCGGACTGAGGAACAACGCGGCACCGATCTCGCCGTTGCTCATCCCCTGCCCTACCAGTGCGACTACCTCGCGTTCACGATCGGTCAGTACTGCGAGCCGATCCTCGGCGGACTTGGCAGCCCTGCGCTGCGCGGTGAATTGACTGATGAGACGGCGCGTGATCCGGGGTGCGAGCAGCGCGTCACCGGCGGCGATCACTCGGATCGCGTGCAAGAGTTCTGCCGGGCCCGCGTCCTTGAGCAGGAATCCGCTCGCGCCCGCCTGTAATGCCTCGAAGACGTTCTCGTCGGTGTCGTAGGTGGTGAGGATTAGGACCTTGACCTGCTCCAATCCGTGTGCCTCTGCGATCTGGCCGGTGGCGCGTATCCCATCCAGCCGTGGCATGCGGATGTCCATGAGGACAACATCGGGGCGGGTGGCGCGGGCAAGTTCGACAGCTTCTGCGCCATTGGTGGCTTCACCGACCACCGTGATGTCGTCTTCCAGGTCGAGCAGAACTTTGAAGCCGGAACGGACCAGACGTTCATCGTCGGCGAGCAGCACCTTGATCGGCAGTGGGGAGTTCACCAGCGCGATCCCACCGGAAGGAGGGGCAAACGGGCAATGACCTCGAACCCACCCTCGGGACGCGCCTTCGCGTCGAGGTCACCGCCGAGCAGTTGACAACGTTCGCGCATTCCGACGATCCCGTGGCCGGATGGGGGGGAGCTGCCGGTGCCAGCCGGAGCGTGCGTGGGGTCGCGGCGGCCCTCGTCGACCACCCGTATCAGCAGGGCATCGATACTGTGGTCGAGCGCCACCGTCACCCGGGTCGTGCCGACGTGGCGGATCACGTTGGTGATCGATTCCTGCAGGATGCGGTACGCGGCGCTGCCTATCGCGCTCGGTACCGGTGTCACCGGCGAGGTCTGCTCGAAACAGATGTCGAGGCCGGCATCGCGAGCCTTGGTGATGAGTTCATCGATCTGGCCGCCACCTGGGTAGGGTTCGCGCTCATCGCCGTCGCGCAGGACACCGAGGATGGCACGCATCTCGCGCAGTGCTCGCGAACTGGTTTGCTCGATGGTGTGCAATGCTTCGCGGGCCTGTTCCGGTCGCTTGTCGAGCACGTGTGCGGTGACACCGGACTGCACGTTGATGATGGCGATCGCGTGGGCGACGGTGTCGTGGACTTCGCGGGCGATCCGCAGCCGTTCGGCGTCGACCCGAGCCCTGGCCTCCCCGTCACGGGACCGTTCCGCCAGTTCTGCGCGCTCTTGCGCATCGATGGCGATGACCCGGCGGGATCGGACCGACTCGCCGAGTGTCGTGCTGATCACCGACGCGCCGATTCGGAAGAACACCCAGCCGATGGCCACGAGCGGCTCGATATCCGCCGCGGCGATCAGCCAGCCGACGGCAAGGACCGCGGTGCCGACACCGGCGATCAGCAGCGATCGGCGCCCGTCGCCGTAGGCGGCCAGTGTGTACAGGGCGACGAAGAGTCCAAGATAGGAAAGCCGGTCGGGGAAGTCGAGACCGAAATAGATCAGACTGGCCGACGCGGTGATCGTGAACACCAGGACCGGCCGCCGGCGGCGGGCGACGATGGCCACACCACTCACGATCAAGAGGGCATATCCGAACGCCGACACCGGCCTCGGGACCGGCTCGAGCGGCACCGGGATCGCGGCACTCTGAACCTGGATCGCGGTGACGAACAGCGCCAGCAAAACATCTGAGACCCAGGCGGGCTGACGTGAGAACCAGGCAGACAGCTGCCGCGACACCGCCGTCAGATCCATGCCGTGACAGTACGGCATCCGCGGAGGCGTACGCGCCCGCTCGGAGGCGCGATCGGCTACGACGACCGACGCAGCCCAGCGCAAATTTCGTACGCCTATTCACGTAGCCGGCGACGCTGCCGGAAGCCGAACTCGCTTGGTCAGCGCGCCGATCGACATCATCAAAATTCTTCATCGGAACTGGTCAGCCACGTATCGATGACGGAGCAACCCTGCACGGCGTAGCTGGTGCGGTGAGGGCCCCGTACTCCTTGACGCTCATCGAGTTCGCCGCCTACCGGTGCAGCAGGGTGGACTCGAGCAGAAGTCCGAGCGATGGTGTCAGCGCTTGTAGCGCTGGCCTTCTGCGAGCTGTTCGGTGATCTTGTCGCCGCCGATGCGGCGTTGGACGGAGGCGGCCAGGCTGGGGGCGGCGCCGCCGACCAAGGCGACCAGGCGCAGGCTGAGCGGTGCCACGTCCACCTCGGCGAGGTTGTTTTCGATGGCTCGTACGGTTGCGCGGGCCACGTCCTGCGGCGAGCGGGTACCGATCCCGCGGGGCAGCGTCGCGCCGGAGTCCGCGAACATGCCTGCGCCCCTGATGTAGCCGGGGAACACTGTCGAGACACCGACCTGGTGGGGCCGCATGTCCTCGCGCAGCGCGAGGGCGAATCCGCGCATGCCGAACTTGGTGGCGTTGTAGAGGGATGCCTGCCCGGAAGCGGTCTTTCCGGACAGCGAGGATATGAAGGCCAGGTGCCCGCGGCGCCGGGCTGCCATGCGTTGCCCCGCCAGCTTCGCCATCACGATAGGCGCGCGGAGATTGACGTCGAGCGCACGGTCGATTTCGTCGATGGAATAGTCGGCCAGCAGGCCCGTCGCCGGCAGTGCGGCGTTCGCGACGAGCACGTCGATGTCGCCGATCGTGTTCAGAAGTTCCTCGATCCCTGCCCGGTCGGTCAGGTCAGCAGGTACGGCCCGGCCGCCCAGCTTCTCGGCCAGCGGCTCGAGCATATCCGTACGTCGCCCGGAAAGGACCATGTCGCCGCCGCGGGCGGCCAGCGCCAGCGCCAGCGCCTGCCCGATCCCACCGGTCGCTCCTGTCAACAGCACCTTCGCGCCGCGCAGATCCATGTCACATACTCCTATCTCGCGTGTTCTGCATGCAGATCTCATGCGGCCACCACAGCCGAAGGAGGAACGCGAGGGTCGTGGGGGTAGATGCCACGGTGGCGCCTTGGGTGAAAAACCACCCGACAACGGCGCGCACCTCGATGTGGCAGTGGCTGCGCATGACCCCATCCTCACGTGCATCACGGCCGCCGGTCTTGTACGAATGTTCCGTGACTCGCCCACGCGATGTCGTATTCGGCCAGCCCCGGATCACTGGCCAGTCTCGCCGGAGTCGTTCCGGTAAACGCCATGACGTCTCGGTGGAAGTGCGACTGGTCGACGTAACCACCCTCAGCCGCGACCCGGGCCGCACTTTCGCCCGTGGCCAAGCGGCGCGCGGCATGGTCGAAGCGGACCAGCTTCGCAGCGCGTTTGGGTGGCACACCGATCTGCGACCGGAACCGCGACCACAGACGCTTGCGGCTCCAACCGAGCTCGACTGCCAGATCCTCGACCCGGACACTGCCGCCGCTGACGATGATCCGGTCCCACACCCAGGCCACCTCTGGGTCCACAGGTGGTCCCGTCTCGTGCCGGCGGGCGAACAATGCGTCTGTCAACGCGAAACGGTCTCCCCACGAGAGAGCATCACCGAGCTGCTGGCGGATCCGTGCGGTATCCGGGCCCCACAGGTCCTCGACGGCGACCACGGCGCAGTCCAGCTCCGCGGGGGAGACACCCAGCACGGCGTGCGCGACCACCGGAGACACGCGCACCTCCAGGCACTCGATGTTCTCGCTTCGCATACGAACCGCGCCGAGCCCGAGCCCGGCGACGAGACTTCCCCGTTGCTGCCACCCGGTCGCGTCGTCTACGACGAGTGAGCCGTCACCGAACTGTAGAACCACTGTGAAGGCCGGGTGCGGGACCACCAGCCCATCGACGGGGCCCGCGCTCCGATCACTGAACCCAGCCATGCTGACACCGGCCACCCGGCTGGGCCGCGACGGTCGCGCGATATCCCACACAGCCGCGACGTCACACTCGTGCACGGTGGGTCGCATCGCCCCATGGTATGAGCCGAAGATCGTCTCATGCGCACGTACCCGATCACGCGGCGGATCCAGCGTTCAGCGGCGCGTGCTCCGGGAATACCTGAAGGCCGTCAGCGGGTTGCGGATCGTAGATACATCGTAGACAGCAGCGGGGCACCCACAAGATGTGCAGGTCAACGCTGGGATAGGCTTTGTTGGTCATGAAGTCGGCTTTTTCGGGTCCGGTCAACGGTGCGGCGCCCCAGACGGTCTACCTCGATCATGCGGCGACCACACCGATGCTGCCTGCCGCCATCGAGGCGATGACGGCTGCCATGAGCATGGCGGGCAACGCGTCCTCGCTGCACGGATCCGGGCGCGCCGCTCGACGGTTGCTGGAGGAGGCGCGCGAGTCGATCGCCGCTGACTTGGGCGCCCGTCCCTCGGAGGTCGTGTTCACCTCCGGCGGCACCGAGAGCGACAATCTGGCGGTCAAGGGCATCTTCTGGGCGCGCCGCGACGCCGAGCCGCGCAGGAACCGGATCATCGTCGGCTCGGTCGAGCACCATGCGGTGCTCGACGCGGTGGAGTGGCTGCAGCAGCACGAGGGCGCCGAGGTGACGTGGCTGCCGGTGGACGCCGAGGGCGTGGTCGCGCCAGGCGCGCTGCGCGCCGCGCTGGCCGAGGACCCGGGTGACGTCGCGCTTGTCACCGTCATGTGGGCGAACAACGAGGTCGGCACCATTCAGCCGATCGGTGAACTAGCCGCTGTGGCACAGGAATTCGGCGTGCCGATGCACAGCGATGCGGTGCAGGCCGCGGCGCAGCTGCCGATCGATTTCGGCGCCGGTGGTCTTTCCGCGGCGAGCTTCGCCGGACACAAGGTCGGTGGTCCGCACGGTGTCGGCGTGCTGCTGCTCGGCAGACAGGTGCCGTGTGTGCCGCTGCTACACGGTGGCGGGCACGAGCGCGATCTGCGGTCCGGTACCGCGGACACGGCGGCCGCCGTCGGACTCGCCACCGCGTTGCACCAGACCAGGATCGAATTGCCCGCGCGCACAGCTGAATTGACCGTGTTGCGAGACACCATGATCGAGGGCATCCACACGACAGTGCCGGACCCGGTGCTCAACGGACCGATCGGCGACCGGCGCCTGCCCGGCAACGCGCATTTCACGTTCCCGGGCTGCGAAGGCGATTCGCTGCTGATGCTGCTGGACGCGGCGGGCATCGAGTGCTCGACCGGTTCGGCGTGCACCGCTGGGGTCGCCACGCCGAGCCACGTGCTCATCGCCATGGGTATCGAACCGTGGCAGGCGCGCGGATCACTGCGATTCTCGTTGGGGCACACCTCTACCCGTGCCGACGTGGACGCGTTATTGGAAGTGCTGCCGCAGGTAGTGGAGCGGGCCAGGGCTGCGGGCCTGGCCGGTGCGAAGGGAGGTGTTTGATGCGGGTACTCGCCGCGATGAGCGGTGGTGTGGATTCAGCCGTGGCGGCGGCACGTGCCGTCGACGCCGGTCACGAGGTGGTCGGTGTACATCTGGCGCTGTCCGCCACACCGGGTACGCTGCGCACCGGGTCGCGCGGCTGCTGCTCGAAGGAGGACGCCGGTGACGCCAGGCGTGCCGCCGACGTGCTCGGAATCCCTTTCTATGTCTGGGATTTCGCCGACCGCTTCAAGGAAGACGTCATCGACGATTTCGTCGCCGCCTACGCGGCAGGCGAGACGCCCAACCCGTGCCTGCGTTGCAACGAGAAGATCAAGTTCTCCGCGCTGGCGGATCGCGCGGTCGCGCTCGGCTTCGACGCGGTGGTCACCGGTCACTACGCGCGGCTCGAGGATGGCGTGCTGCGCCGCGCCGTCGACGCGGACAAGGACCAGTCCTACGTGCTCGCGGTGCTGACCGCGCAGCAGCTTTCCCGTGCGATGTTCCCGGTGGGAGACACCCCCAAGCCGCGCATTCGCGAAGAGGCCGCCGAGCGCGGGCTCGCCGTCGCGAACAAGCCGGACAGCCACGATATCTGCTTCATTCCCTCCGGCGACACCCGCGCCTTCCTCGGCGCGAAGATCGGTATCCGGCCCGGTGCGGTCGTCGACGCCGCCGGTCAGGAACTGGCGAGGCACGAGGGAGTGCACGGGTTCACCATCGGCCAGCGCAAGGGCCTCGGGTTGCCGGGTCCCGCCGCCGACGGCAAGCCCCGATATGTGACCGCCATCGATCCCGACTCCGGTACGGTCCGTGTCGGTTCGGCCGAGGACCTGCGGGTGTTGGTGGTCGAGGCGGATCGCGCGATCTGGACCTCGGATACCGCGCCGGACGGGCCGATCGAATGTGTCGCGCAGGTTCGCGCACACGGCGGCACCGCACCCGCGGTCGCCGAAGCGGTGGGCGACGGGCTGGTGGTGCGACTGCGCGAGCCGCTGACCGGCGTCGCGCGCGGCCAGGCTGTGGTGCTCTACCGTCCGGATCCACAG
This sequence comes from Nocardia sp. NPDC023852, assembly GCF_040639505.1. Taxonomy (NCBI): domain Bacteria; kingdom Bacillati; phylum Actinomycetota; class Actinomycetes; order Mycobacteriales; family Nocardiaceae; genus Nocardia; species Nocardia sp. NPDC023852. Next base: position 194,614 of record NZ_JBFAAB010000004.1, read on the forward strand.
GGTGACGAGGTGATCGGCAGCGGAACCATCGCGGGCACCGCGCGCGAGGCCGTCACGAACGATGCGGGGTCAGAAGCGGCGCGGTGAGGCGGGCCGGGCGACCGCCGCGCGGGATGAGGAACGGAATCGCCGGTACGCCCGCGTGCTCGATGCTGGTGGGATCCGGCAACGGAGGATCGAACGGACGGGAGTGACGGTGTTCGAGACCGGTACGGATGACGTGGCACACAACGGCGAGACGGACGTGGTGACCGAGCCCGCGCGCATCCGCGGCGGAATCGCGACCGGGGTCGGTTCCTGGCCCGGTGTCGATCCGCGCGAGGCCGCCGCGACGATCGTCGGCGAACTCGGCGACCTGCCACACCTGGTGGAGCTGCCGAATCGTGGTGCGGGCGCGGACCTGATCGGCCGTGTCTCGGCACTCCTGGTCGACCTGCGTTTCGACACCACGACCAGGGGCTACCGGCTAGCTCCCCGCCCGGGAGCGGTCTCGCGGCGCGCCCACGATCTGCTGCGCGCGGACTTGGACGCGCTCGAAGAAGCGTGGGAGAGCGCCGGTCTGTCCGGCCGTGGCCAGGTGATCAAGGTGCAGGTGGCGGGGCCGCTGACCTTGGCCGCGCAGGTGGAGTTGCCCGGAGGGCATCGTGTGCTCACCGATTCCGGTGCGGTACGCGACCTTTCGGAATCCCTGGTCGAGGGGCTGGCCCAGCATGTCGCCGAGGTGCGCAAACGGCTCGGCGCGCAGGTCGTGCTGCAATTGGACGAACCGTCGCTGACCGCGGTGCTGGACGGCTCGCTGCGCGGTGTGAGCGTACTGAACACCGTGCGCGCCCTGCCCGAGCCCGAGGCGCTCGCCGTCCTGGACTCGGTGATCACCGGCCAACCGGCGCCGGTGCTGGTACACAGCTGCGCCGAGCTGCCCGCGTTGGCTCTGCTGCGGCGCAGCGCCGCCGCCGCGGTCGGCTTCGACCTGGCCATGATCGGTACCCGCGAGCTCGACGAGATCGGTGAAATCCTGGAAGCGGGAAAGCAGCTGGTGCTCGGCGTCGTCCCGACCGTCGCACCGGCCACCTCGGTCACGTGGCGCGACGTCGCCGAGCCGGGCGTCCGGCTGGTCGATCGGCTCGGCTTCGGCCGCAGGACGCTGGCGGAACGGGTCGCGGTCAGTCCCGTCTGTGGTTTGGCCGGTGCTGGGCTGGAGTGGAGTCGCAGGGCCCTGCGTCTGGTCGATGAGGTCGCGCGGGCGTATGCCGAAGAACCAGAAGAGCTTTCATTCTCCTGACCTCCGGCGTCCGGATTCGCGCCTGGGAGTAGTGCGCGAGGCCGCCGCTTCGTAGCCGGAATCCATGCTGTCGAGTGCGGCGACGTGCGCGAACGCGACGGTGTGCTGTCGGGGGCCTCCGCTAATGTGCGAGGCGTGGACAGCGACAGCGCGGCGGCCCCGGCGACGGCAGAGCAGCGGGTGGAGTGGCAGCAGCTCGCGGACGAGGTGCGCGAGCACCAGTTCCGCTACTACGTGCGGGATGCGCCGATCATCTCCGACGGTGAGTTCGACGCGTTGTTGCGGCGGTTGCAGGCCATGGAGGAGCAGCATCCCGACCTGCTCACTCCGGATTCGCCGACCCAGCTCGTCGGCGGCGGATTCGCTACCGATTTCACCGCGGTCGACCACCTCGAGCGGATGCTCTCACTGGACAACGTTTTCGACGTCGATGAGCTGCGCGCCTGGGCGAGCAGGGTGGAGGCGGAGACCGGGCCGGACCTGCATTATCTGTGTGAGGTGAAGATCGACGGTGTAGCGCTGAATCTCGTCTACCAGAACGGGCGCCTGGTCCGCGGCGCCACCCGCGGCGACGGGCGCACCGGCGAGGACGTCACGCTCAATGCCCGCACCATCGACGACATTCCCGGCGAGCTGGCGCCCAGCGACGAGTTCCCGATCCCGTACCTGCTCGAGGTCCGCGGCGAGGTGTACTTCAGACTGGAGGACTTCGAGACCCTCAACGCGGCAATAGTGGCCGAGGGCAAGCCGCCATACGCCAATCCGCGCAACACCGCGGCCGGTTCGCTGCGGCAGAAGGACCCGTCGGTCACCGCGCGACGCAGGCTACGAATGATCTGTCACGGCTTCGGCCGCATCGAGGGATACACTCCCACCTCGCAATACGAGGCGTACCGCGCACTCGCCGCATGGGGTCTGCCGGTGTCCGAGCACACCAGGCGGGTGCAGGGCATCGACGCGGTGATCGAGCGGGTCGCCCACTGGGGCGAGCACCGGCACGACATCGAGCACGAGATCGACGGCCAGGTGATCAAGGTCGATGAGACGGCGCTGCAGCGCCGCCTCGGTTCCACCTCGCGCGCGCCGCGCTGGGCGATCGCCTACAAGTACCCGCCCGAGGAGGCGACAACCAAGCTGCTGAAAATCGAGGTGAATGTCGGCCGCACCGGCCGGGTCACCCCGTTCGCGGTGATGGAGCCGGTGTCCATCGCGGGATCCACGGTCGCGATGGCGACCCTGCACAACGCCGCCGAAGTGAAGCGCAAGGGTGTGCTGATCGGCGATACGGTCACCATCCGCAAGGCGGGCGACGTGATTCCCGAGGTGCTCGGCCCGGTGGTGGACGCGCGCCCGGACGACGCGCGCGAGTTCGTCATGCCGACGCACTGCCCCGAGTGCGGCACCGAACTGCGGCCGGAGAAGGAGGGTGATGCCGACATCCGCTGCCCGAACCAGCAGTTCTGTCCGGCGCAGTTGCGCGAGCGCGTGTTCCACGTGGCCGGGCGCGGCGCCTTCGACATCGAGTCGCTCGGTTACGAGGGCGCGATCGATCTGCTGAAGTCCGGCGCGATCGCCGACGAGGGCGACCTGTTTTTTCTCGACGCGGCGGCGCTGCTGACCACCTCGCTGTATGCCAACAAGAACGGCAGCCTCTCCGCCAATGGCAAACGGCTGCTGGACAACCTGGAAGCCGCCAAGGATCGGCCGCTGTGGCGGGTGCTGGTCGGGCTGTCCATCCGGCACGTCGGCCCCACCGCGGCGCGTGCGCTCGCCGCGGAGTTCGCCAGTCTGGACCGCATCCAAGAGGCGTCGGTCGAGGAGCTGGCCGCCGCCGACGGTGTAGGCCCGACCATTGCGGCCGCCGTGGCGGAATGGTTCACCGTCGACTGGCACCGCGCGGTGGTGGCGAAGTGGCGGGCCGCCGGTGTGCGGATGGAGGACGAGCGTGACGAGTCCATCGAGCGCAACCTGGAGGGCCTGTCCATCGTGGTGACCGGCTCGCTGCAGGGATTCACCCGCGACGGTGCCAAAGAAGCGATCTTGGTGCGCGGTGGCAAGGCCGCGAGTTCGGTGTCGAAGAAGACCGCGTTCGTGGTGATCGGTGATTCGCCGGGGTCCAAGGCCGCAAAGGCGGAGGAACTCGGGGTGCCGATCCTCGACGAGGAGGGCTTCCGGCTGCTGTTGGCAGGCGGACCCGGCGCGGTGTCACCGGCTACCGCCGCCGAAGACGCCGACGCCGAGGAGTGAGCGCACCCCGCCGAGTGTGAGCGGCGCCGTGGTCCCGCCGCGCGCTGTTCGGCGCCGGTCGACAAAGCCTCAGCTGACCGTCACCGTCGCGCTCAACTGTCCTGGGATATCGAACCGTCCGCAGCGACCGTCGCTCAAGTCGAGTTTCTGGGTCACCAGTTTGCCGCGGGAGTTCTTGAACGTCGCCTCGGCGGTCACATCCGCGGTCGGCGTCGAGCACACCTTCGATACCGGCGCCGACGGGTCGTAGCCGACCGTCCCTCCGCCCTGGCACGTGTTCGTGCTGTTGGCGAGAAACACCCGCGCGGTGCCCTCCGGACACGGCGCGTCGGCGACCGCCTCGGGCGCCACTGCCAACGACCCGAGTGCGAGTGCGGAGACAATGGAGCTTCGGACTACAAGACGACGAACCGGCAGTTTCATCGTTACCTATCCCATCGAGCGGCTACAGCAAATCCGGCCGCGAACGGCGTCCAGGCATGCTAACTCGCTCCCACCACACTTGTCCTGGTGATCGGGCGGGCTACTCGGGAAACAGCAGATCATCCACAGCGAGCGTGGTATCGGCGTAGTGCACCGGGATGTAGTCGCCGGGCCGGTATTCCTTGCGCGTTCGGTACCCGGCAGGTGTCGGCTCGGTGTGCTCGTAGATCACAGTTCGGGTGACCACCCAGTACGCCGAGTATCCGGCCCGCCCATACAATTTCGCCTTCACGCCGAGGTCTTGCGTAACTGTCTCGTCGGAGATTTCGACGACCAGGAGTACGTCGGACGGGTGCCACACTGCGAGCTTGGAGCCGATCGTTTCGACCTGGTCGGCATCGGCGCGCAGGACCCAGCAATCGGGATCGGGCAGAGACTGGGCGGTGGGTAGTGTCTCGCTGGTCACTTCGACACCTTCGGTCGGAAGCTTCCGCGCGATGCGGAATACCGCTCGGCCGTGCCAGGACCCGATGACCACCGGCCATACCTCCCCCTCGACGAGTTCGACACGATGGTCGAACGCGCCCGCCTCCCACGCGCGCAGGAACTCGCTGCGCGTCCAGCGGTAGGCGATCGAAGCCTCGGTCATGCGCTCAGGGTACCGTGCCGCCGAGCACCGAACCATTGTTCGCTTACCTGTTCTGCCAGGTAGCGGTCATGATCGGGTGCTGGCGTCGAGGAACGGTTCGCGCGTTGGCGAGTCGGTGCGAGTGGTCGAAGTGCGCGCCGCGTGGACGTCCGATCGCACGGAGTGTTCCCGGTACTACGGGCTGGTGTCGCCGGGCTGTGGTGGAGACGGAAGTATGGCGGGCATGCTGCGCAGTTTTCGTGTGACCAATCACAGATCGCTGGCCGAGGGGCAGGAGTTGCGGCTGACCAAGGGGAGCGGGCCGGTGGCCGTGCCGGTGACCGCGATCCACGGCGGCGCCGCGGCGGGCAAGACGAACCTGATCGATGCGCTCTCGCAGATGCGCGATGCGGTGTTGCACTCGGTTACCGGGTGGGATCCGTACGCCGGACCGGTGCGAGCGCCTCATCTCGGATTCCCCGATCAGCCTTCGGAATTCGTGGCGGCGTTCGTCGCCGAGGGGGTGCCGTACACCTACGGGTTCCGGCTGGACAACGCCGACGTTGCGGCCGAATGGCTGCACACGCATCCGCGCTCGCGCAAGCGAATCGTGTTCGAGCGCATCGGGGAGCAGATCAAGATCGGCCCGATGTTCGAGGCCGCGCGGTACGGGATCGCCGCGCTGGTGCCGCTGGTTCGTCCGAACGCCTTGCTGCTCGGCCTCGCCGGGCAGATGTACTCCGACGCGCTCGTGCCCGCGTACCGCTGGTTCCAGTCGATGCTCGAAGTACAGCGCGGGCCCGCCGACCCGGACGCCATCGCACATCGGCTGGGCAGCCACGTCTCGCGCTCCCCGGAGAGCGCGGCCCGCCTGCTGATGCTGCTGCGCACCGCCGAACTGGGCATCACCGACCTGCTGATCGCCGAGAACGATCCGATGTACGCCGACTACCTGCGCGATCTGGACGCCGACATCGCGGGAATCGGCAAACAGATCGACCTGTGCGCCGCCTCGCCCGGTTACGCCGACCAACTCCTGCAGGACAACGGCCTGACCGCCGTCCTGCTGGAGCGGGAGCTGACCAACCTGAAAGCCGCCCGCGACGCCCTGTACGCGCGGATGGTCGCCCGGCGCGGTGTCGGCCTCGGCCTGGTGCACGACGGCATCGCCAACCCGTTCGACATTCGCGACGAATCCTCCGCGACGCTGTCGCTACTGCGAGTACTGCCGACCATGCTCGACGCGCTGGACGCCGGCCGCGTGCTTGCCGTGGACGACATCGGCGCGCGCCTGCCCGCGGAGGAGACCGATCGGCTGATCCAGCTTTTCCAGAACCCGGAAACCAATTCCCGTGGCGCCCAACTGATCTTCACCACCGATAGCCGCGCTCTGATCGACCGGGGCAACGGGCGGTCACAGCGCACCCGCACCGCGGTCTGGCAGATCCGCCGCACCGGCAAGGGGACCAGCGAGCTCACGGCGGTGTAACGCGCTCCTAGCATGGTGGACATGCTGGAGTTCGCCTCGCTGGTGATCTTGACCGCCGTGCTGGTTTCGCTGATCGTTTTCGCCATCCGTGGCCGCCGTGGCTTCCGGCTCGCGGACCCGGAGAACGGAACGCTGCACGTCACCGGCGTGAGCCCACGCCCCGACGCACTAGGTGAGCAGTACGTGACGATCACCGGCAACCTCACCGGTCCTTCGGTTCCCGGCACTGTCGTTTACGGCCGCTTCGCCTGCGATACGAACTCCTGGCCGGAGATCGGCGATTTCTATACCGTGGTCTATCCGCCGGGCAAACCCGACCGCTGGCAGATCTCCCAACCGGGCTGACGAGTCCGCTCGGGCGCAATCGTCTCGGTCGAATAGCCGTGCCGCCGTGAGTAAGCGTTCCGGTGAGCAGATCGTCCGGATGGCGATGTGATGTAGCCCGTGTGATGGCCGGTGGCATCATGCGGGGTATGGATGTGATGGACACCGGTGTAGTCGTGCGGACGGCGCGGCCGGACGAGTACGACGCGGTCGGTGAGTTGACCGTGGAGGTCTATGTCGGTGCGGGCTATGTGCAGGCGGGCAGTTGGTACGCGGGCGAGTTGGCCGACACCGCCCGCCGCGCGGCGGGCGCGGAGGTCCTCGTCGCCGTCCACGCCGAACGAATCGTCGGCTCGCTCACCGTCGCACGTCCCGGTACCCCCTACGCGGAGATCGCGCAGCAAGGTGAGTTGGAGTTCCGCATGCTCGCCGTCGCGAAGTCGGCGCGCGGCCTCGGCGCAGGAACAGCGTTGGTGCGCACCGTGATCGACCTGGCCCGCGCGGAGGGCTTCGCCGCCGTCGTCCTCACTACCGCGTCCGCCATGGTCGATGCCCGCCGGATCTACGACCGCTTCGGCTTCCGTCCCGTCCCCGCCCGGGACTGGCGCACCAGCGTCGGTGAACTCCTGAACGTCCTCCGGCTACCCGTCTGAGTTCTGCTGGGCGGGGTTCTGCTGGGCGAGCCTCCCGAGCGCGGCTGCTCGAAGTGGCGACGAGGCCGTTCGCCGCCTCGGGACGCGAGGGGCCGAGTGCTAGCCGAGGACGGTCGCGACGATTCCCGCGAGATAGCCGAGCCGGGCCACTTCGGAGGGCCGGAAGTCGGGGCCGCCCGGGCGGCCGAGCAGGAGCACCTTGCCGGTGTTGCCGAGCGGAGCGGCGGCGAGTTTGGTGTCCATATCGCGCCAGAATTCCGGGACCCAGTCAGCTTCGGGGTCGAGGACGGTGGGCTTCTCCAGCGGCATCCAGGGCGTCGAAGCCGCCTGTGTGTGCGGCGCACTCGGGCTCCCGACCACCCGGTACCCGCCCTGCGGCCCGATGTCGATGATCGTGCTCCAGCCGACCCGCAGCACGCGCGGGACGCCGTCGACCAGCACCTGCATCCGGTCGTCGTGGGCGCTGGCCACCTGGTCGATGAGTTCGAGTTCGCGGTGGGTGTCCAGCACGCCGGAGTAGGGGCGGATGGAGTCCACGTGCACATCGCCGATGGATTCGGCGGCGGTGATGAGGGTGTCGGGCAGTGCGCCCGAGGGCACCTCGACGACCAGATCGTCGACGGCGTAGCCCGCTTCGCGTTCCACCACATCCAGCGAGAGGATGTCGGCGCCGACAGAGCCCAGTGCGAGGGCGAGCGCACCGAGACTTCCCGGTCGATCCGGAAGTAGCACGCGGAGCAGATACGACACGCGCGTTCCTTTCCTTCGGCGGCCGAGGTTCTGAACGGATACCCGGGTGAGGCAATATTTACACCCCTGTGGGCGGGTTATCGAGTCGAAGCATGGCCAGTGACGCACGCCACCCCGCAAATTCGTGCGAAAACGGCGTGTTGGATTGTTTCCGGGCGCCCGTGTCGCGGTAGCGGGCGGGTGCGAGGAGTTCGCTCGGAATCGATCGAGCCGCACGGCGGAGGAAGCACGGGTGCCGGGGTGGAGGCGTCGTAACAGGTGGCTAGGCTAGTGCACGTCGACGCCGTCCTCCGCAAGCGGAACCGGTGTGAATTGTTGAAACCGAAGCCGAAAGGGGTCCTGCGGTGCCCGCCATCTCCCGCGACGAGGTCGCACACCTCGCCCGGCTGTCCCGGCTCGCGCTGTCCGATGTCGAACTGGATCAGTTCGCAGGCCAGCTGGATTCGATCCTGAGCCACGTGCGGACCATCTCCGAGGTCGCCGCCGCCGATGTCCCGGCCACCGCGTCGCCGGACCCCGCGACCAACGTGACCCGGCCCGACGAGGTCGTGCCCTGCCTGACCCCGGACCAGGCGCTGTCCGGCGCGCCCGCGGTCGACGAGCAGCGGTTCATGGTTCCGCAGATCCTGGGAGAGGGCGAATGAGCGCAGCGTCGCATAGCGATTCGACCGGGGGCAGTGGTCGGGCCACGGGCAGGTCGGACCTGACCACGCTGTCGGCGGCCGAGCTGGCCGACAAAATCCACGGTGGCGAGCTGTCCTCGGTGGAGGTCACCCAGGCGCACCTGGATCGGATCGCCGAGGTCGACGGTGAGTACCACGCCTTCCTGCACGTCGCGGGGGAGCAAGCGCTGGCGACCGCGGCCGCGGTGGACTCCGCGTTCGCTTCCGGCGCGAGGCCCGCCTCGCCGCTGGCCGGAGTTCCTTTGGCGCTCAAGGACGTATTCACCACCACGGACATGCCGACCACCTGTGCGTCGAAGATTCTCGAGGGTTGGGTGTCGCCGTACGACGCGACGGTCACCACGCGGTTGCGCGACGCGGGCATCCCCATCCTCGGCAAGACCAACATGGACGAGTTCGCCATGGGCTCCTCCACCGAGAACTCGGCCTACGGCCCGACCCGCAACCCCTGGGACACCACCAGGATCCCGGGCGGCTCAGGCGGCGGTTCCGCGGCTGCGCTGGCCTCCCATCAGGCGCCGCTGGCCATCGGCACCGATACCGGCGGTTCGATTCGCCAGCCCGCCGCCGTCACCGCGACCGTCGGGACCAAGCCGACCTACGGGACGGTGTCCCGCTTCGGCTTGGTCGCCTGTGCGTCGTCGCTGGACCAGGGCGGTCCGTGTGGGCGCACCGTGCTGGACACCGCGTTGCTGCACGAGGTGATCGCCGGATACGACCCGCGCGACTCCACCTCGCGCGATGTGCCGGTGCCGCCGGTGGTGGCCGCCGCGCGCGCGGGTGCGCAAGGTGATCTGCGCGGCGTGCGAATCGGTGTGGTGAAGGAGTTGCACTCCGACAGCTACCAGCCGGGCGTGCTCGCCTCCTTCGACGCCGCCGTCGCGGTGCTGAAGGAACTCGGCGCCGAGGTGATCGAAGTGTCATGTCCGCACTTCGAATACGCGCTGTCGTCCTACTACCTCGTGATGCCGTCGGAGGTGTCGTCGAACCTCGCGCGGTTCGACGCGATGCGCTATGGCCTGCGCGTCGCCGATGATGGGCAGCACAGCGCCGAGCAGGTCATGGCGGCCACGCGCGCGGCAGGATTCGGCCCGGAAGTCAAGCGGCGCATCATGATCGGCACCTACGCGCTCTCGGCGGGCTACTACGACGCCTACTACGGCCAGGCGCTCAAGGTGCGCACGCTCATCGCACGCGACTTCGACAACGCCTACGAACAGGTCGACGTGCTCGTCTCGCCGACAAGCCCGTTCACCCCGTGGAAGCTGGGCGAAAAGGTCGACGACCCGCTCGCCATGTACCTCTCCGACCTGTGCACCCTCCCCACCAACTTGGCCGGTCACCCGGCCATGTCGGTCCCGTCCGGCCTGAGCGAGGACGACGGCATGCCGGTCGGTCTGCAGATCATGGCCCCCGGCCTTGCCGACGACCGCCTCTACCGAGTGGGTGCCGCTTACGAGGCCGCCCGCGGACCCATCGCCTGACCCACCGGCACTTCGCACACTCGCTTCACGCCCCAACCCTCGCGTGTGCGAAGTGCCGCCCGGATCCCGCCCGTTCGGCCGATAGCAGCGCAGCAGGGCTCTTGCGGGTGCGACTGAACCGGGCGGTAAGGATCTTCAGCCGGCCTACGGAAACGAGCCGTGTGTCCGCGGACGTCAATGCCCGACCGCCATGGTTCTTCGCACCAAGTGGAGGCTGCGGTCAGCGAGTGTGGGTCGGATACTCGGCCAGGACACGGGTTCTGGGTGGTTGCATGTCGGTTCCTATGCGGGCCAGGTGAATTCGGGATCGGTTGTGTAGTCCTGGCGGCGCTGGTCGAGGGCGATCGCCACCATGTCATGTGCGCCTGGGCCGATGATCTTGCGCAGTGGTGGGTTCGACATGTTCACCAATGCGATCAGGCCTGCGGCTCCGATTTCCGGGGGCGCTTCGGTCCATTCCGGCTCGGTGTCGGGCGATGTGGCTTCGGTCGGGTTCGCGTCGGTGGGGGAGGGCGTCGGGTTGGCCGAACCCGCCGTCGGGTAGTTCGGCATGCCGAGGATCGCGGTGCGCAACTCCTCATAGGCCGGGTTGCCGGTGGCGAACCGCATACTCGACTTGGCCCAGTCGGTGTCGAAGCCACCCATCTGGGCGAGGGTGACGGAGATGCCGAACGGCCGTAGTTCGTCGGCGAGGGAGGCGCTGAAACCTTCCAGTGCCCATTTACTCGCGTTGTACATGCTGAACAGGGGGAGGCTGCCGACGGCGCCGACCGTCGAGATCTGCACGATGTGCCCGGAACCCTGTGCGCGAAGGTGTGGTACCGCTGCCTGGGAAACCCAGAGGGCACCATAAAAATTGGTGTCCATCTGGTCCCGGATCTGGGCTTCGGTGAGTTCCTCGACGGCACCGACCAATCCGTAGCCCGCGTTGTTCACGATCACGTCGATCGTGTCCATCAGCGCGAAAGCCTTGTCGACGGTGGCGATCACGCTCTCGCGTTCGCGGATATCCAACGGCAGCACGGTCAATCGGTCGTGGGCGAGCTCCGTCATGGCTTTCGGGTCCCTGGCGGTCGCGACGACGCGGTCGCCCTCGGCGAGCGCGGCCGAGGTGAACGCGCGGCCGAGTCCGCGGTTGGCGCCGGTGATGAACCAGGTTCTGGTCACAAAAGGTCCTTTCGTCAACGAGACGCTTCGTCTCGTTGACGAGAATGGCGAACCGATGCGGTCTTGTCAAGACGAGACGTTTCGTCTTGTTACCTGCTACAGTCGCGGCATGGCCGACACTCCTGCCGCGGCGCGGCGTAGCGAACGGGCCCGGGCGGCGATCCTCGCCGCCGCCACCGAGCTGATCCGCGAGCTCTCCTACCCGAAACTGAGCATCGAGGCGATCGCCGGTCGCGCTGGTGTCGGCAAGCAGACGATCTACCGCTGGTGGCCGTCCAAGGGTGCGGTCGTGTTCGACGCGATGCTCGAATCCGATTCCGGCCCGAGGGGTCTCGCGCTGCCGAACACCGGTGACATCGCCGCCGACCTGCGTGAGCTGCTGCGCGGATCGGCCGCCGCCCTGATCGACCCTGGCTTCGAATCTTTCCTTCGTGCCATGTACATCGAGATCCAGCAGGATCCCGCGTTGGCGGCTGCCTATCGCGAACGCTTACTGCTTCCGCAGCGCGCGGCTATCGCGGACCGCCTCTCCGCCGGCGTCGGCTCGGGCGAACTCCGCGCCGATCTGGACATCGAACTCGCCATCGACCTGCTGCTCGGCCCGATTCAGATGCGATGGTCACTCGGTCTCGGTGGACTCACCGAGGCATACGCCGACGCGGTTCTCGATGCCGCGCTGGCATATTCGCGTGCGTGCTGATCAGGAGCCCCGTAGCGACTCGGCTTGTTTCTGGATTCCGTCGGTCATGCCCGCGAAGCCGTGACGCAATTTCTTGCCGAGAAGCGCGACGACCACAGGGTGCAGCCAGCCCGCGAGCTCGAAGTGCGACTCGTAACGGGTGCGGTTGTCGGCGAGCGGCGTGACGGTGTGTGAGCGCAGGCTGTGCAGAGCGCCTGGCGGGACCGGCTTCATCGAGTAGCTGAGCTCGTGGCCGGGAGTGTGTGAACGGATCCATTCGCGCTGCTTGCGCGGGGAGTCCGAGAGGTGGACGAGCATGTCGATCGGCTCACCCGGCACCAGCGAACTGTGGCACTCCGAGACGAAGGGATTCCACTCCCCGTAGCGCGGGAAGTCGGTGATCACCTGCCATACGAGCTCTGTGGGGGCATTGATGTCGACGGCAAGGTCGATGACAAAAGCCATGTGGAAATTAGAACATGTTCTATGGAAAGCCGCCCAGCGGACGTGAGACGAGCGGGTCAGCACGTCCCCATGGCGGTGCCCTGATCGGTGCCGTAGCGGTGGCCGTGGCCAGGAGGAGCGTTCAGTGCGGCGAGCAGATCCGCGGTGGTCTGCACGAAGGCGACCACCGGAAGCCATTGGGGGACAGGAGCATCCACCCGAGTGCCACTCAGGTCGGGCGCGCGCCACAGCTGGGCGGGTGACCAGTGGACCACCGGGTCGGAACTGTTGGCCAGTACGGTAGCGCTGCCGCGGTGCCCACTGTTCGCCGGAGGTCCGGCCCACAGGACAGCACACGTTCGGCTGTCCTGCTCGGCGTCGTCGGCGAAGACCGCATTGCCGCCCAGTGCGCCGAGACTCTGGCCGTACAGGTACAGCTTCGGCTTGTTCGTCAGCCCGCGCAGGTGTTTCTCCACGGCGGTGAACAGGGTGCGCGCGGCGGTCACCGCGTCGTCGCGGCCGAACACGAACGTCGCCCAGCTCGGCAGGTAGGAATACTGCAGCCCGACCACCGCGACGTCACCGTCGAAGCGCTGATCGAAACCAGCGACGGCGTTCGCGTCGATCCACCCTGATCCGGTCGGCACCGCGACGACCAGATTCGAGCGATCGAATCCACCAGAGCGCTCCAATTCCCGGATCGCCAGGGCGACCCGGCTGTCCAGGTCCGGCGCTGACGCCACCCCGACGTACACGCGCACCGCACGCACGGGCACACCGCTGACGAACTTGCGCCCCTCGGCGCCCAGCGACGACCAGCTCACCGCCGACCCGGCACTCCCCGAGCCGGCATGGGAAACCGGCTGTACCAGAGTGGGATCCAGTTCGGCGTTCGCGCTCGCGTACGCGGCCTCGCGCCAGCCGACCACCGCGGGAATGCCGACGAGCGACAGCAGCACCGCGGCCACGAGGGCCGATGACACCCCCCGCGCCCAGCCCAGTTTGCCGAGCGCCCAGGCGATCGAGCGAATAATACCGGTCAACAGTCCGATGATCAACGCCACACCGAGTGCCCAACGCACCCAATAGCCCGCTTCGATCTGCGGTGTCCCCATCGCCGCGCGCAGACGGTTCTGCCAGTGCCCTGCGTTCGCCGCTGCGCCGACCACCAATACCGACGTGGCGATCGTCAGAGGAAGCCGGGCCCACGAGTGACGCTGATTGATATCGCAACCCAGGCGGCGCGACAGGAATCCGACAACTCCCGCGATGCCGAAGGTCGCGGTGGCGACCAGTCCGGTCACTACGGCCTGAGCGCTCGGCGTCCGGGGAAGCAGCCCAGGGGTCAACGACGCCAACGTCCCGATCCCGAGTCCGAGGGTCGTGCCGATGCGTGGCGGCCCGACCGGCCGCACGGCATATCGCAGTGCGATCGTAGCTCGACGACGAATGGTTGTGCGCGCCATGCCCTTCGCGGTCACGACGCTTCCCACACCCTTCGCGGTCACGACGCTTCCCACGGATCGGCGGCTCCGGACGTCGGCGTGCCGGTCATGGCTGAACCCCCAGCACTCCCGCGCTATTCGACAACGTACCCGTGGCATCCCGCCGCCGATTCCGCACGACGAGCACGGCGCCGAGCCCCACGACGCCGGCGGCGAGCACCCCGAGCAACGTTCGGCTCACCGCCGGTTCGGAATTCTCCGCACCGAGCAGGGATTCGACCACCGGTGCGCCGTAGTCCTGCCGGCGCGAGTTCAGGTCGACGGCGGTGTTCGCGATCGTCGCCATGGCATCGCAGCGTGCGCGCGAGAACGGTTCGATGCGGGTGGCACAGGCCTCGTGCATGTGCCGGTCCAACGTCGCGTCGAGTGCCTGACGTGCCCACGGTCCGAGCGGCTGGCCGCGCCGATCGGCGTAGCGCAGCAGGTCGTAGCCGAGGTCGTGGGCTTTGCACGCGGTGTCGAACTCGGGAGGCAAGGTTACCGGCGAGGAACAGTCACCTCGTGGATTGACCACAAGTCCGTCCATCGTGCTCGGTCGGTAACCGAACGAGGCGGCGAAGTCCGGCGGAATGGTGGTGAGCGAGCCGGGGCCGCCCGCGGTCAGATCGGTGACAGCGGTGACGGCCTGCGCGCTTTCGACCGGCGCGGACGCGGCGGCGGCATGCGGCGCGGGCGCGAGGAACACGGTGGCCGCCATGGTGGTCAGGGCCGTCGCGGTCAATGCCGCGTAGCGACGCGTGTATGCGGCGGAAGAGGTTGTGGCGGAAGGGGTTCGGGCGCCTGCGGCCGATGCGGACCGGGTCGTGGGTCCTGCGCTGGTCGGTGTGCTCATGGCGTCGACGTTAGGCAACCGGTTCGCGCGGTCGCCTCACGCCCGGGCATGTTTCGCGCGCCATGCTGCCGGGGGAGCCGCCGCGCCGTCTCGCACCGGGGTATGGGGCCGAAATCACCCGGGGGTATGAGGGCGCGCTGACCTGGAGTTTCTAGTGTCGTAGGCATGAAGCAGAAGAGTCGTGCCTGGCTGGGGCGGCTGGACGCGCGGACATGGTTCGACCTGTGCACAGTCCTGGTCGCTCTGATCTGCTACGCGGTGGCCTGGCCGACGTTGCACCTGACCCACGCGGTGCCCACCGCGGCGCAGCCGTTCATCGCGGCACTGGCCGCTTTCCCGGTGCTGCTCGTCCGGATCAATCCGGCGCTGGGCTGGGCCATCTCGGCGGGCTCGGCGCTGGTGATCGCGCTGGCGATCCCGCATCAGCCGAACAACGAGCTGCCATTCGAGGTCGTGCACGTGCTCAGCTTGCTCCTGCTGCTGTTCGCGGTGGCGCTGCGTGCGCAGGGGCAGATCGTCGCGGTCGCCTGGGCTGCGACGGCATTGCTGTTCTCGACCACCATGCCCGGTGAAGGCGACGCGTTCGCGAACGCCGCCTGGGGCTGGCCGGTCGCCTTGGCCGCGCTGGTGCTGTTCGGACTACTCATCCGATGGCTGGTGTTGTCGCGGCGGCAGCTGGTTCGCCAGGAGGAGGAGAACGAAGTCGAGCGCGCCCGCCGCGCGATCCTCGAGGAGAAGGCCCGCATCGCCCGAGACCTACATGACGTGGTGGCCCATCACATGTCGCTCGTGGTGGTGCAGGCGCAGACCGCGCCCTACCGGGTGGAGGGCGTGACGCCGGCCGCGCGCGCCGAGTTCGAGTCGATCGGCGCCACGGCGCGCGAGGCGCTCAACGAGATCCGCGGCATGCTCGGCGTCCTGCGTAGCGACGGGCAACTGCCCGAACACGCGCCGCAACCGAAGGCCGCCGACGTGATCGGACTGTTCGAGGGCGCCCAGCGCGCTGGAGTTCGGATCGCATGGACGGTCGACGGCCCGCTGGACACTGTCTCCGAACTCATCGGCCTCGCCCTCTACCGGATCGCCCAGGAGTCGTTGTCCAACGCCTCCCGCCACGCCCCCGACGCCCCGGTCCAGGTGCATATCGCGCGCGGTGCGGAACTGCTGCTCACCGTCACCAACGGCCCAGGAGTCACGGTCGCCCGCACGATCGGCAACGGCGGCCACGGCATAGCGGGCATGCAGGCACGGGCCTTGGCCGTCGGAGGGGACGTCTCGGCCGGCCCCCGTGCCGACGGCGGCTTCGAAGTGCGCGTTAGCCTCCCGCTCGCCGCACCGGGTAACACCGGCCAGATCACCGCGGTATTCGACGCCGCGACGAACCGGTGAGGGTCAAGGCCCCGACGGCATCCGGAGAGCCTTCGGCCGCTGTGCGAGGAACCGCGGGAATCAGCACCGCTTTTGTCTCCCCACCGCAACGATCGGTCCCACTGCCGTTTCTGAGCGAAGGGTCCAAGGCGGCTTCGCTCGCGACGCGACCGCGTTGGTCCCACTGCGGTTTCTGAGCGCACGGGCCAAGGCGGCTTCGCTCGCGACGCGACCGCGTTGGTCCCACTGCGGTTTCTGAGCGCACGGGCCAAGGCGGCTTCGCTCGCGACGCGACCGCGTCGGTCCCACTCCCGGTTCCGAGCGCAGCGAGACAAAAGGGGGTCGCGAACACGCCGCGCCGAAGACGCGGCCAAAATTACACAGTGGCAATTACCGTATTGATCGCCGACGACCAGGCGATGGTTCGACAGGGGTTCGGAGCGCTGCTCGCGGCTCAGCCGGACATCAGCGTGGTGGGCGACGCGGCGGATGGGAAGGTCGCGGTGACCGAGGCCAAGCGGCTGCGCCCGGACGTGGTGCTGATGGATGTGCGGATGCCGGAGATGAATGGGCTCGACGCGGCCCGCGCCATCCTGTCCGCCGGTTTCGATCCTCCGGTGCGGGTGCTGATGCTCACCACCTTCGACATCGACGACTATGTCTATGAGGCACTCAGCCTCGGCGCCAGCGGGTTCCTGCTGAAGGACGCGCCCGCCGAGGAACTGGTGCGCGCGGTGCGCGTCGTCGCCGACGGTCAGGCCTTGCTCGCGCCGACCGTCACCCGCAGGCTCATCGCCGACGTCACTCGCCGTCGTAGCGCTGCCCGCGCGAAGCCGGCACCCGCGCTCACCTCGCTGACCCCACGTGAGCGGGAGGTGCTCGAGCTGATCGCCAAGGGTATGTCGAACACCGAGATCGCCGAAACTCTCTTCGTGGCCGAGCAGACCGTGAAAACCCATGTGTCCAAGGTGTTCTCGAAGCTGAACCTACGGGACCGCGCGCAGGCGGTGGTGCTGGGCTACGAATCCGGCCTGGTCACTCCGGGCTGAGCTGGAGTCACTGGGGCGTGCAGGTCCCACCGTGCAGGTTGGTGACATGACGGCCGATCAGCTGCGCCAGCCGGCTCAGGATCGCGGTGGCGTCGTCGAAACTTCCCGAATCGGCCTGCGCGGCGAGGGCGACGGCGATCATCCCGGAGCGGACCGGCACCAGTCCGAACTGGCGGACGGTGTAGATGCCGGTCTGATCGTCCGGCCCCCAGCCACCCTTGTATGCCGTGCCCTCCAGCACGCCGAGCCCCCACGCCTGCTCGGGCGTGATCGACGACATCAGCTCGGTCACCTTGGACGTCTCGGGCAGGCATGGTAGCCGTGACGCGAACCGGACCTGGTTCGCCAGCGACCACTCGGTGCCGCCGAAGGACTGGTAGTCCAGCGTGGTCCGCGGTCCCGCCACGCCGGTGGTGGCGTCGCCCGCCTCGTCCAATACGTCCTGCACCGCCTTGGCGGCCTCCAGACCGTCTCCGAGGGACTCCCACAGCATCTCGGCGGCATAGTTGTCCGACACCGTGATGGCAGCCTGGGCCTCTTCGAGGGTGCCTCCCTGCGGATCGCGCCGCAGTGCTGCGATCGCGAGTGGGACCTTGATGGTCGACCATGCGATGCCGCTGACCCAATCGCCGAAGACGGTCATCCGGCCGCCGCCGACGGGCATGATCGCCATGCCGACCTGTCCGGCAAGTTGCGGTTGCAGCTGGGTGAAGTCGGCGGCCAGCGAGTCGGGCATGGACACCGACAGGCCCGGCCGCCACGCTCCCGCGGTGTTGACGACCACGGTGGGCGCCTGGGCGGCGGACTTGTCTCCGGGAATCAAGGAGCATGAGGCAAGAGTGATCAAGACCACCACGACGGCCGTGCCCAGCACCGAGCGACATGCGAATCCGGTTCCCGTCGACCTCACCACCGAGTCCTCCCCACCACCAGTGACGCGTGTTCGCTGTTCGTCGGCGGTGCAATAGCTCACGTGCCCGTCCGGTCGGTGACCGGACAGGAGACATCATTGCCGCACAACGGGGACGGTGTCGCGACGAGGATGTCTCGTACATAGTTTTGCGGATCTTCCCGGAGAATTCGAAACCCCGTGGCCACGGCATCACCCGGTAGGCTCCAGGATTTGTATGGAGAGGCCGGACGCCCGCGTCCGGCCGCCGCGGTCACCTGAAGGGGGCGTGTTGCTCAACAGCGGTGCGGTGTTCGCTGGGTTCACCATCGAGAAGCTGCTCGGACAGGGTGGCATGGGATCGGTGTACCTGGCCCGCCACCCCAGGCTGCCCCGGCAGACGGCACTCAAGCTGCTCAACCGGGAGCTGTTCGCCGACACCGAGGTCAGGGCGCGGTTCGAGCGAGAGGCGGATCTGGCCGCGCAGTTGGATCATCCGAATATCGTCGCGGTCTACGACCGCGGCACCGAGGACGAGCAGCTGTGGATCTCCATGCAGTACGTCGACGGCGTCGACGCCGCGACGGTGAACCCGCAGAGCCTGCCGCCGGAGCGGGCTGTGCAGATCATCGACGGTGTCGCGGCGGCACTGGATTACGCGCACGGGATGGGCGTGCTGCACCGGGACGTGAAGCCCGCGAACATCATGCTGGCCCGCGCGATGGGCGGGCAGGGTGAACGCATCTTCCTCACCGATTTCGGGATCGCCCGGCTGCGTGAGGATTCCACGCATCTGACCCAGACCGGCATGTTCACCGCGACGCTCGCCTATGCCTCGCCGGAACAGATGACCGGCGCGCACCTGGATCACCGTTCCGACCAGTATTCGCTGGCGTGCGCGCTGTACTGGTTGCTGACCGGCGTCGCTCCGTTCGATTCTCCCGCACCGGCCGAGATCATCCGCGGCCATCTCCAGCTGCCGCCGCCCTCGGTCGCGGCAAGACGCGCCGGTCTTTCCCCCGCACTCGACGCGGTGATCTCGAAGGCGATGGCGAAGCGTCCCGACGAGCGGTACGCGTCATGCGTCGAATTCGCCACGGCCGCACGGCAGGCGCTGACCGCACCCGCGCTGCCCGTGTCGCCGTACCCATCGCAGCCCGCACCGACCGTGATCGCGCAGCCGTCGCAGGCGAATCCGGCGTATCCCGGGCCGGTGTCGAGCCCGCCGACCTACGTCGCCGCGGCGTCCGGCCCCGCCTACACCGCGCCGCCGCAGTACACACCGAATCCAACGGGCGGGCAACAGTTTCCGGCATCCGAGGGATATGCCGCGCCGACCCCGAATTACCCTGCGGCACAGCCTCTTCCGTTGAGCGCCCCGCCGCCGACGGCCTATCCGCCGCACCAGCCGCTCGGCTACCGACCCGAACGGCGCTCGAACACCGGCCTGATCGTGGTCATCGTGCTGATCGTGGTGGTCCTGCTCGTCGCAGGCGGGATCGCCATCGCCGAGTTCGGGTCGTCGTCGAATCCGTCGTCCGCCCTCGACATCACCACCGAGGCACCGCAGGGATCTGCCGATCCCGGCACGCTCGCCACGGCGTTCCCGAAGTTGCTGCCGCAGGGCGTCGACGTCCGACACAACATCGGCTCCGGCCCGGGGTACCGCGGCAAGATGTGCTTCCTCGACACCGCCGACAACGGCGGCAAGGTGTCCAGCGCCTCCGACGTGCCCGACTTCCCGAAATGGGCGACGGCGTGGAACTGCTGGGGCACGCCGATCAACGAGCCCGACTACGTCGTCATCGCGTTCCAGTCGCCGCAGGACGCGCAGGCAGCGGTGCATGATCTGCCGTCGAATACCTCAGGAACGGAACAGAACAACGGGAAGTCGTACTCGACCTACCGGTGGCAGCGGACGTCCGGCGGGCTCCCAGACGGCTACCTCGTCATCGATTTCCACGACGACCCGGCCCGATCGAGCTACCTGCTGTATGCCAAGGTGACGCTCACCGACAGCATGCCCAGCTCCGGATTCGGTTTGACCACTCCGAAATTCAAGGCGTGGTTCACCGGCTTGCCGCTGTAGGCCATGGCGCTCAGCCGGCCGCGCGCTACCGCGCCATGGCCTTCGAGGGGTAGTGGCGGCGGCGATACTGTGCGTCGAGCACCGCGCGCAGCAAACCCTCTTCGCCACCGAACAGTCGCTCCAGCTCCGGTATCCCGGCGAACAGGTCGGGACCGGCTGGATCGACCGCCGCTCGGCGGAGCACAGTGTGCATGATGTCGGTGCGAGCGTGCTGATCTTCCCAGGTCATGGCCATCGCCTTCCTTCCGTGGACTACAGCTCAACAGCTCACGCGACGGACGCGATGGTCGGACGTCGTCGTGCCGGGGACCCGAATACTTCTCCGATCACGGTAGGAGGAGTTGCCCGCTCGCGGAACGATGCACCGGGCCGGACGAGGCGGCTAGCCTTACAGAATGGGTGTGACCGGCGTCTCCGATCCGGGTATCGGTATGCGGCCGGGCGCGTACGGGCCGCACTGCTGCACACCAGCTGCTGCACACCAGGCAGCGGTGTACCGAATTCGGACGCGATCCCGTGGCCGCGTTCCGGCGCAACGTCGAGCAGTTGCCGTTCGACTACCCCCCGTCGATCATCATCAGCGTCGATCTCGCGGTGCTCGTCGTCGCGGCGCACCGTCGGGCTGCTGGACGCGCGGCCGGGGAAAATAGTCCCGGAGCCGGGCGTGGAGGACATCGAGGATCTGGTCGGGGATTTCGTGCGGGCGGGGCTGGATGTGCGCTACAAGTGCGACGGCGACCTCGGCGTCGTGTCGCCCGCGGTCGGACTCGCGCTGTACCGGATCGGGCAGGAGTCGCTGGCGAACGTCGTCAAACACGGGCACGGCGCGTCCGCGACGGTGCAGCTCGCGGTAGACGCGACCGAGGTGACGTTGACGGTGGAGAACACGCGGCCGGCCGGGCTGCGTCCGCAGCGCGGCGCGGGCATGGGGCGGGATCGAGCCGCGGCGATCGTGTTCGCGTTTGACCACGGGGTGGTGACACCCGGAGAATCCACTCTGTGACGGGCAGGCTCCGGTCGCGAATCGCGTGATTCTGGTGTGCTATCCCCGCCTGGGATGTGGAGGATGACGAGTGCAGGAAGCTGGGCCGAGAACCGGGACGCGGTTCGGGTCGTACGAACTGCGGTCGTTGCTGGGCAAAGGCGGTATGAGCGAGGTCTACGAGGCCTATGACACGGTGAAAGACCGGGTGGTCGCGGTCAAACTGCTGTCGGAAGAGCTCGCCAAGGACCCGATGTACCAGGTGCGTTTCCGGCGTGAGTCGCAGGCTGCCGCGCGGCTGGCCGAGCCGCACGTCATCCCGATCCACGACTGGGGCGTGGTCGACGGTGTGTTGTTCATCGACATGCGGCTGGTCCATGGCGTCGACCTCCGCACCATCCTGCGCGGCCAGGGGCCGCTCAGTCCCGCTCGCGCCGTCGGCATCATCGAACAGATCGCCTCCGCGCTGGACGCCGCGCACGCGGGCAACCTGGTGCACCGCGACGTCAAGCCGGCGAACATCCTGGTCACAGACTCGGATTTCGCCTACCTCGCCGATTTCGGCATCGCGCATACCGAGGGCGACAGCGCGGTAACCCTGGTCGGTATGGCCATCGGCTCCTACATCTATATGGCCCCGGAACGCTTCGACGTCGGGCCGGTGACCGGGCGCGCGGACATCTACTCGCTGGCCTGTGTACTGCACGAATGCCTGACCGGAGCAACGCCGTTCCCGGCGGCCAGCATGAATGTGCTGATCAAGTCGCATCTGTCCGATCCCCCGCCGCGACCGAGCGCGCAGGCCAACGGCATTCCGGCCGCATTGGATGCGGTGATCGATCGCGGCATGGCCAAAGACCCGGCCGACCGCTTTCCGACCGCGACCGCGCTGGCCAGGGCCGCCCGTGCCGCCCTCGGAGCGGTCGCACCGGCCGCACCGACGCTGGTGGTGCGCGCGCCCGCCTCGGCGCGGCGTCCAGGGAATCCGACCGTGCGTGGTGCCGTACCGCCGGAGTCGACGGGGGAACTGTCGCTTTCGGCGGTGATCCGTCCGAGCGGGCCGACGGTGGTGCGTCCAACGGAAACCCAGTTCACGCCGCTCCCGTCGCCGGACGAGCCACCATCGACACCGTTCAGGGCGCCTGCGGCGTACACGCCCGCGGTAGGACTGCCTCCGATGCGGCCCTTCCCGGACGCGCATCTGTACCCGGAGACCCAGGCGTATGCGGAGTCGGCGGGACACACGCCGCTTCAGGCGTATTCGGAACAGCCGACGCAGGGATATCCGGAGGTAGCGCCACAGGCGTATTCGGAGTCGGGCTCGTGGGCGTATTCCGAGTCCTCGCCGGAGGCGTATTCCGAGACTGCTTCGCGGGCGTATTCCGAGTCCCCGTCGCGGGCGTATTCGCAGACATCAACCTACCCAGGGTTCTCCGAGACACCACGGCATCCAGGGGCAGCGAACTATCCGGAGACCACACAGCATGCGGATCAGGCACTCGCACCGGGCTCGCCCGACCCACAGGGTCCCACCGCGCACGACTATTCGCCACCGACCGAGTACCTGACCCCGGCGACGCATCCGGTGCGGGACGGTCGTGCCACCCGCACCGACTATCCGCCGCAGGACGACTATCCGGTGCGTACCGACTACCCGCCGCCTCATCGCGACGATCCGGGGCACGGCTACGACGACTACGAGGAGGAGGACGAGGACCCCTACTACCCGTCGCGCAGGGGCCGCTCCATCGCGCTGCCCGTCATGGTCGCCGTGCTCGCCATCGTCGTGCTCGCCGTCGGCGGCGCGATCGGTTGGCAGATGTTCGGCTCCGGAGGCTCCGCGACGACCGCCGCCGACCGCGCATCCGAGGCGCCCGTGGCGCCGACGGCGAGCACGGGCGGCCGATCGCCGGTCAGCCCGTCCGCCGCTCCATCCACGTCCACCACGGCCAAACCGACGCCGGTCACGCTGCCCGCGGGGGCCAGTCCCTGCGGCCAGGGCCAGCCGGTCCCCGGTGCGTTCACCCAGTCGGCCACGGGCACGGCAGTGACCAGCTGCGCGTTCGCCGAAGAAGTGCGAAGGGCCTACGCCGAACTCGGCCCGGCGCAGAACGCCGCACGCGACGCGTCGCGCGCGGTGGTGGCGACCAGTCCGGTCACCGGCCAGCGTTACACGATGAATTGCCAGGCCAAAGGCCAGATGGTCACATGCAGTGGCGGTGAGAACGCGGTGGTGTACGTCTACTGACACAGAACTCGCAGCGAGCGCTGGTCAGGGGATGATCCCCGTGACACCGGGTAGTCGGAAGCGGCGCCGGCGAGGCCGTCCAGCCGCGCCTGGTGCCCTATGCGCATCGGGTTCGGCCGCTTTGCGGTCGGCTAGGGCTTGGACTCCATAACTCTGGGCATCCAGAGGCGAAAGCCGACCCAGATAGCTGCAAAATTGCTTCCTACTCCGATGGAGTTGCGGTGGTTGCCCATGCGGGCTGTGGACGCGGTAAGCACCAGTGGGACCGGGGATTTGGTATGTTTCGCGGCCGTTGGCAAATGTTGCGTAAAAGTTGCTGACATCTGCTGGCGGGTCGGTAAGAATGGGTTCGGTCACACGACGCTGTCCACTCAACCAATTTTGGAGGGAAGCTCAATGGCACAAGACACGATGAGCGATGCGAAGCGCGGCGACGTCCAGGACATCCCCCGGGACATCGATATGCTGCGGCTCGGTGTCGACGAGGCGCGGCAGGAAGCGCAGAGCGCTCGTCAGTACGCCCAGCAGGCGCAGAACCTTGCCCGGCAGGCGCAGAGCCAGACCCGTCAGGTTCAGCACCAGGCGCAGATCGCGCAGCATGAGGCCAACCAGGCCAACCAGCAGGCCCAGCAGGCCCGCCAACAAGCCATCCAGGCGCAGAACCAGGCCCAGCAGGCTCAGGGCGAGGCCGACCGGGCGCAGAACCAGGCCCAGCAGGCACAGGGCGAGGCCAACCAGTCCAACCAGCGGGCTCAGTCGGCGCAGGATCAGGCCGACCAGGCCAGTCAGTTGGCCCAGCAGGCCGAGGATCAGGCCAGCCGTTCCCAGGAGCGTTCCATGCAGTGGGAAATGCAGCTGCATCACCTTCGTCAGCAGGCACGCCAGATGCAGTCACGCTAACCAATCTGCCGTCACTGAATGATGTGTCGACGAAAGGGGCCGTGGCCCAGCCGAGTGTGCTCCTTTCGTCGACCATGAAAGGCGGTCGCGGTGAGCGAACCGACTCCAACCCCGACCAACGTCGAGGTGATCGTGCCGGAGGCAATGAGTATCGGTGCCTACGCCAACGGATTCACCTGCTGGTACAACCGCACCGACTTCACCCTCGACTTCCTCGTGTACTTGCCGACCGATCAGGGCGTCGACGACGACGGTCGGCCGACGGTGCGCCAACCGGCTCAGGTGGTGTCCAGGGTGAAGTTCCCCCCGGCGATGATCTTCCGCCTGATGCAGATCTTGAACGACAGCATGAGCAACTATGAACACCAGTTCGGCGCGATCGTCCACCTCGGGGAGTAACCGAACAGGAGAAATGCGATGCTCGTATCCAGCCCCATCGCAATCCTCGCGAGCCCGCAGGACCGGGCCGTCGTGACCGACCCCGTCATCCGCTATCGGCCCGACAAGATCGACGGCCGCCGCTATCACCTCACTGCCACTACGCCACAACCCGCGGATAAAGCGGCCACCCGATAAGCGCTCTGCGATTCGATGTCGCTATTGGGTCGTAGCGGCGGATCCGCAGCACGGCCCATCGTCGGAAATCTTGCGCAACCTCGAATGTCTCCGTGGTTGGGGCTCCTCGTCACCATTCCGCTTCTTCGTTTTGGCGCTGACTGTCAGCGTCGACGCGGTGCGCCCCCCAGCTCGGACTCGGCGAAGCCGCGACTCGGCGGCGGCTCACGGCACGATAGAGTGCGGAGCCGCAAACGAGGAGTACGCCAATGGGTACAGGGTCCGGAGTCGGTTCACCGATCAGCGTGGTGGGTGGTCGGGAAACGGTTCGATCCGCGGTCGTGGTCGGCGCGCTCGGCGTGGTGTTCGGCGACATCGGCACCAGCCCGATTTACACCATTCAAACGGTTTTCAACCCGGCTGATCCGCACCCGGTGCCGATCAGCACGGACAACGTCTACGGCGTGGTGTCGCTGATCTTCTGGTCGGTGATGATCATCGTCACGCTGACTTACGTCTCCCTGGTGATGCGCGCCGACAACGACGGCGAGGGCGGGATCATGGCGCTGATCACGCTGCTGCGGCGGCTCGGTGGGGGAGGAGGTCGTCGTGCCGCAGCGGTCCTGGCAGGTCTCGGCATCTTCGGTGCCGCGCTGTTCTTCGGCGACAGCATGATCACTCCCGCTATTTCGGTGCTGTCCGCGGTGGAGGGCCTGAAGGTCGTGCAGCCGCGGTTCGACGGGGTGATCGTGCCGATCACAGCGGTGATCATCGTCGGGCTGTTCTCGGTTCAGCGCCACGGCACGGCGGCGGTCGGTCGGCTGTTCGGGCCGGTGATGATCGCTTGGTTCGTGACGATCGGCGCCTTGGGCGTCAGCGGTATTGCCAAGCATCCGGAAATCTTGAAGGCACTGTCGCCAACCTATGCGCTGAGCTTCATGTTCGGGCACTTCGGCATTGCGTTTTTCGCGCTGGCCGCGGTGGTGCTCGCGGTGACGGGTGCGGAGGCGCTGTACGCCGACATGGGCCACTTCGGTCGGCGGGCGATCACTCGCGGCTGGCTGGGGCTGGTGCTGCCTGCGTGCGTACTGAGTTACCTCGGCCAGGGTGCCCTGCTTCTCGGTGACCAGGCCGCCGTGAGCAGCCCGTTCTTCCTACTCGCTCCTGGATGGGCGCGGTTGCCGCTGGTGCTTCTGGCAACCGCTGCGACGGTGATCGCCTCCCAAGCGGTGATCACCGGCGCCTATTCGGTGGCCTCGCAGGCCGCCCAGCTCGGTTACCTGCCGAGATTGCGGGTTGCGCACACTTCGGAGTCGACGATCGGACAGATCTACGTACCGTGGATCAACTGGGTGCTGATGGTGTCGGTACTCACGCTGGTGTTCGCCTTCCAAAGTTCGGCGGCGTTGGCGTACGCGTTCGGTATGGCGGTGACCGCGACGATCTCCATCACGACGCTGTTGTTCTTCTATGTTGCCCGTGCCAAGTGGGGCACTCCGCTGTGGCTCGTCGTCCTCGGCGCCGTCCCCCTACTGGTGGTCGACGTGCTGTTCCTGGCGGCGAATATGACGAAGCTGGTGCACGGAGCGTGGTTGCCGCTGCTGATCGGGCTCACGGCGTTCACCGTGATGACCACCTGGGCGCGTGGTCGCGAAGTCGTTACCAGTGCGCGGGTACAGGCGGAGGGGCCGCTGCGTGCGTTTGTCGATCAGTTGCAGGATTATCGGCCGTCGCTGCTGCGGGTACCGGGCACCGCGGTATTCCTCAACCGCGGTAAACAGACCGCGCCGCTGGCGATGCGGGCAAACGTCGAGCACAACCACATGCTGCATGAACACGTAGTGATCATGTCGATCG
The DNA here is from genome assembly GCF_040639505.1 of Nocardia sp. NPDC023852. Taxonomy (NCBI): domain Bacteria; kingdom Bacillati; phylum Actinomycetota; class Actinomycetes; order Mycobacteriales; family Nocardiaceae; genus Nocardia; species Nocardia sp. NPDC023852. The sequence goes on from NZ_JBFAAB010000004.1 coordinate 221,141, forward strand.
ACACGCTGCCTGTGCCTCGCGTACCGGATGCGGAACGTACGGAGATCGATGCGCTCGGCTACGCCGAAGACGGAATCGTCCACGTGACAGCGTATTTCGGGTATATGGAAACACCGAACATCCCCGACGCGCTGCGCCTGCTCGACCCCGCGCACACCGAAGGCCGGATAGCGATCGATGACGCCTCGTACTTCCTGTCGAAGATCGAGTTGAAGAAGGGTACGGCACGGACGATGGCACCCTGGCGCAAGCGCCTGTTCATCGCCACGTCCCACATCACCGCCGACGCTGCCGAGTATTTCGGCTTGCCGGGCGAGCGGACCGTAATCATGGGTTCACGAGTCGACGTGTAGTAATCGGCCGCGACCGGATAACTCGTGAGGTCACCGCCGCTGCTGTCGACCCGGTACCCGCTGGTCTGTTCTGGGAGCCCCCGAGTGGGTTGCGACGTAGCATCGTGCGATGCCATCTCTTCCGTCGCTGCCTTCGTTTCGTCATTCCGGGCGGTCGGGGAGGTCATTGCCGCATATCCGTGTTCCGACTGCCCGGGCGATTGTCGATTGCGCCGTGTACGTCGACGGGTGTCGGTTGCCGGGCCGTTTCACCCATGCGGCCGCGTTGGCACAGGTGCGTGAGCGGGGCGCGGGTTTCGTGTGGGTCGGGTTGCATGATCCCGACGAGGAGCAGATGGCCGATATCGCGCAGACTTTCGGGCTCCACGCACTGGCCGTCGAGGACGCGGTCAAGGCGAATCAGCGCCCGAAACTCGAGCGCTACGACGACACGCTGGTGCTGGTGATGCGCACGGTCGCGTACGTGGAGCACGAATTACACAGTGTCAGCGAAATCGTCGAGACCGGCGAAATACTGATCTTCACGGCGCCCGATTTCGTAGTCGCGGTACGACACGGTGAACATTCCGGGCTGGCCACCGTGCGTAAGCAGTTGGAGGCCGACTCGGACCGGCTGCGTCTCGGGCCCGGCGCTGTGTTGCATGCGATCGCCGATTACGTGGTGGATTCGTATATCGAGGTCACTCAGTCGGTGGAGCTCGATGTCGATGCGATGGAGGAGGAAATCTTCACCCCGCGCAGCAAGGTGGCCATCGAGTCGATCTACCAGCTCAAGCGTGAGGTCGTCGAGTTACGGCGATCGGTGAATCCGCTCGCGGTTCCACTCGAGACACTCGGCCGCGGCATCGAGTTGCCGTTGCCGAAGGAGGTCCGGCGGTATATGCGAGATGTCGCCGACCATCACACGGCCGTGGCTGATCGGATCAACGATTTCGACGAGTCGCTCAGTGCGCTGATCGGAGCGGCGCTGGCCAAGACCGCGGTGCAGCAGAATACCGACATGCGCAAAATCACGGCGTATATCTCGATCGCTGCCGTGCCGACGATGGTCGCGGGGATCTACGGCATGAATTTCGAGCACATGCCGGAATTGCGGCAGGTGTGGGGTTATCCGCTCGTTCTCGTCGTGATCGTGGTGATCTGCACGGGCTTGTATATAAATCTGCGCCGCAACAACTGGCTGTAGGGAAAATTTGACGAAATCTTGCCGTGCACAGCCTTATTCCTTGACGGAATCCATACAACCGAACTCATAGGCTAGCGAATTGTGCGGCCTACTCCCTGGCAGAAAAGAGAAGCTCTCCGTGAGCAGGTCGACTCGGCCGGTGGGGCGCGGCGACGTCGATGGGCTGACGCACGGCCGCAGATCATGCTCGGCGGAAACCGTCTGCAGACCGCACTCGGCGGAAGGTTGGGTTACCTTTGCGCTGCGGTCGGCTGCATCATCACATTCGTCCTGCTGTTCCAGCCATGGCTGACCACAGACACAGGCGGGACCGACGGTGCGATTCACACGAACGCCTTCGGTCGGCTCCACGTGACTACCTCCTTGGTAGAGCTCTGGGCGCAATCACCACCGCCCGCCGCGACGGTCAGCGGGGTGTGGGGCGTCCTCACCAGCGTCGCGATCGTCATTGCTGTCTGCAGCGTTGCTGTCTGCAGCGTGATCCGCACCGAGGCGCTCACGCGCCTGGCGACCATCGCCACGGTCTTCGTTGCCGTTTTCACGATCGCCACCGTGGTCCACCTCTCCAGCAGAGGCGACGAACTGACCCGGTTGGTCTCGTTCGGGTCGGCCCGAGATCCGGGCACACAGGTCGGATTGCTGCTCCGCTGGGCCACAGGCCACGACACCTATCCGGTACCCGGGCTTCGCACTGTTTCCTGGGCCACCGCCAGTCTCACGTGGTATGCGTTCCTCGCCAGCGCGATTTCGCTGGCTTCGGCCATGGCTGCTATCACCGAGTGGATTCATGGACGCGAGAACCGCCCCACACCGCCAGAGACCTGAACTCGGCGATCGGCATGCGAGCCCTTCCGGGTAACGGTTCGCCAGGCGGCCGACCTGCCGACACCCGGCAGTCGTTACGGACAGTTGCGCGGGGCAGGTGTCCGGACACGCTGCCACGCCGCCGATCGCAGCAGACGCAGACCGTTGAGGCCGACGATGACGGTGGAGCCTTCGTGTCCGGCGACGCCGAGGGGGAGGGGAAGGTGTCCGACGAGGTCCCAGATAACGAGGACGGTGATGAACGTGGCCGCGATGATCAGGTTGGCGACCACGACGCGGCGGGCTCGCCGCGAGAGCGCGATCACGGTCGGGATCGTCGTGAGATCGTCGCGGACGACTACGGCGTCGGCGGTCTGCAAGGTGAGATCGGAACCGGCGCCGCCCATCGCGATACCGGTGTGCGCGGCGGCGAGCGCGGGCGCGTCGTTTATGCCGTCGCCGACAACGGACACCCGCTCACCGTCTGCCTCGAGGTCGCGCACGGCGGCGACCTTGTCGTCGGGCAGCAAGCCCGCCCGCACATCGGTGATCCCGACCTGTCCGGCTAGCTGGGTCGCGGTGACGAGGTTGTCTCCGGTGAGCATCACCGGTGCGGCACCGGTCAATTCGGTGACGGCGGCGATGGTGGCGGCGGCTTCGCGACGGACCTGATCGGTGATGCCGAGCACGGCGATCGGAGTGTGTTCGCAGAGCACGACAACCGCGGTTCGTCCGCGCGTCTGCAATGCCTCGACGGCGGCTGTCGCTGTGGTGGCGGCTGCTGCCGTCGTGGTGCCCGGCCGCAACAACTCCGCGGGGGAACCGACGTGGATGAAGTGGCCCTCGATCAGGGCGGAGACGCCTCGACCGGGCTGGGCGGTGAATTCGTCCGTGGTGGGCAACCCGAGGCCGCGGTGGCGGGCGGCACGCACGATGGCGGCGGCCAACGGGTGCTCGCTGGGGTGTTCGGCCGCCGCGGCCAGGCGCAGGATCTGGTCTTCGGTGAAACGCGTGCCCGGTAGAACCCGGATGTCGGCGAGTTCCGGGATGCCACGGGTGAGGGTGCCGGTCTTGTCGAACGCGACGCGGGTGGTCGTGCCGAGTTGTTCCATGACCACCGCGGATTTCACGAGCACGCCGTGGCGTCCGGCGTTGGCGATCGCGGCCAGCAGCGGTGGCATCGTCGCAAGCACCACCGCGCACGGGGAGGCGACGATCATGAAGGTCATGGCTCGCAGCAGTGAATCCTGCAATGCCGCGCCGAACGACAGCGGGATGAGGAACACCGCGAGGGTGGCCACGACCATGGCGATCGAGTAGCGCTGTTCGACCTTCTCGATGAACAACTGTGTCTTGGCTTTGGTCTCGCTCGCTTGCTCGACCAGACCGGCGATGCGGGCGGCGACGGAGTCTTCGGAGCGGCGGTCGACTCGCACCCGCAGTGCGCCGGTACCGTTGAGCGTGCCGGCGAACACCTCATCGCCCACGGTCTTGTCCACCGGAAGGGGCTCTCCGGTGATGGTGGCTTGGTCGACTTCGCTTGCCCCGCCCACGACCGCACCGTCGGCGGCGATCCGGTCGCCGGGCCGGATCAGGATCACCTCTCCGATCTTCAGCTCCGTGGCCTTGACGGTCTGCTCGTCGCCGTCGGGGGCGAGCCGGGTCGCGGTGTCCGGAGTCAGGTCCAGCAGGCCGCGCACCGAGTCCTCGGTGCGAGCGGTGGCCAGTGCTTCGAGCGCGCCGGAGGTGGCGAAGATGACGATCAGCAGCCCACCGTCCATCACCTGCCCGATTGCCGCCGCACCGATTGCCGCGACGACCATCAGGAGATCGACATCGAGGGTCTTGTCTCGCAGCGCTTGCAGTCCCGCCAGCCCTGGTTCCCAGCCGCCGCTGACGTAGCAGGCCAGATAGAGCCCCCACCACGACCACGAAGGAGCACCGGATAGCTGTGCCATCAGTCCAAGCAGAAACAGCACCAATGCTGCTGCCGCCCAGCGTATCTCGGGCAGCGTGAACAATCGTGTCCGCCGCACCGGTAGTGCTGCCCGCCCGGTTGTGGGGCGGGTGGGCGTGGCGGTGGACGAGGCCATGAGGCACCTCCGGAGACAGGAAACAAATCACCCGAGAATAACAGAACATATGAACATGTCTTCACATTAATGGTGCGGCTATACTGCGCGACATGGGACACGGTGTGGAAGGCCGCGATCGGCCGGTCACCCGGCTGGACGCCACCGCCGCCGCGCACGTCGCGACCACACTGCAGGCCCTGGCCACCCCGAGTCGGCTGCTCATTCTCACCGAACTGCGCCACGGCCCCCGACCGGTCACCGAGCTCGCCGAAGCGGTGGGTATGGAGCAGTCGGCGGTCTCGCATCAACTCCGGCTGCTGCGCAACCTCGGCCTGGTCACCGGTACCCGCGCGGGACGTAGCATCGTGTACAGCCTCTACGACAACCACGTCGCCCAACTTCTGGACGAAGCGGTCTACCACAGCGAGCACCTGCGTCTCGGGCTCGCCGATCGTCCCGACGCGGTGAGCTGAACTCGGCGGCCCGTACCGGTCGCGGCGCCGCTTCTTTCGACCACAGCCTCGGCCGATTGCGAGCTTTGCGCACGCCGCCCGTAGGTGATCACGCGGCAGGCGCGGACACCCGAATGATCCAGCGAAATTCGCCTTGCAAGGCCGAGCCCGCCGCGGCGGCAGGTAGCACCGTTCTCCTATGGCGCCGCAGTACCTTCCGCGGTGGGCAGGATCACCGCTGATGGACGTGCGGGGTCGTGGTACACGGTTTGTTCGGCGACCAGCAGGGTGGTGGCGGTAGCGCGAGGTTCACCGGTGCCCGGGTTGCGGGCGTAGCGGGGGAAGGCGCCGCTGGAGACCTGCACGCGGATGCGGTGGCCGCGCTTGAACCGATGCGCGGTCGGCCACAGTCGCACTGTGGCGCAACCGATTTCGTCGGCGCTCGACAAACTGGTAAGTCCATCGCAGATGTTGTGCGAGCGGCCGCGGGGGTCGACGTCGCAGAGCCGGACGAACACGTCGGCGTGGCGCAGGCTGGAGCGGAACCAGATCTCGGCACGCACCTCGCCGACCACCTCGACGTCGTGGTCGAGAACGTCGGTGGTGTAGGTGAGGACGTCGGCGCGCGCCTCCAGTTTCCGGTTGTCTACGCTGCCTCCGCCGAACGCTCCGCGTACGCCCCCGAGCGCTGGGGTGGGATCGGCGGGGTCGTACCGGTAGTGGTCCGGCTGCGAGGCTGTCGGCGGCCGGGTGTGCAGCTGCCCTCCGGGTTGCATTCGAAACCGTTGCGGTGCATAGCCTTTCGGCGGCCAGGTCTCGAAGTCCCGCCAAGCTTCCTCGCCCGTCACGTACAGCCGTACCGGCGCGCGCCGCGCCGGCTGCTCACCTCGGGCGTGGGCGAGCCCGAACTCCAGCGCTTCCAGCACCCCGGTGTTCGGCATCTGCAAGTGTGTCCACGGACCGATCGTCAGCCGCGCGGGCCGACCTGCCTGCTGCAAGGCCTGGAAGTCGCGAAGCTGGCCGGGCAGGAAGATGTCGTACCAGCCGCCGATCGAGCTGACCGGTACGGTCACGTCGGCCACCCGATGCCGATGGTCGGCGTCGGCCCAGTACGGGTCGTCTTCGTCGTGGGTGAGCACATCCTGGATATAGCCAGAGGGGGTGCCGATGGCTACGACGTCGGCACGGCTCAGTGGCAGCGTGTTCATCGCTCGCCGTGTCCTGCGCATCTGCAGCGGCTGACGCAGTGCCGCCCACCGGCGTTCCTGGACCGCGGTCAGCACACCCCATTGGAACGGCGCTTCCAGTGAGAACCCGTCGCCGCGCAACTGCTCCAGACTGAGCGCCGACTCGGTGACCTGCGGGATCATCGCTTTGACTTGAGGAGGCACCTGGTCGGCCACTGCCCACTGGACGTATCCCATATAGCTGACGCCGACCAGGACGATCGCTTCACCGAACCATGGCTGCCGCACGACCCAGTCGAGGGTGGACAGGCCATCGGCTCGTTCCTGTCGTAGCGGGGCGAACGTCCCGCCGGAGCCGAATCCGCCGCGGACGCTCTGCAGCAGAACCTGATATCCGCGTTCGGCCAGTGGTCTGGCCATGGCCACGCCATAGATGCCGCGGCGGCCGTAAGGTGTGCGGATCAGCGCGGTCGGCAATCCCTCGCTCCCGGTCCGCGGCGCCCATCGGTCGGCCAGCAGCTCCACCCCATCCGACATCGGTATCCGCAGATCCCGCTGCACGGCGACATCCCGCGTCACCGGCGGGGGCAGTTTCCACTGACGTTGCAGGAGATGGCTGATCAGGTTCACCGTGGCTCCTCGAGGTCGTGCGATGTGGCGGCCCCAGCTATGAGGACGGACATGATCCGCATGAGCCGGTCGGCGAATTGCTCGGGATCCAGCGGATCTTCGGCCTCGACCAGCCAGGTGTTGATGAACGCCGCGGCGCCACCGGTCAGGTAGGTGGCGAGATCGTCGACGGCGCCCTCATCCAGCCGCGATCCGTACAACTGGCGCACGATCTGGCGGTTGACCGGAACCAGCAGGCCGCTGAGCCCCTTGTTCAGCGCGAATGCACAGGAACCGGTCAACAGCGCCCGGTAGAACACCCGATGCTCGGCGAAGTGCCGTGCCGCGGCCAGCGCCTGATCGCGGCCGACTCCCGATGTCCGGTCCGCCAGCAGCTCGTGCCGAGCCAGGTCCAGTGCGGCCTCGAGTAGGAGCGTGTCCCGATCCCCGAACTGCTGGTACACCACCGGACGGCTGACGTCCGCGGCCTCGGCGATATCGGTGATCGAGACTGCTGCCGTGCCGCGTTCGGTCACCAGAGCGACCGCCGCCCGCGTGAGCGCCGCTCGGGACCGGCGCACCCGGCGGTCCTGAACAGGCTCGTCTACGTTCCGATCGAACTCCACACCCGCATTATTTACAGGCGTCAGTAAATTTACAAGTGTAAGGAAATGCTCTGCCGCGGCGGGTCTCCGGGCCGGATACCGCGAGTACTCAGGTCACGATGCGCAGCGGGTGTTCCAGTAGGTCCTTCAGCTGCTGGAGGAACGTCGCGGCGGTAGCTCCGTCGATGGCGCGGTGATCGGCGGAAAGGGTGACGCGGAGAATCTTGCGAGTGACGACCTCGCCGTCGATGAGGTGCAACTGGTCGGTGGCGGCACCGATGGCGAGGATGGCGGCTTCGGGCGGGTTGATGACGGCGGCGAATTGCTCGATGCCGAACATGCCGAGGTTGGAGATGGTGAAGGTGCCGCCGGTCATTTCGTCCGCGCGCAGTTTTCGGGCGCGGGCACGCTCGGCCTTCTCACGGCTCTCGGCGGCGATCGCGGAAATGCTCTTTCGGTCGGCGTCGCGGATGACCGGCACGACGAGACCGGCCGGGATCGCGACGGCGACGCCGAGGTGAATACCGCGGTGCCGCAACAACTTGTCACCGTCGAAGGAGACGTTCACCGCCGGGTCGGCGCGCAGGGTGACGGCGACGGCCTTGACGATCAGGTCGTTGATGCTCACCTTTCCGGTGCCTGCCGACTGCAGTGTCTGGTTGACGTCGGTACGGAAGGCCAGCAGGTCCGTGACGTCGATCGCGCTCGTCAGGTAGATGTGCGGGGCCTGCTGCTTGCTCTCGGTCAGGCGTTTGGCCGCTACCTGCTGGACGGTGGTCAGCGGCACCTCCTCGTAGTCGCCGGAGGCAGCGACCACCGGGGCGGTCGAGGGTGCGGGGACCGGGGGTACGCTCGCGGGCTGCGCGGATTCCACGTCGTGGCGGGTGATCCGCCCGCCGGGGCCGGTGCCGGTCACGCTGTCGAGGTCGATGCCCAGCTCGCGCGCGACCTTGCGGGCCAGGGGAGAGGACTTCCGACGGTCGTCCGGTGCCGCGCCCGCGGTGACCGTCGAGGGGGTCTGGTTCGACAGCGGAACCGACGTGAAGTCGGTGGAGGTGGCCGGGGCGGCAACGGCTGGGGCGGGTTTCGCCGGTGTGCCGCTACCGTCGCCGAGCATCGCGATCGGGCTGCCGATCGGCACTCGCGTTCCGGGTTCGGCGAGGATCTGGTCGAGCACTCCGTCGTCGTAGGCTTCCAACTCCATCAGCGCCTTGTCGGTCTCGATCTCGGCGAGAATCTCGCCTCGAGTGACCTTGTCGCCGACCTGTTTGAGCCAGGCGACGACGACGCCGTCTTCCATCGTGTCGGAGAGCCGGGGCATGGTGATCTCTGGCATGACATTGTCCTCGGGTTCTCAGCGGCGCCGGCCCACGGCCGCCAGCGTTTCCAACGCGGCGGTGTGCAGGGAGTCGGCGGATGGAAGGGCGATCTGTTCGAGTGTTTTGGCGTAAGGCAGCGGCACTTCCGCCGCGGCGACCCGCCGCACCGGCGCGTCCAGGTAGTCGAACGCTCCGTCGGAAATGGTGGCGGCGACCTCGGCGCCGATCCCGTAGGTCAGCCAATCGTCTTCCGCCACCACCGCGCAGCCGGTCTTACGCACCGAGGTCACGATGGTGTCCCGATCCAAGGGCCGCAGGCTGCGCAGATCGATGACCTCGGCCGAGATGCCGGATTCGGCGTGCAGTTTCTCGGCGACCTGGGTGGCGATGGTCGCCATCCGTGAGTAGCCGATGAGGGTGATATCGGTGCCTTCCCGGGTAACGGCGGCCTTGCCGATCTCGGCAGGCGGAAGAACGTCGGGCACTTCGCCTTTGGTGTTGTAGAGGGCGAGATTTTCCAGGAAGAGCACGGGGTCGTCGTCCTCGATCGCGGCGCGCAGCAGGGCTCGGGCGTCGGCGGGGGTGCTCGGCGCGACCACCTTGAGCCCGGGCACGAAGGCGTAGTAGAGCTCGATGTTCTGCGAGTGGGTGGCGCCGAGTTGCTGGCCGCCGCCGCCCGGGGTGCGGATGACCAGCGGCACGCTGGTCTGGCCGCCGAACATGCCGTAGATCTTGGCCGCGTGGTTGACGATCTGATCCAGCGCGAGCAGCGAGAAGTTGATCGTCATGAGTTCCACGACCGGGCGCAGCCCGAGCATCGCGGCGCCGACGGCGGCGCCGACGAAACCCTCCTCGGCGATCGGGGTGTCGCGCACGCGCTTCTCGCCGAATTCGGCGAGCAGGCCCGCGGTGATCTTGTAGGAGCCTTCGAAGACGCCGATCTCTTCCCCGATCAGGAAGACATCCTCGTCGCGCCGCATTTCCTCGCGCAAGGTTTCGCGAAGTGCTTCGCGATAGGTGATGACGGGCACGGTTGTCCTTAGCAGTCTGAAACTACGGCGGTCAGAAGAGCGGATCGGCGGGCAGCCTGCGGGATTCGCCCGCGACCGGGGTGGCGTAGGTGTAGTCGAACAGGCTCGACGGGTCCGGATGCGGGCTGGCGTCCGCGAAGGCCACCGCAGCGTCGACCTGCTCCTCGACCGAACGTTCGATCTCCGCGGCGTCGGTTTCGTCCAGGACGCCGGAGTCGATCAGGTGCGCGCGCCACCGTGCGACCGGATCGGATTCCCGTGCGGTGGCGACATCTTCGCCGCTGCGGTACTTCGCAGGGTCGACGACGGAATGGCCCTTGAGTCGATAGCTGATGGTTTCCAACAGCGCGGGTTTGCCCTCGCGTCGCGCTGTTTCCACCAGTTCGCGGGCGATATCGCGTACGGCGAGCACCTCGGTGCCGTCGACCTGTTCGCCGCGCATCCGGTATCCGGCGGCACGTTTGTACAGGTCGGGTTCGGCGGAGGAATTCTCCACCGTGGTACCCATCCCGAGCTGGTTGTTGATCACCACGAACACGACCGGCAGGTTCCACAGCGCGGCGAGGTTGAGCGACTCGTGGAAGGCGCCGATATTCGTTGTGCCGTCGCCCATCTGACACACCACCACGTCGTCGCCGCCGCGATAGTCGATGGCCAGGGCAGCGCCGACGGCGAGCGGGAGCTGGCCGCCCACGATGCCGTAACCGCCCAACAGGCGGGAGGCGGTGTCGAACATGTGCATCGAACCGCCCCAGCCCTTCGAGGTACCAGTGGAGCGCCCGTACAGTTCGGCCATGACACGGCCGGGCTCGATGCCTTTGGCGAGGGCGTAGCCGTGTTCGCGGTAGTTGGTGAACAGGTAGTCGGTGGGTCGCATCGCCGCGGCGAGCCCGACGACGGTGGCCTCCTCGCCGAGGTTGAGGTGGCAGTAGCCGCCGATCTTGGCCTGGGTGTAGCCCTGGGCGGCGCGCTCCTCGAACCGCCGGATGAACATCATGTCGCGGAAATAGCCGCGCAGGGTGGCGGGGTCTTCCGCGGTAAGGGTGATGGAAGTGTGCTCGATTGTTTCGGTCATGATGCTCTTCCTCAGCGCTTCCGTGGGGCGACATGCACAGGCAGGCCGAGCGCGGAAAGCGCGGCCTCCATGCCGATCTCGCCGAGGGTGGGGTGGGCGTGGATGGTTTCGGCGAGTTCGTCGAGGGTGGCCTCGAGTGTGATCGCCAAGGCTCCTTCGGTGATCAGGTCGCTGGCCGAGGGGCCGATGATGTGTACGCCGAGCACATCGCCGTGGTGCTGTCCGGCAACGATTTTGACGAACCCTTCGGTGTCACCGAAAGTCTTGGCCCGGCCCAGCGCCGCGAATGGGAACCGGGCGGTGATCACCTGGTGCCCGGCCGAGCGGGCAGCGGCTTCGGTCAGACCGACGCTCGCGATCTCCGGATGGGTGAAGGTGGCTGCGGGAATCGCGGTGTAGTCGATCCGGTTGTCTTGTCCGGCAATGACATCGGCGGCCGTCAGGCCCTGATGTGAAGCGACGTGAGCGAGCAGCGCTCGCCCGGTGACATCACCGATCGCGTAGACGTGGTCGACGCCGGTGCGCAACTTCTCGTCGACCGGGATGAATCCGCGCTCGTCCGTGGCCACTCCGGCGAGATCCAGTCCGAGGTCGGCGGTGTTGGGGCGACGGCCGACACCGACGAGCACCACATCGGCATCGAGCGTGCGGGCGCGCGGGCCCTCGACGGTGACCCGCAGCGCCTCGTCGTGGGCGATCGAGGCGACGGTCGATCCGGTCAGCACGGTGATGCCGCGTGTGGCGAAGGACCGGCCGAGCGCCGTGCCGATGTCGCTGTCCTCGGCAGGTACCAGGCGATCCTGCATTTCGACGATGGTGACCTCGCTGCCGAAAGTGCTGAACAGGCTCGCCCATTCGGCGCCTACCGCACTGCCTCCGACGATCACCAGCCGGTCCGGGACCGTGGTCAGCCCGAACGCGCCGTCGGAGGTGATCACGCCGGGCAGATCGGCTCCCGGGACGGGCAGCTGGGCAGGTACGGATCCGGTGGCGATGATGACATCACGCGCGGTGACTTGCCGGATGGATGTTGTGGGTGCGGCGGCATAGCGCGGGCCGTCGGGCCCGACCGGCGACGGACCCACTTCATGCACGTCGACGGCCGTGGGGCCGGTGAAGCGGGCATGCCCCTCGATCACGGTGACGCCATTGGCCGCGAGCAGACCGGCGACGCCATCGGTGAGTTCCTTGACGATGCCGTCCTTGCGCTGGCGCACGGCGGAGAAATCGAACCGGATATTGTCGGCGTATACGCCGTAATCGGCTGCGGTGCTCACGGTGTGGAAGACGTCCGCGGAGCGCAGCATCGCCTTCGTCGGGATACAGCCCCAGTTCAGGCAGACTCCGCCCGGCCGCTCCTTCTCCACCAGGCCCACCGACAGGCCACGCTGAGCCGCGCGGATGGCCGCGACGTAGCCGCCCGGGCCGCCTCCGATGACCAACAGATCGAATTCCGGCACTCGTGGTGCTCCTCAGTCTCGAACGAATCCGGCCCCGCCGAGGTTGTGGCGTGGGCATCGCGGACGAGTCTCGTCGGCATGGAATGCACAAACAATGTCCCGAAAGCCCAGAAATAGTGGTGCGGAAATAGGCGCTGCGCCCAATCAGACCGCGCGGTCGGGGAGCTTCAGGGCCGACAGCGCGAGCGAGAGTTCGAGGTAGGCCCGCTGCCCGTCCAGCGGACGACCGACCAGCCCGGCGATACGTTGCAGCCGGTTGAGCACGGTGTTGCGATGGCAGTGCAGATGCAGCGCGGCGTTGGCCGCCGAACAGTTCTCCGCCAACCAGGCAGTGAGAGTCTGTATCAGGACGTCGCGGTCCTTGGGAGGTAGCTCCAGGACCGGTCCGAGGCTGCGGGCCAGCAGTAGCCGGGCCAGGTCAGGGGACCGGACCAGCAGAGCCTCGGGGTAGCGCTCGTCCAGCGAGACCAGACCGGTCGAGCCTGTGGGCAGCGTGTCCAGCGCGATCAACGCGAGCGAATGGCCGGCACCCACCTCGGCGAGCCCCGGAACAGCGGAGGAGCACGCCGCCCTGCCGCGAGTCAGGGGGCGCAGATGACGCAGCACCGCGGAGGTGTCGCGCTGCTCCAGCGACACCAGCCCGATCATGGTGTCTACGCGGGTGTGCCAGACCGACCGGATCTGCAGCGCTGCGAGCACAGTTTCGGGCCCGGCGAGTGCCGATCTCCCGTCGGGGAGAGTGTCGGCGACCACCACCAGGTAGGCGCCGTGGGCCGGCAGATTCAACTCACGCGCTGCCCGTGCGGCAAACGTCGCGTCGTGGGCTCGTCCGGCGAGAATATCCTCTATCAGTGCGTGTCTGCGTCGCTCGTCGCGGCGTACCTGTTCGAGTTCGGTGTTGCGGTAGGACGTGGACAGTGCCGAGGACAATCCGTCGATCACCATCCACATCGCGGTACCGGCCTCGCGGATCTCGTGCGGTTCGATATCGACGGTTTCGGCGTTGTCCAACAACGCTTCCCACACGATTCGACCGCCGAGCCGGAATGTGCGCAGCATGGCCTCGAGCGGCACTCCCTGTTCGGCCCGGTGCCTGCCGATCGACGCCGCGACGTCATCGGACTCCGGATCTGTCGCCTCACCGCTCAACAATTCGAGAATCCGGGTGAGGTAACGCCGGCAACCGTCGCGCAGATTCGCGCGGGGGACCGACGTGTAGTCCGTCCATTCCGGATTGTCGGTGAAGATCGCCGCCATCAGGCGCTGGGTGAGTACCGCGACATCCGCGCGGCACATTTCGGCAAGCTTCCGTGTGCCCGCTGTGGAGAAAGGGGATCGCGGCGCTCCCATGCCGCTCGACGCTACTCCCCGCAACCGGCCCGGCACGATCAGCGGGTCCATCACGTTGCCCTGGTGCACCGAGGCGTCGCGTTTTCCCAGGAAGTGGGCAGGCGACAAGAAGGGCAAGTACGGTGTCGAAACGCCGTATCGAGATAGAGAGTGCAACGAGGTCGCTGCGAAAATGGGCCAATACATATTTACTGATCGATTCCGCAAAGCTCGAAAAATATTGATCTGCGCGGCGCTTGTCGCATTTCTCGTGTCGGGATGCGGAGCCGACCGCGCCGATGATCCGGCGTCGAGCGCGCCGACGATCACAGAAGCCGCCGCGCGCACCGATCAAAAGGGGCTGTCCATCACCGTGCCAGGCACGCTTGCCGCGGGCTTCGCCGAGCTGGCGGCTGGTGTGCGTGGACATATCGGGATGGCGGTCATGCCGGTCGGCGGCGATCAGCTGGTTTCCTTCGGCGACTGGACCAGCGGTCCCGCGTGGTCGACGATGAAGGTGCCGTTGACCATCGCCGCGCTGCGGCACAATCCGGGCGCTTCCACCTACGCCGCGTCGGCGGCGATCACCGCCTCCGACAACGCCGCCGCCGACGTGCTGTGGCAGTCGCTCGGCACCGCACAGGAGGCGGCCGAGGCGGTGCAGGCGGTGCTGCGGGAAGGCGGCGACACCAAGACCACCGTGCCCGCCACCCGTGCCCGTCCCGAGCATTCGGCCTTCGGCCAGACCGAGTGGTCACTGGTCGACCAGGTGCGGTTCGCCGCACGGCTGCCCTGTCTGTCGCAGTCCGCGCGAGTGACCAGCCTGATGGAGCAGATCGTCACCAGCCAGCGCTGGGGTCTCGGCGAGTTGAACGGCGCCGAGTTCAAGGGCGGCTGGGGGCCGGACACCTCGGGCGCCTACCTGGTGCGGCAGTTCGGGATCATCACCGCCCCGTCGGGGCAGATCGCGATCGCGTTGGCGGCGCAGCCGGATTCGGGAGCGTTCGGTGACGGCATGAACGCACTGGACAAGCTGGCCACGGTCGTTTCCCAGCACCTCGACGAGCTGTCCGGCGGTAACTGCACGGCCTGATCCCGGGTTGCCGCACCCGTAAACGGCGAGGCGGCCGTCTGCTGGGCATCGGACAGGCCGCTGTTACTCGGCGTTCATGGGGGCGAGGCTGCCTGGATCGGACATAGGGGGCAAGATATCGGCCATGCGCATCGGAGTCTTGACCGGAGGCGGAGACTGCCCAGGACTGAACGCGGTCATCCGCGCCGTCGTTCGCACCGCGAACGGCCGCTACGGAGACGCGATCGTCGGCTTCGAGGACGGCTGGCGCGGCCTACTGGAAGACCGAAAGATCCAGATCCACAACGACGACCGCACCGACCGTCTGCTGACCAAGGGCGGCACCATCCTCGGCACCGCCCGCACCAATCCCGACGTGCTGTTGGCGGGCCTCGGCCGGATCAAACAAACCCTGGACGACAACGGCATCGAAGCACTGATCCCGATCGGCGGCGAAGGCACCCTCACCGCCGCGAGCTGGTTGGCCGACGAGGGAGTCCCGGTGGTCGGCGTCCCGAAGACCATCGACAACGACATCGACTGCACCGACGTCACTTTCGGCCACGACACCGCGCTGAGCATCGCCAGTGAGGCGATCGACCGGCTGCACACCACGGCGGAATCGCACCAGCGCGTGATGCTCGTCGAGGTGATGGGCCGCCACGCGGGCTGGATCGCGATCAACGCGGGCATGGCGGCGGGCGCGCACCTCACCCTTGTGCCTGAGGTCCCGTTCGACGTGGACGAGGTGTGCGGCATGATCAAGCGGCGGTTCCAGCGCGGCGACAAGCATTTCATCTGCGTTGTCGCCGAGGGCTCGCACCCGGCGCCGGATTCCGGCTTCACGTTGCGCGAGGGCGGTATCGACGAATTCGGCCACGAGCGTTTCACCGGCGTCGCCCAGCAGCTCGGCGTGGAGATCGAACGGCGCATCGGCAAGGAAGTGCGCACCACCGTGCTCGGTCATGTGCAGCGCGGCGGCAGCCCGACCCCCTACGACCGCGTGCTGGCCACCCGTTTCGGCCTGCACGCCGCCGAGGCGGTGCACGCAGGCCACTTCGGCCAGATGGTCGCGCTGCACGGCACCACCATCGATCTCGTTCCGCTGTCGGAAGCCACCAAGCAGCTCAAGCGGGTACCCGCGGAGCGGTATCGCGAGGCAGAGGCGTTCTTTGGATAGCGCGGCGCTGTCCAGGTGTGGGATCCCAGCGGGGCACAGTTTCTGGTGCTATCCAGGAGTCGTGACCAAGACCATTAGCCAAGCCGAACTGTGCAACGGAAGTGCCGATGTTATGGATGCACTCGAGGCGGGCGAAGACTTCATCATTACCCCGCAATGGTCGTCCTGTGGGTGAGCTGCGGCCGTTGTCTCCGACGTATGGGCTCACTACCTCCGAGCTGAAGCGACGGTTCGCTCGCTTTGGCGGCGCGGGCTCCAGTGCCGAGGAACGGGTACAGGTGGACGCTGTCTTCGGCGAGGACCGGCTCGATGACAAGCGAGCGAATGGACCACGGCGTCCCCGCTATCCTCATCGGTATGGCTGACCTCCACGTGCACGACCTGCCGGATTCCGCCATCGACGTGCTGCGCCGCCGTGCGCGCGCGGCCGGGCTCCCGCTACCGGACTACATCTGCCGGGAGCTGATCGCGCTGGCCCGGCGGCGCACGTCCGACGACACGGTCGTGGAGTTTCTGGAGTCCGAGGGACACAATCTGGAGCCGGAGATCGACGGGGACGCCGTGGCGCTTTTCGAGGTCTACGACCTGCCCATCGACGTGCTGGGCGTCTTCGGCCGCCGCGCGCGCTCCGCCGGGCTGCCGCTCGGGCAGTACGTGCGCCACGAACTGGTGCGGCTCGCCAGGCAGACTACCGTCGACGACGCGCTTCTGGAGTTTCGCGAGGCGCAGGAGCGAGATCCGGGCCTGGATATCGACATGGCAGCCGTCGCCGCGGCCGTGCGGTACGCGCGCGGCGAATAGTCCGAGCCGGTTCGAATCGTCGGTACTGTGGCAACATGCGCAGTGGGCGACTGATCGCGTTGGCTCTGTTCGTGATTGCCGCATTGGTGGCCGGGTGCTCGGAGTCGAATCCGCCCGATCCGATCACCGGCGACTGGCATGGCGCCATCGAGGTCCCCGGTCAGCCGCTCCAGGTCGGAGTGAGTTTCCACGCTGACGGGACGGCCACCATCGATATCCCGGTACAGGGAGTGACGGGCGCGCAGCTGAAGGACGTCAACTCCGATCGCAACGGAGTGTCGTTCGCGATTCCCGACATCCCGGGCGATCCGGTGTTCCGCGGCAAGTACGAGTCCGGACCCGACCGGATCACTGGGGATTTCACGCAGGCCGGCCAGAGCTTCCCGCTGGCGCTGCGACGCGGCAAGGTCGCCGCACTCGCGCGTCCGCAGGAGCCGAAGCCGCCGTTCGAGTACAAGTCCGAGGACGTCACCTACCGCAGCGGCGACATCACCATCGCGGGCACGCTGACCGAGCCCCAGGGCACCGGCCCGTTCCCCGCCATCCTGATGATCACCGGAAGCGGCCCGCAGGACCGCGACGAGGAACTCATGGGCCACAAGCCGTTCCTGCTGCTGGCCGACACATTCACCCGCGCGGGCTACGCCGTGCTGCGCACCGACGACCGCGGCGTCGGCAGTACCGGCGGCAAGCTGGACGACGCGAATTACACGGATCTGGCCAACGATGCCGCTGCGGGCGTGAGCTACCTGCGCGCCCGCCCGGACATCGACCCGGGCCGGGTCGGACTCTTCGGCCACAGCGAGGGCGGCTACCTCGCGCCGCTTGTCGCCTCACGTTCGGACAGCGGCGTCGCGTTCGTCGTCCTCATGGCCGGTCCAGGCGTCCCCGGCTCGGATGTGCTCGTCGAACAGACCCGCCTGATCGCCGCCGCGAACGGCACGCCCGCCGAAAAGGCGGATACCCAGCTGCGCCAGACCATCGAGGTGGCCGCCCTGCTGAAGGTGGGCGACATGGCGGGTGCCAAGGAACAGGCTCGCAAGTACAACGAGTCCCTCCCTGCCGACCAGCGGCGCCCTGCGGACCAGGTAGGCGCCGAGATCACGCCGAACCTGGCGGCCCTCGTCGCCTACGATCCCGCTCCCGCCCTGACCGCCCTGCGCGTCCCCGTGCTCGCGTTCTTCGGCGGCAAAGACCTGCAGGTGCCGGCCGCTCAGAGCGAGCAGCCGATGCGCGACCACCTCGCCGCAGACCCGGACGCGACCGTTTACGTCTTCCCGGGACTCAACCACCTGATGCAGCCCACCGAAACCGGCCTCCCCGGCGAGTACCGTTCGATCGAAACGACCATCTCCCCGGAGGTGCTGACCTACGTCACCGGTTGGCTCCACCAGCGGGTTCCGACGAAGTAGCGCTTCGCCTCCAGACGCCGAGAGCCCCTGCGAAACAGCGGGAGCGCTTACCTAGACTGATGGCCATGAGCGCACCCACGGTCGACCTGATGGATTACTCGGATGTCCTCTCCCGGTTCGAGCCGGTGCTCGGCATGGAGGTCCATGTCGAGCTGTCCACCGCGACGAAGATGTTCTGTGGTTGCCCGACCGAGTTCGGTGCACAGCCCAACACTCAAGTTTGCCCTGTGTGCCTCGGTCTGCCGGGCTCGCTGCCGGTGGTGAACGAGAAGGCCGTCGAGTCCGCGATCCGGATCGGGCTCGCGCTGAACTGCTCGATCACCCCGTGGGGCCGGTTCGCCCGCAAGAACTACTTCTACCCGGATCAGCCGAAGAACTACCAGATCTCCCAGTACGACGAGCCGATAGCCACGAACGGGCACCTGGACGTGGCACTCGACGACGGAAGCGTTTTCCGTGTGGAGATCGAGCGCGCGCACATGGAGGAAGACACCGGCAAGTCGGTGCACGTCGGTGGCGCGACCGGCCGCATCCACGGCGCCAGCCACTCACTGCTGGACTACAACCGGGCGGGCGTTCCGCTGATCGAGATCGTCACCAAGCCGATCACCGGTGCGGGGGAGCGCGCTCCCGAGGTGGCGCGGGCGTACGTGACCGCTTTGCGCGATCTGCTGAAGGCACTCGGCGTGTCCGACGTCAAGATGGAACAGGGCTCGCTGCGCTGCGACGCGAACGTTTCGCTGATGCCGGTCGGCGCGACGGAATTCGGCACCCGCACCGAGACCAAGAACGTCAACTCGCTCAGGAGTGTCGAGGTGGCGGTGCGTTTCGAAATGCGCCGCCAGGCGGCGATTCTCGCAGGCGGCGGCACGATCGTTCAGGAGACCCGGCACTTCCACGAGGCCGACGGCAGCACCTCGCCGGGACGTCGCAAGGAGACCGCCGAGGACTACCGTTACTTTCCGGAACCCGACCTGGAGCCGGTCGCGCCCGCGGCGGATTGGGTGGAACAGCTGCGCGGCACCATCCCCGAGTACCCGTGGCTGCGCCGCGCCCGCATCCAGTCCGAGTGGGGCCTGTCCGCCGAGGTGATGCGCGACCTGGTCAACGCGGGCGCGCTCGACCTCATCATCGCGACCGTCGACGCGGGCGCTCCGGCCAACGAAGCGCGCTCCTGGTGGGTCGCCTACCTCACCGAGAAGGCCAAGGAGCGCGACGTGGCGCTGGAGGACCTGCCGATCAGCCCGGCTCAGGTCGCCGAGGTGATCACGTTGGTCGAGGCCAAGACGGTCAACAACAAGGTCGCCAAGCAGGTCGTCGACTACGTGCTGGCCGGAGAGGGCGACCCGGCGCAGATCGTCGAGGCCAAGGGTCTCGGCATGGTCAGCGACGACAGCGCCCTGCAGGCCGAGGTCGAAAAGGCCCTCGCCGCCAACCCCGACATCGCCGACAAGATCCGCTCCGGCAAGGTGCAGGCGGCGGGCAAGATCGTCGGCGACGTCATGAAGGCGACCCGGGGCCAAGCCGACGCCGCCCGGGTCCGCGAGCTGGTGCTCGCTTGCTGTGTTTAATTTGCAGCGCCTGCGGCACTGCCAATCGAACATCGCACATCGAGCTCAGTCCGGTCCGCCGCCACCGGCCTGTGGCGGTGGGATGCGGACGACGCGGTCGTCGAACGGGCCCGGCTGTCCGTCGGTTTTGTTGACCGTGGTTACCCAGACGGTGCCGTCGGCGCCGGCCGCCGCGCCGCCGAGCTGCCCGTACTTATCCTGCGCCAGCAAGGTCGGCGCCGCGGTGACCGCATGGGTATTCGGGTCCGCGGCCGCGATGGCGAGGGCTTTCGCGCGGGTCAGCGAGATCGCGACACCGTCGACGGCTGCCGCGCAACCGGCGACACCGGGCCGGTCGGGCCAGGTCCATGCGGTGGTGACCGCGCCCGCGCCGTCGACCCGCTGCAGCCGGTCCTCGGTGGGGGTGCGGTCGGTGATCCAGATGCTGTCCGCGCCGGCGTGGCATACGTCCCCGACGATCCCGATACCGGAGACGGCGATCTCGGGAGCCGGCGTACGGCCTGCTGCCGGAGAGTTCACACGCAGCAGTTTGCCCGCGAGCGAGGAGGTGGAGGCCGCGGCACCCGGGTCGCCCGCGTTACCGGTCAGCACGAGCATCTGGTCGGGCGAGGCGAACTCGATCGCGCCACGATTTCCGCTGGAGCCCTTCGGGATTCCGGTCAGAATGTCCTTCGGCGGACCGCCCTCCGCGATGCGGACCACCCGGTTGTCGCTGGCAGTGGTGATGTAGGCGTACATCAGCCCGTCTTCCCGATAGGTGGGGGAGAGTGCGATGTCGCTGAGCCCGCCGTCGGTCGAACCGTCCACGTCCAGTTCGGCGATCTCCACTGGTTGCTGCTCCGGGGCCACCTTGAGAATGCGTCCGGTCCGTCGCTCCGCGACCAGGGCGCCGTCGCCGAGGATGACCAGCCCGCCAGTGGTATCCAGGCAGGTGGCCACCACCGCCGGGTCCGGATCGATGCACGGCCCGCTCGGCCGGGTGGTCGAGGTGGGTGGCTGGCTCGGTTTCTTCGGGTCGATTTCGGCCCCGTGCAATGTCGGTTCCGGCGTGAACGGGCTGGACGCCGAATCGTCGAACCGGGCGCAACCGGTCAACAGGGCGGAGCCGAGCGCCAAGCTCGCCGCGACGCGGCCCACGACAACCAAACTCATAGCTCAGACGTTACGGAAATACCGTCACGCGCGCCCGCGCCGGGGGGTGTTGCGCGCGCACTGACACGCCGTGCCTCGCACACGCCCCGCGGTAGCGCGCCGCGGCATAGGGTGTTGGCCGTGACCGACAAGCCGAAAGACACCCCCGAACCTTCGCGGGTCGAGGACGCCACGCCGTCCACGGCCCCTCAGTCGGCGGCGTCGTCCACCGGTCGAGGAGTGAGCAGCCCGTTCGATTCGCCGACCGAGCAGTTCCCTCCGGTGGATCCGTCCCAGCGCCCCTTGCTCACCAAGGATGTCCCGCGCACCGACGACGAACTCGGGCTCGACCCGGAGGTCCCGACACCGGGCGAAAGAGCCAAAGCGCCCGCGTCCTACGGGTACGCGAGCATCCCGCCTGCCCCGAACCCGCCGAACGACACCGGCAGGCTGCGTCGGCGCACCGACGAGGACCGCCGTGGCACACTCGATCTCGGCTTGTTCCTGTTGCGGTTGGTAGTCGGTGGCACCTTCCTCTACCACGGGCTGCAGAAGCTCACCGGCTGGTTCCACGGCCCTGGCCTGGACGGGACCCGCGACATGATGGAGTTCAGCGGGTGGGACCGACCGACGGTGTCGACCATCCTGGTCACGGCCGGCGAGGTCGGCGGCGGCGCGCTGCTTGTCCTCGGCCTGGCGACGCCGCTGGCCGCGGGCGCGGTCCTCGCGGTGATCCTGGACGCATGGGGCTCGAAGCAGGGCATGGCCTCCGGATTCCAGTACAAAGCGGGCCCCGGCTCGGTCGAACTGGAGAGCATCCTCGCGGGCATCTCCGCCGTCATCATTCTGACCGGCCCCGGCCGCTGGTCCTTCGACCGCAACCGCGGCTGGGCCACCCGCCCCTCCGCGGGCTCCTTCGTCGTCCTCCTGCTCGCTATAGCCGCCGCGGTAGGCACCTTCTGGTACCTACACGGCGGCAACCCGCTCATCGGCATCAAGCCCTTCGACTGAGTGCTCCCGCCTCGAGGAGAAGGCCGGCGTCGCGATCGCCTCGAACGAGAGCTTCTCATCGTGGCCGAAGACGTTCACCGACCCCAGGCTCTGCGCCGCAATCGTCGATCGCTTGACCTTCGGGCGGCAACATCATCGAGACCGGCACCGACTCCTACCGGCTCACCCATACCCGCAGCCAGAAATAGTCAGCTGCGTGATGGGCGCGACATCGACTGGGCGGTCACTGCGGCGGCGATATGCCGGGCCAGGACATCTGGTGCCTGAGCGTGAGCAAGGTGTCCCTGGCCGGGTATGCGGACGATTTCGGCTTGCGGTAACGCCGCGGCAATAGGCGCGAACGCTGTTCCGTAGGGCGGGGTGTCTTCGTTGAGTTCACCGAGTAGGAGCGTGACCGGCATGGTCAGGTGTCGGTATTTCGCCAGGCGTGGCCGGTAGTCGTTGATGGCCGCCAGTTCCTCGGCAAGAGGAGCGGCCAGTGGGCGCAGAACCGGCCACGCCGGGCTGTTGCGCAGATCGGCTAAGTATTCCGCCGAAAAGCCCGAGACGTCGGTGTTGACGATCTCGACAGCGCGGTCCAGGTCGTTGTGCTCGATGGCATCTCGTAGCGGTGCGACCGCCTCTGGGGCGAACGGGCTTGTGACCGGTTCATAGGTGATGAGTGAGCGGATCCCTTGTCGTTCGGTTGCCGTCTCCAGAGCGATGAGTCCCCCATAGCTCCACCCGAACAGGTCCACCTCGCCCTCGATTTCATCCAGTATCCGGTGCAGGTCATCGATCTCGACGCGTATCGAGTAGCGGTCGCCGAGCGGTCCGCTAGGAATGCGTCCGCGCCGATTGATCGTCACGACGGGATTGGGCAGGTCGATGTGATCGACGACGGCCAGCCACGTCGCCGCGTCGGCCATGACACCGGGCAGCAGAACAAGAGGTTCGCCGTCGCCGTCGCGGATCGCCGCTGTGAGTTCGGTCCCGCCGCGTTCGAACCGGAGTAATCGGATCTGCTGATTGGCGGATACCTTCTCGGGCAAGAGTTTCTCCTCGGTATCGAGTCCGTCGGCGGGTATTGCGCTCGCTCGCAGTCAACATGAGGCCGGGCACGGGCATTCCCACGCCCGCGCGAACTACCACGAGCCATGCCTGGCAGCACATCGGCAAAAGACTGGTTGCCGTCCGATCGACGCACACCGCTAACCGTGCGGACGTGGCTGGAAAGGGGCCTGCCGTGGCTCGAAGTAGCGGTGCCCTTCCCGCACGGCCACTCTTCGTTGGCGGACGGCTTCCTCATACCAGGCATGAGGAGGCCGTCCGTGTCGGCGGAGCTATTTTTCGCGTTACGGTATGCGGCGGACGGCACCCTTGTCGGCCGAGGTCGCCAACGCGGCGTAGGCGCGGAGGGCGGTGGTGACCGGACGATCGCGGTTGACCGGCTGCCAAGGGCGTTCGGAGGTGTCCATTTTCGCGCGGCGCTCGGCGAGGACGGCGTCGTCGACGAGGACCTCGAGCGTCCGTGTGGTGACGTCGATGCGGATCTGGTCGCCGTTCTCCACCAGGCCGATGACGCCGCCGCTCGCCGCCTCGGGGGAGATGTGGCCGATCGACAGGCCCGAGGTGCCGCCGGAGAAACGGCCGTCGGTGATCAGCGCGCACTGCTTGCCGAGCCCCGAGCCCTTCAGGAAAGCGGTGGGGTGCAACATCTCCTGCATGCCGGGGCCGCCCGAGGGACCCTCGTAGCGGACGACGATCACGTCGCCGGGCTGGATCTTCTTGCCGAGGATGACCGACACGGCCTCTTCCTGCGACTCCACGACGACCGCGGGGCCCTGGAAGGAGAACAGCTCCTCATCGATGCCCGCGGTCTTCAGCACCGCGCCGTCGGGAGCGACGTTGCCACGCAAAATGACAAGACCGCCCTCCTTCGTGTAGGCGTGCTCCAGGTCGCGAATGCAGCCGCCTTCGGCATCGGTGTCCAGTGACGACCAGCGATTCTCGGTGGAGAATGGCTCGGTGGTGCGCACACCGCCCGGCGCGGCGTGGAACAGCTCGAGGGCTTCCTCGGAGGCCTTGCCGGAGCGGATGTCCCAGGTGTCGAGCCACTCGTCGAAGCTCTTGGTGTGCACCGTGGTGACGTCGGTTTCCAGCAGACCGGCCCGACGTAGCTCGCCCAGGATGGCGGGGATGCCGCCGGCCCGGTGCACATCCTCCATGTGATAGTCGGAGTTGGGCGACACCTTCGACAGGGTGGGCACCCGGCGGCTGGTCTCCTCGATGGTATGCAGATCGAAGTCGATCTCACCTTCCTGCGCGGCGGCCAGCGTGTGCAGCACGGTGTTGGTCGAGCCGCCCATCGCGACGTCCAGCGCCATCGCGTTTCGGAAAGCCTTGGCATTTGCCACGTTTCGCGGCAGCACCGAGGCATCGTCCGCGCGGTACCAGCGATTGGCGATGTCCACCACGACAGTGCCCGCCTTCTCGAACAATGCCCGGCGGGCGGCGTGCGTCGCCAGCGTGGAGCCGTTGCCGGGCAGTGCGAGGCCCAGCGCCTCGGTGAGGCAGTTCATGGAGTTCGCGGTGAACATGCCCGAACACGAGCCGCAGGTCGGACACGCGGAACGCTCGACCTCGCTCAAACCCTCTTCGGACACCGCCGGATTCGCGCTCGCGGAGATCGCGGTGATCAGGTCGGTCGGCGCCTGCGCGACACCGCCCACGACCACGGCTTTGCCCGCCTCCATCGGCCCGCCGGAGACGAACACCGTCGGAATGTTCAGGCGCATGGCGGCATTCAACATGCCCGGCGTGATCTTGTCACAGTTCGAGATGCACACCAGAGCGTCGGCGGTGTGCGCGTTCACCATGTATTCCACCGAGTCGGCGATGATCTCGCGCGAGGGCAGCGAGTAGAGCATGCCGCCGTGGCCCATGGCGATGCCGTCGTCGACGGCGATGGTGTGGAACTCGCGCGGTACCCCACCGGCGGCGCGCACCGCGTCGGCCACGATCTCGCCGACGTTCTTCAGGTGCACATGGCCGGGCACGAACTGGGTGTAGGAGTTCGCGATCGCGACGATCGGCTTGCCGAAGTCGGAGTCGGTCATACCGGTGGCCCGCCAAAGCGCGCGGGCACCCGCGGCATTGCGGCCGATGGTCGTGGTTCGGGAACGAAGCGGTGGCATTTCGATGGTCCTCGGGTCGCGGGGGCTGTTGTGCGGTGGCCGGACGTCCGTCCGTCCAAGCGCTCTTTGCGGTGGCCGGACGTCCGGCCAAGCGCTTTGTTCGGTGGCCGGAAGACGTGCGTCCAAGCGCTCATTGCGACTGCGCAGAGTTTGCTCGGCGGCGCTCCCACGTTACTCCGCGGGTGGGTGCGTCTCCCTGCCGGTCGCGTCGCCCGTGCGGCAGCCATGCGGTAGGTCTCTCGGTGTCAGCCCGGGTTTCGATGAGTCGCCGATGGGGGTGTGGTCGGCGCTGACGGTGGTGCCGGAGGTGCCGGACCGTCGACGGGCGATGGGTGAGAACGAGGATCGGTGCTCCCGACGAGATCATCCCATCACCTGACCGCAACTCGCTACCGTCGGAAGATGTTCCGCCATGTGACGCTGCTGACGGTCGCGATGCTCCGCGCCCTGGCGGCCCGTACGGCCTTATGGGTTCTTATCGCCGCCCGGGGTCTCGGCGTTCTCGGTTTCGGAAGTCTTCGCGACCCCGTTGGTCCTCGGTTCGTCCTCCGCGACCACGGCCGTGGTCGCAGCGGACTCGGCCGCTTCCTCGGCTGCGGGCTCGACGGTGGAGCCGGCCTCCTCAGGCTCGTCAGCCTCCTCCGGCCCTGCGAACGGATTCGGAATCCGCCCGTTGGACGCCGCCACCAGATCGCGCAACCGGTCGAAGCTCACCGCGGGCAACTTCACTTCGGTGCCGTCGGTCAGATCGGCGAGCACGTATCCACGCTTCGGGATCCGCACACCCTTGACCTGTGCCCAATCCAGATGGCGGGATCCCGACAGCGTCCGTAGGTCCAGTCCCGCGTCCGATATGGAGGTCTGTGTCCGCAGCACCCATACCAGCACGACCACGGGGATCAGCAACAGCCACCAGAGCCCGGCCGGCCAGCCGACGAACGGGAAGAATACGCACATCAGCAGGATGAATACGCCGAGGAAGGCAAGTCGTGGGATGCGGATCACACGAGTGGTCGGGGCGCTACCCGTCTCCGCTCCCACGGCGGGCGTATGGGACGATTCAGTAGGTGGCACGGACTGATGCGGTGATGACACACCACCATCCTCGCATCCTGGTGAACGGACACAAGCAACCGCACTGTCCCACATAATGGGACGCCATAGGTCATCTGTTTGACTCTTGGGTTCACGCCCGCTTAACGTCGTGCGCGTGAACCGAAACGAGTTGCTCGTAATCGGCCGGCGCGTCCAGCGTTGAGCCTGACACTCTGAGTCGAATACGTCAGCTCGCGTTGCGACGCGCCACCCTCGTTCAGCCCTGTGCTGACGGGGGCTTTTTTATGTTCGGATAATTGTTCGACATGGCGAGGCGCAAGACACGCGTTTGCGCTGGCCGGACGGCCGTCCAGGCGCTCTTTACGAGGGCTGGATGTCGTCCGTCCCGCGCCGCGAGGCACAAAATCCGGGGTCATAACGACTACCAGTAAGGAACGAAGACGGTGAGCGCACCTACCGCACGGCCCGGGCCTTCAGCCCGCAGGCCAGCGCCTTCGGCGAATCAGCAGGCATCGCCCGCTGCCAACGCGACGTCCGCGGCCCACCGCCGCCAGGCCCCGCCCGAGCGGGTCACCGGTGCGCAGTCGGTCGTCCGGTCGCTCGAGGAGCTCGGCGTCGACACAGTATTCGGCATTCCAGGCGGTGCGATCCTCCCGCTGTACGACCCGCTGTTCGACTCCAAGGTGCGGCATGTCCTCGTCCGGCATGAGCAGGGCGCCGGCCACGCGGCAACCGGTTACGCGCAGGCCACCGGCAAGGTCGGTGTGTGCATGGCCACCTCCGGTCCCGGCGCGACCAACCTGGTCACCCCGATCGCCGACGCGCAGATGGACTCGGTCCCGATCGTGGCCATCACCGGCCAGGTCGGCCGCAGCCTGATCGGCACGGACGCGTTCCAGGAAGCCGACATCTCCGGCATCACCATGCCGATCACCAAGCACAACTTCCTGATCACCGAGGCCGTCGACATCCCGAGAATCATCGCGGAGGCGTTCTATATCGCCGCGTCCGGCCGCCCCGGCGCCGTGCTCGTCGACATTCCCAAGGATGTGCTGCAGGCGCAGACCACCTTCAGCTGGCCGCCGGAGATGCGGCTCCCCGGCTACCGTCCGGTCACCAAACCACACGGCAAGCAGGTGCGCGAGGCCGCGCGGATGATCATGGGATCCAAGGCGCCGGTGCTGTACGTCGGCGGCGGCGTGATCAAGGCCGACGCCTCGTCCGAGCTGCTGGAGCTGGCCGAACTGACCGGCATCCCGGTGGTCACCACGCTGATGGCGCGCGGCGCCTTTCCGGACAGCCACCGGCTGAACATGGGCATGCCAGGCATGCACGGTACCGTGGGCGCGGTTGGGGCACTGCAGAAGTCGGATCTGCTGATCACCCTCGGCGCCCGCTTCGACGACCGCGTCACCGGCCAGCTGGATTCCTTCGCCCCCGGCGCCAAGGTCATCCACGCCGATATCGACCCGGCCGAGATCGGCAAGAACCGGCACGCCGACGTCCCGATCGTCGGCGACTGCCGCGAGGTGATCGTCGAGCTGATCGAGACGCTGAAGGCCGATCCGGCGTTGGGCGACGCGCCGCTGCTGTCGCTGGACGAGTGGTGGACCTACCTCGATGGCATCCGCGCCGCGTACCCGCTGGGCTGGACCCCGCCCGCCGATGGGTCGCTGTCGCCGGAGTTCGTCATCGAGGCGTTGGGCCGCCTGGCCGGTCCCGACGCGATCTACTGCGCGGGTGTCGGCCAGCACCAGATGTGGGCCGCCCAGTTCATCAAGTACGAGAAGCCGCGCACCTGGCTGAACTCCGGCGGTCTCGGCACCATGGGCTACGCCGTCCCGGCCGCCATGGGCGCCAAGATGGGTATGCCGAATTCCGAGGTGTGGGCGGTCGACGGTGACGGCTGTTTCCAGATGACCAACCAGGAGTTGGCCACCTGCGCGGTCGAGGGCGTCCCGATCAAGGTCGCGCTGATCAACAATGGCAACCTCGGCATGGTCCGGCAGTGGCAGACGCTGTTCTACCAGGAGCGCTACTCCAACACCGACTTGGGCACGCACACCCTGCGCATCCCCGACTTCGTGAAGCTCGCGGAAGCCCTCGGCTGCCATGGCATCCGGGTCGAGCGCGAAGAGGACGTAGAGTCCGCCATCCGGGAGGCCCAGTCCATCACCGACCGCCCCGTGGTGATCGACTTCATCGTCGGCAAGGACGCGCAGGTGTGGCCGATGGTCGCCGCGGGCACCAGCAACGACGAGATCATGGCCGCTCGCGGCATCCGCCCGTTGTTCGACGAGGACGAGGAGGCCGTCGAGCCCGCCGTCATCGACGCGGCGATGGCGCACGAGAAGAACAGGTGAACGGACGGATGAGTACCACCCACACCCTCAGCGTTCTCGTCGAGGACAAGCCGGGCGTGCTGGCGCGCGTCGCTGCCCTGTTCTCCCGGCGCGGCTTCAACATCGAGTCGCTGGCGGTCGGCGGCACCGAGCTGCCCGAGGTCTCGCGCATGACCATCGTCGTCACCGTCGAGGACTTGCCGCTCGAACAGGTCACCAAGCAGCTCAACAAGCTGGTGAACGTCATCAAGATCGTGGAGCAGGACGCCGACAGCTCGGTGGCTCGCGAACTGATCCTGGTGAAGGTGCGCGCCGACGCCAGCGTGCGGACGCAGGTGATCGAGGCCGTCACGCTGTTCCGCGCCAAGGTGATCGACGTGTCCCCGGACGCGCTCACCGTCGAGGCGACCGGCACACGGTCCAAGCTCGACGCGCTGCTGCGCATGCTCGAACCGTACGGCGTGCGAGAGATCGTGCAGTCCGGCGTGGTGGCCGTCGGCCGCGGTCCGAAGTCGATCACGGCGACGCGCTAGGTCGCACGGTCCCCGGACACGAGGACCCGCTACCACGGCGACGCGCTAGTCTGGCTTCGATCTACGGTCGGCGTACGGCGCTCCCCGCGTACGCGCGGGGGATCCGATTGATCCGAAACAGTACAAACCCATCACCTGCGTCAAGCACGGTGTGCCCCCGCTCCCGCGGGGACGATCCTCCAGAAGGGAAACCAACCACAGTGGCAGTCGAGATGTTCTATGACGACGACGCCGACCTGTCGATCATCCAGGGCCGCAAGGTCGCTGTCATCGGCTACGGCAGCCAAGGCCACGCGCACTCGCTGAGCCTGCGCGACTCCGGCGTCGAGGTCCGGGTCGGCCTCGCGGAGGGTTCGAAGTCGCGTCCGAAGGCCGAAGAGGCGGGCCTGACCGTCGGCACTCCGGCCGAGGTCTCCGAGTGGGCAGACGTCATCATGGTGCTCGCGCCCGACACCGCGCAGGCGTCGATCTTCACCAATGACATCGAGCCGAACCTGAAGGACGGCGACGCACTGTTCTTCGGCCACGGCCTCAACATCCACTTCGGACTGATCAAGCCGCCGGCCAACGTCACCATCGGCATGGTCGCGCCGAAGGGCCCCGGCCACCTCGTGCGCCGCCAGTTCGTCGACGGCAAGGGCGTTCCCGCCCTGATCGCCATCGACCAGGACCCGAAGGGCGAGGGCCAAGCGCTTGCGCTGTCCTACGCCAAAGGCATCGGCGGCACGCGCGCGGGCGTCATCAAGACCACCTTCAAGGAAGAGACCGAGACCGACCTGTTCGGTGAGCAGGCCGTGCTCTGCGGTGGTACCGAGGAACTCGTCAAGACCGGTTTCGAGGTCATGGTCGAAGCCGGTTACGCGCCGGAGATGGCCTACTTCGAGGTGCTGCACGAGCTCAAGCTGATCGTCGACCTGATGTACGAGGGCGGCATCGCGCGTATGAACTACTCGGTGTCCGACACCGCCGAGTTCGGTGGCTACCTGTCGGGCCCCCGCGTCATCGACGCCGACACCAAGAAGCGCATGCAGGACATCCTGAAGGACATCCAGGACGGCAGCTTCGTCAAGCGCCTCGTCGCCAATGTCGAGGGCGGTAACAAGGAGCTCGAGGCGCTGCGCAAGCAGAACGCCGAGCACCCGATCGAGGTTACCGGCGCCAAGCTGCGCGGACTGATGAGCTGGGTGGATCGTCCGATCACCGAAACCGCCTGAGGTTTCACCTTCGCGCTTGCGGCGCACACGTCTGGAAGGCCCGTTCCCGAGAAGGAACGGGCCTTCCTGGCCTTCCCGTGGCCACGGTGGAAGGCGGTAGGCTGGGGTCGTGCCGGAAGAAACGCCAGGTCAGCGGTTGCGCCTTGCCTTCGAGATGTATGACTTCGGCGTGCGCATGCAGCGTATGCGAATCCGCAGAGAGCATGCTGACGCAACGGAGGCGGAAATCGAGGAAGCCGTTCATGACTGGCTTCTCTCTCGCCCAGGTGCACCGCTCGGCGACGCGGTGGGGCACCCCTCGTCGCGGTTCGCATGAACCAACTCGAAGCGGCGCTTCGGCGCGCCACGGCGGATCTCGGCCGCCTCGGCTATGGTTGGGCGCTGGTCGGGGGATTCGCCGTTTCAGCGCGATCCGCACCGCGGTTCACTCACGATATCGATCTCGCAGTAGCGGTCGAAGATGATCGCGCCGCTGAGGATTTGGTTCGCCGGCTTATCTCCGAGGGCTATGGCTTCTATGCATCGGTAGAGCACGACAACGGAAGGCTGGCCACCATCCGACTTAAGCGGAACACGGATGGCGTACCGGTCCTGGTCGATCTTTTGTTCGCCAGTTCAGGAATTGAGCCGGAGATCGTGCGCGCAGCCGAGAACCTGGAGATCGTGCCCGGCCTTACGTTGCGGGTTGCGACCACCGGTCACCTGATCGCGCTCAAATTGCTCGCTCGAGACGATATTTCACGCCCCCAGGACCTTGCCGATCTGCGTGGACTGCTGGAGGCAGCCTCGGACGGCGATGTAGAGCAAGCTGAGGCTGCGGTTCTCCTGATCACCGAGCGCGGTTTCAATCGTGACCGCGACCTCCTCGGGGCGCTGCATGAGATGGCATCTGCTCGTTGAGTGGTCGTACGAGAACGTGCGATCGCCCGATCCTGAGCTGCCTGATTCTCAGGCTGTCCACGCACGGTAGCCCGCTCCGGAATCGGAGTGTTCGAGGGCGTCACATGACTACGGCCCGGCACCTGTGAGGTACCGGGCCAGTCATGCCGAATGGCTGCTAGCTACTGCCGAACAGGCCGGTTCTGGTGGAACTGGTCGAACAGGCGCGGCGACTACAGGTCGACCGGGATGGCCTGGCCGCTGGAGCGTTCGCGAGTCCACAGCCGTTCAGGGTGCACGGTAAGCAGGTCGGCGACCTGGCAGATGGTGGCAGGTCGTTTGTCGACGTGCTCCAGGTCGGGGGTGATGACCAGGACGCTCGGCTTCGGCCGACCTCTCGCGGCCGCGGCGGCGTGCAGGCAATCGATGGCATCCAGCAGGCGCCCGATCGGCCGGTCCATGCGGGGGCCGATCACGACGGTGCGCACCAACTGGAAGCCGTGCTTGCAGGCCACGGATCGGATGCGTTGCTCGGCGTAGCTTTGCCGCGCGGGGGTGGCGTGGGCCAGCATGTAGCCGACCGCGATCCGGCGGGTCATCGCTTATCCCGGCCGGTTGTCGCCACGTCGGTGCGGCCGAGGGCGGTACACCAGCCGACGATGCCTCCGAGCAGCACGCCCAGCGTGATCACGAGCAGCAGGTCCAGCACGGCCACGCTCCCTCCGTCGACGGGTGGCGACCCGGGGCCGGGCTTTCGCCGGACCTGTCGCGTCCGCCTCGTGGACGCGACACCGTGCCCGTACACGCAACCGGTCCGGGGTGCCTGTCGGACCGTACGGGGCGACCCCGACCGGAGGCCAGCCGAGTGCGTGAAAGTGCGCGCACCGGTGACATCGGCCTATGCTCCCGCCACGATGAGTGCGATATCCATGCACACAACGCGCTATAAGGGAGCCCTTATCATGCAGGTTCGATTCCTCGGCGGTCCGTCCGGCGGGCAAGGCTCACCGCGGCTATATGCCACCGACCGCGACACTTTCGCCGTCCAGGGGTGGAAGACCGACCGCAGCGATCAGGTCGAGATCCCGCACCGGCTGTTGGTCCACACCGAGCCGGGCACGGCTGTGGCCGGGCTCGTCGACACAGGGCACGGCACGTTCCTGCTTACCGGCGCGCCGGTCATCGACCCGGAAGCACTAGCGACGATGAAGATCCCCGGGCATGAGGCGGCGGTGGAAGTGCCGATCGCGCGAGAGGTGACCCCGGATGATCCGCATCGAGCCGGGTGAACGCTTCGATCAGCTGCTCGGCCGCGCCGAGCAGCTGGCGTTCCATCTCGAAACCGCAGACGACTACGACGCGGAGACCGAGACCGAGTCTTTCGCCGCCTGGCGAGACAACGAAGCCCGCGACCCCGGCGGCGACTGGTTCACCCCTTGGACGCGGCAGGTGCGGGCGATGACCGGGCGTGGCGTCGCAGTGCGCCGAGCCCGCATCGTCACCGTCCCGCACACCACCTACACCCGCTACCTCCTTGCCCTTGGCCGCTACAACGTCGATGCCGGTGAAGATTTGCGCTACCTCACGCGCGCCCGGGCAGACCCGGATGACGCTGTCGCCGAGGACTTCTGGCTGCTGGATACTCACACTGTCGCCTACAGCCTGTTCGACGAGCGCGGCCGCTGGATCGGCGCGGCCACCACCAGCGAGCCGCGCCAGCTGCGCGCCGCGATCGCGATCCGTGACCGCGTGTGGGCGGCGGCAATCCCCTACGAGGACTACCTCCTCGGCAGGTTCCCATGACCGCGACCGGGGTTGATCGTGCCCGCCAAGCTCTCGGCGCCCGACTGCGCGAACTACGCCGCGCCAAGGGCTTGGACGGACGCGCATTCTCCACCGCCGCCGGATGGCACTGGTCGAAAACGTCCCGCGTCGAGCTCGGCAAACAACGCCCCAGTCGCGACGATCTCGAGGTGTGGTGCCGGCTGTGCGACGCCGAACTCGCGCTACCCGACCTCGTCGCGGCCCTCCAGAACGTTGATGCCCAATGGCAGGAATGGCGGCGGATCACCGCCGGAGGGCACGCCCGCCGTCAGCGTCGCGGCGCAGACCTCGAGGGGCGCGCCCGCTCGCTGCGCACCTACAGCATGGTGCTCATCCCCGGCCTGCTGCAGACCGAGCCTTACGCGAAAGCCGTTCTCGCCCAGTGTATTCGGTTCCTCGGCACGCACGACGACCTCGACGAAGCCGTAGCCGCGCGCCTGGCCCGCCAGCGCGTGCTGCGCCGAGGCGACCACCGACTCGTGCAGCTCGTCGACCAGTCCGCCCTCCACACCCACGTCGGCGACACCACCGTCATGACCGACCAACTCCAGCATCTGCTCGACACCGGATTCGGCAACCCCCGCCTCATCCTCGGCGTCGTCCCGGCCGGCACCGGATTCATCTACACCACTACCTCATTCGATCTGCTCGACCGCCGTACCGCCCTCGTCGAAACGATCAGCGCCGAACTCACCATCACCACCCCCTCCGAACTAACGCTCTACGAAAAAGCCTGGACCGGACTCTACGACCACGCCGTCTTCGGCGATCAGGCCCGCGCCCTCATCACCACCGCACAGCAGCAGATCACTACCCGAAGCTCATAACGGCGCCGGATCCGGACGAAGCCGCGAATTCGAAGAATCGCAGAAGGCCGCACAGTGGGTCGCGGTGGGCGCCTGCTCGTTACTCGCTCGTAGTGGCGCGGGGGCCTAAGGTTCTTCGAGACAACGGGGTCAGGTATACGAAGATTCTCTGCCCGAACGGATTGTGAACCTTGCCCAACTCGACGAATCTCGACCCCACCACAACCGTCCCGAGTCCGGCCTCGGCTGGTCGGCGTCCCGAGGCGATCCACCGCTTTCTCGTCAAACCTGCCGACGCCGGCATCGTGGGATCCGTCGACGGTGGCAAACTTCTCGAATGGATCGACAAGGTCGCCTACGCGGCGGCGGCCCAGTGGAGTGGCTGCTACTGCGTCACGGCCTATGTCGGCAACATACATCTCGACCGGCCGATCGCGGTCGGTGAGCTGGTCGAATTGCATGCGAATCTGGTCCACACCGGTCGCACCAGCATGCATATCCTCGTCACCGTCTATTCCACCGATCCCACGCGGGTGAAGCCGGTGCAGTCGGCCCAATGTCTCACGATCTTCGTCGCGGTCGATGACGATCGGCGCACCGTCGAAGTGCCGCAATGGAATCCGACAACAATCCTCGAGCTGCAGCGGCATCGGCAAGCGCAGGCAAGGATTTCGGTGCGCAAACACATCGAGGAGGCGATGGCCGCGCAGCGCTACACAGCCGCCGGCACCGCGCCGAGCGCCACGCTGCGGTTCCTGGCAGCGCCCTCGGACATCAACTGGGGCGGCAAGGTTCATGGTGGCCGGACGATGCGGTGGATCGACGAGGCCGCCTACGTGTGCGGCGCCGATTGGTCCGGACAACGCGTCATCACGTCCTACTTCGGCGGAATCCGCTTCTACCGGCCGATCGTCATCGGCCACGTCGTCGAGGTCACCGCCCGGCTGATCCATACCGGCCCGCGCAGCATGCACATGAGTGTGCACGTGACCTCCACCGACACCTATTCCGACGAACCCGCGCTGGCCGCACATGGTCTCGCCGTGGTTGTCGCGGTGGACAACGACGGAAAAGCGCTGGCCGCGCGGCAATGGACGCCGGCCTCCGAGGAAGATCAAGCGCTCGACGCACACGCCCGGCATCTTGTCGAATTGCGTTCGCTGGTCGAGCCGTTCACCCCGGCGAGTGCCGTGCCAGCCGATGCGGAACCCAGTCATTTCCGGGTACCGGCGGCGAATTAGGGTCAGGTTCGGCGTCTGAACAAGTTTTCGAGGCTGGTCCGGTGTGGAGCAGTAGAATTCCGGTTATCTGATAGCCGGATGATCAGCCGGCTGCTTGGAATTCGGTGAATCGTTCCTCGAGCCGTTCTGCTGAGGGATGGTCCTTCCGCCGTTGCGGTAGGACCAGGTGCTTGCCGTTAATCTCCTGCAGTCCATGCCGCAGCATCGCTCCTTCGCGCCTATCTTGCATCAGCTTTGCGCCAACGCGGATCTCGTATTCGGGAGAGATGCCGATCAGGTTCGTGTCGTAAGCGGAATGGTGGATCTTGCAGAGGCTCAGGCCATTGTCGACATCAGCCGCACCATGCTCCTTGCTGTCCCCGATGATGTGAGCGGCGTCGAGTAGCTGTGCATGGCCAACCTCGCACACCGCACAGCGATGGTCGTACGCAAGGAGAACCCGGCCTCTGAACTCCGGCTGGTGCAGTCGTTGCTTGGTGAGGCGTTGCGCGTATGCTCGCTCGATCGGCTTCAGGTTCAGCGGATCGGCTACGTCTCGGAGGCTTTCGTCCAGCGCGAGGATGAATCGTTGGCGCTTCTCGTCGTCCGCAATCACGTAGACAGGAAACACCGGTACGTACCGAATGGCCGCACCGATGCTGATCCATCTCAGCAGGATGATGGGCAGCTTCAATTCGTAGGCGCGCCGCAGCTTTGTGTTGTCGCCTTGGACGTTGCCGTCCCGATAGGCATAGGCGTAGAGAGACTTACCCACTTCCTTATCGTCGTAAGGACTGTCGGGCTTGGAGAGGATTGACAATGTCGCCGCGAATCGGGTGGGGTTCCAAATCCCTTTGTTGCGGTCGATCAGCCGGTAGGTCTCGGCACCGACTGTGAAGTCGGTTAGCTCATCTCGGGTGAGCGACCCCTTCTCTTCGACCTTGCGCGTCAGCTGATCGAAGATCATCTGACGCAGCTCCAGCTCTGCCCCGCTCTCCACAAAAGGAGTGTGTCATGGTCCCCGGATCTCGGCTGATCTTTCGGTTTCGAGCGGCGAAGCGCGTAGCTGCGGGCTCACGGGTTTACGATTTGGGGGCAGAGCGTGTGTGTCCCCATAGCGCCATGCCCACGAATCACGTTGGCGTACAACAGCAACCCATTGCCTTCCGCTATGACCAACGATCACGGATGGCACTGCTGGGCGTACCCCGAGGAACGAGTCCGCTTCGCAGAGAGCTTCGTCTACTCACACCTCGGCGACAGCCGCCGGGCGGAGCAAGCGCAGTTGGCGGCGCTCGATCTGTACCCGCCGCACAGTCGGCGCGGGCCCGTGCAAATCGAGCTTCAACGTGCTCTGTGCCTGGTACGCAGCGGAGACCCTAGCCAGGGCACCCGATACGCGACAATGACCTTGGACGGCTTGCCGACCGAGCATCGGACTCGGTTCGTCATGGGGCTAGGAGAGCAAGTGCTTGCGGCGGTGCGATCTGATCAGCGCCGCACACCAGCCGTCCGGGAACTCCATGAACTTCTTCGGGACGATGCCCTGTGCGCTCAGCGGGCGATCGAGTGATGACTACAGTCCCACTCTAGCTCGCGCGCTACGGAGCACCTTGGATGTGGGCGGTTCTGTGATGGGCGCACGCAATTGCGAAATCCCATTGGCGAGACACCGCGCTGGATCATAGGGCGCCATAGAGCAGCGTCGAACATCGGCGTCTGGGCTCAATCTTCCTGTGCGGTAGGCAGAATGGGGTCGTGAGCCCAATAGTGCAACAGCTTCTCACGCTTGTCGGGGTGGTCCTCGGTGCGGGCGCGACGTTCACCGCGACCACGTTCACCGAGCGTGCGAAGTGGCGGCGGAGCCACGACACACGTTGGGACGACAAGCGGTTGACCGCGTACATCGAATATGCGAGTGCTCTCAAAAGCTACGTGCAGGTGGCATACCGGCTGGCAGCAGCACGGGGGTACGCAACGAACTCCGAGCCGATCGACCTCGATGTCGGTGGTCGAGCGCTGGCGGAGGCGTCCACCGAACGCACGGTCAAGTGGGAAGTAGTGCTCTTACTGGGGTCTCCGGCAGCTGTCAGCGCTGCACGAAGGTGGCATGAGGCTGCCTGGAAGTTCAGTTCGGCGACTGGAGGAGACGAGGTCG
Organism: Nocardia sp. NPDC023852; assembly: GCF_040639505.1. Classification (NCBI taxonomy): domain Bacteria; kingdom Bacillati; phylum Actinomycetota; class Actinomycetes; order Mycobacteriales; family Nocardiaceae; genus Nocardia; species Nocardia sp. NPDC023852. The sequence goes on from NZ_JBFAAB010000004.1 coordinate 258,012, forward strand.
ATCAGGACGCCTACGACCGTTACTACAAGGAGCTGGCGCTGCGACGCGATGATTTCTACGCATGCGCGCGTGCCGACCTCGAGGTTCGTAGCGGTGCGCTCCCGGCAAGCTACCGAGATTGGCTTCCCTCTGTCGTCAGCGGCGAGGTGGATCTCCCCGCTGGCGGACAGGAGAGCTGACACGCTGGTGGACACGGCTTTCCTCAGCGTGTGCCTGGGTTACCGGCTGGCGTGTGTGGGGGGTGTCTGCTCGGCGAGGGTGGCGGTGGCACGGTCGAGGAACTCGCAGAACAGTGCGTGCTCGTCGGGGGCGAAGCGGTGGGTGAGGGCACGTTCGAGCACGACGACTTCCTGGTAGGCGCGGTCGAGCAGGTCGCGGCCGGTGGCGGTGAGGGTGGTGATCATGACTTTCGCGTGCAGTGCTGACTTGCGACGAGTTCCCCGCCGCCCTGGGTGAGGAGTCCTTCGACGTGATCCTGGATCCGATCGGCGGTCAGGCCCGCATCGCGAACCTGGCGCGGCTGGCGGCGCACGGACGGATCGTGGTCTACGGCAACATCGCCACCTTCGAACCGGTTACCGTGTCCGCCAACGACCTGCTGATGCGCGGGCAATCCCTGCTCACCTATAACAGCAACCTGGCAAGCCAGACCCGTCCGCAGCGGCTGGCAGACAGCGCTGCCCGCGCCCTGGCCCTGGTCGCCGACGGGTCGGTGCGCATCGACATCACCGCCGAATACGAGTTGTCCGACGTCGAGACCGCGATCGCGGATCTGGCCGGCGGACAGACCCGCGGCAAGAGCATCATCCGCGTCGGCTGAGCCGGGCCTTCCGGTCCGACGGACACGCCGCGGGACGGGAAGGGTGGCGTGGTTGCTCAGCGACGAAAACCGACGTGGAGATCATGGCCGCCTACGATCAGCCCCGCCGGTAGAAGCTGACGGCCGGGCGGCTGCCGGTTTCCCCCGACGTCGCCGAGGGCTTGTACCGCCTCGTCGACGCAGAGCTTGTCGCCGGTAGGTGGGCCGACCGGCGAAGCGGAAACCTCAGCGAATTTCGGCTACCTCGACCGGCCGTGCTTCCCTGCGCGATATCTCGCAAGCCTCGGCGATATAGAACGCCTCGAGGGCGTCGGTGGGGCTACAAGGATTGTCGAGATCGCCGATCGCGACGGAAACAAAGGCGGCCAATTCTTCGGTGTAGGCGCGGCGGAAGCGTTCGATGAAGCCGGGGTAGGCGGGGTGCGGGGAAGGGGTGTGGCCGGGTTCGACCGACGACAACGGTGAACGGTCGTCCAGGCCGACTATGGCGTTTCCCTTGGAGCCCAACGCTTCCAGTCGGACGTCGTATCCCGCCGCGTTGTATCGGGTGAGGGAGACGGTGGCGAGGGCGCCGTCGTCCAGACGCAGCACGACGGCGGCGGTGTCGACGTCGCCCGCGTCGGTGAAGAATGACTCTCCGCGGTTGGCGCCGACCGCGTAGACCTCGGTGACTTCCCGTCCCGTCACCCACCGAATGATGTCGAAATCATGCACCCCGCAGTCCCGGAACAACCCACCCGACCGTGCGATGTATTCGGCGGGCGGTGGCGCCGGATCGAGGGTGGTGGCACGCAGGGTATGCAGCCACCCGAGGTCGCCGGACCTGATGGCCGCACGCGCGGCGCGGTAGCCGGCGTCGAAGCGGCGTTGGAACCCGATCTGGACCGGGACGGCGGAGTGCCGGATGTGGTCGATGACGGTGCGAGTGCCTTCGATGTCGGCGGCTACCGGCTTCTCGCAGAAGACGGGGATGCCCGCGTCGACGGCGCGGATGATGAGGGCGGGGTGGGAGTCGGTGGCGGTGGCGATGACGAGGCCGTCGAGGTCGGCGGCGAAGAGTCTGTCCAGGTCGGGGGCGAATTCGACGCCGAGTGCGGTGGCGGTGGCGCGGGCCCGGTCGGTGTCGGCGTCGGCGACGACGACGGTGGTGACATTCGGGAGGCGCTCGAGGGTTTCGGTGTGCAAGGTTCCGATTCGGCCGGTTCCAGCCAGGCCCAAGGTAATGGCTTTATCGGATGACATCGGCTCTCCTTCGGGTGAAATCTCGAGGTGCGGTCGGTGATCGGCCGCTCGCGAGGCGGTTCAGTGGCCGGGGGCGCTCGTGGTCGAGCGGACGACGAGGGAAGGCTGTAGACGGCGTCGGATCGGGGCGGTACGTCCGTCGCGGAGGCGTTCGGCGAGCGCCTCGACGGCCAGGCGGCCCATTTGGACGCGTGGCTGGTCGATGGTGGTCAAGGCGAGGTGGCGCAGCGCGGCCAACGACGTGTTGTCGTAGCCGATGACCGAAACATCTTCTGGCACGCGCAATCCCGCTTCCTCTAGTGCGGACATCGCTCCGACCGCGTTGAAGTCGTTTCCACAGACCAGTGCGGTGGGAAAGTCGCTGCGAGAGAACAGGTTCAACAATTTACGCACCGCGATCATGCCTGCGGAGTCGGTGTGCTCGCTCGGAATGACCATCGGCTCAAGGCCGTGGCGCGTCATGGCGGCACGGTAGCCCTTGCGGCGCGGCGCGGAGGTGAAGGCGGCACCGCCGTCGAGGTGCACGATGCGCCGATGCCCCAGGGACACCAGGTGATCGACGGCCAGGCCCGCGCCGATCTCGCCGTCGTCGTTGACCGTGTCGATGTCGGCGACCGTGGAGCTGCGGGAGACCAGCACGAGCGGTGCCTGTTGTGCCGCTTCGCGAATCGCGGCGGCGGGCAGAATGGGGGAGAGCAGGATGACGCCGCCGGGCCGGAAGGACAGCAGGCTCTCCAGAGCGGTGCGTTCGCGGGCGGCGCTGCGGCGGCCGGTGTTGAGGATCAGTTCGAGGCCGGAGTCCTGCGCCGCGGCGTCCATGCCCTCGACGACGTCGGCGAAGAAGGCGTTGCGGAGGTCGGAGACCATGACGCCCACGATGTTGGAGGTCCGGCTGGCCAGCGAGCGCGCCAAGATGTGCGGCTGGTATCCGAGGTCTTTCGCGGCTTCCAGCACGGCGCGGCGGCGGTGCTCGCTGACTTTGGGGGATTCGCGCATGACGAGCGAAACGAGGGCACGGGAGACGCCGGCGCGCTCGGCGACGTCTTCCATGGTGGGTCGCGCCATGTCGCCTCCGTTCCCGTTCGGTGAACCGTGCCCGGTCGGACGATACAAGATCGGCGCATCCTGAGCAATAGAGCGCTCTAACAAGACATTTCCCAAAAACTATTTCTCGGAGGCTCTGCATGTATTGCGGTGTATTACCAGGTAGTGGCGATAGAATCGGGCCACGGAGAGTTCTTGACACACTATGGCCCACGTTACATAGTTGGAGCGCTCCAACCGCTTCAACTCGACACTGAAGGTCGGAGAAGTGCCGATGACGGAATCGCTCTACCCGCTGCGTATCGCGGCCGCTCCGATCTCCTGGGGAGTCTGCGAGGTTCCCGGCTGGGGTCACATGCTCGACGCGCGCACCGTCCTGTCGGAAATGGCCGAGCTCGGCCTGTCCGCTACCGAGCTCGGCCCACCTGGCTATTTCCCGCGCGACCCGGCCGAGCTGCGGCGGCTGCTCGAGGCCTACGGGATCACCTCGGTCGGCGGGTTTCTGGCCCTCGTGCTGCACCGGAACCCCCGCGAGGCGATCGCACAGGTGAAGGACACCACCGCACTGCTGGCGGCTACCGGCGCCGAGGTCCTCGTCCTCGCCGCCGCCACAGGACTCTGCGGCTATGATTCGCGCCCACAGCTCGAAGACACCGAATGGCGCACGTTGGTGGACGCCGCCGCCGCGATCCGCGACGTCGCCGCCGAACGTGGCCTGCGCACGGTACTGCACCCACACGTCGGCACGCACGTGGAGAGCGAGACCGAGGTCGAGCGTTTCCTCGCCGACTCCGACCTCGACATCTGCCTGGACACCGGACATTTGCTGATCGGCGGCACCGACCCTGTGCGGCTCGCACGGCGATATGCCGAACGCATCGGGCACATCCACCTCAAGGATGTCCGCAGCGCACTGGCCGACCAGGTGCGCGGCGCGACGCTGGAGTACAGCGAGGCGGTGCGGCGTGGGCTGTATGTTCCACTCGGCGAGGGCGACGTCGACATCGAGGCGCTGGTGCGTAGCGTCCGCGCCGCGGGCTACCGGGGCTGGTATGTGATGGAACAGGACACTGCCCTGCTGCCGACCGGCTCGGCGGACCTGCCGCGCCGCGACACCGAACGGAGTCTGCGTCACCTCGCGGACATCGCGCCTGCCGCGGCACGAATCTAGTTGGAAAGTGATGACAACGATGTCTCTGAGACCACAGAGCGAGGCGACCGCGTGGTGGCGGCGCCAGGGCCGCCTGCTGCCGTGGGTCGCCACGGCCGCCCTGCTGGCCGCGTGCAGCGGACCCGGCACCGACGCGCCTGCGCCGTCACAGGCACCGGTCGCGGCGGGCCGACTGGAGTCGGTAGCGGTGGTGACACACGGCAGCCCGGGCGACGCGTTCTGGAACGTCGTCAAGAACGGGGCGGAGGCCGCGGGCAAGAATCTCGGCGTCCGCGTCGAGTACAACGCCTCGGGTGACCCCGGCCAGCAGGCGAAGCTGATCGACAACGCGGTGGCACAGGGCGTCGATGGCCTCGTCGTTTCCATGGCCAACCCCGAGGCGTTGCGGCCATCCCTCGAAAAGGCCGTCGTCGCGGGCATCCCAGTGGTGACGATCAATTCCGGCGAGGCCGAGAGCGCGAAGTTCGGTGCGTTCGCCCATGTGGGCCAGAGCGAATCGCTCGCGGGCCAGGCCGCGGGCAGACGGCTCGCGGACGCCGGGCGCGGCAAGTTGCTCTGCGTGATCCACGAGGCGGGCAATGTCGGCGCCAGCGAACGCTGCGGCGGCGCGACGAAAGCCTTCGGTAACGCGACCACGCTCCAGGTGGACATCAACAACCCGACCGACGTGCAGTCTCGGATCAAGGGCGCGCTGGAGGCCGACCGCTCCATCGACGCGGTCTTGACGCTGACTTCCCAGATCGCCGCGCGGGCGGTGGACGCGGCACGAGAAGCGAGGTCGGCGGCCACGGTCGCGACCTTCGACCTGAATTCGGATGTGGTGGAAGCGATCCAGGCAGGCAAGCTCCTGTTCGCGGTCGACCAGCAGCAATACGAGCAGGGCTACCTGCCGATCGTGCTGCTGCAGCTCTACCGGTCGAATCTGAACACCGTCGGAGGCGGCGCGCCGGTGCAGACCGGCCCTGGCTTCGTCGACAAGAGCAACGTCGACGCCGTGGCCGCGCTGGTCGCGCAAGGCACGCGGTGAGGTGGACGACATGACCGTTGTGACAAAGACTTCCGACGCGACGCAGGACCAGACCGCGGGCCTCTCGCCGCTGCAGCGCCTGTTCCTTCGACCGGAAATCGGGGCAGCGCTCGGCGCGCTGCTCGTGTTCGTGTTCTTCTCGATCATCACCGATCGGTTTCTCAGCCCGCTCGGCGTGGCGACTTGGCTGGATGATTCGTCCACGCTGGGCATCATGGCGGTGGCCGTGGCCCTGCTCATGATCGGCGGCGAGTTCGACCTGTCGGCGGGCGTGATGACCGCCTCCACCGCGCTCGTCACCGCGTTGCTCGCGGTACACGCCGGGTGGAACGTATGGTTCGCGTTGCTGGCATCGTTGGTGTTCGCCCTCGCCGTCGGCGCGTTCAACGGCTGGGTGGTGATGCGCACGGGCCTGCCGAGCTTCATCGTCACCCTCGGCACGTTCCTCGCGTTGCAAGGCTCGAATCTCGGTGTGACGCGGCTGGTTACCGACACCGTTCAGGTGTCGGGCGTGCGCGCCGCCGACGGCTACCAGTCGGCGGGCTGGGTGTTCGCCTCGACGCTGAACATCGGCGACGCCCGTATCCAGGCCTCGGTGGTGTGGTGGATCGTGCTGACCGTTCTCGCCGCGATCATCTTGGTGCGTACCAGGTTCGGCAACTGGATCTTCGCGGTGGGCGGGGAGCTGCCCAGCGCCCGTGCGGTCGGCGTGCCCGCCGATCGCACGAAGATTCTGCTGTTCATGGGTACCGCGTTCGCGGGCTGGGTGGTCGGCTCCTGCAACATCCTCCGCTTCGCGAGCGTGCAGGCCAACCAGGGCGTCGGGCTCGAGCTGCACTACATCATCGCTGCCGTGGTGGGCGGGTGCCTGCTGACCGGCGGCTTCGGCTCGGCGGTCGGCGCCGCGATCGGCGCGTTGATCTTCGGCATGGCCCGCCAGGGCATCGTGTTCGCCCGCTGGGACAGCGACTGGTTCATGCTGTTCCTCGGTGGGCTGCTGCTGGCCGCGGTGTTGGTCAACAACAGATTCCAGAAGCGGGCCGAAAGGGTACGCCGATGACCCCCCTCATCGAAGCCGTCGACCTCGGCAAGAGCTACGGCGGTGTCGTCGCGTTGCGCGAGGTGTCCACCGTAGTGAACGCGGGCGAGGTGACCTGCGTGCTCGGCGACAACGGCGCGGGCAAATCCACGTTGATCAAGATCCTGGCCGGGGTGCACCAGCACGACCGCGGCGAGCTGCGGGTGGAGGGCGAATCGGTCCGGTTCTCCTCGCCACGTGCGGCATTGGATCGCGGCGTCGCCACGGTGTATCAGGACTTGGCGGTGGTGCCGCTGATGAGCGTCTGGCGCAATTTCGTGCTCGGCTCCGAACCCACCGTCGGATACGGCCCGATCCGGCTGCTGGATCGCAAAAAGGGCGTCGAGATCGCACGAACCGCGCTGGCGGACATGGGTATCGACATTCGCGACCTGGAACAGCCGGTCGGCACGCTTTCGGGCGGCCAACGGCAGTGCATCGCTATCGCGCGCGCCGTGCACTATGGCGCGAAGGTGCTCATTCTCGACGAGCCGACCGCGGCGTTGGGCGTGAAACAGGCCGGGGTGGTGCTGAAGTACGTCGTGCAGGCGCGCGATCGCGGCCTCGGCGTCGTCCTCATCACGCACAACCCGCATCACGCCTACCCGGTCGGCGACCGATTCCTGTTGCTGAAGCGGGGCGCCGTGCTCGGCACGTACGAGAAATCGGAGATCGATGTGCAGGAGCTGACCCGCCAGATGGCGGGCGGTGCGGAATTGGACGCCCTGCAGCACGAGCTGCGGCGCGTGGTGACGCCATGAATCCGGGCGGACAGGAGGCGAGCCGGTGACGGATCTGGAGGCGCTGACCATCGGCCGGGTCGGGGTGGATCTGTATCCGGAGCAGAGCGGCGTCGGGCTGGCGCAGGTGCGGACCTTCGCGAAGTTCCTGGGGGGCACCGCAACCAATGTCGCGGTGGCCGCCGCCCGGCTCGGCAGGCGGTCGGCGGTGCTGACCAAGGTGGGACCCGACGGTTTCGGCGACTTCGTGCGCTCGGCGCTCGACGGTTTCGGCGTCTCGTCTCGTTACGTCACGACGGCGCCGAATCTACTGACGCCGGTGGTGTTCTGCGAGCTCGCGCCGCCCGCCGATCCGCCGCTGCTGTTCTATCGTGCGCCGATCGCGCCGGATCTCACCATCACCGAGGACGAGGTCCCGTGGGAGGTGGTGGATTCGGTACCGCTGCTCTGGGTCACCGGCACCGGCGTGAGCGCCGAGCCGGGAAGCAGTACACAGCGCGCGATCCTGCGGCGGCGCGCGCGCCGCGGGTACACCGTGCTCGATCTCGACTACCGGCCGATGTTCTGGCCCGACGTGGAGACCGCGCGAGCCGAGATCGGCTGGATGCTCGACCATGTGAACGTAGTGGTCGGCAACCGCACCGAGGTCCAAGTGGCGGTGGGTACCGCGGACCCCGACGCGGCGGCGGACCGGTTGCTGGCGCGCGGCGTGCGCCTCGCGGTGATCAAGCGAGGTGCCGACGGGGTGCTCGTGGCCGACGACTCCGAACGATGGACGGTACCGCCGTGCCCCGTGCAGGTGGTGTGCGGGCTCGGCTCCGGCGACGGATTCGGCGGTGCGCTGATCCACGGTCTGCTGTCGGACTGGGACCCGCAGCGGATCGCCACCTACGCCAACGCCGCGGGCGCGCTGGTGGCCTCGCGCCTCGCCTGCGCCGACGCGATGCCGACCGAGGCGGAGATCGAGGAATTGCTATGCGGCTGAGTCGGAGCCGGACCGCCGAACGGAGGAAGCAGTGCACGTGACCGACGATCGCTGGCGTGAGCTGCTGCGCGTCCGCGCGACCGAACCCGCGGCGGTCGAACGGGCGTATGTGGAACGGGTGCGGCGCCCGAACCTGCTGGCGGGCAAGCAGACCCTGTTCCTGGTCGCCGCGGATCACCCGGCCCGCGGCGCCCTCGGTGTCGGCGCGGACGGCACGGCCATGGCCGACCGGCGCACCCTGCTGGAACGGCTGCTGATCGCGTTGGAGAACCCGGATGTAGACGGTGTGCTCGGTTCACCGGACGTGGTGGAGGAGTTGCTGCTGTTGGACGCGCTGGACGACAAGGTCGTGATCGGCTCGATGAACCGTGGCGGATTGGCCGGCGCGGAATGGGAGATCGACGACCGCTTCACCGGTTACGACGCCCAATCTCTTGCACGCTTTCGCCTCGACGGCGGCAAAATGCTGTTGCGCTTGGTCGATTCCGACGCGGGGACGGTGCCGACTCTGCAAGCCTGCGCGCAGGCGGTCTCCGAATTGGCGGCGCACGGGCTGATGGCGATGGTCGAGCCGTTGCCCTACCACCGGGACGATTCCGGCGCGCTGGTGATGAGCAAGGACGCGCCATCGCTGTCCAGGGCGATCACGGTGGCCTCCGGCCTCGGCGTCACCTCTGCCTACACCTGGCTGAAAATCCCCGCACCACAGGATATTTCGGTGCTGGATGCGACGACCCTCCCGGTGGTCGTGCTCGGCGGGGCGCCCTCCGGCGACCCGGCGGCGGATCTCGCATTCTGGTACGGCGCGCTCGGCCACGACGTGGTCCGCGGTCTGGTAGTCGGACGCACCCTGCTGTATCCGCCGGACGGCGACGTCGCTCGAGCTGTGGATACCGCCGCCCGCCTGTTGAAGGAAGCCCGATGAGTCGCCGGGGTGCCGTTGGCACGCGGCGCGGGATCGAGACGCGATGATGTTGCATCGGCCCGAGGGGACGCTGCGCCGCGACGGCGACCCGATCCTGCTGACCCCCGAGGAGGCCGGATGGACCTACACGGGACTGCGGGTGCTGCGGATCGGCGCGGGAACATCGCGGACCGTGCGGACCGGGGAATTCGAGGCGTTCGTCCTCCCGCTGGCCGGGGGATGCACCGTGCGCGTCGACGGTAGGACCTTCACGCTGACGGGACGGAAATCGGTCTTCACCCGTGTGACGGATTTCGCCTACGTTCCGCGCGACGCCGAGGTGGACATCGTGGCGGAAGGTGATCTGGAGGTGGCGTTGCCGATGGCGCGCTGCACCCGTCGATTGACACCGAAATACGGTCCGGCGGAACAGATCGCGGTGGAAGTTCGCGGCGCGGGCGTGGCAACCCGGCAGGTCACCAATTTCGGCGTACCCGGCGTCTGGGAGCACGCCGACAAGCTCAACGCCTGCGAGCTGATCACCCCGGACGGCAACTGGTCGTCCTACCCGCCGCACAAGCACGATGAGGAGAGCGACTGCGAGGTCGTCAACGAGGAGATCTACTACTTCCGCATCGCCGGACGTGACGGGATCACACCCGCACGCGAGGGGTTCGGCCTGCACCGGACCTACACAGTCGACGGAGCGCTGGACGAGGCCGTCGCAGTGCGGGACGGGGACGTGTTTTTGGTCCCGCGCGGCTACCACGGGCCGTGCGTCGCCGCGCCTGGCTACCCGATGTACTACCTCAACGTGCTGGCGGGTCCGGCGCAGGATCGGTCGATGGCGTTCTGCGACGACCCGGCGCACCACTGGGTGCGCGCGCGGTGGGACGCCGAGCCGATCGACCCGCGCTGTCCGGTCACCACTCACGAAGGACGGATCGGATGAAGCTGACCACAGCGCAGGCGCTGGTGGCCTGGCTGGTCGCCCAGCGCTCCGAGACACTCGACGGCCGTGAAGTGCCGCTGTTTCCTGCGGTGTTCGGGATCTTCGGGCACGGCAACGTGCTCGGCCTGGGCACCGCGTTGTACGAGCGGCGCGCGGAGATCCCGGTCTGGCGCGGGCAGACCGAAGAGGGGATGGCACTCGCGGCCGTCGGTTATGCCAAGGCCACGCACCGCCGCCAGGTGGGCGTCGCGACCTCCTCGATTGGTCCAGGCGCGTTGAACATGGTGACGGCAGCGGGTGTCGCGCACGCGAATCGCCTTCCGCTGCTGCTACTTCCGGGCGACACCTTCATCGGTAGGGCACCGGACCCGGTACTGCAACAGGTCGAGCACTTCGGTGACCCGACCGTCACGGTAAACGACGCGTTCCGTGCGGTGAGCCGGTATTTCGACCGCATCACCCGCCCGGAGCAGCTGATTTCCACACTGTCCCAGGCCGTTCGGGTGCTCACTGACACAGCGGAAGCCGGGCCGGTCGTCCTCGCGCTCCCGCAGGACGTCCAGGGCGAGACCTACGATTTCCCCGACGCGCTGTTCGCTCCCGTCGTGCACCGCGTCGCGCGGCCACGCCCCGATCGGCGGGCACTCACCGAAGCCGCCGCCGCGCTGTGCGCCGCGCGGCGTCCGCTGTTGGTTCTCGGCGGTGGCGTTCGGTATTCGGGGGCGGGTCGCACCACCGTGGAATTCGCCGAGCACGTCGGCATTCCGATCGCGGAGACCACCGCGGGACGCACCTTGGTGCCGCACGACCATCCGCTGTACGCGGGTCCGCTCGGTATCACGGGCTCGGCGTCGGCGAACGCGATGGCGGCGGAGGCCGATTTGGTCCTCGCGGTCGGAACCAGGTTGCAGGATTTCACCACGGCGTCTTGGACCGTCTTCGCGCCGGACGTGCGCCTGGTGACGGTCAACGCGGCACGGTTCGATGCCGTCAAGCACGGTGCCGTCGCCGTGGTCGGCGACGCCGAGGCCACCGTGCGGGAGCTGGCCGGGCAGGTGGGACAGTGGCGTGCGGATCCGGCGTGGACCGCGCGCGCCGCGGTTCTGCGCAGCACCTGGGACTCGCATATCGATAAGTTGCGCGCACCGACGCCCGGCACGCCGAGCTACGCCCAGGTCGTCGGGGTGGTGAATGAGCTGAGCGGGCCGAGCGACTACGTCATGACGGCATCCGGTGGTTTGCCCGGTGAGCTCGTCGGTGGCTGGCGCGCGTCGGGCGGAGCGCCCACGATGGACGTCGAGTACGGCTTCTCCTGCATGGGCTACGAGCTCGCCGGCGCGTGGGGTGCGGCCATGGCGCATCGGGACGGCGTGGTGACGACGCTGCTCGGGGATGGCTCCTATCTGATGTTGAACTCGGAATTGTTCTCGGCGGCCTTCGCTGGGCACCCGTTCGTGGCGGTGGTGTGCGACAACGACGGCTACGCCGTGATCGGCCGTCTGCAGGAGGGCCAGGGTGGCGCCGCGTTCAACAATTTCTACGCCGACTGCCGCACCAATCACCAGCAGCCGCCCCGCGTCGACTTCGCCGCCCATGCCGCAGCGCTGGGATGCGCCGTCTTCACCGCATCCGACCTGCACGAATTTCGTGCTGCCTACAGACGGGCGCGGGCGGCGGCGGCCGGCACGTCCGGGCCGGCCGTGGTCGTGGTGCGTACCCAGCCGTCCGCGTGGACCGAGGCGGGCGCCTGGTGGGAGGTCGGGGTGCCGGAGTACCTGTCGGGTCGGGCCGCTTATGACGAGTCGAAGCCGAACCAAGTGCGGTATCTGCGGCCGTGAACAGCGAACTCGACACTGGTGCGTGGCCCGCCCCGACCTGTGGGCTGAAGCGTTGGAATCCGCATGCGGTAAGCTGTATCACATTGGGGCTCAAGGAAACTGGTAGCAGAAGCGTATCGGTGTCGAACCGCGTCGAAGAAGGAGTTCATGATGCCCGGCGCGGTAGCCCATGTGATCGGGGTGCGCTCGTCGAGGACGACGGCGAGCACACCCGGCGAGAAGTGCGGGTGCCCAGTGACTGTTCCGGTGGTTTTGTCCGGATCGGGACCCGACCGAGCGTGGGAGGTGACAGACGCAGCCCGCTGCTGAGCGTTGGATAGCTCACAGTTTTTTGGGCTGAAGGTGGAGTAATTCGTCGGATCATGGCATCGTTGATCTACGAGACCAGGGCATATCGATTTCAACACCTGGCTCGTCTACAGAAAGTATGAAATGGCTCAAGGCATTGTGAAGTGGTTCAACAGCGAGAAGGGCTTCGGCTTCATTGCGCAGGACGGCGGAGGACCCGACGTCTTTGTGCACTACTCGGCTGTTAGCGGCGCGGGTTTCCGGTCCCTCGATGAGGGGCAGCGTGTGGAGTTCGAGATCGGCCAGGGACAGAAGGGGCCGCAAGCCCAGGATGTCCGCGTTCTCTGATCGCGACTTAGCTTTCTCAAGGCCCCGAACAATGTTGCGGGGCCTTTCCCCTGTTCAGGGTACTTTTTTGGCTTTCGATCGCCGCCTCCGGATCCGCGTATGGAGTAGCGAACACCCGCTGGTGCAGGCCTCGCGCATAAGCGGGATGTCGGGGCCTTGGTTCGGTCCCGCGACAGTCCGTCGCGAGGGATCGCCAAGTTGTACGCGCAATGTCGGCGCCGTTCGCGCCGTTAGTGATTTCGGTTTGCAATTGGTTGCGCACGGTGTTGGATAGACTGGTTGTGTATTGCGACCGGCATTTGTCGACGAGGAGAGTGCCGGAGGCGTGACGGCGGACGTTCGGGATGCCCGATCAACGCGACGGTCGAGGTGATCGGCGGACGCTGCTTGTGCTTCGTGACGTGATATTCGGCAACCGTCGCCACTTCCGGGAACTGCTCGCCGGATCAGAGGAAGGCATCGCCTCCAATATCCTGTCCGATCGGCTCGATCGGCTGGGGCTGGTCTGCCAGCGCCTCGGCGCGGAAGAACTCCGCCGTGATCGCTCTGGCTCGCGCGGAATCCCGGCTGCCCGACTTGGGGAACGCGTCGGCGGCGCGGTCGAATTCGGCCGCGATGAACGCGGCGATCGGTGCGGGCGCCGTCCCGCCACCCATCTCGCGGGTGCGCGACTTCAGCTCGGTCAGCTCGGCCACCGCCGCCACGAGGTCGGCGGGTAGATCGCACTGCCGCATCAGCGTCGGCAGATGCATCGGCGCGACCGTCGCACCAGGATGCTCGCGTAACCACCGCAGAGCCATCGCCGGACGCAACGAATAGAACACCTTCTTCAGCGACCGCGCGCGGTCGAACAATGCCCACTGCTTGGCGCCCAAATGCAGATAATGCCGCGCCACCTTGTTCCGGTCGGCGACGTCCTCTGCCACCGCGCGCAGCCGGCCGCGGAACTGGGCGTCACCGCGGTACACGATCGGCGACATCAGCCACTCGATGAGCACCGCATTACCCTGCACCAGCAGGCGCAGTGCCTTGGCCAGGTCCCAGCCGTTCACGTCGAGCAGGCCGGCGAGCGGCGTCTCCAGCACATCGCGGGCGCGCCACGGGGAAAGATAGGTCTCCAGCCGGGCGACGTACACGAACCGGCAGTCGTAGTCCGAGTCCGGAGAGGGGAATCCCCAAGCGCGACTGCCGCTTTCGATCGCGAGTCGAATCGACACGTGGTTTTCCCGCTCGACCTGATCCAGTTCGCGATCGATGGACCCGACCACCGTCGGGTCCATCGAAGCCGGTATCGCGCGCAGGGACATGGACGCGATGGTAGATGTTCGAACGAACGCGACGCAGCTCCTTTTTCCCTGTGGCTCAGGGCTACCACACGGCGTTGCCGAGTACGGCGACAATGGCGAGCGCGCCGCCGAGTCGCACGGCCGCCGCGATGCCGAGTCCGCGTCGAAGCCGCCGGCCAGCGACCCCCGTCGGTCACCGTCGACGCCTTCTGGCCGCTCGTCGTTCGGACCCGGCCGCCGAATAGGTGCACCGACATGGTGCCGCTATTCCCTCTTTGGTATTCGATGCGCAGTGGTGAATTGTTCTATGCGGAGCCTCTTCCCGAGGCCGGTCGGCTCCCTCCCTTTTCGGGATCGGGCTCCTTCGATGGGCGAGGTCAGCCGCGCGCCGCGACGGCGGATACGCGGGCGAGTTCGGCCGCGAGCCGCGCTGGGTGGGTCAATTGCGGGTAGTGGCCGGCGCCCTCGATCGAGATCGAGTCCCGAGCTGTCGCGACAGTGACCGGATCGGCGGAACCGGCGATGATCCGCACTGGTACCTCGATCTTGTCGAGCAGCGCACGCAATTCGCCGCGCCTGCCAGGCGCGCTTGCGCGGCGCAGTGCCGCGATGGTGCGGACGGCGACACCGGGCCTGCGCAGGCCCCACGCGGCGCTCGCGAGAGCATCGCTCTCCGGCACGCCGAGCTGTTTCGCCAAGGCGGCGGCCGAGGTCCGACGCAGCGCCGCTGCCGCCAGCGGCGAGCGCAGCAGCATGCCGGACCGCGGCTGCAGGAACGCGGGCGAGACCAGCACCACACCGGAGATCCGCTCCGGATGCGCGGCCGCATACCGCAGCACCGGGCCGCAACCGAGTGAATGACCCACCAGCACAGGGCGAGTGCGCACCGAGGGCGATCCCGGCAGCACCGCATCGATGTCGCCGGGCGCCGACCGCCCGAGCCCGGGCAGGTCGAGCACCAGGCTAGGCGCGTCGAGTTCGGCACGGACCTCGTTCCAGGACTCGCCGTCCAGTGGAAGGCCGTGCACCAGCACGTGGGCCGGATCTTCGCGTTCACCGGAAACCCAGACCCGGTCGGTGAATCCAGCGGACGGATCGGCCTCTACCGCCCCGAATCGGCTGGCTACGAGATGGTCGGCCCACGCGAGTACGGTCGCCTCCGTCGGCGGCATGGTGAGCCCGAGCCGCCGCGCGACCGCATCCGCGGCGGACGTGTCGTAGCGGTCGTCGGCGATGAACGTCAGCGACTCCGGATCGGCGCCGGTCAGCGCGCGCGGGAGTCTCGCGACCACGCCCACCGGAATCGAGAAGCGCGGCGCACGGACGCCCAGATGGGTGGCCAGCAGGCGAATCAGTTTCGGCAACACGGGAGTTCGGGGATCGAGCACGGTGTACGACCGGCCCGCGGTGTCCGGCAGAGTGGGCAGACCGATCAGGAAGTCGGTGAAGTAACCCAGATCGACGATCGGAACGAAGGTGTCCCGACCGCCGGGAATCGCCGCGAGCCTGCCGTGCCATAGTTCCTCGACCATGCTCGCGAGTCCGACGTATTGGCCGGGGCCGAGCACGGAGCTCGGGTTCGCGATGGTCAGCGCGACCCCGAGTTCGGCGGCACGCCGCCGCAGGAGCGGATCCGATTCGCACTTGGACGCGCCGTACGCGCCCCGCTCGTAGTGCTGTTCGTCGGATTCCTCGACGGTGATCCGGTATCCGGTGATGTGCACCACGCGCCGTAGGCCAGGTAGTGCGGCGGCCCAGTCGAGGACCCGCAGCGCCCCGGTGACGTTGACCGCGTACGCATCCTCGGGTGCGAGTCCGAAGGCGAAGCGGGCCGCGCAGTTGTAGACGTCCCGGATGCCAGAGGGATCGAACCCGGCGGGTAGGCCGAGGTCGGGTGCGGTGACGTCGCACGCCACCATTTCGAGCTCGTCCAGGTCCACGCCGCGTCTCCGCAGCCATCCCATGAGTCGCTCCTCGCTGCCCTGCCGCAGTGCGGCCGTGACGGAGTGGCCTTGCTCGAGCAGGTGGGCGACCGCGGCGCGGCCGAGGAACCCGGCGGCGCCGAACACAATGCTGTCGGACATGACATTCTCCTGACTAGACCGGTCTACATATTCATTGGACAAAGAAAACTGCTGGTAAGTCGCGTCATGACGTCAGATCAGGGCCCGGATGGTGCGTTCTACCCGTTCCAGCGGCTCGCGGCTGCGTTGTGCGCGGGCCAAGAGCAACGCGCCCTCGACCATGGCCAGCAGCGCGGCCGCCAGATCGTCGGCATCGGCACGGCCGTCGGCGCGGAGCCGAATCCGCAGCGCCTGCTCCCATGCCGCGTAGGCGGCCGCGCACTGGACTTGGATGGGGTCGTTCGCCGCCGCGATGTCCAGAGCGACCGTGGCGACCGGGCAACCCTGCTGCCACCCGGAGGACTCCAGGCGGTCGCCGAATACCGCGAGCAGCCTGGTCGCGGCGTCGGCGGTGTCGCCGGGCTCGATCGTGTCGATCAGCGCCGCGATCTCCTTGCCGGACTGGGCGATCGCCTCTGCTACGAGCTCGTCCTTGCCGCCGGGGAAATGGAAGTAGAGCGAGCCGCGCGGTGCGCCGCTGGCTGCCAGGATCTGGTTGAGCCCCGCGCCGTAGTAGCCGTGCCGCTCCACCAGCGCGCGCGTCGCGTCGACCAGCTTGCCCCGGGTCTCGGTTCCCTTTGCGCCCATCATGCAACTGTAGACCGGTCTTCATATTTTCGCGACCCGTAAGACTGACGACGGCCGCCCACCAGGTGGTAGAAGGGATCCGAATCGCGCGGACTAAGCTGGTCGGCGGTAAATGCCGACCCCCCTTTTCCTCAGGAGTACCCCACAGTGAGCCAAGCAGGCCGTCCCGTAGTTCTGATCGCCGACAAGCTCGCCCAGTCGACCGTCGACGCGCTCGGTGACGGTGTCGAGGTGCGGTGGGTCGACGGCCCCGACCGCCCGGCCTTGCTCGCCGCGGTGCCCGAAGCCGACGCACTGCTCGTGCGCTCGGCGACCACGGTCGACGCCGAGGTCTTGGAGGCCGGAAAGAACTTGAAGATCGTCGCACGCGCGGGCGTCGGCTTGGACAACGTCGACGTGCCTGCCGCGACCGCGCGCGGCGTCATGGTCGTCAACGCGCCGACCTCGAACATCCACACCGCCGCCGAGCACGCGGTCACCCTGCTGCTGGCCGCCGCGCGTCAGATCCCGGCCGCGGACGCCACCCTGCGTGAGCACACCTGGCAACGCAGCAAGTTCAACGGTGTCGAGATCTTCGACAAGACGGTCGGTGTCGTCGGCCTCGGCCGCATCGGCCAGTTGTTCGCCGCGCGCCTCGCCGCCTTCGAGACCAAGATCGTCGCCTACGACCCGTACGTGTCCCCCGCGCGCGCCGCGCAGCTCGGCATCGAGCTGCTGAGCCTCGACGAGCTGCTCGAGCGCGCCGATCTGATCTCGATCCATCTGCCGAAGACCCCGGAGACCAAGGGCATCATCGGCAAGGAGGCCATCGCCAAGACCAAGCCGGGCGTGATCATCGTCAACGCCGCCCGCGGTGGTCTGGTCGACGAGGCCGCGTTGGCGGAGGCGATCAAGTCCGGTCACGTACGCGCCGCTGGCCTGGACGTGTTCGAAACCGAGCCGAGCACCGACAGCCCGCTGTTCGACCTGCCGCAGGTCGTCGTGACCCCGCACCTGGGCGCCTCCACCTCAGAGGCACAGGACCGCGCGGGTACCGACGTCGCCAAGTCGGTGCTGCTCGCCCTGGCCGGTGAGTTCGTGCCCGGCGCGGTAAACGTCACCGGCGGCACTGTCGGCGAGGAGGTCTCGCCGTGGCTGGACATCGTGCGCAAGCAGGGCGCCCTGCTCGGTGCGCTGTCCAACGAGCTGCCGGTCAGCGTCGAGGTCCAGGTGCGCGGCGAACTGGCCACGCAGGACGTCGCGGTGCTGCAGCTGTCCGCGCTGCGCGGCGTCTTCTCCGCGCTGGTCGAGGACCAGGTCACCTTCGTCAACGCGCCTGCCCTCGCCAAGGACCGCGGTATCACCGCCGAGGTCACCACGGCGGCGGAGAGCCCGAGCCACCGCAGCGTCGTCGACCTGCGTGCCGTGTTCGGTGACGGCCGCACCCTCAACGTCGCGGGCACGCTGACCGAGCCGCAGCAGGTGCAGAAGATCGTCAACATCAATGGCCGCAACTACGACATGCGCGCCGAGGGCCTGAACCTGGCCGTGCTGAACTACGAGGACAAGCCGGGTGCGCTGGGCAAGATCGGCACCAAGCTCGGCGAGGCCGATGTCGACATCCTCGCCGCGCAGCTGAGCCAGGACGTCGACAAGGAAGGCGCGACCTTGGTTCTGCGGGTGGCCCGCGAGGTACCCGCCGATGTACAGGCCGCGATCGCCGAGTCGGTCGGCGCAGCCAAGGTCGTCCTGGTCGATCTGTTCTGATCGCGTCGGGATCTGGCATCCCGATACCGGAGAATCGATGCCGCGCCCGAAGTTGTTCGTGGTGCGGCATCGATCTGCCGAAGCGCGATCGGCGCGGGGCCGTGCCGATCTGCTCGCGAGAGGCGTGCGCGATGGGTTCGCCGCAGCGCCTGGTGCTCGACCGACCGACCGCACCAAGTACCGTGACGGTGCTGCGGTCACCCGGTCGGAAAGTCGGTGCCTCACCCCGACGGCCTTACCCGTGCCGCGCGCTATGGCGGCCGTGGTCGGCAAAATCGAACGGAGCATTGTTGTCATGAAGCTTGCTGTCATCCCGGGCGACGGTATCGGGCCCGAGGTCATCGCCGAGGCGCTCAAGGTGCTCGACGTGGTCGTGCCCGGTGTCGAGAAGACCGAATACGACCTCGGTGCGCGGCGCTACCACGCGACCGGCGAGATCCTGCCTGACTCGGTGCTGCCGGAGCTCAAGCAGCACGACGCGATCCTGCTCGGCGCGATCGGTGATCCGTCGGTACCCAGCGGCGTGCTCGAGCGCGGCCTGCTGCTGCGCACCCGGTTCGCGCTGGACCATCACGTGAATCTGCGACCTTCCAAGCTGTTCCCCGGTGTGACCAGCCCACTGGCCGGCAGCCCCGAGATCGACTTCGTCGTGGTGCGCGAAGGCACCGAGGGGCCCTACACCGGTACGGGCGGCGCGATCCGAGTCGACACCCCGCACGAGGTGGCGACCGAAGTCAGCACCAACACCCGCTTCGGCATCGAGCGCGTGGTGCGCTACGCCTTCGCCAAGGCGCAGGCTCGGCGCAAGCACCTCACGCTCGTGCACAAGAACAATGTGCTCACCTTCGCCGGTTCGCTCTGGCAGCGCACCGTGGACGAGGTCGCGGCCGAGTTTCCTGATGTCACAACGGCTTACCAGCACATCGATGCCGCGACCATCCACATGGTGAACGACCCGGGCCGGTTCGACGTGATCGTCACCGACAACCTGTTCGGCGACATCATCACCGACCTCGCCGCCGCGGTGAGTGGCGGCATCGGCCTGGCCGCGAGCGGCAATATCGATGCCTCCGGGACGAACCCGAGCATGTTCGAGCCGGTGCACGGCAGTGCCCCCGACATCGCGGGCCAGTCGAAGGCCGACCCGACTGCGGCGATCCTCTCGGTCTCTTTGCTGCTCAATCATTTCGGCGACACCGCGGCGGCAGCCCGCATCGAGTCGGCCGTCGCCGAGGACCTCGAGTCCCGCTCCGGCGCCGACTCGACCGTGCAGATCGGCGACCGCATCGCCGCCACCGTCTGACCCACCACCCGACGAAGGTCCCGTTCCCGATCCGGGAGCGGGACCTCCATTCGGTCGCCGTGCGGCCCAATGATTTCGGTCGACGGGCTCGGTTGCCTCTTTCGGTACAGATTCATCAGCTGGTCTGCCGCACGACCCATGACCACTCGGCTCACCGGGCCCTAAGCTCGTCATAGTCCGTGCGTGGAACCAAGAGTGGGCGCGGCTTGTTCTTCGATGTTGCGGCGAAGCGGCTCGCGATGTCGACACCGCTGACAATCGGCAGCGAGCCTCGCTGAGGAAGGTCAGGCGGCGGCGAACGCGACGTTCGGAACGAGCGGCGAAGCGGGTCGGAGGGCTGGAGGGCGTGAATTCCGCGGGGGTTCCAGCTAATCGGGGTCGTCGGGTACCAGGGGAATCGCCGTTATTGCCGCGGCGGCCGCGAGCAGGAACGCGGCGGGGAAGCCGCTTGCCGTGATGAGGGCGCCGAATACCGGAGGGATGGCCGCCATCGCGAGGTTCTGGCCGGTGTTCTGGATGCCGAGGCCGCGGCCGCTCCAATACGGCCCCGCGATT
Source organism: Nocardia sp. NPDC023852 (assembly GCF_040639505.1). NCBI lineage: Bacteria > Bacillati > Actinomycetota > Actinomycetes > Mycobacteriales > Nocardiaceae > Nocardia > Nocardia sp. NPDC023852. The sequence continues at coordinate 278,050 of NZ_JBFAAB010000004.1, forward strand.
TCGGCGACCGCGGTGAACGCCAATCCGTTGTCGGACACGGTGATTACCGACGCGGCGATCAGCAGCGGGATGGCGGCCCACCACCAGTGCGTCCACGCGGTCAAGGCCAAGGCGGCCATCGAGATGACGGCGGCGACGGCGATAGTGCGCAGCGGGCCCATCCGGCTGCCGACGCGATCCGACCACGCCCCTGCTCCGATCCGACCCAGCGCGCCCAGGAGTTGGGTGGCGGTCACCAGCACGCCGGCCGCGGCCAGCGACCAGCCGACGTCGCGGTGCAGCCACAGCAGCGCGAACGTCCAGACGGTGCCCTGCGGGACAACCAGCAGCACCGAGACCAGATGGATTCGCCATAGTGTCGCGTCGTCGCGATAAGGGTTGGCGCGCAAGGCCGAATCGGCGGCGGCGCCTTCTGGACGAGGCGGGTCGACGATGCCGATCCGACAGCCGACGGCGGCCACGCCCGCCATGATCGCGGGTACCAGAATGGCCGCGGGCACGCCGTACGTCCCGGCCACAGCCGGAATCGCCAGGGCGCCTATTCCGACGCCGAGCGGCTGCGCGGTCTGCCGGATGCCCATGGCCAATCCGCGCCGCTGCGGCGGGAACCAGCCGACGATCACCCGGCCGCTGGCGCCATTGGTACTCGCCGCCCCGATGCCGCCGAGGAATAGCAGCGCGCCAAGGGCGATGTCATCGGTCGTGGTCGCGGCCGCGCAACCCGCCGCCAGCATCAGCAGCGGACCGCCGACCAGCACCTTGCGCTCGCCGACCCGGTCGACCACGTATCCCCACGCGATGAGGGTGCACACCAGCGCGACGGTCGGCATGGCAACCAGCAGACCGGCCGTGGCCAGTGGCATGCCGCGGTCGGTCAGCGCGGGCAGCAGGAAGGGGACGCCATGGATGAAGACCGCGCTGGAGGCCTGTGCGAAAACCCCGAGGCCGAGCATGGACCACCGGCGAACCTCGTGGACCTGCGTGACGGTAGCCATCGACATCACCTCGAATCTCAATATATGGGACAACGTTCTCACCTATTGAAAAGGTGTGCTTACCGTACACCGCTGACCGAGCCGTTCGCCGAACAGCGGCTGTCGCACTGCTCACAGCTGATCCGGGCAGCTGCGAGCCGGGCCGGGCCGTTCCGTGGTTCCGTACCACTCGGTCGGGCGCGTACGAGCAGGTGGAAGCAAGGTCGATAGACTGCCGGGCATGCGTCTAGGTCGAGTTGCCAGTCCCGATGGGGTCGCCTTCGTGAGCATCGAAGGCGATGGAAGCGACATCGCAGGAGGGGGTAAGGCAGGATCCGAGATCGCCAAGGAGATCGCGGAACACCCGTTCGGCACGCCGACGTTCACCGGCCGGAGCTGGCCGCTGGCCGATGTGCGATTGCTCGCGCCGATTCTGGCGAGCAAGGTGGTCTGCGTCGGCAAGAACTATGCCGCGCACGCGGCCGAGATGGGCGGCCCAGCGCCCGCCGACCCGGTGATCTTCCTCAAGCCGAACACTTCGATCATTGGTCCGAACGCCCCGATCATCCTGCCGCCCAGCTCCGCTCAGGTCGATTACGAGGGTGAGCTGGCCATCGTCATCGGCCGCCCGTGCAAGGACGTGCCCGCCTCTCGCGCGCTGGACGTCGTGCTCGGTTACACCGCCGCCAACGACGTGACCGCCCGCGACCAGCAGCGACACGACGGCCAGTGGACCAGAGGTAAGGGCTACGACACGTTCTGCCCGCTCGGGCCGTGGATCGAAACCTCTTTGGATCCTTCGGATCTGGAGATCGTCACCGAACTCGACGGTGAGGTCCGGCAGCGCAGCCGGACTTCTCTTCTGCTGCACGATATTCCGAAGCTCATCGAGTGGATCACCACCGTGATGACGCTGCTGCCCGGTGATGTCATTCTCACCGGCACCCCCGAGGGCGTCGGCCCGCTTCAGAACGGGCAGCAGGTGTCCGTGACTGTGGAGGGCATCGGAACCCTCACCAATCCCGTTGCCGCCAAACGCTGATCGAAAGAGAGCCATGACTGAAGTACGGGTCCGATTCTGCCCGTCACCGACGGGAACACCACACGTCGGCCTGATCCGGACGGCGCTGTTCAACTGGGCGTATGCCCGCCATCACGGCGGCACATTCGTCTTCCGTATCGAAGATACCGATGCCGCACGCGATTCCGAGGAGTCCTACCGGGCGATCATCGACGCGTTGCGCTGGCTCGGCCTCACCTGGGACGAAGGGCCTGAGGTCGGCGGGCCCTACGAACCGTACCGCCAGTCGCAGCGAAGGGACCTGCATCTGGACGTGGTTCGGCGTTTGCTGGAGGCAGGGGAGGCCTACGAATCCTTCTCCACGCCTGAGGAAGTCGAGGCCCGCCACCGTGCCGCTGGACGCGATCCGAAGCTGGGCTACGACAACTACGACCGCGACCTCACTCCCCAGCAGATCACGGCACATCATGAGGCCGGGCGCCCCGCCGTGATCCGGCTCCGGATGCCCGACGAGGATCTGTCCTGGCATGATCTCGTGCGCGGCGAGACCACCTTCAAGGCGGGGACCGTGCCGGATTTCGCGCTCACCCGCGGCAATGGCGATCCGCTGTACACGCTGGTCAACCCCGTCGACGACGCGCTGATGCGGATCACCCACGTCCTGCGCGGCGAGGACCTGCTCTCCTCGACCCCGCGTCAGCTCGCGCTCTACGCCGCATTGCGCCGGATCGGGGTTACCGACTTCACTCCCGAGTTCGGCCATCTGCCCTTCGTCATGGGTCAGGGCAACAAGAAGTTGTCCAAGCGTGATCCCGAGTCGAATCTGTTCGCTCACCGAGACCGAGGATTCATCCCGGAGGGTTTGCTGAATTACCTCGCGCTACTCGGTTGGGGCCTCGCGGAGGATCGTGATGTGTTCACCATGACGGAGATGGTCGAGGCTTTCGACATATCGAAAGTAAATTCGAATCCGGCCAGATTCGACCAGAAGAAGGCGGACGCGATCAACGCCGAGCACATCCGATTGCTGGAGCACGGTGATTTCGCGCACCGGCTTCGGGATTACCTCACCGAACACGGCCACATCGGTGCGGAAATCGATGAGAAGGTGTTCACCGCGGCGGCCGAACTCGTGCAGACCAGGATCGTGGTGTTGTCGGACGCTTGGGAACTGTTGCGTTTCTTGTTCGCGCCGTCGGATCAGTTCACGATCGACCCCGTCGCGGGCGCTAAGAATCTCGGCGCCGACGCGACCGCGGTATTGCAGGCTGCTATTGCCGCAGTGGAGCCGCTGACGGAATGGACGGCACCGGCGCTCGAAGACGCGCTGAAAACGGCGCTGATCGATGATTTGGGGCTGAAACCGCGTAAGGCCTTCGCGCCGGTGCGGGTCGCGGTCACCGGCTCACATATCAGCCCGCCGCTGTACGAGTCGTTGGAACTGCTCGGCCGTGCGGTCACCGTGGACCGGCTGCGCGCGGCGCTGGCGTGGACCGCGCAGGCCTGAGCGCGCGAACCGGGCGGAAAATGCGGTCTTGACCAGGCGATTTGTAATATACCGGTAGCCGTTTGGTACTCTTCTTCTCGGCCCGGAACACGGTCTCGAGTCACCCAGATGCGAGACCGAGTGACCTGGTCATTGGGGTATGGTGTAATTGGCAACACAGCTGATTCTGGTTCAGCCATTCTAGGTTCGAGTCCTGGTACCCCAGCGGAGAGTGTTGTTCGACTTCGGTTCGCGGCCGAAATGAGTACAGCATCCGGCGATTTGGTCGCCGAGCTTCGGCCGGTTATGCTAGCCAAGCCTCCTGATCGAAAGATCACCACGGTGCTCCTCGCGGAAGCGGGAAGCAGTCCTGGCCCCGTCGTCTAGAGGCCTAGGACGCCGCCCTCTCAAGGCGGTAGCGCGGGTTCGAATCCCGTCGGGGCTACACAAGTGAAAGGTCCATGCCCGTAGGGCATGGACCTTTCTCGTTTCGCGATGTTTGTGAGCTGCACCCGCCCCGCCCCGCCTGCGGGCTGCGTCCCTCGCACTCCCAGCGGCGGGTCTGGGCAGGTCAGGACGACATCGAGCTGAACTGGCGGCGTTGTCGGCAGGAAACCAAGACTGCGTTGGCTGTCTCGTCCGGTCGAGTCAGGGGACGGTTCGCATGGGGCTGAGTGCCCGTCGGGCAGTGGCGGACTGCGTTGGCTGAGCGGCCAGCAGGCAGCTGAGGATCGGATTGGCCGGGGTGCTCAGTCCGGCAGCCGCAGACCGCGTTGGTCGGGTTCAGTCGGCCGGCGATGGGGGACCGAGTGGTCTGGCCGGGCCGCTGGTCAAGGGGTCCTCGGCCAGTCCGAGATGATTTGCCAGAAATTTGCCGCAGAGGTGTGGCGGATATATGCCCTCGGTTTCGCGCTGTAACTGCACTGGTCGCGCGGTGAAGCCGCGTTCGTCGAGATGTTCGATGTCCAGTCACTGGCCGGAACGTTCTGGCCAGATCAGTCAGGCTGATTCGCCTGGTCGAGCCGTCGGGTCGGGTCGACGGCTGGGTGTGGCGGATAACGGAAGGCCCTCCTGCGGTTCGGCTGGAGGGCCTTGCTCGTCTCGCGGATCAACCGCTCTTGCGGCGGAATTCCCGCTTGTGGCTGGCCGCGGTGTGCGCCGCGGAAGCCTTGGACCGGCCGTCCAGGTGGTCGGCCGCACGGGCGTTCTGCTGATTCTTGCGCTCGAGCGCCTCGCGGAACTTGCGCTTCACCTCGTCGGCGCTGTCATGGGAACTATCCGAATCCGCCATCGCCTGCTCCTCGTCATCGCGGCCGTGCACCGCATCCCCTCGGGCCGTGGTGCCCGGCCGATTCGTGTCGAACGCCTCGACGCTATCGGGTTCGAGGCGGTTGTGTCAGTTGGAATTCGGGCGCGTCGCTCGCCCGGGTCGTGCTCGGCTCAGTCGAGCCACTGTGCGGTGGTGCCGCCGAGCGGTAGCTGTGGAAGGCCCAGTTTGCGGTGATCCCAGCTGCGTACGTGCTCGGGAACGACGCGGACGGCGACCCGCTTGTGCAGCATGGACTCCACCATCGGGCGCGTCTCTTCGCTGTAGGGCCCGGTGTAGCGTTCCCAGACGCTCACACCGACCGCGAACAGTTTTCCGGCGTCCTCGACGATTTCGGCACGACCCTCGATCGACACACCGCGCAGCTGGTCGTAGGTCTGGCCCGCCTCGACCATGCAGGTGACCCGGGGATCGCGGCGCAGGTTCACCGCCTTCTGCGACTTGGCCTTGGTCTCGAACCAGATCTCGCCGTCGATGAGCGCGTACCACATGGCGGTCAGGTGCGGCGTTCCCTTTCTGCTGATGGTTGCCAGTGTCGCGATCCGGCTGCGCTCCAGGAACTCGGTGATCTCGGTGTCGGACATCACGATCTGTGCCCGTTGGTTGACTCCCATTGGCCAACCATAGAGAGTTCGACCGAAACGTGTTACAGGCGCTTGTGCAATGCCTCGGCCGCGGCGACCAGGTCCGCCGCCCAGCGGGCGCCCGGCCTGCGGCCCATCCGGTCGATCGGGCCCGATACCGATACGGCGGCGACGATGGTGCCGGCGGCATCGCGCACCGGTGCGGAGACGCTGGCCACACCCGCCGCGCGCTCGCCTGCGCTCTGCGCCCAACCGCGCTTGCGGACCTCGGCCAGCGCCCGCTCTCCGAACACCGCGTCGGGCAGAATAATGCGCTGCAGCTCTGGATCGGACCAGGCGAGCAGCACCTTGGCGGCCGAGCCCGCGGTGAGCGGAAGGCGCGCCCCGATCGGGACGGTATCGCGCAGTCCGACGGGGGGTTCCAGCGCCGCGACACAGATGCGCGCGTTGCCGTCGCGGCTGTAGAGCTGAACGCTCTCCCCGGTGATCTCGCGCAGCCGGGGCAGAATGGCCGACGCGGCATCGAGCAGCGGGTCGTTGGCGCCGGTCGCGAGTTCGGCGAGGGCCGGTCCGGGGCGCCACATCCCGTTGTTGTCGCGGGCGAGCAGGCGGTGCACCTCCAGGCCTACGGCAAGACGATGCGCGGTAGCGCGAGGCAATCCGGTGCGTGCGCACAGCTCGTTGAGACCGCAGGGATGCTCGGCTACGGCGTACAGGACCGCCACTGCTTTGTCGAGGACGCCGACACCGCTATGCTGTCTCATAGAACGATACTAGCGTCCCGGATGTTGAGAAATCCATCGGCGAAAACGCACCTTCGCGGATTCCGGTCTCCATGGTCCGACCAGGCGCAGCTATCTCAACAGGTGCAACCGTCGCCGCGCCACAGCCCGGATCGCGGAACGGCTGCTCGTCCGAAAGGTGATCGACTATGGCCGAACCGCGCACGCTGGCCGAGAAAGTATGGGACCAGCATGTCGTCGCTCGCGGTGCAGGTGAGGGCGCCTCGCGCGAACCCGACCTGATCTATATCGACCTGCACCTCGTCCACGAGGTGACCAGTCCGCAGGCCTTCGACGGGCTGCGCGCCGCGGGCCGGCCGGTGCGGCGACCGGATCTCACCATCGCGACCGAGGACCACAACGTTCCGACGATCGATATCGACAAGCCGATCGCCGACCCGATTTCGCGGACCCAGGTGGAGACGCTGCGGCGCAATTGCGCGGAATTCGGTGTCCGGCTGCATCCGATGGGCGACTTGGACCAGGGAATCGTTCACGTGGTCGGGCCGCAGCTCGGCTTGACCCAGCCGGGGACAACGGTGGTGTGCGGCGACAGCCACACCTCGACACACGGCGCGTTCGGCGCCCTGGCGATGGGTATCGGCACGTCCGAAGTCGAGCATGTGCTTGCCACCCAGACCCTCTCGCTGCGCCCGTTCAAGACTATGGCGATCACCGTGGACGGCGCGCTGCCTGCGGGCGTGACGAGCAAGGATCTGATCCTGGCGGTCATCGCGAAGATCGGCACCGGCGGCGGCCAAGGGTACGTCCTGGAGTATCGGGGCGAGGCCATCCGCGCCATGTCGATGGAGGCCCGAATGACGATCTGCAACATGTCCATCGAGGCGGGTGCGCGGGCGGGCATGATCGCACCGGACGCCACGACCTATGAATTCTTGAAAGGGCGGCCGCACGCCCCGCGGGGGGCCGACTGGGATGCGGCGGTGGTCGCCTGGGAGGCGCTGAAGACCGACCAGGGCGCGGTTTTCGACGCCGAGGTGCACATCGACGCCGCCGAGCTGTCCCCGTTCGTCACCTGGGGCACCAACCCGGGGCAGGGCGCCCCGCTCGGTGCGGCGGTGCCCGACCCCGCGGAAATCGCTGACGAGGCGGCCCGCGAATCGGCAGAGAAGGCACTGCGGTACATGGATTTGGAGCCGGGAACTCCGCTTCGGCAAGTCTCGATCGACACCGTATTCGTCGGTTCGTGCACCAACGGGCGCATTGAGGATTTGCGCGCGGTGGCCGGGATTTTGAAGGGGCGCCATGTCGCCGACGGAGTGCGAATGCTGGTTGTACCGGGCTCGATGCGGGTTCGCGCGCAGGCGGAAAAAGAAGGATTAGGGGAGATTTTCACCGCGGCTGGCGCCGAATGGCGGCAGGCGGGGTGCTCAATGTGTCTGGGAATGAATCCGGACCAACTCGCGCCCGGCCAGCGTTGCGCCTCCACATCGAACCGGAACTTCGAAGGTAGGCAGGGCAAAGGCGGCCGCACCCACCTGGTTTCCCCCCTCGTAGCGGCCGCGACGGCGCTCCGTGGAACTCTGTCGTCGCCTGCGGATCTGGACTGACCGGCCCCGCTACACCCAATCGAACCCAGGAGATTCGTTATGGAAGCCTTCACTGTGCACCAGGGCATCGGGGTGCCGCTGCGCCGCTCCAATGTCGATACCGATCAGATCATCCCCGCCGTCTATCTGAAGCGGGTAACCCGCACCGGATTCGAGGACGGGTTGTTTGCCGCATGGCGAACGGATCCGACATTCATTCTGAACATCGAGCCCTACAACAGGGGTAGTGTGCTGGTCGCGGGTCCGGATTTCGGTACAGGATCCTCGCGTGAGCACGCCGTTTGGGCGCTGTCGGACTACGGCTTTCGGGTGGTCATCTCGTCGCGGTTCGCCGACATCTTCCGTGGCAATGCGGGTAAAGGCGGTCTGGTGGCGGCTCAGATGTCACAGAACGATGTCGAAATGCTCTGGAAGTTGCTGGAGGAACAGCCGGGCATGGAATTGGTTGTGGACCTCCGAGCCCGCACCGTGGCGGCCGGAACCGTCGTGTTGCCGTTCGATATTGATGACTACACCCGGTGGCGTCTGCTCGAAGGATTGGACGACATCGGACTGACTCTGCGCCGGAGTGACACCATCGCCGAGTTCGAAAGGGCAAGGCCGGCATGGAAACCCACCACCCTGCCGGCACATATTTCGCAGACGTAATCACCCCCGCGTGTTAGCTGTGCGGCCTGAGTAGCGGTAGCTGGACGTGTGCTAAACCACATGAATTTTGGCGTGGCACATAGACTCTTGCCCAAAGTGGGTTTACCGTGGTACCTAGTCGGTCCGACGACGGGCCATTAGTCTGCGGAGGATTCAATGAACAAGGCGGAACTGATCGACGTTCTGACCGAAAAGTTGGGTACGGACAGGCGCACGGCCACCGCGGCAGTCGAGCATGTGGTCGACACCATCGTGCGCGCGGTGCACAAGGGTCAGAGCGTCACTATCACCGGATTCGGTGTGTTCGAACAGCGTAAGCGTGCGGCTCGCGTCGCACGGAACCCGCGCACCGGCGAAACCGTGAAGGTGAAGCCCACTTCGGTGCCCGCGTTCCGTCCCGGCGCGCAATTCAAGGCGGTCATCGCGGGTAAGCAGAAGCTGGCGGCGAGCGGTCCCGCCGTCAAGCGCGGCGTGAACGCACCGGTGGCCGCAAAGAAGGCCGCCGCGAAGAAGACGGCGGCCAAGAAGGCCGCCGCAAAGAAGGCGACCGCGACCAAGGCGCCTGCCAAGACGACAGCCCGTAAGGCCGCCGCCAAGGCTCCGGCAAAGACCACCGCCCGCAAGGCGACTGCGACCAAGACCGCCGCCAAGAAGGCGCCCGCGAAGAAGGCGCCCGCGGCCAAGAAGGCTCCCGCCAAGAAGACAGCTACGAAGGCTACTGCGGCCAAGAAGACCACCGCCGCGAAGAAGACCGTCGCCAAGAAGGCGCCTGCGAAGAAGACCGCGGCCAAGAAGGCTCCGGCTCGCCGCGCCCGCTGATATATCACCCCACCGTCGTATCGGCGCCGAACGGGCCCGCCTCGGAAGGCTGGGCCATTCGCCTCACCGATTGAAATGGCCCCGGGACGCACCCCCCGGGGCCATTTTCCGCGGTGCAGTGGCCGCGGCAGTGCAGTGGCTGCGGCGGTGCCGCGATGTGGTTCCGACACGACAAGGCGCCGCGGTGCTGTGAGCCGTCAGGAATTCACGACACCGGTCGAGAGCGACCGATCCAGATGGTCCGCGGCCACCAACCGCCCCTCGGCAAACGACAACACCCACACACTGCCCTTACGGTTGCGCGCCGACGGCAGCACGACGCCGTCGCGGTCGGCCCACCACTGCAGCAGGTCCGGGATCACCTTTCCCTGGCTGCAGATGACGCGAACGGCATTGTCGGTCACGAGAGCTCGGGTGCGCTCGCGGGCCGCGTCGGGCGCCGCAGCGTAACCGGCCTCGGAAAGCAATGGCTCCAGGGTGATTTCGACGCCGAGTTTCTCGGCCAGCGGCGCCACCGTCTGCACACAGCGAAGCGGATCGGCGGAGAAGATCTCGGATGCCCCGAAGGCCAGCAGGTTCGGCACCAGAGCCCGCCCCTGAGCCTCGCCCTGTCGATCCAGGGGGCGCTGCTCGTCCGGCCCGTTGAAGCGGTCTCTCCGGCCCGCTTTCGCATGCCGCACGAGCAGCAGCGTGCTCGTGCGGGCGGGCAGGCGGGCGAAGGCGCGCAGCACCTGCCGATCCATCGGATACGACAACTGGTCCATCACCCGGTCCAGCGGGTGCCAGCTGAGTTCGTCCACCTCGGAATTGGCGGCGAACTCGCCGTCTACGACCTCGGCCGCCCAATAGTCGACCCTCTTCAATTTGCGATGGCCCGGGATCGGGTAAGTCACGTGCCCGAGGTAGCGGCCGAGCCTGCAATCCAGCCCGGTCTCCTCGGCGACCTCGCGGACCGCGGCGAGCACTGGGGTCTCTCCGGGATCCAGCTTGCCCTTCGGCAGCGACCAGTCCTGGTATTTGGGGCGGTGGACGATCGCGATCTCGACCGCTCCGTTCACTGTCCTGCGCCACGGTACCGCGCCCGCGGCGTAGATATTGGCGGTGACGCGGGGATCCCAGAACGGGCCCCCGTCCATCTCGTACCCGGTGCTATCGCTCACTGCTGTTCGGGCCTCCGCAGCCGCATGAGGAACTCCTGATGGTCTCGTATCTTGTCGCCGTCGGTGGTCTGCTCGGGCCAGGCCTGCCAGGCACCGTCCGCCTGGAGTACCCAGCAGCGTGTCGTCGCAGACAGCGCCGAGTCGAATACCTCGCCGAGCTGCTCGGTCAACCGCGGATCCTTCACCTGCGCCATCACCTCGACCCGGCGGTCCAGGTTGCGATGCATCATGTCGGCACTGCCGATCCAGTACTCGTCCTGCGCCTGGAAGTGCAGGATGCGCGAGTGCTCCAAGAACCGACCCAGGATCGAGCGGACCTCGATGTTCTCGCTCATCCCAGGAACACCGGGGCGCAGCCCGCAGATGCCGCGCACCACGATGCGTACCGGTACGCCTGCCTGGGAGGCTCGATACAGCGCGTCGATGACCTCCTCGTCTACGATCGCGTTGGCCTTCAACCTGATTCGGGCTTCGCGCCCCTGGGATGCCAACTCGGTCTCGCGCTGGATCCGCTCGATGATGCCCGCGCGCACGCCGTGCGGAGCGACAAGTAGGTTGCGGTAGTTCTCTTTTCGCGAGTAACCGGTCAGTGAATTGAACAGGTCGGTCAGATCGGCACCGATTTCCGGTGCGGCAGTGAGCAATCCGACGTCCTCGTATAAGCGCGCGGTCTTCGGATTGTAGTTTCCGGTCCCGATGTGGCAGTAGCGGCGGATGGTCGCGCCCTCGCGGCGCACCACCAGGCAGGTTTTGCAGTGGGTCTTGAGTCCGATGAGGCCGTAGACCACATGCACGCCCGCCTGCTCCAACGCGCGGGCCCACTTGATGTTGGCCTGCTCATCGAAGCGCGCCTTGATCTCGACCAGCGCGACCACCTGCTTGCCCGCTTCCGCGGCGTCGATGAGCGCGTTGACGATCGGCGAGTCGCCGGAGGTGCGGTAGAGCGTCTGCTTGATCGCGAGCACCTGCGGGTCGGCGGCGGCCTGTTCGATGAATCGCTGCACGCTGGTGGAGAACGAGTCGTAGGGGTGGTGCACGAGCACGTCGCCCTCGCGCAGCGCCGCGAACACGTTGCGCGGCGTCTCCCGCTCGCCGAACGCGGGCGGCGTCGCGGGGACATAGGGGGTGTCCTTCAGATTCGGTCGGTCGACGCCGTACACCTGCCAGAGGCAGGACAGGTCGAGCAGGCCGGGCACCTGGATCACGTCGCCGGGATGGACGTCCAGCTCGCGCAGTAGGAGATCGAGCATGTGCTCGGTCATATCGTCGGAGACCTCGAGCCGCACCGGCGAACCGAACCTGCGCCGGGCCAGTTCGCGTTCCAGTGCCTGCAGCAAGTCCTCGTCGCGGTCCTCGTCGACCTCGAAGTCGGCATTACGGGTGATCCGGAAAGAGTGGTGCTCGGCCACCTCCATGCCCGGGAACAGTAGCTCCAGATGCGCCGCGATGAGCGCTTCCATCGGCAGGAAAGCCGCGATGGGGGAGGCGGATTCGGTGCGGCGCACGCGGACGAAGCGATCGACGTTGTCGGGAACCTTGACGCGGGCGAAGTGCTCGCCGCCGTTGGAGTAATCCTTCACCGTCACCGCGAGGTTGAGGCTCAGCCCGCTGATGTAGGGGAACGGATGTGCTGGATCCACCGCGAGCGGGGTAAGAACCGGGAACACCTGATCCTGAAAGTAGCCCGAGAGGCGCTGGCGCTCATCGTCGTCCAAGTCGGACCAGTCGATGATCGCGATGCCCTCGCCGGTCAGCGCGGGCAGCACGTCGTCGAGGAAGACACGGGCATGTCGCACCGCGATTTCCTGGGCGCGCGCCGCGATCAACTCCAATTGCTCCCCCGGCGAACGGCCGTCGGCCGACCGCACGAGCAGGCCGGTCTCGGCGCGCCGTTTCAAGCCCGCCACCCGCACCATGTAGAACTCGTCGAGATTCGACGCGAAGATAGCGAGGAACTTCGCCCGCTCCAGCAGGGGAAGCGACGCGTCCTCGGCGAGGGCGAGCACCCGGGCGTTGAAGTCGAGCCAGCTCAGTTCGCGATTGAGGTAGCGATCACGGGGCAACCGCTGCGCCGCCGAGTCGGCGGACAGTGGTGTAGCCGCCGGAAGAGGTGGGGGAAGCAACGGTTGCTGCTTGACAATTTCCGTATCGCTCACATCACGATCATCCCCTACCGACGGGGCCGTGTGCAGTACTCCGTCGGGATTGCCGTCCATGGCGACCGTCTAGCATACATGCGGAACGTGCTTGGGAACGCGACCTGGCCAGCCGATGTCGTGCAGCACGGCGCGCGTCGCGTTCCCGGCCCCGAGCGCCACCGCGCGGTCCAAGTCGTCGGCGGTGTCGACGTCCAGGCGCAGGCCCGGCCAGTCTCCGGTCAGATCGACCGCACCCGCGGCGACATGGCGGAGTGCCGAGCCGGGACCGAAACGCGGCTCGAGCGCGGCGGCCGGGTCGCGGACCAGGAGCGCGGCTGTGCCGCTGCCCGCGTGGTCGACCACGATCGACCGCACGCCCCGCGGGGCGGTGGCGAGCATGTCGGACAACTCCTCCGGGCGCAGCGCGGGGAGGTCCGCCTGGAGGGCGAGCAGATCGATCGGGCCGTGCGCCCCGCGCAACGCGGCGGCAGTGCTGGCCAAGGCGGTGTTGAGCCCGTCGGAGTCGGCGCCGAGCGGCTCGGGATGGACGTCGGCGCCCAGCGCGCGAGCCAGGTCGGCCACGGCGGGATCCGGAGTGACCACCGTGACCGACACGACATCGGGGACCGCCGCGGTGGCGGTCACGGTGTCGGCGAGCATCGCCAGCACCAGCCGCGCGCGGTGCTCCGGGCGCAGCCGATCGGCCAGTCGGCTCTTGGCCCGATCGAGGCTCTTGACCGCGATCACGGCATGCACGGCGTGCGGGCGCATGCGACCAATCCTTCCATGGCATATTGGGCTGATGACGAGGGCGGCTGTACTTGGCGCGGGATCGTGGGGGACGGCATTCGCGAAGGTGTTGGCGGATGCGGGAACCGACGTCACGATCTGGGCCCGGCGACCCGAGGTGGCCGCGACGCTGGCCTCCGAACATCGCAATCCCGATTACCTGTCGGATATTCCGCTGCCGCCGATCGCGGCCACCCATGACCCCGCGGTGGCGCTGGACGGCGCGGACATCGTGGTGCTCGCGGTGCCGTCGCAATCCTTGCGTGTGAATCTCGCGGAGTGGAAGCACCTCATCGGGCCGGATGCGTCGCTGCTGAGCCTGGCGAAGGGAATCGAGACCGGAACGCTGTTGCGGATGAGTCAGGTGATCGAGGAGGTCACCGGCGCCGACCAGAGCCGGGTCGCGGTGCTGTCCGGGCCGAATCTGGCGCGGGAGATCGCGGTTGGCCAGCCGGCCGCGACTGTGATCGGCTGCACCGACACCGACCGCGCGGTCGCGCTGCAGCACGCCAGCGCGACCGGATACTTCCGGCCGTACACCAACACCGACGTGATCGGTTGCGAAATCGGCGGCGCGTGCAAGAACGTCATCGCACTCGCCTGCGGCATCGCCTCGGGAATGGGATTGGGCGACAATTCGATCGCCAGCCTGATCACCCGTGGTCTGGCCGAGATCATCCGGCTCGGGGTGGCCCTCGGCGCGGAGCCGGTGACCTTGGCGGGTCTTGCCGGGGTCGGCGACCTGGTAGCCACCTGCACATCGCCGCTGTCGCGCAACCGGTCCTTCGGCCACGTGCTCGGTGCGGGCGGTTCCATGGACGCCGCGCAGTCGGCGACTCATGGCCAGGTCGCGGAGGGTGTGAAGTCCTGCACATCCATCCGGGCGCTCGCCGAGCGGCACGGGGTGGAGATGCCACTGACGACCGGGGTGCACCAGGTGTGTCACGAAGGTCTCTCCGTGCGTGAAGCTGTCGGCAACCTGCTCGGTCGGCGGATCAAACCGGAGTGATCCGAACCGGCCCGCACGCGGGCGACATCGCCGTGGCCGGGACAGTCAGCGGTTAGGCGGGTCCTGGAAACGGGTACGGTTCGGGGCATGACGAACCGGATCAGGGTGGCCGTGGTGTTCGGCGGCCGCAGCAACGAGCACGCCGTGTCCTGCGTGTCCGCCGGGAGCGTGCTGCGGAACCTGGATCCGGAGAAGTACGAGGTGGTGCCGATCGGCATCACCACGGAGGGTCGGTGGGTACTAGGCGGTTCCGACGTCTCCGCGCTCGGCATCAACGACGGTGCCCTGCCGTCGGTGGACGCCACCGGCACGGCGCTGACTCTGGCCGCCGACCCGAGCCGCTCGGGGGCGCTGATCGCGCTCGATGATCCGAGCGCCGCGGTCGGCTCGGTCGACGTGGTGTTCCCGATCTTGCACGGACCGTTCGGTGAGGACGGGACCTTGCAGGGGATGCTCGAGCTCGCCGGGATCCCGTACGTCGGTCCCGGTGTGCTGGCCAGCGCGGCGGGCATGGACAAGGAATTCACGAAGAAACTGTTGGCGGCCGAGGGACTCCCGATCGGCACGCAGGTGGTGCTGCGGCCCGGCACTGCGACGGTCGCCGAGGCGGATCGGGCGCGCCTGGGACTCCCGGTGTTCGTCAAGCCCGCGCGCGGTGGGTCGTCGATCGGCATCACCAAAGTGACCGACTGGAGTGAGCTGGACACGGCGATCGCGGTGGCGCGTGCGCACGACCCCAAGGTGATCGTGGAGGCGGGCATCGTCGGACGCGAAGTGGAGTGCGGTGTGTTGGAGTTCCCGGACGGGCGGCTCTCGGCGAGTGTGGTCGCGGAGATCCGGATGCCGGAAGAGGACACCACCGCTGACAGCCCCGAGTTCTACGACTTCGATACGAAATACCTCGATGACGTCTGCGAATTCGACGTTCCGGCCAAGCTGGACGACGACGTGTCCGATCGGATCAGGGAACTCGCCGTGCGCGCCTTCCAGGCGCTCGACTGTCAGGGCCTCGCACGCGTCGACTTCTTCGTCACCGAGCAGGGACCGGTGATCAACGAGATCAACACCATGCCGGGCTTCACCGCGATCTCCATGTATCCGCGTATGTGGGAAGCCACCGGCATCGACTACGCCGTGCTGGTTTCCACCCTCGTCGAAACCGCCCTCACCCGGGGCACCGGCCTGCGCTAGTCGAGATCACCGGGATGCCGGCCCGCACAGAAGCCGTCCGGTCAGTTGGGGAGCGGACCTGGGTCGATCGGCTGAGCGGGAAGGGTGGCGGTGATGGTGTCGGAGACCTCTTGCAACGGGGTCGGGCCGGATCCGTCGGGCACGGTCAGCGCGAGATAGGTTTCCCGGTCGACAGCGAACCAGGTGCTCGCCTTCGCGGCCTGGTCGCGGACCTCGAACCACTGGACGCCGTTCACGATCTGTAGGGGTGCGGCGCGGTGGAACTCCAACGGGCGGTCCAGGCCGCAGCGCAGGACGATCGGGTCGCCGCCATCGGCGCGCTGCCACGCTCGAGTGGCGGGCGGGGCGGGCTCGACGAGCGTCGACTTCGTGAATTCACCCAGCTCCGCGGGCAAGGCGGGCAGCAGTGCGGTGCAGGCGGGACCAGCGGCGGCGGGAGCGGGAACGGGACCGAGCACCAACGGTTCACGGTCGACCGGCGCGCGGCGCGCCAGCACGGCGGCCACGAGCACGGCGACGACCAGGATGACGGGAAGGGCAACGGCGGTGGCGATCAAGGCCGGGGAGTACTGGCGTGTCGGGGCGTCCGCGGGCGAGGCGTCTTCGGCCGCAGCGGGTTCCGTCGCGTCGTCGGCAGGTTCGACGGTCGCTGTGTCGGCGCTCCGGGCTGGGACTTCTTCCCCAACCGCCGGTGTCTCCGTGTCGGCCGCACCGGCTTCGGTGGCCGGCCCGGTGGCTCGAGCGGGGAAGTCCGCACCGTTGCCGCCCGACGCTTCGACGTCGGGAGCGGTGTCGGGGTCCGAGCCCGCGTCGTCGGTGGTGTTCCTCGCCGAAGGGTTTGTCGACTCGGAATCCCGAGCGTCGGGGTCGGAGCTTGTGGCCGCTGGTTGCTTGTCCTCGGCCGAGTCCCGGTTCGGCGAATCCGCCGCCATGCCCACCGATCCTTCCTGCTCGCGCTGAACGGTGCCGGACGTCGGCGCCGCGGGAGCGCGGCGGCACGGTGGACCGGCCCGGTGATACCCAACTGCCCTGGAAAGGGTACCGTCGGGCCGATTCCAGCAAGCGGCGTGCCTGAAAGGATCGGTCATCAGCGAGAGCACGGGCCCGAGGACGGTGCGTGAACTGGGGGAGTTCGCGCTGATCGACCGTATCAATGCGGGCCGGGTGCAGGCGCGCGGCGTGCTGCTCGGTCCTGGCGACGACGCGGCGCTGGTGGCCGCGCCGGATGGCCGGTTCGTGGTCACCACCGACATGCTCGTGCAGGATCGGCATTTCCGGTTGGACTGGTCGAGCCCCGAGGACATCGGTCGCAAAGCTATCGCCCAGAACGCCGCCGATGTCGTCGCTATGGGAGCGGTGCCGACCGCGTTCGTCGTCGCGCTCGGCTGCCCGGCCGACACCCCGCTCGAGGTGGTCGACGGTCTCGCGGATGGCATGTGGGCCGAGGCCGTCAGGGTGGGCGGATCGATCGCGGGGGGCGACCTGGTTCGCAGCCGCGATCTGGTCATCTCCGTCACCGCTTTCGGTGACCTTCGTGGCGGGGCGCCGATCACGAGAGCCGGTGCACGCGTGGGTGACACGGTCGCCGTCGCAGGCCGTCTCGGCTGGTCGGCCGCGGGCCTCGCCGCGCTCACCGCCGGTATGACCGCCGTCGACTTAGCCGAAGCACTTGCCGCCCATCGCATTCCGCGGCCGCCGTACGCGGCGGTGCTGGATGTGCTGCACGGCGCCGCTGATGTGGATGCGCAGGCGGAAGTGGGCAGTTCGGAGCGACATCCGGATAATACGGAGCGGACCTGTTCGCCGGCAGCCGGGCTGCACGCGCTGACTGATGTATCCGACGGGTTGCTCGCCGATGTGGGGCATGTCGCGGCGGCCTCCGGCGTCGCCATCGATCTGGATTCGGCGGCCCTGCGTGACCGGGCGCTCGAACAGATCGCCGCGCGACTGGATGCCGATGTGGCGCAATGGATCCTGACCGGCGGCGAGGATCATGCCTTCGTCGGCGTGTGGGCGCCGGGGTGTGTGCCGCCCGCTGGATGGGTCACGATCGGGCGGGTTGTCGCCGGTCGCGGGGTCACCGTCGACGGCGTGGTGCACGCGGGTGACGGTGGGTGGGAATCGTTCCATGGGGCGGACTCGCCGTTCTAGGGCGGACCACGATAAGTTGTGCGGTCATGGGCGAGAAACCACTGTCGGAAGTCATGGATTCGGGATGGGCGAAGGCACTGGAGCCGGTCACGGATCGGATCGGTGCGATGGGGGATTTCCTGCGTGCCGAGAACGCCGCGGGCCGTGGCTACCTACCGTCCGGTGAGAATGTCCTGCGCGCCTTCCAGCGTCCGTTCGACGCGGTGCGAGTGCTCGTCGTCGGCCAGGACCCCTACCCGACGCCCGGCCACCCGATGGGACTCAGTTTCTCTGTGGCGCCCGATGTTTCGCCGATTCCGCGCAGCCTGGCCAACATCTTCGCGGAGTACAGCAAAGACCTCGGGCACCCGACGCCGTCGTGCGGCGACCTGAGCCCGTGGTCGGACCAGGGTGTGTTGATGCTGAACCGAGTGCTCACAGTGTCGCCCGGTAAGCCTGCCTCGCATCGAGGCAAGGGCTGGGAGGCGGTCACCGAACAGGCGATTCGCGCCCTCGTCGCCAGGGACGAGCCGCTCGTGGCGATCCTGTGGGGCAAAGACGCGTCGACGCTGAAGCCGCAGTTGGCCGAGGCTGAGATCCCCTACATCGAGTCCGCGCATCCGTCGCCGTTGTCCGCGTCGCGTGGTTTCTTCGGTTCCCGCCCCTTCTCGCGAGTCAATGAATTGCTCGACGAACTGGGGGCCGAACCGGTTGACTGGCGCCTGCCTTGAGGTGCCTGTATGTGATCGACCAAAAAGATATCGAGTGAGGAGCTTTTCCATGCACAACACCACCGTCCGCAGCGCGCTGCGCGGCACCACCGCGACCCTGGCCGTCTGCGCCGCGCTCACTAGCGGAGCCGCCGTCGCCGGCGCGTCCCCGCTGCGGCTCGAGCCCGCCACGGAAACCACCTCGGCGCCGGTCGCCGAGGAGTTCACCTCCACCGGCTCCTCCACCATCTCCGCGTCGGTGAACGCCAAGGTCGCGTGCCTGTTCTTGGTGGGCAACCTCGCCTGCTGAGGTCTTGATCGAGAGGTTCCCGCGAAGCCGGTACCGGCTTTGTGCGATCCTCAGATCGTGAGTAATGCGAACAATCTTCTCGAACCGTCCCGGCTTCGGCTGCGCGGTTGGGGAGGAATCGAGCTGGCCGCCGATCAGTTCGGCCCGGTCGACGGCCCGCTCGTCGTTTTTCTGCACGGGGGCGGTCAGACGCGCCACTCGTGGAAGCAGACCGGCGCGCGTCTCGGCGCGTCGGGAATGCGTGTGGTCACGCTGGACGCGCGCGGGCACGGCGACAGTCAGTGGGCGCCCGACCGCGACTATCGACGCGACACCATGGTGCACGACCTGCTCCTCGTGCTCGAGCAGCTCGGCGCGCCCGCCGTCGTGGTCGGCGCCAGCATGGGCGGGGTCACCGGTCTGCTCGCCACCGCCGTGCCAGGCGGGGAGTCGATCACCGCGCTGGTGCTCGTCGATATCGTGACCCGGCCGGAGCCGGAGGGCGTCGCCAGGGTGATCGACTTCCTCGGCAAGCACCGCGACGGTTTCGACACCCTCGATCAGGCGGCCGACGCGGTCGCCGAGTACATGCCGCATCGTCCCCGGCCGAAGAACACCGACGGCCTGCTGCGGAATCTGCGCGAGCGCGACGGTCGCTGGTACTGGCACTGGGATCCGGGCATGCTCGGCGATCGGGTCGCGGACGCGACGGCGGCGACCGAGCAGATGGAGGGCGCGGCGCGGATGCTGACCATTCCGGTGCTGCTGGTGCGGGGCATGCGCTCGGACGTGGTGAGTGCCGAAGGAGCCGAGGCATTCCAGCGGCTGGTTCCACATGCGCAGCTGGTGGAGATCGGCGGCGCCGCGCACACCGCTGCCGGCGACGACAACGATTCGTTTACCGACGCGGTGGCGAAATTCGTGCTGGAGTCGCGGGAGTGACCCGGCGTCAGGCGAGTCCGGTGTAATCGGGCTTGCGCTTCTCTGCGAACGCGTTCACTCCCTCGCGTCCGGCAGGGGTGTTCGCGGCCGCGGCGATCGACTCACGTTCGCGGTCGAGCTGGTCGCTCAGTGTCGTCGAATCCGACTGCCGCAGCAGCGACTTGATGCTCGCGTAGGTGGAATGCGGGCCGGCGGCGAAGGTACGCGCGAGTCGCAGCGTCTCATCCGCGACTTTCTCGTCGGCTACGAGCTTGCTGAGAATGCCGAGTCGTAGCGCCTCGTCCGCGTCCAGAACGGCGTCGGTGAGCAGGATGTCGCGGGCCCGGCCCGCGCCGACGAGGCGTGGCAGGGTCCAGGACATGCCGCCGTCGGGGCTCAGTGCGATGCCGGGGTAGGCGGGCCGCAGCTTGGTGCCCGGGCCGCCTACCGCGATGTCGACGAGACAGACCAGGCTCATCCCGGCACCCGCCGCCCAGCCCTGGACCGCGGCCAGCACCGGAACCGTGGTCGCGTCCAATGCACGCACGAACTCGTGCAAGTCGGTAGCCAGACCGTGGATATGCGCCGAACGGTCCTGCGCGGCAGCGAACCCGCGAACGTCGCCGCCCGCGCAGAAGTTCGAACCGGTACCCCGAAGCAGCACCGCGCCCACCTCGGCACCGAGCGCGCGCAGCGCGGCGGTGCCCGCGTTGATTCCGGCGAAGTCCATGGACGTGCCATGGGCGGCGGTGGCTACGGTGATCAGCAGAACGCCGTCGACGGTCGTCACGTAGTCGGCATGCTGAGTGGATGACATGATCTGCACCCTAGCGCGTGTCCTGCGGAGCCTCGGTGGGTGCGGAGTCGCCGTGCGGCATCGGATCGCGCACCATGCGCACCTCGATCGCGGAGGAAAGCGGCTCCGCCCTGCGCGCGCCGTCGAGCGCGAAACCGTGTCTGCGGTAGAAGGCCTGCGCGCGTGGGTTCTGCTCGAACACCCAGAGCGAGCACGGCGTTGCCGGATCGAGCGCGACGCGGATCAGATCGTCCGCGACGCCAGTGCCGTACCACGCTGAGCGCACATAGAGCGCGTGGAGTTCGAGCGGGGTCACGGCCTGTGCGGCGCGGGGCGGACCCGCACTGGCGAATCCGATCACGGCGTCATCGACGACCGCGACATGCGTGTGGCCGGGATACCGGACCCGGTTGCGCTCCCACTGCTCGGCTCGGCGCTCGACGTCGAACGCGTCCAGCACGTGCGCGGGCACCAGGTCTCGATGAGCCTCGCGCCAGCACGCGATGTGGCACTCGGCGAGACTGCGCGTCTGCTCGGCAGCCAAGGGAAGGATGTGCCACGCAGGCTCGGTCATCGTGCTCGCTGCGCAAGCGCGGTCATGACTACGCCCCGGATCACCCGATGAGGGTGCCGGGGCGTGTGTCGGTAGTACTGGTCAGCGGGGCGGATCAGCCGCGGACGACCTTGCCCGCCTTCAGGCAGGAGGTGCACACGTTCATGCGGCGGGTGTTGCCCGGCGCGACCTGAGCGCGAACGGTCTGGATGTTCGGGTTCCAGCGACGGTTGGTGCGCCGGTGCGAGTGCGAGACCGACTTCCCGAAGCCGGGGCCCTTGGCGCAGACGTCGCAGACGGCAGCCATAGTCGCGAACTCCTTCATGTCATGGTGGGGACCGCCGCATTTGCACTGCGGCATGTCCGGAAACAATGTCGTGATGTGCCTTGCCGACGAATGTCGGCCAGCGCGGACCGGCGACGGCCGCGCGAGGCAACCCTGCAAGGGTAGCTGTGCGGGTCTCGATCCACCAAACCGGTCCCGGGAAAGGGGGGCCGGAATGTTTGCTGGGCATCCGCCAGTGTAGTGGCCCGGTATCTCGCGCTCACTGTCGGTCTCGCCCGCTAACCTGGCGGACGGTGAAGGTGTCCAGGTGGCGGACGGGAAAGAGGTGACAGTGCCCGGACTGCGGGACGTGATGGACGGCACGGCATTGCTGCGCTGGGGCCGAGCCTGCCTCGAGGGTCTGGAGCATCGGCGCGAAGAGATCAACGCACTGAATGTATTCCCCATCCCGGACGCCGACACCGGGACCAACCTGCTGGCCACTATGCGCGCCGCGGTCGCGGCCGCCGAGGTGGCCGTGTTCGCCGAAAGCGCGGAACCCGGTGCGGCGTCGGCCCATACCGTCGCCGCGGCCATGGCACATGGTGCGACGATCGGTGCCCGCGGCAACTCCGGCATCATCCTCTCCCAGGTGCTGCGCGGCATCGCCGACGCCGTGCGCGGGGAATCCCTGACGGCGGTCACCCTGCGTGCCGCGCTCGACGGAGCCTCGGCACTGGTGCGCGCGGGATTGAGTGTGCCGATCGAGGGCACCATCCTCACCGTGTTGGACTGCGCATCCGCGTGTGCTGCGGCCTGCTCGGATACCTCTCTCGCGGCCGTGGCGCTGGCGGCGGCCGACGGTGCTGCGAAAGCGCTCGGGGACACGCCTTCCCAGCTCGGTGTGCTGCGCGACGCCGGGGTGGTCGACGCAGGCGCTCGCGGTCTGGTCGTGCTGCTGGACAGCTTGGTCACGGTGACTCTCGGCGAGGTGCCTGCGCGACCGGAGTACGGCCGGCGCCCGGCGGTCGCGGTTCCACCGGCGCCTGAGTTCGAGGTCGAGTCCGGTGCCGAGTCGCGTTATGAGGTGATGTACCTGCTTGCCGACACCGACGAGTCGAGGGTCGCGACGCTGCGGGTGCGCCTTGGTGAGCTCGGCGATTCGGTGGTGGTCGTCGGTGACGGCGACCGCTTCTGGTCCGCCCATGTGCACTGCGCCGACGCGGGCGCCGCGGTGGAGGCGGGGATCGCGGCGGGCACGCTCAGCAGAATTCGCATCGAGCGATTCGCGTTCTCCGAAAACCTCGACCACAGGCCCGAGCACAGCGAGATCCCGCGGCAGAAGCGTGCCCGTTCAGCCGACGCGGCACAGATCGACGCCGCAATGTCCACCATCGCCGCGGCATCCGATTCCCCACGGGCCGTACCCGGTTCCGCCGATGTAGTGGCGGGCAGCCTCGCCGCGCGCGATGTCGCGACCACGGCGAGCCCCGAGGTTCCGGCCGACCGGAGGGTTCTCGCGGTCGCTTCCGGAGAGGGCGCCGTGACGCTGTTCGAAGACGCGGGGGCTGTGGCGCTCGGCGGCCACGAGCCGGTCACCGCGCGAGCGCTGGTCGCCGCGATCCGGCGGATGCCGAACCGGGAGGTCCTGGTACTGCCGAACGGCGCGCTGCCCGCGCATGAGCTCGTCGCGGTGGGCGTCGCGGCGCGCGACGCCCACCGGGACGTGCTCCTGCTGCCGAGCGCGTCCATGGTCCAGGGGCTCGCCGCGCTGGCCGTGCACGACCGGGGCCGGATCGCGGTCGACGACGCCTTCGCGATGTCGGAGGCCGCCGCCACCACGCGCTGGGGATCGCTGCGCGCCGCCACGCAGCGCGCGCTCACCATGGTCGGCACCTGTGCGCGGGGCGACGGGCTCGGTCTGGTCGGCCATGACGTGGTGGTGATCGATCGCGACGTGCGCACAGCCGGACTGACGTTGCTCGATCGGATGCTCGCCTTCGGCGGCGAGCTGGTCACCCTGCTGATGGGGGCGACGGCGCCGGACGGGCTCGGCGACGAACTTGCCGCGCACATCGCACAGAGCTTTCCCGGTGTCGAGGTCATCGTGTATCCCGGTGGGCAGCGCGGCGACCTGGTGCAGATCGGAGTGGAGTAGGCATGGCGACACTGAGCGATCGGCTCGACCACATCCTCGGCGTGAAGGCGGCCGCCTCGCTGGCGGATGCCTTCGACATGCATACCGTCGAGGATCTGCTGCGCCACTACCCGGTGCGCTACGCGACCCAAGGTCAGCCGCTCACGGAGGAAGATCCCGAGGACGGTTCGCACATCACCGTCATCGGGCGGATCACGAAAGCCGAACTGCGTCCGATGCGCAACCGCCGCGGTTCGCTGTTGAAGGTGGTCCTCGACACCGGTTCAGGGCGCGGCGTCGACGTCACGTTCTTCAACGGCGACAAGGTGAAATACGTTGTTCGCGAAGGTCTGCGGGCGATGATGTCGGGCACCGTGAACTACTGGCGCCCTGGCCACTGGAACCTCAGTCATCCCGGCTACCTGATCCTGCCCGAGATCGAGGACGATGAATCGGTCGGCGCGCTGACGAAGGTGCGCGGCGGCGGTGACCTGCGTGGGCTCGCGCAGAGCGCGAAAGGTGCCGGCGGGGTGGACACTTCGTTCATGGAACGGGAATTCATCCCGGTCTACCCGGCGACCGCGAAGGTGCAGAGCTGGGACGTGCTCGCCTGTGTGCGCCAAGTGCTCGACCAGCTCGACCCGATCGATGACCCGCTGCCGGAGCCGGTCCGAGCCGGACGCGCGCTGCTGCAGGTATCCGACGCGCTGCGCTTGATCCACCTGCCCGACCACAAATCCGACATCGAGCAGGCCAGGGAGCGGCTCCGTTTCGACGAGGCGCTGGCACTGCAACTGGTGCTGGCCGAGCGGCGGCACGAGGTGTCCGGCCGGACGGCCCGGGCGTGCATGCCGCATACCGACGGCATCGCCGCCGCGTTCGACCGGCAATTGCCGTTCGAGCTCACCGCCGGACAGAAGCAGGTGGTCGGCGAGATCTCGGCCGATCTGGCCCGCACGCAGCCGATGCACCGGCTACTGCAGGGCGAGGTCGGCTCCGGCAAGACGATCGTCGCCCTGCACGCCATGCTGCAGGTGGTCGACGCGGGGTCGCAGTGTGCTCTGCTCGCGCCGACGGAAGTGCTTGCCGCACAGCACTATCGGTCGGTGCGCGGCATGCTCGGCGAGCTGGGCGCCGCGGGCGAACTCGGCGCGGCCGAGCACGCGACCCGCATCGTGCTGGTCACCGGGTCGATGTCGGCCGCGGCCAAGAAAGCAGCGTTGTTGGAGGCGGTGACCGGCGAGGCGGGCATCGTGATCGGCACGCACGCGCTGATTCAGGACAGCGTCGAATTCTTCGATCTGGGCATGGTGGTGGTCGACGAGCAGCACCGCTTCGGCGTGGAGCAGCGAGACGCGTTGCGCGCCAAAGCGAAGGCTGGTAGCAGTCCGCATCTGCTCGTGATGACCGCGACGCCGATTCCGCGCACCATCGCGATGACGACACTCGGTGATCTGGAGACCTCCACCCTGACCGAATTGCCCAGGGGACGTTCGCCGATCACCTCGAAGGTCGTGCCGCGCAGGCAGCATCCGAACTGGGTTGATCGCGCCTGGGAACGGATCCTGGAGGAGGTCGGTGCCGGTCGCCAGGCCTATGTGGTGTGCTCGCGGATCGGCGACGACGAGGAGGGCTCCGGCAAGTCCCGCAATGGGCGATCGAAGTCCGGCGGCGGCGAGAAGGAAGGGCCGACCACCCAGGCGGTGCTCGACGTGTTCGAGACGCTGCGCAGCGGCCCGCTGTCCGGCGTTCGGGTCGGTCTGTTGCACGGCAGGCTGCCCGCTGACGAAAAAGATCAGGTGATGCGCGCGTTCAACGAGGGATCGGTGGATGTGCTCGTCTGCACCACGGTGGTCGAGGTCGGTGTCGACGTGCCGAACGCGACGGTGATGGTGATCGTCGACGCGGACCGGTTCGGCGTCAGCCAGCTGCACCAGCTGCGCGGCCGCATCGGTCGGGGCGAGCACCCGGGCCTGTGCCTGCTGGTCACCGACGCCGCACCCGGCGGTTCGGCGATGGCGCGGCTGAACGCGGTGGCCGCCACCACCGATGGCTTCGAACTCTCGGTGCTCGACTTGCGAACCCGCCGCGAGGGCGACGTGCTGGGTGCCGCACAGTCCGGCACTGCCCGCTCGCTGCGCCTGCTGTCGCTGCTCGATGATCTCGAGGTCATCACCGCCGCCCAGGAATTCGCTCGCGAGGTGGTGGAATCCGATCCCGGTTTGCAGCGGCACCCTGGTCTGGCGGGCATGATGCACGCCGCCGTCGACTCCGAACGCCTGGAGTACCTGGCCAAGTCCTGACGGTCGGTAGGCGGTTCGGTGTCGGCTGGGAGCCCGGCGGCGTCTGGGACGATCCGGCCCCGCGAGCATCGCCGGAAGCGAACACCACGACACTGAGGGAAGGGTGCTTCGTTCCCGGCCACACCTGTCCGTGATCGCCTAGACGGCAAGGGTTTCCGATGCTGGTCCGGCTGACCGGTTCTTGTCTCCGCGCGCATTCACCGTGCGCAACCCGAGGAGCGCGGCAACCACTCCGATGACACCGCCGACGAACAGTGCCCGCCCGAACCCGGCGTTCATCGCCTCGACCGCTGCATGCCCCGCCGCGAGCTGGGCATTGGTGTGCGAGGTTGCGACGGCGGTGAGCACCGCTAGTCCCAGTGCGCCGCCGAGCTGCTGTCCGGTGTTCAGCAGCGCGGCGGCGAGACCGGCCTGATCGGCGGGTACGCCCGCGTTCGCCGCCGTGGTGTTCGCGACGAACACCGCGCCGGCTCCGACCGACATCACCAGCATCCCGGGCAGCAGATCAGTGAGGTAGGACCCGTCGGTCGACATCTGTGACAGCAGAAGCACACCGAGCCCGCACAGTAAGGAACCGACCACGGTGAACACTCGGGTGCCGGTTCTGGCGAAGAACTTCGTCGCCACTCCGGCCGCGGCGCCGATGGTGAGGCTCACGGGAAGATAGGCGAGGCCCGCCTCGAATTCCCGATAGCCCAGTACCGTCTGCATGTAGAGCGTGACGAAGAAGAACATGGACATCATTCCCGCGGCGATGACCAGATGTGTCAGATTTGCCGCGGCCAGCCCGCGGATGCCGAAGATCGACAGCGGAACCAGCGGGTCGGCGGTGACGCGCTCGTTCACCACGAACCCGACCAGCAGCGTGGCGGCGATCGCGAGCAGGCCGAGTGTGCGCGCGTCGCCCCACCCGAACTCGGGTGCCTGCACCAAGCCGTAGACAAGCGTCATCAGTCCCGACGTCGCCAAAACCGTGCCGAGCACATCGAAGCCGCGTCGAACTTCGTTGCGCTGATCGTTCGGAATCAGCAGCGGAACAGCCGCGAGCACGAGCACGCAGACCGGGGTGTTGACGTAGAACACCCAGCGCCAGCCCGGTCCTTCGGTGATCACACCACCGAGGAACACGCCCGCCGCCGACGCGAGACCGGCGGCCCCGCCCCAGATCCCGACCGCGGTGTGCCGATCGGAGCCCTCCCGAAAGCTGGTGGTCAGAATCGACAACGCAGCGGGCAGCATCAGCGCCGCCCCGATTCCCTGCGCGAGCCGGGCTCCGATCAGCAGCCCGCTGTCGTCGGCCAGCCCACCGAACGCGGACGACAGGCCGATGACGACCGTCCCGGCAATCAAGATTCTGCGCCGCCCTAGCAGGTCCGCCAGCCTCCCACCGAGCAGTAGCAGCCCGCCGTAGGTCAGTAGGTACCCGCTGGTGACCCATTGCAGCGTCGGCACCGACATGCCGAGCTCGCGCTGGATGGTCGGCAGTGCGACGTTGACGATAGAGCCGTCGACGAAGTCGAGAAAGGCGACCGTGCACAGCAGCGCCAGCGTGAGCTTGCCGCGGCGGGTCGCCAGGAATGATGGTGTGTCGGTGAGTGCGGTCACTCTGATGTCCTCTCTCGGTCCGGACGCGTGTCATCCGTTGCGAACCGAGAGCGCTCGTCGCGGGGCGAACGTGACATCGCGGCGCAGTGCCGAGAGGTAGATCACAATTCGGCCATCGGCGTCACGTATTGCGGTGCCGTCTCGCTCCTACTGCGTGAGACCGAAGGAGGGTCCGATGACCGAGACAGTCGACGAGCACGCGACGCGGGTGTTCGCCGACCACAGGGAGCTGCTGTTCTCGGTGGTCTACAACATGCTCGGCAGCGTCGCCGACACCGAGGATGTGCTCCAGGAGACCTGGCTGTCCTGGGTCGCGCGCCACCGGGGCGACACCGACGAGATCGAACACCCCAGGGCATATCTGGTGCGCATCGCGGTGAACCAGGCCCTCGCCCGGCGCGCGGTGATCAACCGCAGGCGCGAAACCTACGTCGGGACATGGCTACCCGAGCCGCTGGTCACCGACTTGCCGGTCGGGGACGGCGGCGAGGATGCCGCGGCGCCCGCGCTGCGCGCCGAGTCGGTGTCCATGGCCATGCTCGTCGTGCTGGAGACGCTCACCCCGCTCGAGCGTGCGGTGTTCGTGTTGCACGAGGTCTTCGGCTATCCGCACACCGACATCGCGGAGATCCTCGGCCGCAGCGTCACCGCGACCCGCCAGCTCGCGCACCGGGCCAGGGAGCATGTGCACGCTCGGCGGCCGCGCTGCCGGGTCGACCCGGGGGTGCAGCGGCGGGTGACCGAGGAGTTCCTCGTCGCCCAGATGGACGGTGATCTGGCGGGGTTGCTGGCACTGCTCGCGCCGGACGTGACGTTCTGGTCCGACGCCGACGGCAAGCAGCGCGCGGCGCTGCGGCCAGTCCAGGGCCGCGACAAGGTCGCGCGCCTGATCACGAGCCAGGTGGTGCGGAGCCACGTGCCCGACTTCGGCGTCGGCTACCGGTTCGTCAACGGCGACCCGTCCGCGCTGATCCTCTCGGCGGGCGCGCTGTTCGCCGTCCTCGTGCTCGATATCGATCCGTCGACCGAGCGGATCAAGGGGATCTACGCGATCGCCAATCCGGACAAACTCACCAGGATCGATACCTGATCAGCGGCCGACGCGCGGATAGGGCAGATCGGTGCTGGTGTTCTCGGTGACCGCGAGCGGGCTACCGATGTGTGGGAAGGCGCGCTGTGGACAGGCGGGGCGTTCACAGACCTTGCAGCCGGCGCCGATCGGCACCGCCTCGGCCGGGTCGTCCAGCTGCAGTCCCGCCGAATAGACCAGCCGCTCGGCGAATTCGATATCGCAGCCGAGACCGATCGCGAAGTTCTTCGTCGCGGTGCCGAACCCGTGCGGCGCCGTCACGGCGGTGCGGGCGATCCATAGATAGCGCCGTCCATCGGGCATCTCGGCCACCTGGGTGAGGATGCGGTCGGGGTGCGCGAACGCCTCGTGCACCACCCACAGCGGGCAGCTGCCGCCCACGCGAGAGAAGTGGAACGCCGTGGCGGACTGGCGCTTCGAGATGTTCCCTGCGCGGTCGGTGCGGACGAAGAAGAACGGGACACCACGCTGCCCTTGCCGCTGCAGGGTGCTGAGGCGATGACAGATGGTCTCGAAGCCGACCTCGAAACGCAGTCCGAGCAGGTCGATGTCGTAGTGCAGTTCCTCTGCCGACCGGAGGAACCGCCCGTAGGGCAGCACGAGAGCGCCGGCGAAGTAGTTCGCCAGCCCCACGCGGGCCAGCGTGCGGGATTCGCCGTTGAGTGAGGGGGTTTCGGCGAGTACCCCGTCCAGCTCGGCCCTGTACAGCAGGAAGGCGAGGGTGGTGGCGATCTGGAAGGCGCGCTGGCCGGGACGCAATCGCCTCGCCAGGGTCAGCGTGCGGGTCTCCGGGTCGTAATGCCGCTTCGGGATGGTTCGGTCCGCGCCGTCACCGCGGACGAGGACCGTGACCCCGGCACGCTCTTCGGCGATCCGGGCGAGCTGGCGGTCGAGCGAGCCGATGGTGAGGCCGGAGTTCTCGAAAAGCTGCTCGGCGGCGATGTCGAGCTGCGGAATGTGGTTGTGGTGGTCATAGAAGAAGTCGCGCACATCCTCGTAGGGCATGGGCATGCCAGGTGCGCCCGCGGGCGCGGATACGCGTGCCGAGAGGAGATCGAGTTGGTCGGTGGCGGCGCGTAGCCGCCGGTGCATCGCCACGACGATTCTGGCGACCTCCGGCTGGCGGGTCGCCAGTTCCTCCACCTCGGTCAGTGGCGATGTGTGTCCACCGGCGGCGTCCACCAGGACTTCGTGCAAGTCGGACACGAGTCGCGCATCCGAATCGGCGGCGAAGAACTGGACGTCGAGGTCGAAGGTGGAGTTGAGTTTCAGCAGCACGGGAATGGTGAGGGGTCGTTGGTCACGCTCGAGCTGATTGAGGTAGCTGGGCGAGAGGTCCAACGATTTCGCCAGGGCTGCCTGGGTCATCCTCCGCTCTTCGCGCAACCGCCGAAGCCGGGCGCCCGCATACATCTTGCGCACGTGCACGATGGTAGCGGCGAGAATTCGCAATCATCGCAATATATGGAGTTTTCCCGCATGAATATGCCTCTGCAAGGTGTTTTTCGTCCAGTCCGAGCTGCGTAGTGTGCGAAGAGAGTGTTTCACATTGCGCCGGAGTGGAGGATGGGGCCGCGCCCCCACCGAGGAGTTTTCACTCTCGGAATATCCCGCGGCGAAGATCGTCGAGTTCCGCATTCTCGCCGCCGGGTGCTCGACGAGGCCGAGTAGGAGCGCTTCCTCGACGCGGCCCAGAGGACACCGGAACTGGCTGCCGGAGAACTGGATCGGTTGAGCTTCACCGTGCCGGACGAGGTGCTCTCCGGCCGCCGCGCACGGCGAGGGGGTGCTTTCGATGACCGCGCTACTCGTCGTCCAAGATCACGGCTTGGGCGGCGATTACGTACGTGCCGTCGAAGGTGACCGCGGGGGAGCCGTGCAGCCGGTAACCCTGCTCGAGGAGGGCGCTGACCCGCTCGCAGAATCGCGCATCGTCGGCGCCGGTGATCAATCGGTAGCGCAAGGGCTGGTCGTCGGTCATTTCATCAGCGTAGGACGGACCCCAGCTGTGCATGTACATCGGAAACCGGCGATCGCACCTTCCCAACCGAACGATTGCTTGGTTCAATCGAGGGGCGGGGGACCTGGTCCCCTTCGGCAGCAGGAAAGTGGGTCGAGCGAATGCCAAGTCCAGATGAACTCGTACGTGCGATGTGCCGCAGCTGGTCGGAGCCCGATCCTGACCGGATCAGCGCGTATTTCGCCGAAGACGCCGTCTACCACAATATTCCGATGGAACCGATCGTTGGGCGCGGCGCCATCCGCGACTTCATCGCGGGCTTTCTCACCACCTTCGACGCCATCGACTTCGACATCCACCATCAGGTGGCATCCGGTGCCGTGGTCATGAACGAACGCACCGACACACTGCGTGGCGCGGGTCGTGTCACGCCGCTGCCGGTCATGGGCTTCTTCGAGGTCACCGACGGCGCGATCAGCACCTGGCGCGACTACTTCGACATGGCCGCCATCAACCGTGCCTTCGGCGGGTAGGGCAGATCTGGGTCGATGGAGTGGGAACCGAATGGGGGATGTGCGCGTCGAAGTAGGTAAGTGGGGAAAGAGAAGTCGTTGATGACCTGCGAGGAGGGGTTGCGCATGGAGCGCTGTTCCGGATGCCATACGGCATGGCGTCGGGGGATGCGGGTGAGGGCGCGGGTTCTGCCGGTGACGCGGAGGGAAGAGCCGTGTGAGCGGTATACCTCGCGGCGGCGGCAGAGCCCGAAGCCGGAGCCGGAAATCGAGTAGGCGCCAGCGGATCGGCTCGGCCCGGCCCCGCCCGGAGTGTCGGGCGGCGAGGGCGTTCGCAGCCGAGCAGCCAGCGGCGTTGGTACGCGACCCCGACTCGAGTGGTGCCGCGGTGCCCCGTGCCGCTGATCCGCAGCGCGTTGGCGGCAGCCAAGTCCACCACCAGGCCGAGGGCTACCGGCGCCCCCTCTGAAATCCGAAGGGGCGCCGATTCGATCAGCCGGACACGCTCAGCGCACGGCAGCCGCGGCGGCGACCATATTGCGCAGCGAGGCCTCCACTTCGGCGGGCCCTCGGGTCTTCAACCCGCAGTCCGGATTCACCCAGAGTCGTTCGCCGGGAACCGCTTTCAGCGCGGCGTGCAGCGACGTCGTGATCTCGTCCACGCTGGGCACCCGCGGTGAGTGGATGTCGTACACACCCGGTCCGACGCCGAGGTCGAAGCCCGCGGCGTTGAGGTCGTCGAGCACCTCCATGTGCGAGCGTGCCGCCTCGATCGACGTGACGTCGGCGTCCAGTCCGGCGATCGCCTCGATCACCTCGCCGAACTCCGAATAGCACAGGTGGGTGTGGATCTGCGTGGCATCCGACACACCGGAGGTCGCGAGCCGAAACGACTGCACCGACCACTCCAGGTACGCGGGCTGATCAGCTCTGCGCAGCGGAAGCAGTTCGCGCAGCGCCGGTTCGTCGACCTGGACGATCCGGATGCCCGCCCGCTGCAGATCCACCGTCTCGTCCCGGATGGCCAGCGCCACCTGACGCGCGGAATCGCCCAGCGGCTGGTCGTCGCGCACGAACGACCACGCGAGGATGGTCACCGGACCGGTCAGCATGCCCTTGACCGGCTTGTCGGTGAGCGACTGCGCGTAACCGATCCACTCGACGGTCATCGGCCCCCGCCGCGTCACGTCGCCGAACAGGATCGGCGGGCGCACACAGCGGGTGCCATAGGACTGCACCCAGCCGTGTTCGGTGGCCGCGAACCCGTCGAGTTGCTCGGCGAAGTACTGCACCATGTCGTTGCGCTCCGGTTCACCATGCACCAGTACATCCAGCCCGAGCCTCTCCTGCAGCGCGACGACATCCGCGATCTCGGCGCGCATCCGGCGCGCGTACTCGGCTTGGTCGATCTCGTCCTTGCGCAGCGCGGCCCGCGCCAACCGGATCGCGGAGGTCTGCGGGTACGAACCAATCGTCGTGGTCGGTAGTGCGGGCAGCCGCAAACGATCCCGCTGCAGTTCGCGCCGCTGCTCGGCGGGCGCGCGCCGGACGGCGTCCGGTCCGAGCGCGGCCAGCCGGGCCCGTACCCGCGGATCGTTCAGCCGGGGATCCGACCGCCGAGATTCGAGTGCCGAACGAGTCGTCGCCAATTCGGCGCCGATCGCCTCGGCGCCCTCGCTCAGCCCGGTCGCGAGCAGACGCACCTCGGCCACCTTCTCCGCGCCGAAGGCCAGCCACGACCGCAGCCGCTCGTCCAGCCGCGTCTCCGTGGCCAGCGTGTACGGCACGTGCAGCAGCGAGCACGAGCTCGAAACCGCCACGTGCGCTGCGGATCCCAGCAAAGTTCCGAGGGTCGCCAGGCCGTGGTCGAGATCGGTGCGCCAAACATTGCGACCGTCCACGACGCCCGCCACTACCAGCTTGCGCGCCAGAGCCGGCACCGCCGCCACCTCCGAAACCTCGGTGCCGGAGGTGAAGTCGATCGCGACACCCTCGATATCGGTGTCCGCCAGTACGGTGAGCGCGGCATCCGGGTGCCCGAAATAGGTCGCGACGAGGATCGCGGGACGATCGGTCGCGGCGGACAGATCCTCGTAGGTCACGCGCACCAGAGTGATCTCGTCCGCGGTGAGATCGGTGACAAGCGCCGGTTCGTCGATTTGCACCCACTCCGCACCCGCGGCGGCCAGCCGCCGCAGCAGCTCGCGATACAGCGGAAGCAGCTCGATCAGCCGATCCAGTGGCGCACTGCCCGTCGCTTTCGCCAGCCTCGAGAAGGTGACCGGGCCGATCACCACCGGTCGCGCGGGCACGCCCAGCGCGAGCGCCTCCCGCAGTTCCTCCAGCAGCTTCTCGGGGTGCAGCGAGAACTGGGTTTCCGGGCTGATTTCCGGCACCAGGTAGTGATAGTTGGTATCGAACCACTTGGTCATCTCCAGTGGCTCGACCGTGTCGGTGCCGCGCGCGGCGGCGAAGTATCGATCCAGGGGATCGGCGATCCCGGTGACCCGGGGTGGCAACGCGCCGAGCAGGACAGCTGTATCGAGCATCTGGTCGTAGTAGGAGAAGGTGCCGATCGGGATCGAGTCGAGGCCGGCGGCCAGCAATTCGGTGAGCTGGGCGTGCCGGAGGTCGCGCGCGACGGCGTGCAACTCCTCGGCGCCGATCCTGCCCGCCCAGTAGGCTTCGGTCGCCCGCTTGAGCTCGCGCCGCGGCCCCACCCGAGGTAGCCCGAGAACCGTCGCGGTGAACGGCTTCTGATGTGAAACAGTCACGATGTTTCTCCATTGCTGAGGTCGAAAAGCCATCGCCATATGGGTAGCCGGAGAACCAGTGACATGCCGGAGATGTACCCGGCTGAGGGAGCCCGACACGTCCGCGCTGGTGGTCCGCACGCCCAAATCCACGAGGCGGTGGCCGCCGGGTACGGCGTACCCGGCACGGCTGGCAGGTCTTCGGACTCGCGGGCACCGGCCGGGCGGTCCCGGCCGGTGCCGGGTCTCGCCTGATGGCCGACCTACTGGCCGTCGCTTCCCAAGTCGCGGAACCTTCCGGTCGGTGGACTCAGTGCGTGGTGACGGCGGTCGTTCCTGCATACCGCTGCGGGACAGTCCCGGATTCCCACCGGGTTCCCTCTCACCCCCCGTGGCGTCTCCGCACGGGTGGGCTCGACCCATTGCGCGACGTCGGGGCTCCGTCTCGTCGTGCGCCGGTGAACCAGCTGCACTCCCAGCATAGGACGGGCGGCGTAGCGGCTGCTCGACCGGCTCGGGAACCCACGTGGATCCCCGCCGATCGAACGAAATCAGGTGTTCAATGTGCAGGCGCTGCATAGAGCAGGTTTCCGGCTGTTCAGGGCGGAGCCGGAAAAGTTTCGGTCGCCAGTCGCGGGAGTCGGTAAGTGATCAGTTTCGGGCCAGGAACGTGTCGCCCTGGTGAACGCCACTTCGCAACGATGCCTCTCGTCATTGCGAAGATTCCTGCGAAAGGCACTTCCGTGTCGGTGCGATGGGCGGTGCCGGGTACCTTAAGCCAATGTTCTCGAAAGTCTTGGTTGCAAACCGTGGCGAGATCGCCATCCGGGCCTTCCGCGCGGCTTACGAACTCGGCATCGGGACGGTGGCCGTGTTCCCCTACGAGGACCGCAATTCGGTTCACCGGCTGAAGGCGGCGGAGTCGTATCAGATCGGCGAGGCGGGCCACCCGGTGCGGGCCTACCTTTCCATCGACGCGATCATCGAGGCGGCCAAGTCGGCGGGCGCGGACGCGGTCTACCCGGGGTACGGCTTCCTTTCGGAGAACCCGGACCTGGCGGCAGCCTGCGCCCGCGAGGGCATCACCTTCATCGGCCCCTCCGCCGAGGTGCTCGAACTCGCGGGTCACAAGGCGCGCGCGATCGAAGCCGCCAAGGCGGCCGGTCTGCCGGTGCTGCGCTCCAGCGCACCGTCGGCGGACGTGGATGAGCTGGTCGCCGCGTCCCGGCAGCTCGAGTACCCGATCTTCGTCAAGGCCGTCGCGGGCGGCGGCGGTCGTGGCATGCGGCGGGTCGCCGATGCCACGCACCTGCGCGAATCGATCGAGGCGGCCTCGCGCGAGGCCGAGTCGGCGTTCGGTGATCCCACCGTGTTCCTGGAGCAGGCGGTGGTGAACCCGCGCCACATCGAAGTGCAGATCCTGGCCGACCAGCACGGCAACGTGATGCACCTGTTCGAGCGGGATTGCTCGGTGCAGCGCCGCCACCAGAAGGTGATCGAACTCGCGCCCGCCCCGAACCTGGATCCCGCACTGCGCGCACGTATCTGCGCCGACGCGGTGGCCTTCGCGCGACAGATCGGCTACAGCTGTGCGGGCACCGTCGAATTCCTGCTCGACGAGCGCGGCAACCACGTCTTCATCGAGATGAACCCGCGAATCCAGGTCGAGCACACGGTGACCGAGGAGATCACCGATGTCGACCTGGTGCAGTCGCAGCTGCGGATCGCGGCGGGTGAGACACTCGAGCAACTGGGCCTGAGCCAGGACTCGGTCACGATCCGCGGCGCCGCGCTGCAGTGCCGGATCACCACCGAGGACCCGGCCAACGGATTCCGCCCCGACACCGGGCGCATCACCGCCTACCGGACGCCAGGCGGCGCGGGCATCCGCCTCGACGGCGGTGCGAACCTGGGCGCGGAGATCGGCGCCTACTTCGACTCGATGCTGGTCAAACTCACCTGCCGCGGCCGCGACTTCGGCGCAGCGGTGGCGCGGGCCCGTCGCGCGCTTGCCGAGTTCCGCATCCGCGGCGTGTCCACCAATATCCCGTTTTTGCTCGCGGTACTCGACGATCCCGACTTCAAGGGTGGGCGGGTCACCACCTCGTTCATCGACGAGCGTCCGCAGCTGCTCACCCTGCGCGGCTCCGCCGACCGTGGCACCAAGATCCTCACCTACCTGGCCGACATCACCGTGAACAAGCCGCACGGCGAGCGGCCGACCACGGTGTACCCGCACGACAAGCTGCCACCGATCGATCTGAGCGTGCCGCCGCCGGACGGTTCCCGGCAGCGGCTGCTGCGGCTCGGGCCCGACGGTTTCGCGCAGGCGCTGCGTGAGCAGAAGGCGGTCGGCGTCACCGACACCACCTTCCGCGACGCACACCAGTCTCTGCTGGCGACCAGGGTCCGCACCAACGGCCTGCTCGGCGTGGCCGGTCACGTCGCGCGGCTCACGCCCGAGCTGCTGTCCATCGAGGCATGGGGCGGCGCGACCTACGACGTGGCGCTGCGGTTCCTCTACGAGGACCCGTGGGAGCGGTTGGCCGCACTGCGCGAGGCGGTGCCGAACATCTGCCTGCAGATGTTGCTGCGTGGGCGCAACACCGTCGGTTACACGCCGTACCCGCAGCAGGTGACCCGCGCGTTCGTCCAGGAAGCAACCGTCACCGGTATCGATATCTTCCGCATCTTCGACGCCCTCAACAACGTCGACCAGATGCGGCCGGCGATCGACGCGGTGCGCGAAACCGGGACAGCTGTCGCCGAAGTCGCGATGAGCTACACCGGCGACCTGGCGAACCCACAGGAGACGCTCTACACGCTCGACTACTACCTCAAACTTGCCGAACAGATCGTCGACGCGGGCGCGCATGTGCTCGCCATCAAGGACATGGCCGGCCTGTTGCGCGCCCCGGCCGCCACCACACTTGTCACCGCTCTGCGCAGCAATTTCGATCTGCCGGTGCATGTGCACACCCACGACACTCCCGGTGGTCAGCTGGCCACCTATCTGGCTGCGTGGCACGCCGGCGCCGACGCGGTGGACGGCGCCAGCGCCGCGATGGCCGGAACCACCAGCCAACCCGCGCTGTCCGCGATCGTTGCGGCCGCGGCGCACAGTGCGTACGACACCGGCCTGAATCTGCAGAACGTCTGCGATCTGGAGCCGTACTGGGAAGCACTGCGAAAGGTGTACGCGCCCTTCGAATCCGGGCTGCCCGCGCCCACCGGCCGGGTGTATACCCACGAGATCCCGGGCGGCCAGCTGTCGAATCTGCGTCAGCAGGCCATCGCGCTCGGCCTCGGCGACCGATTCGAGGAGGTGGAGGCGAAATACGCTGCGGCGGACCGGCTTCTGGGCCGTCTGGTGAAGGTCACACCGTCGTCCAAGGTCGTCGGCGACTTGGCGCTGGCGCTGGTCGGTACCGGTGTCGACATCGAGAACTTCGCCGCCGACCCGGGGCGCTACGACATCCCCGATTCCGTCATCGGCTTCCTGCGTGGCGAACTCGGCACACCTGCGGGTGGCTGGCCCGAGCCGTTCCGCAGCAAGGCGCTGGCCGGGCGCGGATCGGCGAAACCGGAGACCGCGCTGACACCCGAGGACGAGGCGGGGCTCGCTGGTACCTCGGAGGAACGGCGCGGGACGCTCAACCGGCTGCTCTTCCCGGCGCCCACGGCCGAATTCCTCGCGCACCGGGAGAAGTACGGTGACACCTCCGGACTGTCGGCGAACCAGTTCCTCTACGGTTTGCGCCGCGGCGAGGAACATCGGGTGCAGTTGGAAAAGGGCGTCACCCTGCTCATCGGTTTGGAGGCCATCTCGGAGCCGGACGAGCGCGGCATGCGCACCGTGATGTGCATCCTCAACGGGCAGCTGCGTCCGGTCGCAGTGCGGGACCGGTCCATCGCCAGCGACATCCCGGCAGCGGAGAAAGCCGACAAGGGCAACGCGGGCCACATCGCCGCTCCCTTCGCCGGAGTCGTGACCCTTGCTGTCTCCGAAGGCGATCCGGTCGCCGCAGGTGACACCATCGGCACCATCGAAGCCATGAAAATGGAAGCCGCCATCACCGCACCCCGCTCGGGTGTCGTCGGTCGCGTCGCGATCGGTCCCGTCCAGCAGGTCGAGGGCGGCGATCTACTCATCGAGCTGGCCGTGCGCGAGTCTTCCGCCGAATGACGCGGATCGTCGCCGGGGCGGCAGGCGGGCGCCGCCTTCGGGTACCGCCGTCGGGCACCCGTCCGACCTCCGACCGGGTGCGGGAGGCGCTGTTCAGCGCCTTGGACGCCCGGCTGGATTTCGCGGGAGCGCGTGTGCTCGACCTGTACGCGGGCTCTGGTGCGCTCGGCTTGGAGGCGCTCTCGCGCGGCGCCGAGCACGCGCTGCTCGTCGAGTCCGACCGCAAGGCGGCCGCCGTCGTGCGCGGGAATATCGCCGACCTCGGACTGCCCGGTGCGCAGCTGCGGGTCGCGGCGGTGGCGAGCGCGCTGGAAACGGGCGGGGCGGGTGCCTTCGACCTGGTCTTCTCCGATCCGCCCTACGCGGTGGAGAACGCGGCGGTGCTGGCTGACTTGCGCGCGCTGGCCGAGCGCGGTTGGCTGCGTCCCGGCGCCCTCGTCGTGCTGGAGAGGTCGGTGCGTTCACCCGAAATCGACTGGCCCGCAGGCTTCATCCCGGCCAAGTCGCGTCGGTACGGCGAAACCCGCATCGATCTCGCGCAGTTCGAGCCGGCCGCCGCAACGGGTCCGGCCACCGCCGCCGCACCGCCGCGCTCCTGCTAGCGTCGGGCCATGGCAGGAGCACTGTGCCCCGGGTCTTTCGACCCCGTGACCTACGGACACCTCGACGTCTTCAATCGGGCCGCCGCCCAGTTCGACGAGGTCGTCATCACCGTCATGATCAACAAGAACAAGCAGGGCATGTTCAGCGTCGAGGAGCGCATGCAGATGCTGCGGGAGTCGACCGCGCACCTGGTCAACGTGCGGGTGGAGTCCTGGTACGGCCTGCTCGTCGACTTCGCGCGGGAGCAGGGCATCACCGCCATAGTGAAGGGCCTGCGCGACGCGGGCGATTTCGGCTACGAGCTGCAGATGGCGCAGATGAACAAGAAGCTCTCC
This sequence comes from Nocardia sp. NPDC023852, assembly GCF_040639505.1. Lineage (NCBI taxonomy): Bacteria > Bacillati > Actinomycetota > Actinomycetes > Mycobacteriales > Nocardiaceae > Nocardia > Nocardia sp. NPDC023852. The sequence continues at coordinate 316,697 of NZ_JBFAAB010000004.1, forward strand.
GGCGTGGACACCTTCTTCATCGCCACCAACCCATCCTTCAGCTTCCTGTCCAGCTCGCTGGTCAAAGAGGTCGCGACCTTCGGCGGCGACGTCACCGACATGCTGCCCCCTTCGGTTCACAAGCGCCTACTCGAGCGCCTCGCCGAGCGCGCTAGCTGACAGCGCTCCCATCCGCGGACCGGAGCGCTCCACAACGACTGCTCGTCGCACAACTATTGCTCGCCTCTCAACTCTTTGATCTCATCCGCGACAAGTGATCTCAGAAGCACATGGGTAACTCGTCGGGCACGCCCAGAACTGGAGTGGCACCAAACGCAGGACCTGAGCGCAAATCCCGCGCCACCTCACTAGTACGGCCTAAAGACCCGGAGAGGCGGATCAGCACAGCTAGAAGACCAAGCCGCGCAGGGCCAGGAAGCGCATGCCGCCCACCGCGGCGGTGATGGCCAAGATCGCGACGGCCTGGGCGGTGTCCCCGAGGTCCGGCGCCCACACGCCGAGGGCGGCCAGTGCCGCGGTCGTGATGGCGAGGCCGAGCAGCGCCAGTCCGCCGCCCTCCCATTGGGCGGTGAACCAGCCGACCCGGCCAGCGGCGTGGAAGGTGAGTTGGCGGTGCAGTTCGTTGGCGATCATGGTGCTGACGAGCGAGCCGATGACGTTGGCCAACAGCGGCCCAGTGCTGTGCATGGCGAAGAACAGCAGGACGTAGGCGACGTTGCTGGACCCGCCGACCAGTGCGAAGCGGATCAGCTGGGCGAAGGCACGATCGCCGCGCAGATAGTGCGTCAACTGCTCGAACGTGGCCGCGACCGGTTTCGTCGGCAGCGCGGGGTACCGGCCGCCGGACGGCACGAAGAAGCTGGTGGTGCTCACTCCTGCCGGTCGCGGCAGTTCCAGAACAGTCATCGTCTTTCCGATCGAACACGAGCTTTCAGAGGGACAACAGCGACGGTCATCGCTTCGCTACGAATGTAACACGAAGCGGAGAGGTAGTCTCCACTTGTTTCTGTGGCGTGGAAGACACCGTCACGACACACCGGAGGATGACTCGGCACAGGCCGTGACGAGGGGCACACTGGGCCTCGGCGGAGAGTTTTCGCCGTGAGTCCGCAGGAGGGTAGTGAGCATGTATCGCGTATTCGAAGCACTCGACGAGCTGGTCGCCATCGTCGAAGAGGCGCGCGGCATCCCGCCGACCCGCAGCTGCATTGTGCCGAGAGGTGACGTGCTCGAACTGCTCGACGACGTCCGTGATGCGCTGCCCGGCGAACTCGATGACGCCCAGGACGTGCTCGACCATCGGGACAAGATCGTCTCCGATGCCAGGGCCTCGGCCGAGACTACGGTGAGCGGCGCCAACCAGCAGGCGGAGCACGCCATCGGCTCGGCCCGTGCGGAGGCCGACCGCATCCTCGCCGATGCCAAGGCGCACGCCGACCGGATGGTCGCCGAGGCGAGCGCGCACGCCGACCACCTGGTCGCCACCGCGCAGCTGGAGGCCGATCGTGTGGTGGCCGACGGTAACGCCGAATACGAGGAGGCGACCGGTCGGGCACGCGTCGAATCGGAGCGAATGATCGAGGCGGGCAAGGCCACCTACGAGCGCGCGGTCGCCGACGGCCTCGCCGAGCAGGAGCGGCTGGTCTCGCAGACGGAGGTGGTGCGCGCCGCGCACGCGGAATCGGCCAAGGTGATCGACGCCGCGCATGCGGAAGCCGACCGGCTGCGTGAGGAGTGCGACCACTACGTGGACGGCCGACTGGCCGACTTCGAGGAGACGCTCAGCAGTGCGCTGCGTACGGTCGGGCGGGGGCGCCACCAGCTGCGTACCGGTGCGGGTGCGCCGGACTACGTGACCGAACATCGCAGGTGAGCGGCATGGTGCGTGACCTGTCCGGTTTGAGCGATGGACGCGTGCTCGCGTATTGTTGAGTGGTTGCCCATTTCCCCTCGATCGTGAGTGAGTTCGTGATGCCCGCCGGTTCCGGTTCCACGTCGCGTTCCCGTTCGGCTCAGCGCCGTACACCGGACGCGGCTTTCGTGCTGGACACCCGCAGCCTCGGCCGAAGGCCGGGGACCATGCGGGAACTGTGCCGCACCCTCACCACGAAGGAGCGAATCGGGCTCGATCTGATCGCCGTCCCAGCGGGCGCACAGGTGGAGCTCGACCTGCAGTTGCAGGCCGTATCCGAAGGTGTGCTGGTCACCGGAACGGTATCCGCGCCGACCGAGGGCGAGTGCTCACGCTGTCTGGAGCCGTTCACCGGCGACGTAAGCCTGTACATCACCGAGTTGTTCGCCTACCCGGACAGCACCACCGAGCAGACCACCGAGGACGACGAGGTCTACCGGATGGTCGACGACACCATCGACCTGGAACCGGTTGTGGTCGACGCGGTCGGCCTGGAGCTGCCGCTGCAGCCCGTCTGCACGCCGGACTGTGCCGGATTGTGCCCGGAATGCGGTGTACGGATGGCGATTGCGGGATCCGACCACGGGCATGAGATACTTGACCCTCGCTGGGCCGGACTGGCTGAGTTCGCCACCGGATCGCCCGGCAGCGGCAGCCCCGACAAGGGTGCGGCCGACCCAGACCACTGAGCAAGACCGATCAGCCCAATGGCGAGCAAATAGGACAGAGGAGAAGTAGTCGTGGCCGTTCCCAAGCGCCGGATGTCCCGTTCCAACACCAGGTCGCGGCGCAGCCAGTGGAAGGCCACCGCGCCGACCCTGATCACCTGCCCGAACCGCGCCTGTGGCGAGAAGACCTTGCCGCACATCGCCTGCCCATCATGCGGCACCTACAAGGGCCGCCAGGTCACCGCGGCGGTCTGATCGTTCGATCTGTCGTATCGACGTGACCGACGAACCCGGCTCGTCCGGTGAACATGCGAGCCTGCTCGCGGCGCTAGGCGTCGACGTGCGGCCGGATCTGCTGCGCCTCGCGCTGACACATCGGTCGTACGCCTACGAGAACGGTGGTCTGCCGACCAACGAGCGCCTCGAGTTCCTCGGCGATTCCGTGCTCGGTCTGAGCATCACCGAGCGGCTGTATCACGAGCATCCCTCGAAGTCCGAGGGTGAGCTGGCCAAGCTGCGCGCGAGCGTGGTGAACATGCGCGCGCTCGCGGAGGTCGCCCGTGGTCTCGGAGCGGGCGGTCTCGGTGTGCACCTGTTGCTCGGCAAGGGCGAGGAACTCACCGGCGGCCGTGACAAGGAGAGCATCCTCGCCGACGGCATGGAGTCGCTGCTCGGTGCCGTGCATCTGCAGCACGGCATCGAGGTGGCCCGCACCGTGGTGCTGCGACTGTTCGCCGAATTACTCGAGCGAGGGCCCCGCATGGGCGCCGGCCTGGACTGGAAGACCAGCCTGCAGGAATTGACCGCCGAGCGCGGTCTCGGCGTGCCCAGCTACGAGATCACCTCGACCGGGCCCGACCACGACAAGGAATTCACCGCGACCACGGTGGTCGGCGGCTCGGCCTACGGGCAGGGCGTCGGCCGGTCCAAGAAGGAAGCCGAGCAGAAGGCCGCGGGTGCCGCCTACGAGGCGCTGACCGCCGAAGCCTGACGTGCCGGAACTTCCCGAGGTCGAGGTGGTTCGGCGTGGCCTTGCCGAGCATGTGGTGGGTCGTGTCGTCGAATCGGTGGCGATCACCCATCCCCGGTCGGTGCGCCGCCATCTCGAAGGTGCCGCCGACCTCGCCGCGCGGCTGACCGGCCTGAAGGTCGAGTCGGCCGAACGGCGTGGCAAATTCCTGTGGCTGACCTTCGACGACCCCGAGGCCGCCTTGGTGGTGCATCTAGGGATGAGCGGCCAGATGCTGGTCCAGCCCGCCGACGCGCCGCTGGAGAAGCACGCGCACATCCGCGCCACCCTCAGCGACGGCACCCAGCTGCGTTTCGTCGACCAGCGCACCTTCGGCGGCTGGGCACTCGCGCCGCTGGTCGAGGTGGACGGCACTCTGGTGCCCGAACCGGTTGCCCACATCGCCCGCGATCCGCTGGACCCGTGTTTCGACGTCGAATCCGCGGTCGCGGCTGTCCGTGGCAAGCAGAGTGAGATCAAGCGCGTACTGCTCGACCAGAGTGTGGTCTCGGGCATCGGCAATATCTACGCCGACGAGTCGCTGTGGTGCGCCGAGATCCATGGCGGCCGTCCCGCTTCGGGGCTGTCCCGGCCCGCCGTGCGCGGCCTGCTCGCCGCGGTGCGCGAGGTGATGAGTGCGGCGCTCGCCGCGGGCGGCACCTCCTTCGACGCGCTCTACGTGAACGTCAACGGCCAATCCGGCTACTTCGAGCGCTCGCTTGCCGTCTACGGCCGCGAGAACGAGCCGTGCCGCCGCTGCGGCGCGCCGATCACGCGGGAGCGGTTCATGAACCGCTCGTCCTACTACTGTCCACGCTGCCAGCCGAAGCCTCGCCGCCGCTAGCGTGAGCGAGCTACCGTTTCTTCGAGGGCGGTTCGGATGTCGGCCGACCGTGAGGAAGGAAGCATGCGAAAGCTCACCTATTACGTCGCCTCGACCATTGATGGATTCATCGCCACCGAGGAGGGCTCGGTCGACTTCTTCCCGGTCGGCGGGGACCACGGTCCAGCGATCACCGCGCAATACCCGGAAACCCTCCCGACCAAGGTGCGGGAGGCGATCGGGGTCGACCAGCACAATCGCTATTTCGATACGGTGCTGATGGGCCGCAAGACGCATGATTTCGGGGTGCGCACCGGCACCTCGAGCCCCTACGCCCATCTGAAGCAGTACGTGGTTTCCACTACCCTGCCCGAGAGCCCCGATCCGGCGGTGGAGCTGATCGCCGAGGACCCGGTCGGGAAGGTCCGCGAGCTCAAGCGGGAGACCGGGCTCGGCATCTGGCTGTGTGGCGGTGGTGAACTGGCGCAGGTATTGCTCCCGGAGATCGATCAGATCTTCCTCAAGCTGTATCCGATCGTGCTCGGCCATGGGCGAGCGCTGTTCGGCAACGGGCCGCGGCTGCCGGAGGCGGCCACGTTCCGGGTGATCACCAGCAGGGTGTTCGAGGACGGGGTGGCCTTCATGAAGTACAGCAGGATCCGCTAGCCCGGTGGACGGTCACGTTCCGAGTGGGGAGCCGAGCCCGGGCGCGGCGCCGGGACCGGTCGAGGCATTGCGGGAAATCGGCTTCTGGTTGGAACGTTCCCGTGCGGAGACCCATCGGGTCAAGGCGTACCGGCGCGCCGCCGACATCGTCGCCGAGCTGACGGGCGACGAGCGTGCGGCGCACCGGAGGGCGCGTAGCTGGCGCGAGATCGCGGGCATCGGGCCCAAGACCGCCGCCGTCATCGAGCAGGCGTACGACGGTTCGGTGCCACGGTATCTGGCCGAGCTGAGGCGCGCGGCGCAGCCGATCGGCGTGCCCGGCAAGCCGATGCGCGCACAGCTGCGCGGCGATCTGCACACCCACTCGAACTGGTCCGACGGCGGAAGTCCGATCGAGGAGATGATGCGCGTCGCGGCCGCCCTCGGGCACGAATACTGTGCTTTGACCGATCATTCCCCGCGGCTGACCGTCGCCAACGGACTGTCCGCCGACCGGCTGCGCAAGCAGCTGGACGTGGTCGCCGAACTCAACGAGCGGATGGCGCCGTTTCGGATCCTCACCGGCATCGAAGTGGACATCCTCGGAAACGGCGCCCTCGACCAGGCGGCTGATCTGCTGGCGGAGCTGGATGTCGTGGTGGCGAGCGTGCATTCGCACCTGCGCGAAGACAGCGCGACGATGACCGCGCGAATGGTGCACGCGGTCGCCGACCCCAACGTCGACGTGCTCGGTCACTGCACCGGCCGCCTGGTGGAAGGCAGCCGCGGCACCCGGCCGGAGTCGACGTTCGACGCCGAAGTGGTGTTCGAGGCGTGCCGTGCCTACGGCACCGCTGTCGAGATCAACAGCAGACCCGAACGACGCGATCCGCCTGCACGATTGCTGCGGTTGGCTGTCGAGATGGGCTGCCACTTCGCCATCGACACCGACGCGCACGCCCCCGGCCAGCTCGACTGGCAAGGCTACGGCTGTGAGCGCGCGGTCGCGAACGGCGTTGCGCCCGAACGGGTGATCAACACCTGGCCGCTGGAGAACCTGCTGGCCTGGACACACAGCCCCGGGGCATGACCGTTGGGTTAACGGTTGCCGAACAGTTGGGTCGCGGGTGTGCTGGATGTCGATCGCCCTCGAGAATGGGGGCTGTACGGATACCTCGGGGAGTGGGATCAACTGGTGGGCGACCTTCCGCTCGAAATCGTTCTGGCACTGATCGGCATCGCCGTGCCGATCGCCGCCTTTCTGTGGGAGTTCGTCTTCGCGGGCCGCAGGCGGCTCGGGTATCGGGTGCAGATGGATACGCCGGTCACCGGTGAGATCGCCTCAGTTTTCCCCGGCGTGCTCCCACAGTTGCGTCCCTCGCTCGACGGCGCGAGCCCGGACCTGAAGGACATCTCCGTCGTCCTGGTGCGCATCGAGAACAGCGGCGTCACAACGATCGACTCCCAGGACTACAAGGCGCCGGAAGCCGCCAGGGTCGGACTGCACCTACGGTTCCCACAGCGCAGGGTGATCGGTATGGCGGTGACCGAGCTGAGTGATCCGGCCCTCGCCGACAACCTGGACACGGACTCCGGCATCGCGGTGCGCGAGGACATCGGCGGGCACGTCGGCGTGATCGATCTGCCCAAAGTACCGCTGGGCCCTGCCGAGCACTACAAGATCCTGGCCATCCTGCAACGCTCCGAAGGATCGGGGGACTATGCGCCACCGGTGCTGCGCGGGGGAGTCAAGGGTGGTCGGGTCATCGAAACTCGCAGCCGCACCGGCATTTCCCGCATGATGTTGGTGCTCACGGTGTTTCTGGTGACGGTGATCGTCGTCCAGCTCGTGGTGGCCGCGCTGGAGCCGTCGCCGACGCCGTTGGAGTGTGCCTCGGGGAAACTGGCTGTGGTCGGGTCCTCGGCGTTCGGCCCGGTGGTCCGAGAGGCCGCCGACCAGTACCAGAAGCGATGCACCGGTGCGGAATTCACGTTCGCGTTCGAGGGGACCGAGCGCGGTCTGGACCGGCTCGCCGAGGAAGGCGCGGGCAACCCGGGACTGCTCGCGATCAGCGACGGGTCGAAGGGGAGTGGGTATCCGACGCTGGTGTACCGTCCGCTCGCACTGTCGCTGTTCACCATGATCATCCATCCCGGCGTCGGCGTCCGCAGTCTCACCGTGGCCCAGATTCAGGATCTCTACCTGGGTAGGATCGGTAACTGGCGTGAGGTGGGCGGCCCGGACCTGCCGGTCGTGCTGGTCGATCGTATTCCGGGGTCGGGTTCGCGAAATACTTTCGAACGCAGGCTGCTCGACGGCAGGCAGCCCGATCGCCCGCACGTGAGCTGCACGGCGCTCAAGGGCACGGTCACTACGGAGGCCGCGCACTGCGACGTGCGAGTGACCGCGGATATGCGCAAGGCGGTGGTCGAAATCCCGGGCGCCATCGGCTATTCGGAATTCTCCGAGGCGATCGACGCGGGCCTGACCACCGTCGCGATCGACGCCGTCGGCGCGGGTCGGGACGCCGTCGTGCGGCGCACTTACCCGTTCTGGGGCGTCGAATACGCCTACAGCAACGGTGAACTGCCCGGTGACTCGCTCGCCGCGAGCTTCCTGCACTTCCTGATCGATCAGGTCGGCAAGGATGTGCTGCGGGCGCACGGCAACGCGCCGTGCGCCGATCTGCCCGACCCGGGACGCTGTCTGCCCGACTCGTGAATGTCACATCCACGCGTGCTCGGCTACCTGGAGCGGTCACGAAGTTCGGTGCGCATGGCGTCGCCGACGGGTTTCGGCCCAGGCCGGGAAAGCTCTGCGACAAGGGCACCCATGCCGGTCTTGTCGTAGGCGCCGCGATGATCGACCTCTGCAGCCGAAGCGGATTCGGCCCGGCGTGGACCGAGCCCGCGCGGTCGGCCCGTGACCGGTCCGGCCCACCGATCTGTCGGTGGTCTCCGGGAAGATGGGCGCATGACGGAACTATCGCTGCGCGAGCTGAATCGGACGCTGCTGGTCCGCCAGAAACTGGTGGAGCGGGTCGCGCTGACTCCGTTCGAACTCGTCCGGCACCTGGTCGCCGTGCAGGGTCAGGAGCCCAACTGGCCCTACGTCGGCCTGTGGACCAGGCTCGCTCAATTCCGGCACGACGACTTGGCCGCGCTCCTGCGCGACCGTAAGCTGGTTCGCTCCACCATGCTCCGCCGCACCGTGCATCTGGCGGACGGTGCGGACTTCCGGTGGTTGCGTCCGACGGTGCAGCCGGTTGTCGACGCCGCACTGAAGGCGCCCTACTACCGCGACGAGATCGACGGCGTCGACTTGGACGAGCTCGGGGCGGCCGGACGGGAGCTGCTGGCCGGACAGCGTCTCAGCCGCGGCGATCTGGGCAAGTTGCTCGCCGTGCGTTTCCCGGACCGGCATACCCGCAGGCTGGCCGAAACTGTGGAGCTACTTGTCCCGATGGTGCACGGCCCGGAGACTGGCGCCTGGGGGCGATGGCGTAATCGGTCGGTGACGGTCGGTCTGGCGGAGGAATGGCTCGCCGCGCCGATGGCTGCCGCGCCGCGGCCGGAGACTCTGGTGCTGCGCTACCTGGCCGCGTTCGGCCCCGCCACGGTCGCCGACATGCAGGCGTGGGCGGGTATCACCCGGCTGGCCGAGGTCGTCGACGAGATACGTACGCGGCTGCGGGTGTTCACCGACGATCAGCATCGTGTGCTGTTCGACCTACCCGACGCACCCTTGGCGGAGCCGGATCTACCGGTGCCCGTGCGCTTCTTGCCCGCCTTCGACAACGCGCTGCTCGGCCACAAGGACCGCCGCCGGATCATCAGCGAGGAAGACCGCCGACGCATCGCCAAGGAAGCCTCCGCGGGCGTGCCGATGTATCTGGTCGATGGTTTCGTGCACGGTCGTTGGTCGATCGATGATGCCACCCTGCGTGTCATCCCGTGGCATCCGCTGTCCGCGTCCGACGAGGCGGCGCTGCGCGCCGAAGCGGAGGATTTGCTGTCGTTCGTCGCCGCGGGCCGGGGCGGCACGGTCGTCATCGAGGACTGAGCGTGGCGATCCGGTGGACCAGTCAATCGGACGAAATGCAAGTAGCTGGAGGTATGCTGGCGGACGAATCTTTCGCAGGAAATGTGGTTTGAACGAAAACGTTTGAGGTACCTCCCTGTCGGCCCCCCTGATCGCGTCAGTGGTCGTGACCAGGCCAACCATGCCCCATGGACGGCGGTGTAGCTCCGGTTTCACCCCCGCCGCGGCGGCCACTTAGTTCAGTTCGGCGCCCGGTACTCCGAGTGCTGGGTGGATGCGAGTGCTACTGGTTGTCCCTGGAAGGAGGGTCATGAGCGCGTTTTCCGCGCCGGTTTCGGCGAAGAAGGCACCGTCCGATTTGCAGATGGCAGCGCCCGAGCTGCTCTCGATAGATCATGTCGGCACCCCGTTCCGCATTGCGATGGTAGTTCCTCCGTACTTCGACGTACCGCCCAAGGCGTACGGCGGTGTGGAGGCCGTGGTCGCCGATCTGGTCGACGCATTGGTGGACCGCGGCCACGACATCACTCTGTTCGGCGCGGGAGAGCCGGGCACCAAGGCCAAGTTCGTGCCGGTCTGGGATCGGGCGCAGCCCGAGCGCCTCGGCGACCCGTTCCCAGAGGTCGTGCACGCGCTGCGGGTGCGCCGGGCGATCGAAAAGCTCGCGGCGACATCGGGTGTGGACCTGGTGCACGACCATACCTTCGCGGGGCCGCTCAACGCCCCCGCGTTCCAGCGCCTCGGCTTGCCGACGGTGCTGACGGTGCACGGGCCGGTGGAAGACGACTCGTACCGGTACTACCGGGAACTGGGCGACGAGGTCGCGCTGGTGGCGATCAGCGACCGGCAGCGTGAGCTCGCACCGGACCTGAACTGGGCTGGACGCGTGCACAATGCGCTGCAGGTCGACGAGTGGCCGTTCCGCGTCGAAAAGGACGAGTACGCCCTGTTTCTCGGCCGGTTCAATACCTGCAAGGCTCCGCATCTGGCGCTGGAGGCCGCGCATGCGGCTGGCATCCCCCTGGTGCTGGCAGGCAAATGCAGCGAACGGGCCGAGCAGGCCTACTTCGAGGAGAAGGTCCGCCCGCTGCTTACCGAAAACGACCACGTATTCGGCCTCGCCGACGCGGCCGCCAAGCGTAAGCTGCTGGCCAATGCGCGTTGCCTGTTGTTCCCGATTCGCTGGGAGGAACCGTTCGGCATGGTGATGATCGAATCCATGGTCTGTGGCACGCCGGTGGTCGCGTTGCGCGGTGGCGCGGTCTCCGAGGTGGTCGTCGACGGCGTGACCGGCCGCATCTGTGACGACCCCGCCGAGCTACCCGCGGCCATCGCGGAGGTTCGGAGGATGGACCCGGTTGCCTGCCGGCTCCACGTGAAGGCGAAGTTCGGCGCCGACACCCTCGGTCGGGGCTACGAGCAGGTGTACCGCAAGCTGCTGTGGTCCAGGAAACGGTTCGGAGCCATGCCGTTCGAGCCAGCGGCCCCGGTCGCCACGTCGGTCAGGATCCCGGCGAGCGGATTCTCGTGACGGGAACCGCACCACTGAGCCCGGCCCCCCTGAATTCCGGTGAGCCCACCGGATTCGGGGGGTGCGGCTCTGTCACCTTGGTAGAAGGCGGGACCTTCTGCCTGTCGAACCGGCTCGGCGATGTCGAGCTGGGCAAGCCGCACGGCCTGTTCTTCCGAGACGCACGCGTGCTGTCCCGGTGGGAGCTGCTGGTGAACGGCAAACCCGCCGAGCCGCTGTCGGTGCTGAGTCCTGAGGCGTTCGCCGCTAGGTTCGTGCTGCGCAGGCCGCCACAGGCGGGCCTGGCCGACAGCACGTTGCTGGTGGTGCGCGAGCGGATCGTGGCCGACGGCATGCATGAGTTGCTGACGTTGGAGAACATGGGCCGTGAGCCGACAGCGGTCTTGCTGGAGTTGCACGTCGACGCCGATTTCATCGACCTGTTCGCGGTCAAGGAAGGCCGTGCCGGGCACGCACGGGCCGATGTGACGGTGGCCGACGGCGAGCTGGTGCTGCACGACCATACCGACCGGATGCGGGGCATCTCCGTCTCCGCGACCGTCGAACCCGAGGTGATGCCCGGCACACTGGTGTGGCGAGTGATCGTCCCGGTCGGTGAGTGCTGGCAGACCGAGATCATCGCCCAGCCGACGTTGGGCAACCAGCGTTTTCAAGCGGTCGCCCCTGGCGAGCACTTCGGCGTCAGCGCGCCGGGACGCAAGATCGAGGCTTGGCGGGATACCGCCACCGACATCGTCGCATCGGATCCGGTCCTCACCCGGGTGCTGCGTCGTACCGAAAGCGACTTGGGTGCATTACAGATCCACGACGACTCCGGCGACGGCCGACCGTTCGTCGCCGCGGGTGCGCCGTGGTTCATGACTTTGTTCGGCCGTGACAGTCTGCTCACCGCGTGGATGGCGCTGCCGCTGGAGGTCGACCTGGCGCTCGGCACGCTGCAGCAGCTGGCGGAACTGCAAGGGCACGAGGTCAATCCGCTCACCGAGGAGGAGCCGGGGCGCATCATGCACGAGATGCGCCGCGGTCCGTCGGGCGGTCAGGTACTCGGCGGCAATATCTACTACGGAACCGCCGACGCGACACCGCTGTTCGTGATGCTGATGGCCGAATGCCATCGGTGGGGCGCGGATCCCGAGTCGATCAGGGAGCTGCTGCCCGCCGCCGACGCAGCGCTGCACTGGATCACCGACTACGGCGACCGCGACGGCGATGGTTTCGTCGAATATCGCCGTGCGACCGACCGTGGGCTGATCAACCAGGGTTGGAAGGACAGCTACGACGGCATCAACCATGCCACCGGGCATATCGCCGAGGGGCCGATCGCGCTCTGCGAGGTGCAGGGATACGTGCACGCGGCGCTGGTCGCAAGGGCGTATCTGGCCGAGGCGTTCGACGACGCCCGGCTGGCCGGGCAGCTGCGGGAGCGCGCCGCGGAGCTGCGCGGCAAGTTCGCCGAGCAGTTCTGGCTGCCCGACCGGGGCTGGTACGCCGTCGCGCTGGACGGTGGCAAGCGTCAGGTCGACTCGCTGACCAGCAATGTGGCGCACTGCCTCTGGTCGGGGATCGCCAGTGACGAGCACGCCGCCGAACTGGTGATGCGGTTGTCGGGCCCCGAGATGGACACCGGCTTCGGGTTGCGCACCTTGGCGTCGAATATGGGCGCCTATAACCCGATGAGCTACCACTGCGGCTCCGTCTGGCCGCACGATACGGCGATCGCGGTGGCCGGCTTGCTGCGCTACCAGCACCTGCCCGGCGCAGTCGAGCTGGCGACCCAGCTGGCCTCCGGATTGCTGGACGCGGCATCGGTTTTCGACGGGCGACTGCCCGAGCTGTTCTGTGGCTTTCCGCGGTCGAGGTTCGCCAGTCCCGTTCCGTATCCGACGTCCTGCTCGCCGCAGGCGTGGGCGAGTGCCGCACCGTTGCTGCTGGTGCGCGCGTTCCTCGGCCTCGACCCGGACGTGCCGACCCGCACCCTCACCGTGCGTCCGCAGCTGCCGCTGACGTGGGGCAGGGTCTCGCTCCGGGCGTTGCGCCTCGGCGCGATCACCGTCGACCTGGAAGCGGAGGGCGGCCAGATCACCGCGGCACGGCTGCCCGACGACTGGCGGTTGGTCACCCGATGACGTAGGCAGGTTGCGGACCGAGGCGAACGTGTATGCGCCCAGGATAAAGACATTGGCAAGTCTCTCGTACTGACACCCACACGGGCTTGGAGGTGCACGATGCAGACATCGCTGAATACGCGGGACTTGTGGAGGACTCGGTACCGGGATTGCACCGCGGAACCCACCACGGATCTCGACATGGACCGCGCACTGTTCATCCGGAGTGTTCACGCGGGCCACGGTCCGGAATGCCGCCAATACCTCGCGGCGGCGGCCTACTGCCTCGAGCACATGGACGACACTTGACAGTTCGGTTTCGATCGTGAGAAGAACCGAGAATCATGGTGCCTGCACCGTGGCGCTGCGTGCTCACAGCCGCCGACAAGCCGTAAACTCCGCTCTGCGAGTGAACGGAGTGAACATGATGATCGTGTCGACACGTGCTCGCGCCACCTTTACGCGTGGCCGGTGTGCCGCGGTGCCAACGAGTTTATTCGCGGCAATCCTCCGCACTCGGTTCCGGCAGGTGGGCCTACTCACTCTCCCGTAACGGGGGATGGAGCTGGAAGTCGATGACAACGCAGCTCACTTGCCCGCTTTCGGTGCGGCCTATCCAGACAGGAAAGGTTCCGTCGGGCCGGCCAGCAGGGAAAGCGATGAGGTTCGGCTCCGGCTCCGCGCCGATCAGTTCCACCGTGAAACGGTCGTAGAGGCGTTCGATCAGCTCGTCGTCGAACTCGTCTTCGTCCACTGTCCGGGTCTCGTCGAGGAAAACCGCCATGCCGGTCTCCACACCGACCCCGTAGAATTCGCCGTCGCCGAGCAGCCCAGGGTCCTCGTCGGGCCGGATACCCATTTCCCACTCACTTGGTGGGGTGTCCAGGAGGGTCACCCGGGCCGCGGCGACACGCGGCCCGCACAGAGTATCCGCGTACCGCATCACCGACACCGTGACCGGGTACTCGCCTGGTGGTACGCCGATAGTCGGCGAAGCCTCGTCGATCGAGCCAGGGTCCACGGCAACCAGCCGCCCGGACGGGACTCGCAGCAGTCCCGCATCGATGAGCTCGACAACGGCCGGACCATGCGGAGTGTCGCGTCTACCCGGAGTGAACAGCTGCTCGATTCCAGTGGCGCGCAGCGGTCCCTGCCGTTCGCCCGTAGATATCTCGTTCAGGGTTACCGTCGGGGCGGGCTCGTGGCCCTGCTGGGCGAGGAACCGCATGAAGACCTGCCAATCTCCGAATTCCGGTGCGGGGCAGAGGAAGTCTTCGATGGGAGCCGAAAACAGCTGCACTGTGCTATTTTCCGGCTCATCGATCGGCTGGCCGAGATCTCGAGCCCCACGCCGCTCGACCAAGGCTTGCTCCGACCCGTCGAACTCGGACCTGATCTCGACCAGTCCGTCGGTCGAGACTTTCGTGGTTTCATAGACGTCCCATTCATGGGAGAAGTACTGCTGCTCGCTGGAAAACTGCCATCGGTTGATAAACCAAACCCGCAACACCCCCTCGGAGTGGCTCTCGAGGTAGATGATCTGCGTGCGATAGGACCTGTCGTCGAACAGATGCACATTCCACCACTCCTTCCCCTCGTACTGGTAGTAATCGACCATCGCCAGCGGCCGCTCCCGCGCGGCCAGCAACACCGCGTACCTATCCCCGTCAGCATGTCTGCGCGCCGCAAGCGCACGCGATATCGGTTGCGGATGAGTCGGCCCGAGCGTGGAACCCCACGGGTCGCCATATGACACATCAAGACTGTCGAAAATCACGAACCCACTATCCCCACTCAGGACAACAACTGAACCCCGAACCGTACTGCCGTGCGCCCTGAGTGATGTCCCCCACCGAGGGGGACACCACCCGACGGAAAACTTGGCGGAGTTCGGCGAGTTTCTGGCCGGGTTGGTGGGTGCCTGGGTTGCGGTGAAGGAGGCGGCGGCTGCGCTCGTGCTGCGCCGCGCGCGGCAAGCTGTTCGGCCGGCGCGGCTCCGGTGCTCGGTCGGGCATCCGCGGCTGTGGTAGTGGTGGTTCTAGAGGATGGCGAAGGCGACAACCAATCCGAGGGCGAAGTGCGCGGCGGCCACGACGAGAACCTCGGTGGTGTAAGTGTCGGAGTGCAGCGCGGCGCCGATGTCGATGCCGAGCGCTCGCTCGATGACGCGGACCGAGATGACCTGCGCGACAATTCCGACCAGGCCGAATACGAGCGAGGCGATCAGCCCTTCGGAGAGCTTGCCGCCGCCGCCGACGGCGAAGATGGCCAGCACGACGATGAACGCCATACTGATCATGCCCGCCGCCGTGACGATGATGGCGTTCGGCTTGCCCGCCACCACCAGTTTGCGCAGCTTGCCCGGCGTGGTCAGATCGATGGCGTAGAAGCCGACGAGCATCAGCACCAAGCCGACCAGGGCGTAGAGAATGATCGCTCCCACGCCCTCGCCGAGCGAGCTCCAGTACCCCGATTCGAGGGCGACTGCGGTCATCTTGGTCCTTCCGGGTGAGTGGCGATGCGGCTGAGGTCGATTCGGGCTATTCGGAAACGATGCGGTGCGGAACGAATGCGGAGCCGTCGTCGGTGATCAGGCCCGCGGTCTCACGGATGCCCAGGCCCGCCGCGGTATCGCCGACGATCCAGGCGCCGAGCACGGGGCGCATGTCGTCGAATTCCGGGAGCGGGTCGAGCAATTGGTAGACGTAGCCTTCTTCGCCGTATACCCCGCCGGTGGCGGTTTCCAAGCCCGCACCGACGATGGTCATGTTGGCTCCTTCGCGTCCGAGCTTCGGTTTGCGGATGTACTCGGTCAGCTCGTTGGGTTGATCGAGATAGGCCGGCAACAGGTTCGGGTGCCCCGGGTACATCTCCCACAGCACGGCGAGGATCGCCTTGTTGCTCAGCAGGGTCTTCCACAGCGGTTCGACCCACATGGTCTGTGGCAGGCTGTCGACAACCCGCTTGCCGAAGTCGTCGTCGAGCGCCCACTCCCAGGGGTAGAGCTTGAAGATCGCCTCGATCGGCGCCTCGGCCAGGTCGACGAAACGTTCCAGTTCCGAATCGAATCCGACCTCCTCGATCGGAAGCGCGATGGTGTCGAACCCGGCCTCGGCGGCGGTCTCCTGCAGGTACGCCGTGGTGACGTTGTCCTCACCTGTCGCGTCCGCGCCGGACCAGGTGAAGTGCAGCTGGGGCATGGGTAGCACGTCGCGCAGCGCGCTCCAGCGCTCGACCAGCTTCTCGTGCAACGAGTTCCACTGGTCGCCACCCGGGTAGCGGTCGGTGAGCCAGTGCCACTGCACGATCGCCGCCTCCAGCAGTGAGGTCGGCGTATCCGCGTTGTACTCCAGCAGTTTCGCGGGCCTGCGGGCGTCGTAGCGCAGATCGAAACGCCCGTACACGTACGGGTCGGAGCGCTTCCAGGATTCGGCGATCGGGCCCCAACTCCACTCGGGTAGACCGAAATCGGCGAACCGTTCGGTGAGCACGATGTGCTCCACCGCGTTCAGGCACATCGAGTGCAGCAGTTCGACATCGGCCTCCAAGGCGAGGATCTCCGGCATGTCGAACGCGTAGTGGACGGACTCGTCCCAGTACGGCCTCGGCTGGCCGCTCGCGTCCCGTCCCGGTGAACCGTAGACCAGGCCCTGGCCCTCGATGGTCTGCTGCCAGCCCGGGCGGGGCGTATCGCGCACGCGCCGCATCTACGACCCCCCGCCGGTGCTCTTGCTGCCGAGCCCGCCGCGCTGCACCGTGGTTCCACTCTTGGTCTTGATCTCGGCGCTGCGCGGTTTGACCGTGGTACCGCCGGTAGGCGGCTTGCCGACGGTGCCCGTTCCGCCGTAGTAGTAGCGGTACTGCGGTCCGCCGCCAAGGATGATCACGCCCGGGCCGCCACCGCTATTGCTGACGAAGCCGGGTCGGCCGTCGCCGCAGTGGTCGTCGTCGACCAGGATCTCCTGGCCGTTCTCCGTCTTCACGCAGTGCGCCGTGACCCGGTCGGGTGCGGTGAGCGCACGATAGGCCAGGTAACCGCCGCCGACCAGACCGGCGACGCCGACAATGGCGACACCACCGATCATGACCCGCTTGCGCTTGCGCTTCTTGCTCTCCTCAGCCGCGACGGCGGCCTGCTGTGCTTGCTCGGCGTGCTTGCGCGCCTTGTCTCTGGCCCTCGCTTCGGCCACCGTGGGTGGGCGCGGCTTGGTGATCCCCGCTTCTTGTCGCTGCACACTGCCGCGGCGGGGTGGACCAGGAGTGCCGGGAGCCGCGCCCAAACCGGCGAGCCCTTCCGTACCGCTCGCGGCTCCGGGCGGCACCGAGCCCGGCGTAGACCAGTCGACGTCCGGCGGGGCGCCGGTCCCGCTCGGCGCGACCGCATCGGGCGTCATGCCCGGAACACTCGACGTGGAAGCCGACTGATCCTGCGCCTCGACGGAATCGGCCGGCGCGGACTCCGGGGCCGATCGCGCACCGGCCGCGGGTTCGGAATCGGCTGCGGCGGGCGTGGCCGGATGCTCCGAAGCGGACGACCGCTCGGGTTCGGGGTTGTCGGGACGCGTGCCGTCACCCGGATGCTGCGTGTTCACCGCTGCGCCCCCTCGTCGCCCGAACTACCACTAGCGCTCCTCGAAACCGGTCACATCACCCCGCGCGGGCTCCCAGCTTTCCACAACCAAGGTCACCCGACCAGGTGGAGTCCCCGAACGCAAGAGCTCGAGCAACCTTTCGCAAGCCTGTCGCGGTCCTTCCGCGACCACGTGCACGCGGCCGTCCCTGGCGTTGGTCGCGTGCCCGACCAGCCCGAGCTCCAACGCGCGTGCCCGGGTCCACCAGCGGAAACCCACTCCCTGGACCCAGCCGTGCACCCAGGCGCTCAACCGAATGGCGTCGTCCATCAGGCCTCGACGTCGAACGACAAGGTCACCTTCGACCCGGCTCGCAGCGTCCGACCAACGGTGCACACCTTGTCGATCGCGCGCTGCACGGTGACGAGCAACCGCTCGCGGGCCTCGTCGTCGAGATCACTGAGGTCGAGCTCGAACACCTCTTCCAACTGCGGGTAGACCTCGTTCTCCCGATCGGCGTCGCCGGACACCCGGATGGTCGCGTCGAAGTTGTCGCCGAGCTTGCGCGACAGCGGGAAGTCCGCACTCAGGCCCGAGCAGGCGGCCAAGGCGATTTTCAGCAGCTCACCTGGTGTGAACACACCGGCGACGCCCTGCGACCCGACCCGGACCTCGGCGCCGCGGGAGCTGCGGCCGGTGTAGGCCCTGGTCCCGGTGCGCTCGACCCACAACGTGGTCGGGCCCAGGTCGACCGGCGCAGAGGTGGCGGGTGTAGCGGTCTGTTCAGCCATGGTTCGATCCTGCCATTCTCGTCGGAATCAGCTCGCTCGCCTGGCAACGCCGATGTCGCGTGCGCCATTCCTGGCGTTCACCGGCCGGTGGCTGGGACCACTACTCTTGGAACCGGTAACCCATCCCGGCCTCGGTGATCAGGTGCCTCGGGTGGGAGGGATCCACTTCCAGCTTGCGCCGCAGCTGCGCCAGATATACCCGCAGATAGTGCGTCTCCGTGGCGTAGGACGGACCCCACACCTCACGCAGCAGCTCGCGTCGACCGACCAGCTTGCCGCGGTTGCGCACCAGCATCTCGAGCATGCCCCACTCGGTCGGGGTCAGGTGCACGATCTCGCCGTGCCTGGTGACCTTCTTGGCGGCCAAGTCGACGGTGAACGACGCGGTCACCACGACCGGGTCCGACGCGTCGGTATCGGTGGCGCCCCGGCGAACCGCGGCGCGCAGCCGGGCAAGCAACTCATCCATCCCGAACGGCTTGGTGACGTAGTCGTCGGCGCCCGCGTCGAGCGCCTCGACCTTGTCGGCCGAGTCCGTCCGCGCGGACAGCACGATCACCGGCGCCGACGTCCAGCCGCGCAGCCCGGCGAGCACCTCGATGCCGTCCATGTCCGGTAGGCCGAGGTCGAGAATCACCACGTCCGGATGCTTGTCGGCGGCCGCACGCAGGGCGGCGCCACCGGTCGCCGCGGTGATCACCTCGTAGCCGCGAACCGACAGGTTGATCCGCAGCGCGCGCACGATCTGCGGTTCGTCGTCGACCACGAGCACTTTGGTCGCCACCGCCTCGGGCGTTTTCGTCACCACCGCCTCCTGTGCCGTCGGGGACACCTCACTCACCTGCGCTTGTCGTCTCACGCGAGACATCCGCGCCCGCGTTGTCGGGGGTCGACACCTCGTCCCCGGGCAGCTCGACCAGCATGGTCAATCCTCCCCCCGGCGTCGGATCGGCGTGCACTGTCCCGCTCATCGCCTCGACGAACCCGCGTACCACCGACAGTCCGAGCCCGACACCCGTGGTGTTGTCCCGGTCGCCGAGGCGCTGGAACGGCTCGAACAGCTGCTCCTCCGCACCGTGTGGGACGCCGGGGCCGGTGTCGACGACCGCGATCGTGACGCGGTCTCCGGTGCGCTCGGCGGTGATCCGGACCGGGGTCTCGCGCGGCGCGTGACGCAGCGCGTTGTCGATCAGGTTGGCCAGCACCCGTTCCAGCAGGCCGCTATCAGCCCGCACCGAGACGTCGCCGACCTCGATCTCGACCCGGTCCATTGCCGCGCGCCGCAGCCCGCGCGCGCCCATTCCGACGCTCACCAGCGCGCGGTGCACCACCTCGTCCAGGTACACCCGCCGCAGCTGCGGCGTCACCACGCCGACCGCGAGCCGCGATGAGTCGAGCAGGTTGCCGACCAGCGCGGTGAGCTGATCCACCGACTCCTCGATTGTCTCCAGCAGCTCGGCGGTGTCCTCCGCGGAGAATTCGATGTCGTCGCTGCGCAAGCTGGAGACGGCGGCTTTGGCCCCGGCCAGGGGCGTGCGCAAGTCGTGGCTGACCGCCGAGAGCAGCGCTCGACGCAGCCGGTCGGCCTCCAGCAGCGCCGCCGCGGCACTGGCCTCCTCGGCGAGGCGGGACTGCCGCACCAGTCCGACGGCCTGATTAGCCACCGCGTTGAGGACTGTACGGTCGGCAGCAGCCAGCGGCCGGCCCGCGAGCAGCAGCCAGTGGTGCGCGTCGCCCGCCTCGACCACGGTGCTCGCGTCGGCGGCCAGGCGTGGCGGGTCGACGCCGATCTCGGCCAGCACCCGGTCGCCCGCCACCAGGCTGACCGCGCGTTGAGCGAAGGTCTCCCTGATCTGCTCCAGCAGCTTGGGCAGATCGGCGCCGTGCAGGATGGCGCCGGAGAACATGGTCAGCAGCTCGGCCTGCCGAGAGGCCTTGCGCGCCTGTCTTGTCCGCTTCGCGGCCACGTCGACCAGTGCCGCGACCGCGACGGCGACGATGAGCAGTACAACCACGGTGACGAAGCTGTCCGGCTCGGCAATGGTCAGGCTGTGGCGCGGCGGCGCGAAGAACCAGTTCAACAGCAGGCCGGATAGCAGCGCCGAAACCGACGCGGGCACGATGCCGCCCAGCAGAGCCACCGCGACGACGCCGACAACGAACACCGCGCTGATACCGCCGAGATCCAGCACGTCGTCCAGGTAAGCGACGCTGACCGCGCAGACCAGCGCAGGCACGAGGACCGCGGCGAGCCAGGCGGGCACGGGCCTGCGTGTACGCAGTGCGGAGCGGCGCAGAAAACCAGGGTGGGCTTCCTCGTGCGTCACCATGTGCACGTCGATTTTCTCCGAGCGCTGCACCACAGCGGACCCGATGCCCTCGTCGAAGATCCGTGCCCAGCGCGAGCGACGCGAGGTGCCCAGCACCAGTTGAGTGGCGTTCGCCTCGCGCGCGAATTCCAGCAGGGCCGAGGGCACGTCGTCGCCGGTAACGGTGTGCAGGGAGGCGTCCAAGCTGGCCGCGAGCTCGCGCAGCCGGGCAAGGCGCTCGGTGGAGACCCCGGCCAGCCCGTCGCCGCGCACGACGTGCACGACCACCAGGTCTGCGCTGGATTTCGTGGCGATCCGGCTGGCCCTGCGCACGATGGTCTCCGATTCCGGGCCGCCGGTCACCGCGACCACGACCCGCTCGCGCGCCTCCCACAGCTCGGTGATCTTGTGATCGGCGCGGTACTTGGCCAGCGCGGCGTCGACTTGGTCGGCCAGCCACAGCAGCGCCAATTCGCGCAACGCCGTGAGGTTGCCCGGCCGGAAATAGTTGCGCATCGCCGTGTCGATCTTCTCGGCGGCATACACATTGCCGTGGGACAGTCGGCGCCGCAACGCTTCCGGTGTGATATCGACCAGCTCTACCTGGTCCGCGCCGCGCACCACAGCGTCTGGTACAGTTTCGCGCTGCTGGATGCCGGTGATCTGCTCGACGACGTCGTTGAGGCTCTCCAGGTGCTGCACGTTGACCGTGGAGATCACGTCGATGCCGGCGTCGAGTAAGTCCGCCACGTCCTGCCAGCGCTTCTCGTGCGTGCTGCCCGGTGCGTTCGTGTGCGCCAGCTCGTCGACCAGCACCACCGCGGGCGCGCGTCGCAGCACAGCCCCGACGTCGAGTTCGGGGAGCGTGGTGCCGCGGTACTCGATCAGCTTCGGCGGAATGCGCTCGATGCCCTCGAGCAGCCGCGCGGTCTTCTCCCTGCCGTGCGTCTCGACGATCGCGGCCACCACGTCGCGGCCGCGCTCCAACCGCCGGTGCGCCTCGCCGAGCATGGCGTACGTCTTGCCGACTCCCGGCGCGGCACCCAGGTAGATGCGCAGCTGGCCGCGTTTCACGCCTTCATCATCGCGCGCCGCGGGTCAGGGGCCGAGCAACCCTCCGAACCGGCGTGCTGCGCCCGGCGCTCAGACATCGAACGCACCCGGCTCGTTCGTGGCCACCGCTGGGCACGGTCGGCCCGCGACGACCACGACCTGCGGGCGGCGCGGCTGTGCGCGGCTGCCCAGCACCCGGATGACCAGTGCACAGCACACGAACCCGACGAGAACGGCGATGGTGACTGCTGACATGACAACCCTTCTTCCGATGAGACACCGCCGGTTGTGCTGGAGTCGTCCGCCTGACCGGCTCTCCACTTCTACCGCCGTGGTACCCACCGACCCTGATCTTTACGGTCTGTTGACGGTCGAGCGCTCTTCTTTGACAGGTTCCTTTCGGCGTTCCGGCCGACCGGCCCTGGGGGACACGGTCGTGCAGGTGTGCACTCGTGGGTACAGCTATGCCGTTAACGAACCGCAAATGCGGAATCCCTGGGCGCTAAGGAGTTGTAAGGAATCGCCTCGTACCGTCGCCTGGGCGCTTGACTCGCTCTGGCGCGCTCCACTCCGGCGCGCGGATGGAGGTTGGCGAGTCATGTCTGTCGTGCTGTTCACGGCGCTCACCGTGGCGGCGTTCGCGCTGCTCGGACTGGTCCAGCGCGGGGTGGAGAAACTGTGATCGCGAATCTCGTCGGTCTGATTCTCGCCGTTGGTGTCGCCGTCTACCTGGTCGCGGCGCTGCTGTTTCCCGAGAGGTTCTAGGTGAGCACGACAACCGCGGGGATCGCCTTCGTGGCGTCCCTGGTCCTGGCGCTCGCGCTGGTCCACGTGCCGCTCGGCGACTACATGTACCGGGTGTACTCCGGCCGCAAGCATTCTCGCGTGGAACGCCTCGTCTACCGGGCGACCGGCGCCC
Source organism: Nocardia sp. NPDC023852 (assembly GCF_040639505.1). NCBI lineage: Bacteria > Bacillati > Actinomycetota > Actinomycetes > Mycobacteriales > Nocardiaceae > Nocardia > Nocardia sp. NPDC023852. The sequence continues at coordinate 339,075 of NZ_JBFAAB010000004.1, forward strand.
AGCCCGATGTCGAGCAGACCTGGTCGGTGTACGCCCGCAGTGTGCTGGCTTTCTCGGCGGTCGGCGTCCTTTTCCTGTTCTTCTTCCAGCTGGTCCAAGGCAGACTTCCGCTGCACCTGAACGGTCCCGGTACCGAGATGACGCCCGCGCTGGCCTGGAACACCGCGGTCAGCTTCGTGACGAACACGAACTGGCAGAACTACTCCGGTGAATCGACCCAGGGACACCTGGTGCAGATGGCCGGGCTCGCGGTGCAGAACTTCGTCTCCGCCGCGGTCGGGATGGCGGTGGCGGTGGCGCTGGTGCGCGGGTTCGCGGGCAGGCACACCGGCGACCTCGGCAACTTCTGGGTGGACCTGGTGCGCGGCACCCTGCGCATCCTGCTGCCACTCGCGTTCGTCTTCGCGATCGTGCTGGTCGCGGGCGGCGCGATCCAGAACTTCCACGTGCACGACCAGGTCGCGCGGACGCTGAACGGCACCCAGCAGATCGTTACCGGCGGTCCGGTGGCCAGCCAGGAGGCGATCAAAGAGCTGGGCACCAACGGAGGTGGCTTCTACAACGCCAACTCGGCGCACCCGTTCGAGAATCCGCGTACCTGGACCAATTGGGTGGAGATCTTCCTGCTGCTGGTGATCAGCTTCTCGCTGCCGCGCACGTTCGGAAGGCTGGTCGGCAGCCGTAAGCAGGGCTACGCGATCGTCGCGGTGATGGGCACGATCGCGCTGATCAGCGTGACGCTGACCAACCTGGTTCAGCTCCAGCACCACGGGACCGTGCCGACCGCGATCGGCGCGTCGATGGAAGGTGTGGAACAGCGCTTCGGGGTGGCGAACTCGGCCACCTTCGCGTCCGCGACGACGCTGACCTCGACCGGCGCCGTCGACTCGTCCCACGACTCCTACACCAGCCTCGGCGGCCTGCTGGCGATGTTCGACATGCAGCTCGGCGAGGTCGCGCCGGGCGGGACGGGCTCCGGGCTCTACGGCATGCTGATCCTCGCGGTGATCACGGTCTTCGTCGCGGGTCTGATGGTCGGCCGCACACCGGAATATCTCGGTAAGAAGATCACGCCGAAAGAGATCAAGCTCGCCGCCTCGTATTTCCTGATCAGCCCGTTGATCGTGCTCGTGGGCACGGCGCTGGCGATGGCATTGCCGGGGCCACGGGCGGGCATGCTGAACTCCGGGCCACACGGCCTGTCGGAGGTGTTGTATGCCTTCACCTCAGCGGCCAACAACAACGGTTCGGCGTTCGTGGGCCTGACCGGAAACACCGACTGGTACAACACGTCGCTCGGCCTCGCCATGCTGTTCGGCCGCTTCGTGCCGATCATCTTCGTGCTCGCACTGGCAGGTTCGCTGGCCCAGCAGGGCACCACCCCCGAGTCGATCGGCACCCTGCCGACGCATCGGCCGCAGTTCGTCGGCATGGTCGTCGGTGTGACGGTGATCCTGGTCGCGCTCACCTTCCTGCCCGCACTCGCGCTGGGGCCGCTCGCCGAAGGAATCCACTGAAATGACCAGTCCCGCAATCGAAAAGAACATCTCCGCGGAGTCCGAGCCCGAAAGACAACGGCGGGACAAGGGCGTCCCGAAGGGTGTGCTCGACCCCACGATGCTGGTGACCTCGCTGCCGGACGCGGTGCGCAAACTCGATCCGCGCACCCTGTGGCGCAACCCGGTGATGCTGATCGTCGAACTGGGCGCGGTCTGGTCGACCGTCCTCGCTTTGACCGATCCGAGCTTTTTCGCCTGGGCCATCGTCGTGTGGTTGTGGCTCACCGTGATTTTCGCGAACCTGGCCGAGGCGGTCGCCGAGGGCCGCGGCAAGGCTCAGGCGGACGCGCTGCGCAAGGCCAAGACCGACACGGTCGCGCGGCGGCTGCCCGACTGGTCGCCGGGTGCCCGGGCGGACGAAGAGTCGGTCGCCGCGCCGGATCTACGCCGCGGCGATCACGTGGTCGTCGAGGCAGGGGAGGTCATTCCTGGCGACGGCGACGTGGTGGAGGGCATCGCATCCGTGGACGAGTCGGCGATCACGGGCGAATCCGCGCCCGTGATCCGGGAGTCCGGTGGCGACCGTTCGGCGGTGACCGGCGGAACCACCGTGCTGTCGGACCGGATCGTCGTGCGCATCACCCAGGAGCCGGGTCAAAGCTTCATCGACAAGATGATCGCGTTGGTGGAGGGCGCGAGCAGGCAGAAGACGCCGAACGAGATCGCGCTGAACATCCTGCTCGCGGCGCTGACGATCATTTTCGTCTTCGCGGTCGTCACGTTGCAGCCGATGGCGATGTTCAGCAAGGCGAACAACCCTGGGGTGGCGGACACGTCGGCGCTGGACGTGCACGGCGTCACCGGCATTGTGCTGGTCTCGCTGCTGGTGTGCTTGATCCCGACGACGATCGGCGCGCTGCTGTCGGCCATCGGCATCGCGGGCATGGACCGGCTGGTGCAGCGCAACGTCCTGGCCATGTCGGGCCGTGCGGTCGAGGCCGCGGGCGACGTGAACACGCTGCTGCTGGACAAGACCGGCACCATCACCCTCGGCAACCGCCAGGCGTCGGAGTTCGTCCCGGTGCCCGGCGTGAGCAAGGACGAATTGGCCGACGCCGCACAGCTTTCCAGTCTGGCCGACGAGACACCCGAAGGCCGTTCCATCGTGGTGTACGCCAAGCAGGCATACGGGCTGCGGGAGCGGACGCCGGGCGAACTGACGCACGCGCAGTGGGTGGAATTCACCGCCCAGACCCGGATGTCCGGGGTCGACGTCGACGGGCGCCTGCTGCGCAAGGGTGCGGCGAGTGCGGTCACCGAATGGGTACGTGCGCACGGTGGTTCGGTGCCCGACGAACTCGGAGCGACGGTCGACGGCATTTCCGCCGCGGGTGGAACTCCGCTGGTTGTCGGACAGATCGCGGACGGAGCGGCCAGGGTGCTCGGCGTGATCCACCTCAAAGATGTGGTGAAGCAGGGCATGCGGCAGCGGTTCGACGAGATGCGCAGGATGGGCATCCGCACGGTGATGATCACTGGCGACAACCCGTTGACCGCCAAGGCGATCGCCGACGAGGCCGGGGTGGACGACTTCCTCGCCGAGGCGACGCCGGAGGACAAGCTGGCGCTGATCAAGCAGGAACAGGACGGCGGGCGGCTGGTCGCGATGACCGGCGACGGCACCAACGACGCCCCTGCGCTGGCCCAGGCCGACGTGGGTGTCGCGATGAACACCGGCACCTCGGCGGCCAAGGAAGCCGGCAACATGGTGGACCTGGACTCCGATCCGACCAAGCTCATCGAGATCGTGGAGATCGGCAAGCAGTTGCTCATCACCCGCGGCGCCCTCACCACCTTCTCCATCGCCAACGACGTCGCTAAATACTTCGCGATCATTCCCGCGCTGTTCGTCCCGCTGTTCCCCGGCCTGGATCGGCTCAATGTCATGCGCTTGGCCAGCCCGCAGTCGGCGATCCTGTCAGCGGTGATCTTCAACGCGATCGTCATCGTCGCGCTGATCCCGCTGGCGCTGCGCGGCGTGCGCTACCGGCCCTCGAACGCGTCGGCACTGTTGAGCCGCAACCTGACCGTCTACGGCCTGGGCGGCATCATCGCGCCGTTCATCGGCATCGAACTCATCGACCTCGTCGTCCAACTCCTCCCCGGGATGTCCTGACATGCGCCTTTCAACCTTGATCCGGCAGCATCTCGCCGCGCTGCGCGCGGTGCTAGCGCTCACCGTGATCACCGGAATCGTCTATCCGCTGGCGGTTTTCGCTGTTGCGCAGGTTCCGGGACTGCACGACAAGGCGGATGGTTCGCTGCTCGCGGAGAACGGAAGAGTGGTGGGCTCCAGCTTGATCGGACAGTCGTTCACCGATTCCGGCGGCGCGGCGCTGGTGCAGTACTTCCAGAGCCGCCCGTCCACGGCGGGGGACGGCTACGACCCGATGTCCACGGCCGCGAGCAATCTGGGTCCGGAGGACATTGTCGACACCGCCTCACGCACCAGTCTGCTCACCACGGTGTGTACCCGCAGCAAGGAGGTCGGCGAGCGGGAACGGGTCGATGGCAGCCGCCCGTACTGCACGAAAAGCGGTGTGGGCGCCGTGCTCTCGCTGATCGGGTCGCGCGACGCCTACGGTGACGTGCCGCATCCGGCGCAAGTCGTCAGCGTCAACGAGGCGTGCCCGGCGCGGCCGTTCCTGGCCGACTACCGCGGGGTCCGGGTCGAATGCGCCGAGCCGGGCAGGGACTACTCCATCGGCCGCATCGTTCCGATCCAGGGCGATGCCCCGGCCGACCCGCCCGTGCCTGCCGACGCCGTTACCGCGAGCGGCAGCGGGCTGGACCCGAACATCTCCACGGCGTACGCGGCGATCCAGGTGTCCCGGATCGCGCAGGCACGCGAGATTTCCGAGGAGCAGGTTCGTGCGGTGGTGGACGCGCATACCAGCGGTCGAACCATGGGTTTCCTCGGTGAGCCGCGGGTTGATGTTTTGCGACTGAATCTGGATCTGGACCGCAGCTACCCGTATCGCGGCTGACCAGCGCACGAACGCGGTCGTCAGCTACGGTTGCCGACCGCGTTCGCGTTGCTGTCGGTGGCCAACGGCGATCCAGTCGGCCGGTTGACGAAGGGCGCGCAGGTTGACGTTCCACATTAGAGGGTTATGCTGGAATGATATTCCACTATGGAGTGTGAAAACGTCGATAGGAACGGCATGGACATCGCGACCGGTACCCGCGCCTCGAACGCCGAACGGGACAAGGTGGTGCGGCTGCTCGGCAGGCACCTGTCGGACGGACGAATCGATCTCGCCGAATATGACCAGCGCGTCGGCCAGGTGTATGCCACCACCACCCGCGACGACCTGAACCTGGTGCTGTCCGATCTGCCCGAGCTCGCCAAGGAGGTCGCCGAACCGGCCGACATGTGGACCCGCCTCCCGCTCTGGCAGCGGATCGAGGGCACGACCTGGCTCGGTGTGAGCCTGCTCGTGCTGGCTATCTGGGCAGCGATCTCGCTCTCTGTCGGCGAGTTCACCTATTTCTGGCCGGTGTGGGTGATCGGCCCGTGGGGTGCGGTCCTCGCGTTCCGTATGGTGGCCGGCTTCGAGGGTGGCCGCCGTACGAGCTGAAATCCTTTCGGCGCTGTCGGTCGAATCGTCCGGGGCAGCGCCGATTCGCGTCTCGGGTCGCGCCTACCACCTGCGCCGGGAGGTCGGCTCATGCGCTGGGGGCGGCTGGTCGCGCCCGCCGCGGCGTCCGGGGGCGGGTTGGTCGTGCGACGGTTCGGCATGGTGGTCGGACGGCGCGAACCGAGCACGGGGCCGGGATGTGTGCTCATTCGGAGTCGACGGCGTCGCACGGCGTCGCGCGGGCTCGAAATCCAGGGGCGGGTAGGGATCTCGTTGCCGCCCGGGTTGGCGATCTGTGGGCGGCCGGCGGTGTGTCGCGGCCTCGTAGGCGGGCGATGGGTATTGCCTGGATCGGCGTGCTCGCTCATCGCGAGTGTCCGGTTGGTCGTCGGGTGTGGCGAATTCGTCGTAGTCGGTGCGGTCGTCGCGTCGACGATCTGGCTGCGCGGTGGTGGGCCACTCGTGGCCTCGTGGTCGTCGGTCGGGGCTGGAAGCAGGCGCGGGCAGGCCGGGCCGGAGCACGGGAAGTTCCCGGGTCACCTCGGCGGCGCTGACGCCCTTCTCGCGGTACATCGCCGGAATGTCGTGGGCGCGCAGCCAAGCACCCGGATCGTGGCGGGCACCCGGCTCCAGCCTTGGAATGGCCTGTTCGAGCAGGTCCAGAAGATCGCCGGTCGTGGCGCCGAGCGCGGTGCGGATCGCGGGGAACGCGTCCGGGTGGAACGTCCACTTCCATTCGGGTTGCGGGTGCGCGCCACCGCGCTCACGTCGGTGGAAGACGAGATCGCCGGAGCGGACGATTCTGGCACGCATGCTCCATCCGCTGGATTCGACTACCAGCTCCCCGGTTTCGGTGCGCTCGACGTGGTCGATCTCGTCGTCGACGAGATCGACGTCCGGCTCGGTGCGGCGCACCCATTTCGTCAGGGCACTCCACTTGGCGAGCAATGGCGGCGCGGGCTCGTCGGCATCCGCTGTGTCGGCCCAGCCGCTCCGCAACGTGCGTGGAATCCACGCGGTGAGGTTGGCGCGCGTGGAGGTATCGAGCCGGTCGTCGTCCTCGAGTGACAGCACGGAATCCGGTCGCGCAGGCCGGCCGGTTCGCTCGGCGCGGTCGCTTCGTGCGTTGTCGTCGTCCAGCTCCCCGGACCGGCCGGAGAAATTCCCATGAATGGGAGCCTCGTCGTCGTCCCATGCGCTGGCGGCGCGTCGCCAGTCCGCGTCCTCTTGCCGGTTCCGCGCATTCAGTGCGATCTCGAACCACGCCGCGACCAGTCCGGCCACCCCGAACCCGCCCGCGACGGCCACCTCCACCCACACATCGCTCAGCACCGCACTTTTGCTGCGCTCACACGCGTAGAGGAACACCAGGCAGCCGAGCACCAGCGCCGTGATGCGGGCAAGGCGGAACGCTGTGCTGGTCCCTGGTGAGGGGGCAGGCATGCTGTTGCGCTCCCGAACATTTCGCTGGTGAATCAGAGGGATCGTATGTGCCCGGACGGCGCGGCGTCAGTGCATGGTCGAGACCTCTCGGACAGCAGGTTTGTCCTGCGATCCGCCGCAATGAGCTGGCAACCGTTCGCGCCGGCCGATTCGGTGCCGCAGACGACGACGCGGACCGATTCGGCAAACCGATCGGACTACGACGCGAATGCTCGCCGCGCAACAAATGGTTTCGCAACGCGACAACTGATCTCAGGAAGCACATGGGTAACTCGCCGGGTACGCCCAGAACCCGGGCGATACCCGATGCAGGACCTGAACGCAACTCCCGTGACACCCCACTGGTACGGCCCGAGCACCCGGGAAGGCGGGGGAGCAACTCGCCGGGTACGCCAGAAGTCAGGCGGCACTCGACGCAGGACCTGAACGCAACTTCCGTGATACCTGACTGGTACGGCCTGCGGACCCGCAGAGGCGGCTCAGCCCCGCGTCGGGAGTGCCCGGCACTCGACGGATACCATGACTGGTCGCCGGATTCTCTGATCACCAGGCAGAACACGGAAAGGTCGTCGACTTTGCACCTGAAGAGTCTGACGTTGAAGGGCTTCAAATCTTTCGCGTCCGCGACGACGCTGCGGTTGGAGCCCGGCATCACGTGCGTGGTCGGTCCGAACGGATCGGGCAAATCGAACGTCGTCGACGCGCTCACCTGGGTCATGGGTGAGCAGGGTGCGAAGGCGCTGCGCGGCGGCAAGATGCAGGACGTGATCTTCGCGGGCACGACGGGTCGCGCACCACTCGGCCGCGCCGAGGTAACACTGACCATCGACAACTCCGACGGCGCGCTGCCGATCGATTACGCCGAGGTGTCCATCACCCGACGCATGTTCCGCGACGGCGCGGGCGAATACGAGATCAACGGCAGCTCTTGCCGGCTGATGGACGTGCAGGAACTGCTCAGCGACTCCGGCATCGGCCGTGAGATGCATGTGATCGTGGGACAGGGACAACTGTCGGCAATCCTGGAATCGCGCCCGGAGGACCGCCGCGCCTTCGTTGAAGAGGCTGCCGGGGTGCTCAAACACCGCAAGCGCAAGGAAAAGGCGGTGCGCAAGCTCGAGGCAATGCAGGCCAACCTGGCCCGCCTCACCGACCTCACCACCGAGCTGCGCCGCCAGCTCAAACCGCTGGGCAGGCAAGCCGAGGTGGCCCGAAGAGCACAGACCGTGCAGGCCGACCTGCGCGATTCCCGCCTGCGCCTCGCCGCCGACGACCTGGTCACCCGCCGCCAGGAGCTGGCAAGCCGGCAGAGCAAAGAGGCCTACGCCCGCGAGCAGCAGATCACCGTGCAGTCCGAGCTGGACGCCGCCAACGCCGCGCTGGCCCAGCAGGAGTTTCAGCTGTCCCGCCTGACCCCGAGCGCCGAGGCCGCCGCACAGATCTGGTTCCAGCTCTCCGCGCTGGCCGAGCGGGTCAACGCGACGATCCGGATCGCGGGCGACCGTGCGCGTCATCTCGACACCGAAACGCCGGTCGGCACCGGCCGCGACCCCGAACAGTTGGAGGCAGAGGCCGAACGCGTCGAAGCCGAGGAAGCCGAACTGCGTGAGGCCGTCGAGATCGCCGCCGAAACCCTCGATGCGGCCAGGGAGCAGCTGGCCGAACGGGAACAGGCCGCGAAGGCCGCCGAGCAGGCGCATCTGGCCGCCGTGCGGGCGATCGCCGATCGGCGTGAGGGGCTGGCCCGGCTGTCCGGCCGGGTCGACACGCTGCGCACCAAGGCCCAGTCGGTGGACGCGGAGATCGCCAGGTTCTCGGTCGCCATCGCCGACGCCAGGCACCGCGGCGAGGCCGCGCAGGCCGAATTCGATGCCGTGCAGGTCGAACTCGGCGAACTGGACGCAGGTGAGGCGGGGCTGGACGCGCAACACGAGCACGCGGTGCAGGCGCTGACGCTGGCCGATCAGCGTGTCACCGAGCTGCGTGAGCAGGATCGTGACGCGAGCAAGCGGGTGGCGTCGCTGACCGCGCGGATCGAGGCGCTCGGCATGAACCTGGCACGCCGCGATGGCGTGGCCTGGCTGGTGGAGAACCGCGCGCAGGGGCTGCTCGGCCCGCTGTCGGCGCTACTGCGCGTGCACGGCGGTTTCGAGGCGGCGGTCGCCGCCGCGCTCGGCCCGCTCGCCGATGCCGTCGCGGCTGACACCGGTGAATCCGCCCATGCCGCGATCCGCGCGCTCAAGGGCGGTGACGGAGGGCGTGCCGCGGTGGTATTCGGAGTAGACGGCGAGCACCGGCCCCAGCTCGGCGCGTTACCCGGTTCCGCCCGGTGGTTGACCGACGTGGTGGACTGCCCGGACAGCGTGCGCGGCGCGATCACGGCGCTGACCGCGGGAATCGCCGTCGCTGACGACCTGGCCGCGGCTCAGGCGGTCGTGGCCGCGGCGCCCGGCGTCCGTGTGGTCACCCGCGACGGCGATCTCGCCGGAAACGGTTGGCTGCTGGGCGGTTCCGATCGTGCGCCGAGCCAGCTGGAGATACAGGCCGATATCGACGCGGCAAAGGCGGACTTGGTCGCCTCGCAGCGCCGCGCCGAGGAACTGGAGGCGGCGCTGTCCGGCGCCCTCGCCGAGCAGGCCGACCGCAAGGACGCCGTCGACCATGCGTTGCTGGCGCTGCACGAATCCGACCAGGCGCTGATCGCGATCTACGACCGGCTCGGCAGGCTCGGCCAGACCGCACGCACCGCGCACGCCGACAGCGAGCGTCTGCTGGTACAGCGCGCCGAAACCGAGGCGAGCCGGGAGGAAGCGCTCACCGCGCTCGCCGAGCTCGAGGATCGCCTGCGGCACGCGGAACTCGAACAGTCCGAGGTCGACGCCGACGGCATCGGCGCGGCGGGCACCGAATCCGCGGGCCGCGAGCGCGAGGAGGCGGCGGCCGCACTCGCGGAGGCGCGTTCGATGGAGGTCGAGGCCCGGCTCACCGTGCGCACTGCCGAGGAACGCGCGGAATCGGTGCGCGGCAAGGCGGATTCGCTGCGCAGGGCCGCTCGCGCCGAACGGGAGACCCGTGCTCGCGCCGAGCGCGCCCAGGCAGCGCGCAAGAGGGCGGCCGAGGTGGCCGCCGCTGTGGCGGAATCCGGTGCGAAGATCGCCGCCGAACTGGAAAAGGTGGTCGGCGAGGCGGGTACCCGACGCGACGAGCTGGTGCGCAGGCGCGCCGAATGCGCCGCCCAGGTCGAGCAGGTCAAGGAGCGTGCGCGCGCGCTGACCGCGCAGCTGACCCAGCTCACCGACGCGGTGCACCGCGACGAGGTGGCCAAAGCCCAGGCGGCGCTGCGCATCGAACAGGTGGAGGCGACCATCGCCGAGCAGTTCGGCATAGCGCTGACCGACCTGATCGCCGAGTACGGTCCGGACGTGCCGCTGCCGCCGTCGGAGCTGGAGATGCAGGAGTACGAACAGGCCAAAGCGCGCGGCGAGCAGGTCAGCGTCCCCGCCCCGATGCCCTACGATCGGCAGACTCAGGAGCGGCGCGCCAAGCGCGCGGAGAAGGACCTCGCCACCCTCGGCAAGGTGAATCCCCTTGCGTTGGAAGAGTTCGCGGCCCTGGAGGAACGCTACAACTTCCTGGCCACCCAGCTGGAGGACGTCAAGAGCGCCCGCAAGGACCTGATGGACGTGGTCGCCGACGTCGACGCCCGCATCCTGCAGGTGTTCACCGAGGCCTACGCCGACGTCGAGCGCGAGTTCGTCGGGGTGTTCGCGAAACTGTTCCCCGGTGGCGAGGGCAGGTTGCTGCTGACCGACCCCTCCGACATGCTCACCACCGGCATCGAGGTGGAGGCCAGGCCGCCGGGCAAGAAGGTCAAGCGGCTTTCCCTGCTGTCCGGCGGCGAGAAGTCGCTCACCGCGGTCGCTCTGCTGGTGGCCATCTTCCGCGCGAGGCCCTCGCCGTTCTACGTGATGGACGAGGTGGAGGCCGCGCTGGACGACACCAACCTGCGCCGCCTGATCGGTCTGTTCGAGCAGTTACGCGAGAAGAGTCAGCTGATCGTCATCACCCACCAGAAGCCGACGATGGAGATCGCCGACGCTCTCTACGGCGTCAGCATGCGCGGCGACGGCATCACCCAGGTGATCTCCCAGCGGATGCGTGGGCAGAACCTTGCGCCCGTCGGCGCGGCGGGCTGAACTGACGCGCGGCCGGCGGTGAACGTGACGGCGCCGGAGTCCGGACCTGTGCTGCGTCCTTGTTGATGGCAGCTTCGCGCGCATCGCGTTTTGTCAGCGGTAGCACGCGCCTTGTCGGCCGCTTCACGCTGGTTTAGCCCGTGGGTTAGTTGAGGCCCGTGGGTTCCCGCCACCTGCGGGCCTCACGCACATGCTCTGCGCGCCGTATACATCAGAGACAGGCTGATTCTGCACCAGATTCTTGTTCGACCATATCGAAGCGTTCCGCAAAGTCTCCGACCGATACCGCGACCTGTGAAGGATGAATGAGAACAATGGTCGATGCCGCGTTGATTGCCCGTCTCACCGCTGAAGCCGAAATAGACGGAATACAGCAACTCGTTGTGGGCGCTGTAGTGGAACACAAGGGTACGGTGCTTTTGCTCCAGCGTCCCAAGGATGACTTCATGGGTGGAATATTCGAGCTGCCCAGCGGAAAGGTTGAACCTGGCGAGACTCTGGATGCGGCCCTTATTCGCGAAGTCGCAGAGGAAACCGGCCTGAACGTAACGGGCCTCGGTGAGTTCCTCGGCAGCTTCGATTACCAGGGTGGCAGCGGAAGGAAGAGCCGTCAATTCAATTTCACTGTGGTGGTGAGCGTGCCGGAATCAGTGCAATTGACCGAGCATGACGCTTACACGTGGACGGGTATCACGGAGGAACTGCCCGTCACCGATGCGGTGAAAGACGTGCTGAACACATACCACGCGATATAGATGAGCCACATCGGATGAAACCCGAGGAACTACCGGGACGCGGCAATCGTGCCACGGTCAGGGTCGCCAACCGCCCGATTCTGATGCTGGTCGAAGACAACCCTGTCGCGGACGCCGCCTGTGACAGCGATCCCGGTGAACTCGACTGGCCGAGTTGAACCGCGAGTACCTGCGTCTGATGGAGCAGCGACCAGGACCGGTAGCCGAGGTCGGAGGGGAACACGGGCCGGACAGCGAGTGCTGTCCGGCCCGGATCATTTCGTGGGTCGCGCCACGGCATTTGGGGGGTGTTCGCGACACGTTGTGGTAGCCCGGTGACGGAGCGCAGGCGCGCCGCTTGGCGCACGACCGCTCACACCTGCCGGTGCCCGCTGGCATGATCCGAATCGCTGGCCCTTCGGCTGTCAGAGTGTTCGCGTCGTGGAGCGTTAGGCATGAGCCAACTGAGGTCGGATGCACGCCGTGCTCGGTGAGCAATCGCTCAGCGTCAAGGCATGAGGCGTCTCGCAGACCAGCCCAGACGCGAGCCCGCGCATTACCGTCCGGCGCGGATCACCGTGACGTGCGCACTGTGTCGCTGTCCAGCAGCGCTGTGATCTGTGCCGCACCGGTTTCGTCCAGCCAGGTGTCGAACGTCCGCAAGCCGGGGTGGATCTCGCGGATCTGCTCGACGTCGGCGATCCAGCCGCCGGCGTGGCGGAGTAGGCGCCAGGTGTTGCCGATCTCTCCGCCGAGCGCGTCCGCGTCGGCCTCGCTGATCTCCTGATAGCGGACCTGGTGTCCGGTGGTCCTGCTGATCGCCGCGGCGGCCGCGGGCGGTGTGATCGCATCGCCCGCGAGTTCGAGGACGCGGCCGTCGAAGCCTTCCGGGTCGGCGAACGCGCGGGCGGCGATATCGCCGATATCCGCAAGGGCGATCACCTTCATCGGCTCGTCGGCGGGGAAGAGGTGCCGGTGCACCCCGTCGATGATCCCGTCGACCGGTGACGTGCGCAGCAAATAGTTCTCCATGAAGCGCACCGGGCGCAGCAGCGTATAGCGGGCTCCGCTGGCGGCTATCGCATCTTCGATGCGCTTCTTGCCGGTCGCACCCCATGAGGTGTCGTCGCCTATCGACGCGATGCCGGTGAACACGATCTGTTCGACACCCGCACGGCGCGCCGCGTCTACGAGTGCCTCGCCGCGCGCGGCTTCCAGTTCGACGTCCCAGCCTCGGGGGCCGAACGCGGCGGGTGGAACCACGAAGAGTCCGGAGGCGCCGTCCAGCGCGGTGGGCAGGGTGTCGGGCGAGTCGAAGTCACCGACAACGAGTTCTGCGCCCGCTGCGGCCAATTCCTGTGCGGCGGGTGCCTGCGCATCGCGAACCAGCGCGCGCACCGCCCTGCCGTCCGCCAACAGCCTTCGGGCGGTGGCTCCGCCCTGTTTGCCGGTGGCTCCGGTGACCAGGATGAGGTTCTGCTGAGGGGACATGCTTCGCCTTCTGTTGGAATAGAATCGGGTCGGATAACCCGGTTCGGACAATACGGGTGGTCCGACCCGGTTGACCAGGTCGTACAGTGGAAGGCCGTAACGAAATGACCGCATCCGTCGACGCGGGCACGGTGTCGCGCGCCGATGCCCGGCGCAACCGCGCACTCGTGCTCGCCGCCGCGCAGCGTGCCTTCGCCGAGCGGGGTGTCTCGGTGTCACTCGCCGAGGTCGCCCGCCGTGCCGGCGTCGGTGCCGGCACGGTCTACCGACACTTCCCGACTAAATCCGATCTGCTGGAAGCGGTGATGCAGCAGCGCATCGACCGGTTGGCGAAACTGGCCGCCGATCACCTCGGCGCGCGGGACGCGGGAGCCGCCTTCTTCGCCTTTTGTCGTGCCGTGATCGCCACAACGCCGGGCAACCAGGCGTTATGCGACATTGTCCAGTCCGACGACGGCTGGCCGCGCACGCTCTTGGCTGGTGCCGGCGTGCGATTCCATCGCGCGGTGGCCGCGCTGCTGGCATCCGCCAAGCAGCAGGGCGCGGTCCGCGCCGACATCGAACTCGACGACGTGCTCGCCATCTTCACCGGATGTGTTGCGATCCAACAGCTCCGGAAGACCGAGGGCGGCGTGGACCGTACCGCCGCGATCGTGCTGGACGCTTTGCGGGCCCAGCCGGGCGGCCTGAGCGTAACGAAACAAGGCGACGAAACCCATAACGAATCGGCTGATCGTAACGGAAGCGGCGGCGCCGATGAGCACTGCCCGATATGTCACGTGCTGGTGCCGCAGACCGGGATCGGCCGCCGCGCCAGGTACTGCTCGGCGGCGTGCCGTCAGAAGGCGCATCGGCGGCGCGTCGCCACCGCGGGATAGTGCCCAGATGGCGCATATGTGTCAGATGTGCCATATCGGTCGCCGACCCCGCCGTAGACCGACGCCGCCCGCGGGCCGAGGGAAGGGGATCGGCCCCGCAGCCGTCGCGCCGCCGAGCTGGGCACCGCGGTTGCTTCGCCTCCTCGCGGGTGAGGGGGTACGCCTGGCGCACCTATGGGACGCCCGCCTTGTGCGGAAGCCGCGGTCGACCTGATGCTGCCGGGCTCCTCAGAGCAGGTCGCTGACGTCGTCCGGCACGTCGACGGCGTACTTGCGCAAGATGTCCATCGAGATCACTTCCAGAGCGTTCTCGTGCGTGGCGGCCAGCACGACAGGCGCGGCGACGCCGTCCTCGTGCGCGTGCAGCCACCGCACAGCGACGACACACCACCGGTCGCCTGGTTGCAAGCCCGGAAAGTTGTTCTCCGGCCGCGGCGTGCTGAGATCGTTGCCGATGGACGCCTGATGCTCCAGAAACTCTGCCGTGACGACGGTGCACACGGTATGGCTGCCGAGATCCTCCGGACCGGTGCTGCAGCAGCCGTCCCGATAGAAGCCGGTGAGAGGATCGGTGCCGCACTCTTCCAGCGGCCCCCCAAGCACGTTTCGATCAGTCACGTCGCCGATCCTATTGTCACTTCGCGAGAAGTTCCGCAGGACAAGAAATCTCGGGGGCTGTGTCGGTGTTCGAGCGGTCGCGCTGTTGGCCCGGCGTGTCCGGCGTTTGCCGAGCTCACGCCCTCGCCGTCGGGACCGCCGCTGGTACTTCCGTCGGGCACGGCGGCCGAGCCGGCGATGTCCTTCTGCAAGGATGGTCCGTGTGAGTCCCCAAGCTTGGATCCTGATTGCCGCGGTCGCCGCCCTGCTGTTCGTGGTGCTTGTCGCCGGTTTCGTCCGGTACAAGCGCGGCCGCGTGTCGCTGACCCGGCCGACGCAGGACAAGGAGGTAACCGACCGGTCCGGTGGTTACACGGCGTCCGGCGGATTCAGCTTCAGCCGCGGCGGCACGGCGACCACGACCGAGCCGGCGCCGGTCGAACGCACCGACACCGACGGGCAGCCGCACGTCGGTGACGACGCAGCGATCCCGCGCGACGCGCCCAGACGCGGCATTACCAATGTGCCACTTCCGGAAGCGGACGTCGCCGAGGCGTCCACTGCCCCGGGCGGCACCTCCGACGGGTCCGCGACGGCACCCCCAGCGCCCGATACCGCAGCGGAGGCTCCCACCACCGGTACGGCCGCGCCCACCACGACCGACAGCGCGGACACGGCCCCAGCCGAGAAGGCCGCGCTGGACGAATCGACGGCGACCACGACGGAGAGCGCGACTGTCGAGTCGGGCACGACCGCCGAGCCGAGTGTGGCCGCGGAGCCGAGTGTGGCCGCGGAGCCGAGTGTGGCCGCGGAGCCGAGTGTGGCCGCGGAGCCGAGTGTGGCCGCCGAGCCCAGTGTGGCTGCCGAGCCCAGTGTGGCTGCCGAGCCGGCTACCGACGCGGTCGAGGCCGGCGCGGTCCCTGCCGAATCGGGCACGAGCACCGCAGCCGACGCCACGGTGCTGCCCGCACCGGACACCCCCGCGGGCGCGGAGACCGTCGCTCCGCTCGAGGAGATCGAGCCCACCGAGGGGCGTCTGGTCCGCCTGCGCGGACGCCTGTCCCGGTCGCAGAACGCGGTCGGCAAGAGCCTGCTCGGCCTGCTCGGCGGCGGCGACCTCGACGACGACTCCTGGGAGGAGGTCGAGGACACGCTCGTGCTGGCCGACCTCGGTACCGCCAGCACTGCCGCCGTCGTCGCCCGTCTGCGCGAGGAGATGGCGGCCCGCAGCGTGCGCACCACCGACCAGGCGCGTGCGGTGCTGCGCGACGTGCTGATCGAGCAGCTGCGCCCGGAACTGGACCGGTCGGTGCGTGCGCTGCCGCATGCCGATCACCCCTCGATCCTGCTGGTCGTAGGCGTAAATGGCACCGGAAAGACCACCACCACCGGCAAACTCGCGCGGGTGCTGGTCGCCGACGGTCGCCGCGTGCTGCTCGGCGCGGCCGACACCTTCCGTGCCGCGGCCGCCGACCAACTACAGACCTGGGGTGAGCGGGTCGGCGCGGAGACCGTTCGCGGACGCGAGGGCGCCGATCCGGCCGCCGTCGCGTTCGACGCGGTGGCCGCGGGTATCGAGGGCGGCGTCGACGTGGTACTCATCGATACCGCGGGCAGGCTGCATACCAAGACCGGTCTGATGGACGAGCTGGGCAAGGTCAAGCGTGTCGTGCAGAAGAAGGCCGACGTCGACGAGGTGCTGCTGGTGCTGGACGCCACCGTGGGCCAGAACGGCCTCACCCAGGCGCGGGTGTTCGCCGAGGTGGTCGACATCAGCGGAGTCGTGCTCACCAAGCTGGATGGTACGGCCAAGGGTGGCATCGTCTTCCAGGTGCAGCACGAGCTGGGTGTGCCGGTGAAGCTGGTCGGCCTCGGCGAGGGCGCCGACGACCTGGCTCCGTTCGAGCCCGGCGCCTTCGTAGATGCGCTGCTGGGCTGATCAGCGATCCCACCGGCCAAGCCCGTGGCGGCCCTCCGCGCGAGGTTGAGCCGCGGGCTTCCTGTTTTGGCACATGCGGGGATGATCACGTCCGGCTCGATCTCGATCGAGCCGACAACCGAATGTTCGCCAGCTCCTGCTTGTCGGCAACGAAATGTTCGACCTCACCGACGCGCGTCTCACGCCGTGCGGAAGCCTCCGGTGTACGCCGTGAAATCTGGTAGCAACACAGCTGCGCCATCCGTTCACGTAGGCGAAACACGGCAGCTCTACGGATGAAACACCGAATGAGGACCCTTCTGTGCAGGTCCATTCGCCGGAATCGGCAGGGCCCGAGATGAGGAGGACATTAAGGTGGCATTTCCCCTTACCGGTGCACCGGACACCGGTGACACCGCATGGATGCTGGCGAGTTCGGCACTCGTGCTGTTGATGACGCCGGGCTTGGCGTTCTTCTACGGCGGCATGGTTCGGTCGAAGAACGTGCTCAACATGATCATGATGAGCGTCAGCGCCATGGGCTTGGTCGGTGTGCTGTGGTCGCTGTACGGATACTCGACGGCATTCGGTGACAACAAGTTCGGCGTGATCGGCGATCCCTCGCAATTCTTCGGCCTCAAAGGCTTGATCGGAGGCAACTCGGTTGCCGAGGTCAAGGACGCGGCGGGCGTCGTCACCACGGAGGCAGTGAACATTCCGCTGGCAGGCACTATTCCGGCGACCGTCTTCGTCGCGTTCCAGCTGATGTTCGCCATCATCACGGTTGCCCTCATCTCGGGCGCGGTTGCCGACCGCCTGAAGTTCAGCGCGTGGCTGCTGTTTGCGGGCATCTGGTCCACGGTCGTCTACTTCCCGGTCGCGCACTGGGTGTTCGACTTCGATGTCAAGGACGCCGACGGCACTATCGTGCACGAGGGCGGCTGGATCGCCAACAAGCTGCTCGCGGTCGACTTCGCCGGTGGTACGGCCGTGCACATCAACGCCGGTGCGGCCGGACTGGCGCTGGTGCTGGTGCTCGGCAAGCGCAAGGGCTGGCCGACCACGCCGTTCCGTCCGCACAACCTGCCGTTCGTCATGCTCGGCGCCGGCCTGCTGTGGTTCGGCTGGTTCGGCTTCAACGCCGGTTCCGCGGTGACCTCCGGTGGCCTTGCCGGCTCGACCTTCGTTACCACCACCATCGCCACCTGTGCCGCGATGCTGGCCTGGCTGCTGGTGGAGAAGATCCGCGACGGCAAGCCCACCTCGCTCGGCGCGGCTTCGGGCGTCGTGGCCGGTCTGGTCGCCATCACTCCGTCCTGCTCCTCGGTGAACGTGGTCGGCGCGCTCGCCATCGGTGCCGTCGCGGGTGTGCTGTGCGCCCTGGCGGTCGGTCTGAAGTTCAAGTTCGGCTTCGACGACTCGCTCGACGTTGTCGGTGTGCACCTGGTCGGCGGCATCGTCGGCACTGTGATGGTCGGTCTCGTCGCGGCGCCCGAGGCGGGTGCGGCCAAGACCGGTCTGTTCTACGGCGGCGGAACCGATCAGCTGTGGCGGCAGGCGGTGGGTGCCGGTGTGGTACTTGCCTTCTCCTTCATCGCGACCCTGATCATTGCCTATATCGTGAAGTTCACCATTGGGCTGCGCGTGAGCGAAGAAGCAGAGTCGGTGGGCTTGGACGAGTCCGAGCACGCGGAAACCGCCTACGACTTCGCCGCTCTGGGTAGCACGGCACGTTCGGCCGTCAAGGAGGCATGACGAACATGAAACTGATCACCGCAATCGTCAAACCGTTTACGCTCGAGGACGTCAAAACCGGACTCGAGCAGGCGGGTGTGTTGGGCATGACCGTCAGCGAGGTCCAGGGGTACGGACGGCAGAAGGGGCACACCGAGGTTTACCGCGGTGCCGAATACTCGGTTGATTTCGTGCCGAAGGTCCGCGTCGAGGTCGTCGTGGACGACGCGTCCGTCGACAAGGTCGTCGAGGTGATCGTGGAAGCCTCCCGCACCGGCAAGATCGGTGACGGCAAGGTCTGGGTCACCCCGGTGGAGTCGATCATCAGGGTCCGGACCGGCGAACGCGGTACCGACGCGCTGTAACCGATATCGAGTCGAGCGGCGGGCCCCGCTCCCACCGGAGCTCCCGGTCGGGGCGGGGCCGTGCGCGTGAAATGGGCGGTGGGTTGTGGATAGTCAGTACGAGCATGACGGTGAGCCGAAAGTGACCGAAGAAGTCAACGGCAAGGTATCCAATGCCGCGGCCGATCTCGTCCGCGCACGAACCCAACTGCTCGAAGGCGGCCTGCCCCGTAATCCTCGGCTCGACGCCGAGTCCTTGCGACACGCGTTGGTCGACCTGTTCGAGCTCTGGCTCACCAGCAAGGGCAGCGAACTGGGGATCGCCGCCGACAGTGGTCTCGCGGTGGTGGCAGTCGGCGGTCTGGGCCGGGGGGAGATGTTGCCGTACTCGGATCTGGATCTGGTGCTACTGCACGACGACGTCGATCCCGCCCGGGTGGCCGAGGTCGCCGACCAGCTCTGGTACCCGCTGTGGGACGCGCACATCAAGCTCGACCACAGCGTGCGGACCGTGCCGCAGGCGCTGCGGGTGGCCGCCGACGATCTCATCGCCGCCCTCGGCATGCTGGAGGCCAGGCACATCGTCGGTGACCAGGATCTGAGCAACCTGCTGCTCGGTGGGGTGCGCCGGGAATGGCGGACCGGGATCCGGACTCGGTTCGACGAGCTGATCACGCAGGCCGAGGCGAGATGGGAGCGCAGCGGCGAGATCGCGCACCGCGCCGAGCCCGATCTGAAGAACGGACGCGGCGGTCTGCGCGACATCCAACTGCTCGACGCCTTGGCCATCGCTCAGTTGACCGATGCCATGCCCGGACTCGGTCCGGACGCGCCCGGCGGCGGCCTGAAGCAGGCCCACCGGCGTCTGCTGGACGTGCGCACGGAGCTGCATCGGGTAGCGGGGCGGTCCCGCGACCAGCTGCGCGCACAGGACGCCGACGAGATCGGCGCGGCTCTGCGCATCGGTGACCGGTTCGATCTGGCTCGCACACTGAGCGATTCCGCCCGGACCGTCAGCTATTCCGTCGACGTCGGACTGCGCACCGCGGCCAACGCCCTGCCACGTCGTGGACTGGCGCGACTTCGCCGCATGCCGGTCCGGCGTCCGCTCGATGAGGGGGTGGTCGAGCACGCGGGCGAAGTCGTGCTGGCCCGGGACGCGCGTCCGCAGCGCGATCCCGGGCTCGTCCTTCGGGTGGCTGCCGCCTCGGCCCAGACCGGGCTGCCGATGTCCGCCACCACGCTGAACCGGCTCTCCGAGGACGCGCCGGAGCTTCGCGAGCCATGGCCCAAAGACGCACTCAACGACCTGCTCGTCCTGTTGGGCGCGGGCCGGGGCGCGATCGACGCGATCGAGGCATTGGATCGAACGGGCTTGTGGGGCAGGCTCTTTCCGGAATGGGGCGCGGTGCGTGACCTGCCGCCGCGGGACGCCCTGCACACCTGGACCGTCGATCGCCACCTGGCGGAGACGGTCGCCTACGCCAGTGTGATGAGCACCCGGGTGGCCCGCCCCGACCTGCTCGCCCTCGGCGCACTTTTGCACGATATCGGCAAGGGCCGCGCGGGCGATCACAGCGTCGTCGGCGCAGAGCTGGCTACCCACATCGGCCGGCGTCTCGGCCTGTGGCCGTCGGATGTGCGCACACTCAGCGCCGTGGTACGCCACCACCTGCTGCTGCCGGACACCGCCACCCGGCGCGATCTCTCCGACCCCGATACGGTGCAGTACGTAGTGGACGCGCTCACGGGTGACGCGCAGCTGCTGGAGCTGCTGCACACGTTGGCCGAAGCGGATTCGCTGGCCACCGGTCCCGGGGTATGGGGCGACTGGAAGGCGTCGCTGATCGGCGAGTTGGTCCGCCGCTGCCGAGTGGTCATGGCCGGTGACCGGCTGCCGACGCCGGAGCCGATCGCGCCGGAGTTGATCGCCGAGGCCGCGGCGGGCGGCGTGCATGTCGACCTGAAGCGCGGTGAGAGCAAGTACACCTACACCGTCACCGTCATCGCGCCCGACAGCGCTGGTCTGCTCTCCGATGCCGCGGGCGTGCTCGCGCTGCATTCGCTGCGGGTGCTGTCCGCCGCGCTCGGCGTCGAAGGCGATTCGGCCATCGACACCTTCATCGTCTCGCCCAAGTTCGGCGACCCGCCCGACGCCGGGCTCCTACGGCAGGAGCTGATCCGTGCGATGGCGGGGGATCTGGACGTTTCTGCGGCTTTGGCCACACGCGAGCGCGAGGCGAGCGGCATCGGTCCGAGCCGGTACGCGCGGGCCGAGCCCAGGGTGATCTGGTCCGGTACCTCGGTGCCCGGTCAAGTGATCCTGGAGCTGCGCGCCGAGGACCGCGTCGGTTTGCTCAGCCGCCTGGCCGCGGCGCTGGCGGGCTGCGGCGCCGATGTCCGGTGGGCCAAGGTGGTCACGATGGGGTCGGCGGTGGTCGACAGTTTCTGCCTCGACATGGGCGCCGAGGACAGCCCGATACGCCGGGAAACGATCGAGAAGGCGATTCTCGCGGTGGTTCCCAGACCTGTGCCAAAGAAGCATGAAGGCGGGGTGTCGGACCCGGAGATTGGGACTTGAGCTGCTAATTTGCTTGGTGACCGATCTGTTGCAGAAGATTTGCTGGAACTGAACTCCGGTGGGGCTGCCGAGCCCTACGATCAGAGCGTCTGGCTATCGCGAGCACGAGGGGAGCAGGTCGGTGGCAATTGAAGTCGTTTCGGCGTCGATGATGACCAGTGACGAGACCACGCATATCGCGCGATGCGTCGGCGGTGACCGCTGGGTGGTGTCCTGGCTGCCGGGTCGCACCTTGACCGGACAACAGGCCGTGAGTGCGATGACCATCGCATCGACGATCGCTTCCTCCGCGATCCCCACCACCACAGAATGGGCCGTCCTCGACGACTTGTCCCTCGAACTGGGCCTGACCGCCCGCGAGGCGGTCTTCATGGTGGCCAAGGAAAACCACGACTACCGCAAAACCGCCAAACCACGCCGCCGGGTGCTGGACCCTTAGAACGATTACGCTGGCGACCGACATCCGCGGCCGAGTCTCGCCGACTGCGACGCGGTCGGGGTCCAGACGGCCGAACTGTGGGCGGTCCTCATGTGACCCGACCGTTCGCGCGGCCGGGGTGCGTAAGGAGAACGAGCGGTGACCGAGCACGACCACCACCACTGGATGAACAGGGCCATTGATCTGGCCCGCCGGTCCCCGGCGGCCGAGGGCGCGTTCTCGGTGGGTGCGGTGATCGTCGCCGACAGCAGGGAGATCTCGACCGGCTACTCGCGCGAGACCGACCCGAAGGTCCACGCCGAGGAATCCGCACTCGACAAGCTGGGCGCGAACGATCCCCGGCTGGTCCGGGCCACGATCTACAGCACCCTGGAACCGTGCTCGGAACGCGCGACCAAGACCCGTCCGGCCTGTACCGACCGCATCCTGCAGGCGGGTATCCCGGTCGTCGTGATCGCGTGGCGTGAACCGCCGACATTCGTCGCAGACTGCGTCGGTGTGGAGAAACTGCGGCAGGAGGGCGTTACGGTGATCGAACTCCCGGAGCTGGCCGACGCGGCAATGTCCATGAATCGCCACCTCGACCTCTCTTGAGCGTTATCTCCTGGCTGTTGCGTTCCCTTCCCACCAAGAAGGGAGCACCGCCTGCGCGATCACGTGGGTGATCCCATTACCCTGGGAGAGAATGTGACGTCCCCCGAGATCAGGAGCGCGATCGGTGTTCGAATCCCTGTCCGACCGGCTTACCGGTGCCCTCAAGGATCTGCGTGGTAAGGGGCGTCTGTCACCGGCCGACATCGACGTCACCTGTCGGGAGATCCGTCTCGCCCTGCTCGAGGCCGATGTCGCGCTGCCCGTGGTGCGCGGTTTCATCGGGCGGATCAAGGAGCGCGCCAAGGGCGCGGAGGTTTCCGGGGCGCTGAATCCGGCCCAGCAGGTCGTGAAGATCGTCAACGAGGAGCTCGTCGGCATCCTCGGTGGCGAGACCAGGCGACTGAATCTCGCCAAGAACCCGCCGACGGTGATCATGCTCGCCGGTCTGCAGGGTTCGGGTAAGACGACCCTCGCGGGCAAGCTCGCGAAATGGCTGAAGGGGCAGGGGCATCAGCCGCTGCTGGTCGCCTGTGACCTGCAGCGTCCGGGCGCCGTCACCCAGCTGCAGGTGGTGGGCGAGCGCGCGGGCGTGCCCGTCTACGCGCCGCACCCCGGCACCTCTGTCGGTAGCGGCGAGAACCCGCTCGGCATCACGGCCGCCGATCCGGTGGACGTGGCGCGCGGCGGTATCGCGGAAGCCGGGCAGAAACAGTACGACGTCGTCATCGTCGACACGGCGGGCCGTCTCGGTATCGACGCCGATCTCATGCGGCAGGCCGTGGGCATCCGGGACGCAGTGCGGCCGGACGAGACCTTGTTCGTGCTCGACGCCATGATCGGTCAGGACGCGGTCACCACCGCCGAGGCGTTCCGCGACGGCGTCGGCTTCACCGGTGTCGTGCTCACCAAGCTCGACGGCGACGCCCGCGGTGGTGCCGCGCTGAGCGTCCGTGAGGTCACCGGCGTCCCGATCCTGTTCGCCTCCACCGGTGAGAAGCTCGAGGACTTCGACGTCTTCCACCCGGACCGTATGGCCAGCCGGATACTCGGCATGGGTGACGTGCTCACCCTGATCGAGCAGGCCGAGCAGGTCTACGACGCGCAGCAGGCCGAGGAGGCCGCCCGCAAGATCGGCAGTGGCGAGCTCACCCTCGAGGACTTCCTCGACCAGATGCTGGCCATCCGCAAGATGGGCCCGATCGGCAACCTCTTGGGGATGCTGCCCGGCGCGGGCCAGATGAAGGATGTGCTCGCCCAAGTCGACGACAAGCAGCTCGACCGCGTGCAGGCGATCATCCGCGGCATGACCCCGGCCGAACGCGACAACCCCAAGATCATCAACGCATCTCGTCGGCTGCGCATCGCCAACGGCTCCGGTGTCCAGGTCTCCGAGGTCAACCAGCTCGTCGACCGTTTCTTCGAGGCCAAGAAGATGATGGCCATGATGGGCCGCCAGATGGGCCTGCCCGGATCCCGTCGCGGCAACACCAAGAAGGGCAAGAAGGGGAAGAAGGGCGGCCGTGGCCCGACGCCCCCGAAGGTGCGCGGTGGGTTCCCCGGTATGGGCGGCATGCCTGGCATGCCCGGACTGCCCGCGGGTATGCCCGACATCTCCGACATGCCCGCCGGTCTCGACCAGCTACCGCCCGGCCTGGAGGGCTTCGACCTCTCGAAACTGAAGTTCCCGAAGAAGTAGACCGCGTCTGCGATGCCCACCCTGGGAACGGGTATCGACGCGGATAGCTGTCACGGTGCATCGACAGTAGGTTGGTGGCAGCTGACGATGTCCGGGAGGTTGCTGTGCATCTGCGAGGTGTGATCCTGCCTGGTGACGAGGTGCGCGATCTGTGGGTGCGCGACGGGCTGGTGTCCTTCGAACCTGTGCCGGGCACCGAAACACTCTGTGACGTTGGGTGGATCGTGCCCGGCTTGGTCGACGCGCACTGCCATGTCGGTATCCGATACGGCGGGGGGGACGAGGACCGCGAGGGCGCCATCGCGCAGGCCGAGACCGAACGTGCGGCCGGTGCACTGCTGCTGCGCGACGCGGGCTCGCCGATCGACACCCGGTTCATCGACGACCACGACGAGCTGCCGCGGATCATCCGGGCGGGCCGCCATATCGCCCGTCCCAAACGCTACATCCGTGAGCTGGGCATCGAACTCGACGACGAGCGCGATTTGCCGGAGATCGTCGCTGAGCAAGCCCGCTTCGGCGACGGCTGGGTGAAAATCGTCGGCGATTGGATCGACCGCTCCGTCGGCGACCTGCGCCCGCTGTGGAGCGACGCGATCCTGAAGGAGGCGATCGGCGCCGCGCACGCCAACGGCGCCCGCGTCACCGCGCATGTCTTCGGAGAGGACGCGCTGCCCGGTTTGATCGACGCCGGAATCGACTGCCTGGAACACGGCACCGGCCTCACGGACGAGACCATCGAGATGATGGTCGAGCACGGCACCGCACTGGTGCCCACCCTGGTCAACATCGACACCTTCCCCGAAATCGCCGACAGCGCGGGCAAATTCCCCCTCTACGCCGCCCACATGCGCGATCTGCATCGCCGGGTGCGCGGTACCGTCGCCGCCGCGCACGACGCGGGTGTGCCGATCTTCGCGGGCACCGACGCGGGCGGCTCCATCCGCCACGGGCGCATCGCCGACGAGATCGCCGCGCTCGGCGCCGCGGGTCTGTCCCGGCGCGATGCGCTCGGCGCTGCCTCCTGGAATGCCCGCGGCTGGCTCGGCAGGCCGAGCATCGAGCACGGCGCGCCCGCGGATTTCGTCGTTTACCGGGAGGACCCGTGTGCTCACCCGGAGGCGCTCACCGCCCCGTACGCCGTTGTTCTGCGCGGGCGGGTGTTCGGCAAGCGCGGTCCGGTCACCGGCCACCGCTGAAACTTCGGTCAGCGCAGCTCACCCGCGTATTTCCGAACGGCGCGTAAGGTCGGTTTCGTGACCATTCGCCTCGGTTATCAGATGCCCAACTTCAGCTACGGCCGATCGGTGCGAGAGCTGTTTCCCACAGTCGTCGCGCAGGCCAGGGAGGCCGAAGCCGCCGGCTTCGACACAGCCTTCGTGATGGACCACTTCTATCAACTGCCCGGGATCGGCACGCCGGACGAACCGATGCTCGAGGCCTACACGGCGCTCGCCGGCCTGGCCGCGTCGACCGAACGAATCCAGTTGTCGGCGTTGGTAACCGGCAACACCTACCGCAATCCTGCCCTGCTCGCCAAGACCGTGACCACCCTGGACGTGGTCAGCGGCGGCCGCGCGGTGCTCGGCATCGGCGCGGGCTGGTTCGAGCTCGAGCACCAGTCCTATGGGTTCGACTTCGGCACTTTCACCGACCGCTTCGAACGCCTCGACGAGGCGTTGCAGATCATCCAGCCGATGCTGCGCGGGCAGCGCCCCAGTTTCGATGGCAGGTGGTACCACACCGAGAACGCGATGAACGAGCCCCGCCTGCGCGACGACCTGTCGATCCTGCTCGGCGGCAGTGGTGAGAAGAAGACCTTCGGTTTGGCCGCCCGCTTCGCCGATCACCTCAACATCATCTGCAACGCCTCCGAGCTTCCACGCAAGGTCGCGGCCCTGCACGAGCGCTGCACCGAGGTCGGTCGCGACCCGAAGACGCTGGAGACCAGCTACCTGTGTTTCCTGATGATCGACGAGGACGGTGACCGCGTCCGTAAGCAGCAGCAGGATTACCTGAGCGGCATGGGCATCGACCTCTCGGCACTGTCGGAGGAGGAGCGCAAGCAGAGCCCCGCCGACCGTCAGTTCGTCGGCACGCCGGACGAGGTTGCCGAGCAGCTGCGGACCCGCGTCCTCGACCATGGCATCGACGGCTTGATCGTCAACATGGTCTTCAATGGACACGAGCCCGGCGCGGTCGAACTCGCCGGGCGCACCCTTGCGCCGCTGGTGAGCTGACCGTCGGAGCAGACCGCGAAGGTCCGTTCGTTGCCACAAGAAAGGGTCATCCAGGGGCGAGGGTGCCGCGATTTCTGGCAAGACCGGCCCGTCTGGCACAATGGACCACCGTCCTTCCGGACAAGTGTCAGCCCGTCTCCGGTTACGTACCGCGCGGCGGTCACACACTCCAAGCGCAAAACCGGGCTCGCAGACCGTGCGGGTCGCTGAATCGCGCCGTGACCAACCAACGAAAGGCAGATCAGCAGTGGCTGTTCGCATCAAACTCACCCGCATGGGCAAGATCCGCAACCCGCAGTACCGTGTCGTCGTCGCGGACGCCCGCACCCGCCGGGACGGCCGGGCCATCGAGTCCATCGGCAAGTACCACCCGAAGGAAGAGCCGTCGCTCATCGAGATCAATTCCGAGCGCGCTCAGTACTGGCTGGGTGTCGGCGCGCAGCCGACCGAGCCGGTCCTCCAGCTGCTGAAGATCACCGGTGACTGGCAGAAGTTCAAGGGCATCGACGGCGCCGAGGGCACCCTGAAGGTCAAGGCGGCCAAGCCGTCCAAGCTGGACCTGTTCAACGCCGCGCTGGCCGCCGCCGATAGCGCGCCGGTCGCCGAGGCCGTCACCCCGAAGAAGAAGGCCAAGAAGGACGAGGCCGCCGAGACCGAGGCCGCCGAGTAATGAGCGAGCGCAGCGAGCGAACGTCAGACGCGGCCGCCCCGGCAGTCATGACGGAGCCGAGCGCAAGCCAGGCGGAGTCATGACCGCCGTCGTCGCCGATGCTGTCGAACACCTGGTTCGCGGGATCGTCGCCAATCCCGATGACGTCCGTGTCGAGTTGATCACCGGCCGCCGAGGGCGCACCGTCGAGGTGCATGTGCACCCCGAAGACCTGGGCAAGGTGATCGGCCGCGGCGGACGCACCGCGACCGCGCTGCGCACCCTCGTCGCAGGTATCGGCGGCCGGGGCATCCGGGTCGACGTGGTCGACACCGACCAGTAGTGGAACTCGTCGTAGGGCGGGTCGCCAAGTCGCACGGCGTGCGTGGCGAGCTTGTCGTCGAGGTACGCACCGACGAGCCCGATGCGCGTTTCGCGCCCGGTTCCACGCTGCGTGGTCGGCTGGCGCGATCCGGGGAAGTCCGCGATTTCACCGTGGAGTCGGCCCGAGCGCACTCGGGTCGGCTTCTCGTGTTTCTCGCCGGCGTCGCCGACCGCGCGGCGGCCGACGCGCTACGCGGCATGCTGTTCCTGGTCGACAGCGCGGATCTTCCGCCGTCCGACGATCCGGACGAATACTACGATCACGAGCTGGAAGGGCTGGAAGTCCAGCTGACCGACGGCACCGTGGTCGGCTCGGTGCGCGAGGTGCTGCACTCAGCGGCGGGTGAACTGCTGTCGGTGCGCGCCGCCGACGACGGCCGGGAGATCCTGATCCCGTTCGTCACGGCCATCGTGCCGACGGTGTCGCTCGCGGACCGCCTCATCGTCATCGATCCGCCAGAGGGTCTGCTCGACCCGGAATGAGGCGGTGTGAGACGCCGACCGGGTGCGGGTGTCCCGCAGGACACAGGAGGCAGGCATGAAGCTCGATGTCGTCACGATCTTCCCGGAGTACCTCGAGCCTTTGCGTACGGCGCTGCTGGGCAAGGCGATCGACAACGGGCTGATCTCACTCGCGGTGCACGACCTGCGCCGCTGGACCCATGACGTGCACAAATCGGTCGACGACTCTCCGTACGGAGGCGGACCCGGCATGGTCATGAAGCCGACCGTGTGGGGTGCGGCTCTCGACGAGGTCTGCCCGGACGAAGCGCTGCTGGTCGTCCCCACGCCCGCGGGTGTGCCGTTCACCCAGGCCACCGCGCGGCGCTGGTCCGCCGAATCACACCTGGTCTTCGCTTGCGGCCGCTACGAAGGGATCGACCAGCGTGTCTTCGACGACGCGGCCCGCCGGGTCCGGGTGGAAGAGGTCAGCATCGGCGACTACGTGCTGATCGGCGGCGAGGCAGCGGTGCTCGTGATGGCCGAGGCCGTGGTCCGGCTGCTGCCCGGCGTGCTCGGCAATCAGCAGTCCCACCAAGAGGATTCATTCTCCGACGGCCTGCTCGAAGGCCCGAGCTACACCCGTCCGGTCTCGTGGCGCGGCCTGGAGGTTCCGCCGGTCCTGCTCTCCGGCGACCACGCGAAGGTGGCCACATGGCGCCGCGAGCAATCCCTCGCCCGTACCCGCGAACGCCGCCCGGACCTGCTCCCGGACCAAGACACGGCGTCCGGAGGGTAGGCCCGTCGGCGCGACCAGATCTCCCCTCTCTGCTGGTCAAGGTAGAAGTCCGTGGCGCCGGGCCGCCACGACCGCCTCATGGCGGGAGTGGGCGTCGAGCTTGACCATCGCGTTTCGCAAGTAACTCTTGACGGTCTCCGGCCCGAGCGAGAGACGTTGTGCCGCTTCCAGGTTCGTGCATCCGAGCGCGACCTGGGACAGCACGTCGAGTTCGCGGCGGGACAGTTTCGGGCTGTCCGGAGCCGGTTCGCCGACCAGGACGCGGGCGAGTCGTTCGCAGACCGCGTGCAGGCGCCCCCGCAATCGGTCGTCCTCGGCGGAGCGCGCCACGCCACGGAGTTCGGCGTGGATGTCGCGGAGTTCCTCGGTGACCGCGGGTGCCGTCCCGGCCGACGGGGTGGTCAGCTCCAGCAGGCGCAAGCGTCGATCGACCTCGTCGCGGAGGGTGATCTCGGTGGCCAGGCGCCGACCGGCTCGGACGACGAGGTCCGCGGTGCGATCACCCAACGGACTGGCACCCCTGGTCGCGGCGTAGAGCACCACGCGGGATCGCCTGTCCACGACCACCGGGACAGCGAGTACGGAGCGGATGCCCTCGCCGGTGACCGGGCCGTCGTAGTGGTGGGTGATCGAGGAGGCGTTGCGGTAATCCGCGACCGAGGCGGGACGCCCCGAATCCATCACGCGCCCGCCCAGGCCCGACGTACGCAACACGGACAATCCGCGCAGCCCGTTGGTCATCGTGCCGACGAATTCCGACAGCACCAGCGCATCACCATGCACTTCGCCGCCGAACACCACCGGCACTCCGGCCTCGCTCGCTACCCAGCGGATCTCGGCACGCAACGCGTCGCCGTCGCGGGGACGCAGCAGTGCGGTGTGGGTCAACTGGACTCACCCCTTTTCGGGGGTAGTGGCGAACTCGATGTGACCCACATCCTAATTGCACACCCGGGTTGTGCCGGATCACGGAAAGAGGAGACGCGAGATGGGCACCGATCTGAATCTGCGGGTGCGCGACCTGCTGGATTGTTACGACCGGAGCGACGCGGCGGCGGCGAATCTACTGTGCGATCGGCACCCGGCGGACCGGGTCGCCTTCACCATCATCGAGGCCGACCTGTCCTCGGCCGACCTCACCTACGGTGAGCTGCGCGAACGCTCGGCCCGGTTCGCCGCCGCACTCGGCGAGCTCGGCGTGCGCCGGGGAGACCGGGTCGCCACGCTGATGGCGAAGTCGAAGGACTTGGTCGTCGCGCTGCTCGGCATCTGGCGCCGTGGCGCGGTGCACGTCCCGCTGTTCACCGCGTTCGCACCGCCCGCCATCGCCTTGCGGCTTTCAGCTGCCGGCGCCTCGATCGTCATCGCCGACACCGACCAGGCGCCGAAGCTGGCCCCCGGCCCGGATCTGCCCGCCGACCCGCCGTGGCGGCTGATCGTTACCGGCGCGGATGCCCCGGAGGGCGCACTGCGCATGGCCGACCTGCTCGACACCTCTTCGGCCACCCACCCGGACGCCACGCCCGTCGCGGTCGGCGGTGACGGACTGCTCGTCCAGCTCTTCACCAGCGGCACCACCGGCACGCCCAAAGG
This sequence comes from Nocardia sp. NPDC023852, assembly GCF_040639505.1. Lineage (NCBI taxonomy): Bacteria > Bacillati > Actinomycetota > Actinomycetes > Mycobacteriales > Nocardiaceae > Nocardia > Nocardia sp. NPDC023852. The sequence goes on from NZ_JBFAAB010000004.1 coordinate 368,966, forward strand.
TGTTCCGATTCCGCTGCGTGCGCTCGCGTCCTTTCACGCGTACCAGGAGTTCGCGCTCGATGTCCGGGCCGACGACGTGTTCTGGAACGCCGCGGACCCGGGCTGGGCCTACGGCCTCTACTACGCCATCCTCGGCCCGCTGGCCACCGGAATTCGCAGCATCCTGCTGCACGCGGGCTTCTCCGCCGCGCTGACCTGGCAGGTGCTGGAGAAGTTCGGAGTCACCAATTTCGCTGCCGCCCCGACGGTGTACCGAGCGCTGCGCGCAGCCGGCACCACGTTGCCGTCGGTGCCCTCGAAGCTGCGCCGCGCGTCGTCGGCGGGCGAGCCACTGACACCCGAGGTCGTCGCTTGGTCGGCGGAGTACCTGGGCGTCGCGGTGCGCGACCACTACGGCCAGACCGAGCACGGCATGGTCATCTGCGACGCCTGGCACGAAGCACTCGACACCGGCGCGCCCGCGGGCTCGATGGGCCGTTCACTGCCGGGCTGGTCCTGCGCGGTGCTCGCCGACGACGCCGATACCATCGCCTCCACCGGTGAGCTGGGCCGGGTCGCGATCGACACGCAGCACAGCCCGCTGCTGTGGTTCCTCGGCTACCTCGACGCCCCGGAACGCACCGCACAGCGCTACACCGCCGATGGCCGCTGGTACCTGACCGGTGATGCAGGCTCGCAGGACGCGGACGGCTTCTTCCGCTTCTCCGCCCGCGACGACGATGTGATCATCATGGCGGGTTATCGCATCGGCCCGTTCGAGGTGGAGAGCGTGCTCGTGCTACATGAGCAGGTGGCCGAGGCGGCAGTGGTCGGCATGCCGGACGAGCTGCGCGGTGAGGTGCTGGAGGCGTTCGTAGTGCTGCGTGACGGAACCGCGGGGGGCGCCGATGTGGAAGCCGAGCTGCAAGGCCTGGTAAAGGAGAAGTTCGCCGCGCACGCCTACCCGCGCAAGGTCCACTTCGTGCCCAACCTGCCGAAGACGCCCAGCGGCAAGGTACAGCGGTTCCTACTGCGGCAGGGGAGAGTCGAGTGATGTCGCTGCCGAGCTACTCCTCCGGCATAGCTCTGCGACCACTCTCACCTTGACTTGCCGGAACACCTCGCCACCGACGCCACCTGACAACGCGAGAACACGGCCACATATCGCCGCGAGTCCCACATGTGGGGTACACCCCAACACCACTCCTGCGACCGGGACGAAGATCCAACGATTGTCTCGGGAGACTCATCCGCGTGCGCTGGAGCGGCGGAGGATAGCGTCACAGCGATGAGGACAGCGGCAACGCTGGTGAGGGTCGCGCACAATCTCTTCATCGAACGGCTCCTTCTCGGCAGAGCGACTGCCCGGGGGTCAGAGATCGACATTCGTAGTGTGCGACAGCGGCTCGTCGATCCGGTGGCACCACGCTGGCACCGGATCAGTCGGGTAGGTGCAGCATCGGTTGAAGCTGAGTTCGGATACCGACATCCGCTCATGCCCTTGGTCTCAATGGGTCAGCGCAACACTGGAATCTCCTGGTGAGGAACGGATGTGATGCGCGATGGCTTCGAGCAGACCACTGTCGGAGAAAAGA